>CAZJSU010000121.1:0-11924 GCA_964548765.1 uncultured Anaerolineaceae bacterium
CGAGCGCGCCGAGTGAGCGCGAACTGGTGCTGCGCTGGCGCATCGAGAGCGCGGCGGGCTTGATTGATGAGATCACAACCGGGCTGGACGAGCAACTGGTGGTCACGCTGGAAGCGCCGGACGGCAATTACGCGGTGAACGTAGCCATCGTCAACGGCGACGCGGCCATCCCGCGCAGCGGCGCGGCGGTGGCGCTGTTCGCCCCCACGCCGACCCCGACCCCGCTGCCGACCGCAACGCCCACCCCCGCCCCCACCCAGACCCCGACTCCGGTGCCGCAGTCAGTCGCGGCTGCGCCCGCCAGCAACGCGCCTGTGTCCGCGCCCGGCGCGGGCAGCATCGTCGGCGGCAGCTTTGAGCTGGGCGCGCACGTGACCGGCACCAACAGCGACCGCGCGGCCAACGCCATGCGCTCCGCCGGGATGAACTGGATGAAGGTGCAGCTAAGGCACGGCCCCGGCATGTCCCCCAGCGCAGCGGCTGCCGAGATCAACGGCGCGAAAAGCCGTGGCTTTAAAGTGCTGATGGCCGTCGTGGGCGACATCGGCGCGCTCGGCTCGAACTTCGATGGTTACGTGGCGGAATACGCTTCGTTCCTCGGCGGCGTGGCCGCGCTGGGGCCAGACGCGATTGAAGTCTGGAACGAGCCGAACCTCGACCGCGAATGGCCGCGCGGCCAGATCAGCGGCGCGGCTTACGCGCGGATGCTTCAGGCGGCGTACTCGGCCATCAAGGGCGCGAACGGCAGCGTGATGGTGATTAGCGGCGCGCCCGCGCCCACCGGCGCAGAGCTGGCCTTCCCCGGCCAGGTGGTCAACGACAATAACTGGATACGCGATATGGTCAACGCGGGCGGCCTGCAATACATGGACTGTCTGGGCGCGCACTATAACGAAGGTGTGGTCGGCCCCAGCCAGCGCAGCGGCGACCCGCGCGGAGATGATTATTACACGCGCTTCTTCTTCGGGATGCTCGATACCTACTGGGGGCTGATCGGCGGCGCGAAACCCATCTGCTTTACCGAACTCGGTTATCTGACCTCGGCGGGCTACCCGCCGCTTGACCCGTTCTTCTCATGGGCAAGCAACGTCACGCTGGAGCAGCACGCGGCATGGCTGGCCGAGGCGGCGGCGCTGGCTTCGCAAAGCGGCAGGGTGCGCCTGATGATCGTCTGGAACGCGGACTTCACCCACTACGGCGCAGACCCGCAGGCAGGTTACGCCATGATCCGCGCCGACGGAAGCTGCCCGGCCTGCTCGGCACTGGCAGGAGCGCGTTAAAAGCGCCCGCCCTCTCTCCATTCGTGGGGGGAGGGCGCGGCAGACAACGAGATTTACAGGAGAACTTTGAGCCGTGACGACGAGAGCCATGAAACCCAAGAACACCATCCGCAGGCAGGTGCGAACGTTTGCCATCGCCTGGACAGGCATCACCGTGCTGATGGGCGCGTGTACGTTTTTTGCGATTTACATCGCTTACGGGGTGGTCAACCCCATCAACAGCGTGACCGACACGCGCAACATGGCGCTGCCTGTGGACATCACGCCTTCGCCTGTGCAGGCGGCGGTCGTGCTGCCTTCCAGCACCGCGCAGCCGACGCGCGAAGCCAGCGCCACGCCGCAGCAGGCGGCCTCGCCCAGCCCGCAGGCTGTCGCGCAGGCACAGGCCACCGACGAGGCGACAGAGGAAATGGCCGGGGCGGCTGCCCAGAGCGCCGTGACTGATGAACCCACGCCGCAGCCATCCCCGACCCTGCTGCCTGTGGATGATGAGGTGTTCCAGGTCGGCATTCAGGTACAGTACGCGCTGGATGGCAACCCGGACATGCAGGACTTGTGGATGGGCGAGGTCGAAAAGCTCAACATGGACTGGTTCAAGCAGCAGATTCGCTGGGAAGATGTTGAGCCGCAGGAAGGCCAGTTTGACTGGGCGCGGCTTGATCTGGCCTTCGAGGCGGCGGCGGAACACGGCCTGAAGGTGATGGCCTCGATCGTGACCGCGCCGGAATGGGCGCGCGAACCGGGCGTTGACCTGAGTAAGCACGGCCCGCCCGCCGACCCGCAGGACTTCGTGAACTTTATCACCGCCCTGCTGGAGCGCTACCCGAACCGGATTCACGGCATCGAAGTGTGGAACGAGCAGAACCTTGACCGCGAGTGGATGTCCACCGGCGGCCTGAGCGCCAGCGCCTACGTCAATATGCTGCGCAGCGTCTATACCGCCGTGAAGGATATTGACCCCGGCATCATCATCATCAGCGGGGCGCTGTCGCCCACCGGCGGCTGGACAGAGCCGGATGGCCGCGTGAGCGCGCTGGATGATTTCGTCTACCTCGACCAGTTGATCGCCGCCGGGCTGCTCAACTATACCGACTGCGTGGGCGCGCACCACAACGGCTACAACATCGGGCCGAGCGTCGCGTGGGATAACGTCACCAACGACCCCAGCGCGACCTTCCGTGGCCCCTTCGACAACCCGCATCATAGCTGGAGCTTCTACAGCACGCTGCAAACCTACGCCCAGAAAATCCAATTGGCGGACGGCGACCAGAAGCTGTGCGTGACGGAGTTCGGCTGGGCTTCTACCGAAGACCTCGACGGTTCGCCGCCGGGCTTTAGCTTCGCCGACGATAACACGCTGGCCGAGCAGGAAGAATGGACGATTCAGGCGCTTGAGTTGATGGCCGAATGGGATACCGTGTGGCTGGCGTTTGTGTGGAACCTGAACTACGGCGCACAGGCCGGATGGGACCCGTCCAACGACAACGTGCCGTACTCGATCATTGGCAAGGACTGGAACTTCCGCCCGGTTTACGGCGCGCTGACAGAGTGGCAAGCCGCTTATAGGGAAGAAATCGGACGCTAATACTGGATGAACCGCCTGAAACAGCGCGGGGTCATGGCGGGCATGGTGATTTTGCCTGCCGTGACCCTCTTTTTTGCCTACATGCTTCTGCGCCCGCCTGCCGACAGGTTACAGGCCGCCGCCGTCACCGACCCGCCGTTTACCTCGCTGACGTATGGCATCCAGACGTTTCTGTGGTGGGATGATGGCAGCACCGGGCTGCACCTCGACTGGGTGCGGCTGATGAACTTCAGCCACGTGAAGCAGATTTTCGCGTGGGAAGATGTACAGAAGCGCCCGGATGCCTGGGACTTTCGCCGCGCCGACGCGATTCTGGGGGAGGTCGAACGGCGCGGGCTGAAGCTGGTCGCGCGGTTGAGCGACGCGCCGGGCTGGGCGCATCCCTCGCTGGAAGGCCGCAAGGACGCAGATTTTGTAGACGCGCCGCCCGATGCAGACCACCTAGAAGCATGGGGCGCGTACTGTGGGACGCTGGCCGGGCGCTACCCGGGGCGCATCGCCGCCTATCAGGTGTGGAACGAGCCGAACCTCTCGCGCGAGTGGGGCGGGCAGCCGCCGGATGCCGCCGCTTATGTCGAACTGCTGCGCGTGTGCAGCGAGGCGATCCGCGCGGCAGACCCGCAGGCGATCATCATCTCTGCCGGGCTTGCGCCAACGGGCAACTGCTGCGAGATGGCGCTGCCGGACGACCAATACTTACAGGCGATGTATGACGCGGGCTTCCAGCGTTATGCGGATGTGGTGGGAATGCACGCGCCGGGGTATGCTAGGCCGGAAATTGGCCCGGACGAAGCCGAGGCACAGGGCAGCCAGCGCTTTTTCAGCTTTCGCCGCGTAGAAGACCTGCGGGCGATTATGGTGGAAAACGGCGACGCGGCGCGGCAGGCAGCCATTCTGGAGTTCGGCTGGCATGTGGACACCGAAGGCATAAACCCTGATTACAGTTGGTATGGGGTCAGCGAAGAACAGCAGGCGGAGAATCTGGTCGCGGCTTATCGCTACGCGGCGGAACACTGGCGACCCTGGGTCGGCCTGATGTCGGTCATTTACATCGCCGATCCTTCATGGACAGCAGCCGACGAGGAATACTGGTGGGCGATCACCACGCCAGACAACATCACCCGTCCGGCCTTTATTGAACTGGCAAACATGGCGAAACACTGCGGCGAACGGGTCATCCCCGCCCGCGCGCCAGACAGCCCGGAGGCACTTGGCCTTGTCACAACCACTCCTTGCGGTTAGTTATTTCTTTCATCTCGTCGCCACCGCTGTGTGGATCGGCGGGCTGGTCACGCTGGTGGTGCTGGTCTGGCCGGCGACACGCCGCCTGCTGGAAACACAGCCCGCGCTGCATAGAATGCTCACGCGGCTGCGCCAGCGCTTCTTCCCGCTGACCAACCTCAGCCTCGCCGTGCTGGTCGTGACCGGCCTGTTCCAGATGACCGCCGATCCCAATTACGACGGCGTGATGCAGTTTGATAATGAGTGGAGCCGGGTCATGCTGTTCAAGCACATCGCCATCGGGGGGATGGTCGTGTGTGGGCTGGCGCTGCAACTGTGGGTCGCCCCGGCGCTGGAGCGCATCAGCCTGCTGGCAGCGCGCGGCAAAGCCGACCCGGTGGCGCAGGCGCAGCTTCGGCGGCAGGAAACGCGCCTGACATGGCTCAACGTGATTTTCGGGGTGCTGGTGCTGGGCTTCACCGCCTGGGCAACAGCGATCTAGGGAACGAATAAACAGACATCGAATTAGATCGAGGGACTTTTGTCGAATCGTGTAAGTTTTGGCCTCGCCGTGCTGCTGCTGCTTGCGGCGGTGGTGCTGCGCCTCTGGAATTTGGGGATGCTGCCGCCCGGCCTCAATCATGAGGAGATTATTGATATTCGCATCGTCGAAACGGTGCGCGCAGGCCACATCGAAGCCTTCTATAACCTGGCATCGCTGGGGGCAGAGGGCGGGCGCGAAGGGCTGTATCACACACTGCTGGCGGCCAGTTCAACATTCAGCGGCGGCGGGCTGATCGGCTATCGCTTTCCGTCGGTGCTGGTCGGGCTGCTGACGCTGGCGCTGGTGTACGCGGTGGGGCTGCGCCTGTACGACCCGCTGGCCGGGGTCGCCGCGATGGGGCTGCTGGCGGTGACGCTGTTCCCGGTGCTGCTCTCGCGCGAGGTCGGGCGCGAGGTGCTGCTGCCGATGCTGGCGGCGGCGGCCTTGCTGGGGCTGGTGAAGGCGCTGCCGGTTTACAACGCGCCGCGCGCGCCCTCAACACTCACCTACACCGGGTTGGGGCTGGTGCTGGGGCTGGGCTTTTACATCCACCCGGCGGTCTTTCTCATTACCCTGTTCAGCATGTTGTTTATCGCCTATATGGTGCTGGTAGCGCGGCGGCCTCTCTCACGCCGCACCGTTAGCTTCCTGAGCTTCGCCATCCTGCTGATGGTCATTCTGATCGTGCCTTACGCGCTGTCCAGCATTCGCCTGCCGCGCCTGGCCGGGACAGCGCGCATCTTCGAGGGCTACAGCATGGACCAGCTTTCCCCGCTGCAAGCCATCTGGGACAGCGTGGCCGGGTTGTTCTTTGTCGGCGACCAGAACCCGGTCTATAACCTGCCCGGTCGCCCGATGTTCGACCTGATGAGCGGCGTACTGATGCTGATCGGCTTTCTGACGGCGCTGCGCTACTGGCGCACACCGCGCTATATGCTGGTGCTGCTGGCGCTGTTCATCCTGTCGCCCGTCGCGTTTCTTAATCTGGACAGCCCGGAGTTCCAGCGCTACGCAGTGCTGCTGCCCGTGCTGGCGCTGCTTTTCGGGCTGGGCGTTTCGGCGCTCTATCGCAGCTTTGCGCCGCGCACACGGCCTCTGCTGCTGCTGGGGCTGGCCGGGCTGCTGGTGTTTAACATCGTGTGGACAACGCGCGACCTGTTTACGCTGTGGCCGCGCCTGCCAGAAGTGCAGCAGGCTTACAGCACACGGCAGGCACAGTTGGCGCGGCATATTGACCTCACCGCCGCCGAACTGCCGACGGTCATCTGCACGCGCAGCGTTTTTCCCACGCCGCCGCGTCGTGAGCTGACCACCACGCAGTTGCTGCTGTTGATGATGCACCGGAAGAACACCCCGGCGCGCTTTGTGGACTGTGGCACCGGGATGATCTTCACCAACGGCGGCGAACTTCAGCAGGTGATTCTGGAAGCGCCGACCACGCTGCAAAACATGCATCCCTATCTGCGCGACTGGCTGGAGCAGGGGGAGATGCAGCAGGGCGCAGACCTGCCGCCCGACGCGGTGATCGTGCTGGACGTGTCGCAGGCGCTGGCCGACAAGATCGGCCTGTTTACCACGACCGCCCCTGTAGAATACGCGCCGGAGAGCTTCGCCCCGCCGGGGACGGTTAACCCGCCTGTGCGCTTTGGCGGCAATCTGTCGTTTCTGGGTTATGAGCCGCTGGCAGAGGCGGCCTATCACCCCGGCAGCATCGTCACGTCTATTAATTACTGGCGTGTGGATGGCCCGCCGCCGCCGGATATGCGCCTGTTTACGCATATCCTCAGCGACCCGGCCAACATCATCGCGCAGACGGACACGCGCAGCGTGCTGCCCAACCTGCTCCGTAACCGCGACATCTTCATCCAGATCATGTTTGTCACGCTGCCGAATTCCACGCCGGCGGGCGAGTACGTCATGTCGGTAGGCGTGTATCAGGACAGCGACCGGATGCGAATGGCGGTGCTGGAGGACAGCACCCCACGCGGCACACGCCTGTTTCTCAGCAATAATCGCATAACTGTTCAACGACCGGAGGCCTGAGCGATGTTTGAAGTAGTCTTTCTGGGGACATCCGCCTCTGCGCCGTCGGTACATCGCGGGCTGTCGTCGCTGGCGGTGCTGGCGGGCGAATACCGTTTTCTGGTGGACTGTGGCGAAGGTACGCAGCGCCAGATTTTACGCAGCGGCATCGGCTTTAAGCGCCTCAACCGCATTTTGCTGACCCACCCGCATCTCGATCACATTCTGGGGCTGGGCGGGCTGGTCTCGACCTTTGCCCACTGGGAAAACATCGAGGAGATGGAAATCTGGGGTGGCAAGGCGACGCTTAACCGGGTTTCGGCGCTGCTGTTCGGCGTGGTGCTGGATTACGAGCGCCTGCCCATCACCATCCACCTGCGCGAACTTTCGCCGGGGGTGTTCTTCACCGGGAAGAGCTTCAGCATCTCGGCCTTCCCGGTCACGCATCGTGGACCGGGCTGCTTCGGCTTCAGCTTTCAGGAGAACACGCACCGTCCTTTTCTGGTGGAAAAGGCGGAGGCGCTGGGCGTGCCTGCCGGGCCAGAACGCCGCCAACTGGTCGAGGGCGAGGCCATCACGCTGAAGGATGGCCGGGTGATTACGCCCGACATGGTGCTTGGCGAGGAAATCCCCGGCACAAAGCTGGTGTGCATCGGCGATGCGGGGCGCACCGATAACCTGCGCCAGCACGTCGCCGGGGCGGACATGCTGGTGATCGAGGCGACGTTTCTGGAAGAAGATGCCGCCGCTGCCCGCGCTTTCGGCCACCTGACCGCGCGGCAGGCGGCCACGCTGGCGCGGGATAACGGCGTGAAGACACTGGTCTTAAATCATGTTTCGCGCCGCTACCGGGAGCGCGACATCCTCGACGAGGCGCGGCAGGTCTTCCCGGATGCCTACGTCGCGCGCGATATGGATCACTTTATCCTGCATCGCGGCCAGCCCGTGCAAAAGACACAGGCCAGTTACGCCACCTCTGGCACGTCGGGCTGAGCGGCTGCCTGTTACGCAGACAGAATATTTGTGCTACAATATCTCCGTTCGCGTATACAGGAGTCGCCGCTATTATGAATGCTGATGCCTTTCGCTATCTCTACGATTATCACTTCGCTGAAAACCGCAAAATCTGGGATCATTATGTGATGCCGCTGTCTCAGGAGCAGTTCACGCAGCCGTCGGATTACTCGATGGGGAGTGTACGAAACCAGCTTGTCCACCTCATGAGCGTTGATAAGGCGTGGTTTAGCGACCTGCGCGGTGTCGAGGTGGAAGCCCCGCTGAACCCGGACGACTTTAACGACCGCAGCGTGCTGCGCGCCCGCTGGGACGCGGTGGAGCAAGACGTGCGCGGTTATCTGGCGACCCTGCGTGACGAGATGTTATTCGAGAACCCGATCCCCGAAGGCGAGGACAAAGACCTGCTTCTGTGGCAGGTGCTGCTGCATGTCGCTAATCATGGCACCGACCACCGCGCACAGGTGCTGCGCCTGCTGCATGACCTGGGCGTTAAGACCGGGCCGCAGGATTTGGTTTTCTACATCTACGACCATCTGTAGTACAGCCTTGTGCTATAATCGCCCTCTTTCAAGGAGAGAAGACCGATGGACGAGCAAAACCAGGCGGCTTTAAGCCAGTATGTCACCGACTTGTTCGTGACCGAGGACGACACCCTGCAATGGATACAGGCCGAGACCAGGCGCAACGACATGCCGCAGATCAGCCTCAGCCCGGAGGAAGGCCGCCTGCTGCAAATGCTGGTGATGGCCGTAGGCGCGAAGAAGGTGGTGGAGATCGGCGCGCTGGCCGGGTACAGCGGCACGTGGATCGGGCGGGCGCTGCCCGCCGACGGCAAGCTCTACACGCTGGAAGTGAGCAGCAAACACGCGCAGGTCGCCCGCGCCAGTTTCGAGAAGGCCGGCCTAAGCGACAGGGTTGAGCTGATCGAAGGGGACGCGCAGCAATCGCTGCGAAAGCTGAGCGACAAAGCGCCGTTTGACTTCGTGTTTATTGATGCCGATAAGGGCGGTTATCCCAAATATCTCGACTGGGCAGTCGAGAATCTGCGCGTGGGCGGGATGGTGGCAGCGCATAACGCCTTTCGCGGCGGGCGCGTCCTCTCCCCCGACAGCGAGGACGACCGCGCGATGGACGATTTTAACCGCACCATCGCCGCGCACCCCCAACTGGAAAGCACAATCCTCTCCATTGGCGACGGGATGGCAGTCGGCATTAAGGCCGAGAAGGTCTTCCGCTACCGCTAAAACTCAGGCGATTTCCTGCGTAATCAGCAGGCTGGGGAGCGAAGGATCATGCTCCTGCAAAAACGCCAGCGCTGCGCCGATACGGTCAAACTGGCGCTGGCGTACCCCTTTGACCTGCATCAGCAGGGTATTAAACAGCGCGCCCAACGGCTCGACACGGCCAATCACCAGCAGCCAGCCGGGTACGCCGTCGCTTTCTGCCAGCGCGAAGCCGCGCAGCAGCCTGCACGCCTGCTCCAGATACTCGGTGGAGATACAAGCGTCCCGCTGGTCAACGATCACATGCACCGGGCGGATGCCCTTGGTGTACCAGATTTCGAGCATCCCCTCCAACTCTACGATATCCGTGTGGACGATATTGCCAGCAAAGCGCACGTACAGCACGCGCTTGCCGATGTACCAGGAAACCCCAACTGCCATAACTTACTCCAAGCAAACAATTATCAAACAATTCTATTTTAATTTTAGCACGGGTTTGTATCTGTAAAGTTAACAAAACCCACCTACGGCTAGAGTTTACACAAATTCAGCCTTTTGCCAACTTCTTAACAAAGGCGCATAAAAAATGGCTGCCTCGTGCGCGGTACGGCGCAGGGCAGCCGGGTCTGGTACACGTTTCTGTCATGTGTGCCTCGCAAGTGGCGGCGGGACACCCGTTTTAGCAATTAGCTTTTAGCGCCTGGCCGTTGGGCGTAGGTTTTCTAGCCAACAGCGCATCGCTAAGCCCTAACAGCTTAATACACGGCATAGGCCTCTTCAAGTTCTTCCCGCAGGCTGAGGTAACTTTTGTAGCGGCTTTGGCTGATGCTGCCGCTTTCCACTGCTGCGCGCACGGCGCAGCCCGGCTCGTCCAGGTGGGCGCAGTCGTTAAAGCGGCACTGCTCCACATACGGGGCGATGTCTATAAAATAAGCGTCCAGTTCTTCCGGCTCCACATCCCACAGCGTCAGCGTGCGTACGCCCGGCGTATCGGCCAGATAGCCGCCGCTGTCCAGCTTAATCAGCGCGCTGTCGCGGGTGGTGTGTATCCCCTCATCGCGCGAGCCAACCGCTTTGACAACCCGGCCAAGCCCCGGCTGGATGGCGTTGAGCAGGCTGGTCTTGCCAACACCGGACGGCCCGGTAAACACGGAAATACGATCCTTAAGCAGGTCGCGCAGCGTGTCCACGCCTTCGCCACGCAGCGCGCAGGTGTAAAGCGTCTGGTAGCCCATCTTCTCGTAAGGCGCGAACTGCGCTTCGATCTGTGACGGGTCCTCCAGATCAATCTTGTTGATGACGATCAGCAGGGACTCGATCTCGGACTTCTCGCCAGCGGCCAGAAAGCGGTCGAGCATCTTGAAGTTGGGGTTCGGCTGGGCGGCGGCGAAAACAAAAAACGCCTGATCAGCGTTCGCAATAATCACCTGCTCCCTTTCCGACTGTCCCGCGCCGCGATTGCCCTCGGTACGCACCGCCCGCGACAGCGCGCTGCTGCGCTCCGCGACACTTTCGATCATTCCGGTGCCGTCCTCCAGCACCGAAATCTGCACATGGTCGCCAATCGCCACAATATCCGACGACTGCGCTTCCTCGGTTAACCGACCTCTCAAGCGACAGATGTAGATTTTTTGATCTTCCACCTCCACCCAGTAAAAACCGCTCTGGTTTTTCACAACCAGTCCCTCTAATAGTTCACTCAAACACAGCCCTCCTTACCAGTCGTTAACGATCCGCCGTGAGCTTTTAAAACAGGCAGCGGCATGACGCAGGTGGGGGCGAAAACCCCACACTCTACATGCCCAACATATCGCAATTTTAATAAGCTAACGGCACCCTTATCATAACGCAATTATTAACAAAACGGGAATAGGAAACGAGTATTTGGCAAATTTATCCCTCAACTGGGCAGGATATGTGCTATCCTAGTGGCCTATATTCGGACATACCGTAACAAAACGAGGTTTACTGTGAGCCACCAAGACCAACCCCCGGCAGACCCGCCGGAGCATCCCGAGCCGATCACGCCGGAAGCTGTCGAACAGGCGGAAGACAATACGCCAGAGCCAGCGCCAGAGCCGATCACCCCGGAAGCCTTCGAGCAGGCCGAAGCCGCCGAGGAAGCCGAACAGCAGGAAAACATAAACACGCCCGACGAGGACGAAAAACCGTCGGCCTCCGCCGTGTATATCGAGCGCGAGCCGCCGCCCGCGCCCCCACCTGCCGAGCCAATAGCCACCATCCCGCGCGAAATCTTCAATTACATGATTATCGCCGTCGTGTTCGCGCTGGTGGGCGGCGTGGTGGGCTACATGCTGGCGAGCAGCCGCGAGATCAACAGCCAGCAGCTCGCGCAGGAAGTGGCCGACGCTATCGCGCCGCGTATTCAGGAAGCCGTGGTCGCCGCCCAGCCGCCCAGCCTCGACGACCCGAACAGCCGCTTTAGCGTGGCGGCCAGCGAAAACCGCTTCACCGGCGCTGATGAGGGCGCGGCGGTGACGCTGATCGAGTTTGGCGACTTTAACTGCGGCTTCTGCAAGCGCTTTGTGGACGAGACACTGCCGCAGCTTCTGGAAACTTACGGCGACCGGGTGCGCTTCACCTACCGCGACTATCCCATTCTGGCCGACTCGTCACTGACCGCCGCGCTGGCCGCACACTGTGCAGCGGAGCAGGGCGAATTCTGGGAATACCATAACATCCTGTACGCCAACCCCGGCAGCTTCGAGCGCGATCAGCTTATGACCTACGCCGCGCAGCTTGAACTGGACAGCGCGGCCTTCTCGGCCTGTCTGGATGAGGAGCGCTATCTGGATACGGTCATCACCGACTACCGCGAGGCGCAAAGCCTCGGCATTCGCGGAACGCCCGCCTTCTTCATTAATGGCCGCCCGATCAGCGGGGCGCAGCCCTATCAGGTCTTCGCCAATATGATCGAGGAAGAACTGGCCGCCGCTGGCGCATCAGAGGCGGAGGTTGAAACCTCGTAGGGACGGCATATAAGATTTGTCCGTCGTTAGCAGAGCAGCGAT
>CAZJSU010000122.1:0-11855 GCA_964548765.1 uncultured Anaerolineaceae bacterium
GTGGCGGAGGTGGCGGTGTACATATAGGTCACGCCGTCCACCAGCAGCAGGTCGGCATGGCCGACACCAAAGTTAAAGCTCACGTCCATCAGCACCGGATTGCCGGGGTATTTCTCCCACGCGCTGTCAATGCGCGGCTCGGTGGAACGGGCGAAACCGAGGCCGAACTGCGTGTCCATCCCGCGTTCCAGCACGTCCGGCCCGCGCACGCCCTCGTAGGCCATGTAATAGTGATCGCCCGCCTTCAGCACATCGGCTGAACTGACATAACGGAAGTCGAAATAGGGGTTAATGGCCGCGCCCTCGGTGATGTCGGCAGGGCCGTATTCCGGCGCGCCGCTGAACAGCGGATCGTGGTCACACTGGTGCAGGTCGAGCGTGTGGCGGCTGCCTTTGTAGCAGCGCATGTGTCCCGGCGCGCTGCCCGCCGCGACGAAGACATAGAGCATGTCATCCTCGACGTAAATACCCGGCGGCGCGCCGACCAGACAATCATGGACTTCGCCGCGAATGTTGGGATGTGAGCCGATACGCTCGACATCGCTGCACGGCGCGTATGAACTCGGCCATGTGCCGCCGGGTGTGCGCAGGAAGCGCCAGTCTGACCAGTTGATGCCATCGGGCGAGGTACGCAGGATGGTCTGCGCGTGCCATTCGTAAGCCAGATAGGCCATGTCGTCGGCAAAGGCGACGCGCGGGTACTGCTGGGCGGTGATGTGGTCACGCGCGTCATCGCACGGGCAGGCGCTACAGGTCATCAGGCAGACGGGCGGGTTAAGCGCGAAGGACTGGCCGCCGTCCGTGCTGCGCCAGAGCGTCATGCAGCCGGGAAACTCGACCGGCTCGCCGCACTGGTCAATCACGCCGCCGTTGCGCTGGCTGGCGTGGAGATATGACCAGTATTCGCCGCTGCCGCGATAGACCGTATCACTTTCGCTCATGGGCAGGCCGACATCTTCAACCTCAATCACCCACTCGGCGCGGCCTTCCCAGAAATCCTCCAGCGTGGGCGGGGTCTGCGCCCGAACCGGGCTGATAAACAGGGGCAAAAGCAGGAATAAAAGAGCCGTTTGAAATCGCATACAATTGATGTTCCGTCAACTTGAGCATATTTTCAACATGGTTTATAGTAAGGTGAGCGATGTTAACGGTGTAAACGGCGGGTGGCAAGCGGGTTTTAGCCCATTATGTTATACTTACAGACAATGCCACCCGGCAAACGCCCGCGTTAACCGACCGTGTAACAGCCAGCACAAAAAAGGGGCGCTATGGCTGATATTAGCCTGCAAGAGTACCTGGAAAACGTAGAGACGCTGCTTCAGGGCGATAACAATGACGAGGTGGTTCAGCATTGTCGTCACATTCTGCGTTACTACCCTAAAAATGCGGCGGCTTATCGCCTTCTGGGGCAGGCACTGCTGCACGGGAACAGTCTGGACGAGGCCGAAGCGATTCTGCGGCGAGTGCTGAGTGTTTATCCCGATGATTATGTCGCGCATCTGGGACTGAGCGAGATTCAGGAACGGCGCGGCAATGGCAACGAGGCGATCTGGCATCTGGAACGCGCGTTTGAGCAAACCCCCAACGACGCGCAAATCACCGAAAAGCTGCGAGAGCTGTACCGCAGGTATCGCCAGACCAATCAGGATCGCATCCAGTTGACCAGCGGCGCGCTGGCGCGGCAGTACATCCGCAGCGGCCTGCACACGCAGGCGATCGGCACGCTGCAAAGCGCGCTGGACGAGGCCCCTAAACGGGCTGATCTGCGCCTGCTGCTGGCAAGCACTTTTTGGGACAGCGGGCATGAGGTGGAAGGCGCAGAGGCGGCGCTGGACGTGCTGAAAATACTGCCGGATTGTGTGCAGGCCAACCAGATTCTGGCGTGGCTGTGGCTGGCGGAAGGCCGCCCATCCGACGCGCAGCGCTATGTAAGCCGCATCGAGGCGGTAGACCCCTATCTGGCCTTCCAGATGGTGCAGAGCGCGCCACCGCCGGACGATGCCTTTACCCTGCCGGAACTGGATTACACGAGCATCGCGCGGCGGCGGCTGGCGACGAGCCAGCCGGACTGGCTGCAAGAGATTGACCAGCGCGAACAGGAAGCCGCGCCAGTGGACGATGACTGGATGGCGATGGCGGCGGGCGATGTCGCCACAGACGCGCCCTCCCCTGCTGACGAGGCGCTGGAAACGCCGATGCCAGCCGACTGGATGCTGGACGAGGCAGAGGCGAGTGAAGCGGTAGAGGCTGATGACCTGTTTGCGGAGTTCGGCACGGCTGAAGATACGCCAGACGAAAGCCCGGTGGCAGAAACAGAGGCCGCGCCCGCAAGAACGGGCATGACCGATTTACTGTCCCGGCTGGATGAGCCAGAGGCGCAGGCGGGCGAGGCGGGGGACGGCATCGAGATGGCCGACCTCAGTTTCCTCGACGAAGAAGACCTGCCCGATGCTGACTGGCTGGCAGTGCCAAACGATCCGACAGGCGACATAGAGGAAGAGCTGCCCGCTTCCGGCTGGCTGGGCGAGGCGGGCGCTTTTCAGGCGGCCTCGGACGTGGACGATGACATGGCCTGGCTGGAAAGCGCCGAGGCCGAAACCGGTGTTCACGGGTGGGAACCTGAGCAGGATGACACGGAGTGGCTGCAACAGGCGGAGGCGCTGACGCAGGGCGGCACCGATACGCTGCCCGGTACGGATGACGAAGACCCGTTAGCGTGGCTGCATGAAAGCGGCGTGGAACTGAGCGAGACCGAAGGCGGCAGAACCTTCCCGACGTTAGACGAGGAAGGGGATATGAACTTCGAGGCGCTGGAGGCAGAAGACCCCTTCGCATGGATGCGTGACAGCGGCGTGGAAATGCACGAGGCTGAAAACACGCCAGACCTGTTCGCGGGGATGGACTCTGGCGAACTGGCGACAGGCGAGTTTTACGCGGCGGAAGACAGCGCCGACCCGCTGGCATGGCTGCATGAAAGCGGCGTAGAGATGGCCGATGACGAAGCCGCGCCGGTGGACACGCCGCCAGAAGCGCCCGCCACCGCCAGCAGCCCGGCGGACGACATGGCGTGGTTGCAGGACGAGTCGCTGCTGGACGAAGCGTTGGATATTGAAGCCCTGCAGGAAACGGGCAGCCTGAGCGCAGAAGATATCGAAGAGGCCGAGGAACTGCCCGCGCCGCATCTGGAAGACCACCTGCCGCTGGGCGCGGGCGCGCTGGACGCGGTGACGATGCTGGCGACCGATGAACCACAGGAAATCCCGGACGAGGCACAGCCCTCTTTAGCCGATATTTACGATGAAACAGATGGGCAAACTACTATGTCTGACCCCAACGATCAGGAATTACCGGACTGGCTGAGTTCGTCGTCGTCAGAGGATGATGCCTTCTCGTGGTTGAACGATGCCGAAGGCGACGACACAGGCGAACCGGACGACGAAAACGCGCTGGACTGGATGGCAGAAATCCCGGATGAAGCGGCAGAGTCCCCTTCCACGATGGATGTGTCGTTTGAGGAACAGCCGGGCGAGGACAGCGGGTTCGACTGGCTGAATACCGAGCCGGACGAACCGGAAGCCGAACCTGTCAATAACGTGCCGGACTGGTTGGCAGGCGCAGCGCCCGCCGAGACCAGCGGCGAGAGCGACTTCGAGTGGCTGGCGATGGAAGGCGACAACGCGGACGAAGAGGCGCAGCCGATGGAATCCGCGCCGGACTGGCTGGCCGAGGCCGCGCCATTGGCGCAGTCGGAAGCGGGCGAGCCGGACGAACCGCAAGACGCGGAACAGTTCTCGTGGGAAGCCACAGACGAAGAAGCGCAGCCGATGGAATCCGCGCCGGACTGGCTGGCTGATATTGCCCCCGCTGCGGAAGCAGCCACCAATGAACCCGAAACGGTGGACATGGGCGAGAGCGAGATAGACTGGCAGGCGGTAGGCACGCAGGAAGACGATGAAACACCTGCGTGGATGACCGAAGCGGCGGACACCGAAGCGGACTCGCTGTACGAGACGGAAAGCGCGAGTGATGAACTGGAGTGGTTAACCACAGACACCACCGAAGCGACCGACGAAGAAACCGCCGCGCCAGCGAGTGACACCCCGGACTGGCTGCGTCAGGCGGCACCCTCGGCTGAGTTTATGGGCGAAGACGAACCCGAAAGCCCTGAGGGCGAACAGTTCGAGTGGCTGGCGGCGGAAGGCGAAGACGACGAGCCTGCCGCAGAAACCAGCTTCACATGGGAAACCGACGAAGACGAAGATGAAGCGCTGGAGCAGGCCGGCATCGGCAGCGAGACACCGGACTGGCTGTCAGAGATCGCGCCTGTGGGCGAGGCCGACAGCGACGAGATGGCCGAGGCTGAAGATGAAGCAGCGGACAGCTTTGCATGGAGCGCCGAAAGTGAGCCGGACTGGCTGGCCGACCTTGCCGCACATGAAGAAGAAGATGATGATGCCGACGAAGTAGCCGAAACCTCAGCGGACGATGATGTCCCGGCATGGCTGGCCGAGGCCGCGCCCAGCGCTGACGAAGCGCTGGCGTGGGCAGAGGATGATGAAGCACAGGAAATCGCGTTTTCAACCGATGCCGCGCAGAGTGAGTTTGGCTGGCTGGGGGAGCAGGGCGCGGATGACGAGGCCGAGATCGCAGCGGGCGCTGAGCCTGCCGTGACCGAATGGGCGGACGATTATCCTGTGCTGGACGAAGAATATGAGGTCACAGCGGCAGAGGAATTTGCACCGCTGGATGACCAGGAAATGAGCGAACAGCAGGCGGCGTTCGTACCGGGCGCTGACGCGCTGCCAGAGGATGGCGACGCAGACTACAGCGACGAGACCGAGCAGGCGCTGGCCGCCGCCGCCGCCCCACCCCCCGCAGAGAACGCGCCAGACTGGTTAAACGCGATGGTGCCGGGGCTGGACCTGAAATACGAGCCAGAAGCAGAAGCGGAAGAAATCGCAGAGCAGGACGTTGTGGAAAGCCCACAGGCGGCGGCAAGGGATTTCAACTGGCTCACGGAGATTGTGGACGAAGAAACCGCGCAGGTTGAAACTGTGCGAGAAACTGCTGAAGAATCTGGCAGGCAGGCTGATCGCCAGCGGCGCTTTGTCTTTTCGCGCCGTCCGGCATGGATGCGGGGAAAGACCGAAAGCAAAGATCAGCCCGACGATGATGAGGACGATTTCAGCCTGCCGGATTGGTTAAAGTGACTGGACTTATTTGCGTAAGAGGTAGAGACGATGCCACCTGCCGACATCCCTGATTTCGATTCAATGTCGCCCGAAGAGGTCATGGCCTGGATGGAAAGCCTGGCTAAACGTCAGGGGGCGAGCGAGGGCTTTACAACTGCCGCCGATGTGGAAATCGGGGAGGTTGACCCTTCCAGCGTCCAGATTAATGAGCCGGGGTATGTCCCCTTCGGCGAGGAAGGCAGCACGAAAAAGCCCGCCAGCGAACCCGCCGCTGCCAGCGCCCCGCCAGAGGAGGTTCCGGCTGCCCCACCCACGCCGCCTGCGCCGGAAACGCCAGCGGCGGTGCCAGAGGCGGCCTTTGATGACGAGGAAACACAGCCCGCCCCGACGTTTGAGATGGGCGGCATGGCGTGGCTGGAAAGCCTCGCGGCTGACCAGAGCAGCGACTTCCCGCAGATTGACCTGTCGGCGCTGTCTGAAGCGCTGGGGACAGCCGCCGAGCCAGAGCCAACCAACCCGCTCGACTGGCTGGAGAGCATGACGAGTGAAGACGCTGAAGCGGTGGCTGACGATGCGCCGGAAGCCGCCGAAGCAGAAGCACCGCAGCTTGAGCTTGATCTGGGTGATATGACCGACATTGACGACCCGCTGGCCGCCGGGGTAGACCCGATGGCGTGGCTGGAGTCGCTGGCGAAACGGCAGGGCGTGAAAGACGAGGAACTCACGACTGCGGCCAATCTGCGTATACCCTCGCCACAGGCGGAGGAAGAGCCGCAGCCTGCCAGCTTCGACAGCCCGCCGCCCGCGCAGGTGCCGCGTGAAGAGACGAGCGACCCGGCAGCATGGCTGGAATCACTGGCTGCCGAGGGCGTACCCGCCAGCGCCGAAACACCAGAGGCGGGCGGCATGAGTGACGAGGATATTCAGCAGGCGCTGGCGCGCGGCGTAGAAATCCCACGCGACGAGATGGCCGCGTTCCTTGATCGCCAGCTTCAGCGGCAGTTGGAGGGCGGCGAGTTCATGCCACCAGAGACGCTGTACGACCCGGACGCGCCCGCTGAAAAGGCCGAGCTTCCCGATTGGCTGCTGGAACAGGTGCAGCCACCGTCAGATGTTGAGGCGGAGCCAGCGCCCAGCCTGCCGCCTGCCCTGCTGGACGAAATCATCGAACCGCCTAGCGTCGAGGACTTACCGGACTGGCTGCGCGAGGATGTGGTTGAGGAAAGCGGCGAACTGGACGACATTTTCGCCACAGAGCCGGAAGAAGAAAGCCCGGCAGCCACCGCAAGCACGTTTTCGGCTGCCGATATTGATACGGACGATCCCTGGGTGGTGGCCTTTGACGAGGAGAGCCAGGCAGACCCGAACATCATCCCGGACTGGTATGAGCGCAACCTGCGCGATCCGCAGCGCATCGCCGCTGTTGAGCGGCAGGCGGGGGTCAGCAGCGGGCTTGAAGCCGCCGATCTGGAACCGGAAACGTCGCTGCCTGTGGGCGAACTGGAACCGGGCGTGCCGGACTGGTTGAGCGACACGCTTTCGACAGCGCAGGAAGTGGAAGCGGGGGATGTGCCGGACTGGTTGAGTACGGAGATGCCCGCCGTCGCGGCGGCTGAGGCTGCCGAGGCGCTTGAACTGCCAGACTGGTTAAGCGCCGCCGATACCGAGATTGACAGCAGCGACATCCCGGACTGGCTGCGTGAGACGATGGAAGAAGAGGCAGAAGCGGCAGAAAGCGCCCCCGCCGCCCCGGTGGAAGCAGCCCCCCCTGCCCCGGCTGCGCCGCCTGTACAGCAGCCTGCCGCGTCCGTTTCACCAGTGCCTGCGCCCGTGGCCGTGAGCGTGGATATAGAGGCGACGCTGGCCCAGGCGCGGCGGCATGTCAGCACCGGGAATGTGGCCGGGGGGTTGATCGAGTACGAGAGCATTATCCGGGCCAACAAAGCGCTTGATCTGGTGGTGAGCGACCTGACGCAGCTTGTCGAGCAGCAGAAGGATAACCCGGCGGTGTACCGTGTGCTGGGCGACGGCCTGATGCGACAGGGGAAGTTACAAAGCGCGCTGGACACTTACCGAAAAGCGCTGAACCAGCTATAATCCAACCGCGAAAATCAAAAAGACGGGTCGCCAACGACCCGTCTATCATGTCTGGATGATACACAAAAGGAAAGCAGCATTGGAACGTACACTGATTATCATTAAGCCGGACGCGGTGCAGCGCGGGCTGAGCGGTGAAATTTTAAAGCGCTTCGAAGCGCGCGGGCTGCGGATTATCGGCATGAAGTTGATGCAGGTGCCGCGTGAGCTGGCACAGCAGCACTACGCCGAGCATGAAGGCAAGGGATTTTACGAGGGGCTGGTGAGCTACATCACCTCCGGGCCGGTGATTGCGATGGCGCTGGAAGGCACGAACGCGGTAGCGGCGACACGCAAGACGATCGGCGCGACGAAAGCCTTTGAGGCTGAAGCCGGCACGATTCGCGGTGATCTGGCACTGGAAGTGGGGCGTAACCTGGTACACGGCTCTGACAAGCCGGAAACCGGAGAGCGCGAGGTAGCGCTGTGGTTCAGCGAGGGCGAGTTAATCAGCGGATGGTCGCGTGATACTGACCGCTGGATATTCGAGTAAGCGCCGGGCTGAACGCTGAACTGGACAGATAGCAGACGCGGGAAAGCGAAAGCCTCTAAAAATCAGCTTACAGTAAAAGATTGTCGAGGCGCTCAAGACTGAGCGCCTTGTTATTGTATGCTGACCAGCACGTTGGCGGTGCGCCACAGACCTTCGAGGTCGTAATAGCGCCGCTTTTCCTCAAGGAACAGATGCACCACGACAAAGCCATAGTCCATCAGCACCCAGCCGCTTTCTGCCGCGCCCTCGACCGAGAACGGCAGCTTGCCATAATTTTCCTTCACGGACTCGCGGACGTATTCCGAGAGCGCGCGGAGCTGGCGGTCGCTGGTGCCATTGCAGATGATGAAAAAATCGGCGATGACCGTATCGGGGCGCAGGTCTAGCAGGACGATATTTTCCGCTTTTCTATCCTCGACCACACTAACGATGTGGCGGGCAAATTCTAATGAGTCCAGAGATGGCCTCCTGATGGTTTCGGTAAGTAATCCTGATTGTAGCATATTCCTGCATTCCTGTCAGTCAACAGCGCTATAGCAAATCATCAGAAAAGGGTAAGAGTTTTCGGGCAATAACAGGGTCACAGCGGGTCACTACGGTTTATTATAGCCAAATAATCAAATCTGGCAAGGTGTGGCAGTGATTTTAGCCAGTGCTACCAGCCCAAACGCTGGCGCATCTTTTCGGCGTGTTCAAGCTGCGTGTGGAGCCAGGGCGGCGCGGCTGGATGGGCGCGGGCTTCGGCGGCGGTCAGCCACAGGATTTCGGCCACCTCGCCGGGGTCGGCGATGGTGGGTTCGCCAGAAGCGTAGCGGCACAGGTAGATGATGTCCAGCACTGGCGGTGTGCCGAAGAGGTTGTTGTAGAGGTAGGCCATCTCGCCCACTTCCACGCCGACTTCCTCGCGGATTTCGCGGCGCAGGCTGTCCTCACAGGCGTGTAACTGTTCGTCTGTGCCTTCGAGCTTGCCGCCTACCAGCGCCAGCAGCCCGGCGGCGTGGTCTTCTTCTTCGCCGCGCACAACCAGCAGATAGCGACCCTCATGGACAATCGCGCCTTCGATATTGACGATGTAACGCTCGCCTTCCATGCATGTGTCTCCTGCGGCTTTACAAGTCAATGACTGACAGCTTTTTGTCCTCGGCGGCCAGCTTGCGGGCGCGATCCTGCGGCAGCGCCACCAGCGCGGATTCTTCGCGGTAGTCGAGCGCGAGGGTGGTAAACGGGAGCGGCTGTCGCCAGCTACGCAGCGGACCAAAAGGCGCAAGCACCAGCTTCAGCACCAGCGCCTCGGTCATCTGCCAGGCGTAGGGCGTGTCGTAGGGATAGGCCAGTACAAGCTGCGGGTCGGCCTTGAAGCGGGCGTGATTGGTGATTTTCGCGCGGTGGAGAAAGGTGGGCATGTGCTGGAGGCGATCCTGAATGATGGGCGGGTAGCTGTGTAAATGCTGGTCAAGCCGCGCCAGACACTCCTCCTCGTGCAGCACATCAATCACCGCGCGGCGGATGCCCGCGCGACCGCTCTCGTCGCGCAGGTCGGTGACGGTGACTGCGGAGAGCGCGAAACGGCCATCGGGCAGCGGGAAGCACTTGAGCGAGTGTGCGCCGATGTAAGCGCCCCACCCCTGCCCACGCGGCATGGCGCTGCGCCAGATGTGCCGCAGGGTGTCCTCGCCGAGGCCATGCGTGGGTGTGGTGAAGTTGTAGCCACGCTTGTGGCCTTCGAGCAGGTATTCAAGGACGAGTTGAGTCATAAAATCGTGACAGGTGCTGAGCCATGAGCAAAGAGTGGGCGACCTGACAGGTCGCCCTGAAACGATTATAACGCAGGTGGGGTTATCTGGCGCGCGGCTTGGGGCGGACGGTGTTGAAGAACTCGCGCATGACGGAACGCACGCCCTTGCCCGTGACGAGGCTGCCCTCGTGGATCGCCCACTTGTAGCCGACACGCTCGGCCTGATTTTTGAGGCGCTTCTGCTCGTTGCGGTAGTTGTCCATGATCTCGCTGAGGGTATGCTCACCACCCCACAGGTCAGCCTTGTTGACGATGATGTAGAAGGCCTTCAGCCCTTTTGCCACGCCGGGTTCGTCGTCAATCATCTGCATGACGAAGTTGAGCGCGTCCTTTTGCAGGTGCGCGTCGGTGTGATCCATCATGAAGATGATGCCGCGCGGCTGGGCGGTGCGGAACAGTTCTGTCCAGTCGGTTTCCCACATGGCGTATTCGCCGCCCACGTCACGGTTGGGCTTGAGCTTCATGTAGCCATCGGCGACCTGCGCGTTGAAGTCCGGCACAACATCGCCGCCCGCCGCTGTGGGGTCGGGCTGGAAGTCGCCAAGCTGATCCATGTTGTGACGCAGCCACTCAATGAGCGTGGTCTTGCCTGTCTGCCGCGCGCCGAGGACGATAAACGACACGCCGGAGACTTTGACATAGAAGAAATCCTGAATCTCGCTGACTCCTTCGGAGACGGTGCGCGCCACATTGGTGATGGAGCCAATGATGACGGTGATGATCGTATCGAGAATGTTGTTATTGCTCACAGTGTCCCTCTAGGTGATTACGGTAAAGCCAATTATATGCTATACGTCAAGAGGGGCGCGGGGGTTGCTGATGTATCGCTCGTATGACGGCTTAAGGCAGCCTGGGGACCCCCTTCGGATTCACTCGCGAACAGACCGACAGCAACGGGCTGGTCTACCTGCGGGCGCGCCACTACGCGCCGTGCCTGGGCATCTTCCCCGCGCTCGACCCGTTTGAGGGCGATCCTGTTGAGGGCGATCCTGGCAGGCCGATGAGTCTCAATGGTTACAGCTGGGTCGAGGGCTCGGGATACGTCCTGCACCTTGGGTTGATTTTCTGTATTACAACTCTACAGACGAAGCTCATGTTAGGTCAAACTGGTCTGGAACTCGTCCTGTAAATTAACAAATTTCTACTATATGCCACTTCATACTGCTATGCATCTATGTATAGTGTATACAATATGAAGTGGCAGTCTCACTAGCGAAGGATAAGTCTTTGCATAAAATTCGTTATGTTAGCATCATTTTACTAGTTTTTCTCATAGTACTGATTGGAACAGTACCATATTTGGGTCTTGGTCAAGTACATGTTGAATGGTCACCAGAAGGTAATTGGGTCGTTTTTTCTTGCACTCAGTTCACTAGAACTAAAAATAAGAGCAATTTGTACATCATGGCAATCGATGGCGGTAGTCCTCAACAAATTACTGCTGATCACTTTGTTGCTCAGTCCCCAACTTGGTCAGCGGATGGTGATTGGATTGCTTTTTATGACCGTAATACTGTTTATCGAATAAAACCCGATGGAACTGACATAACAGAAATTTTAACTATTTCACCTTTGAAAGTGATTACAAGCTTGGATTGGGCAGTCAAAGATGACTGGATTGCTTTTGCTACAAAAGACATTCAGGGGAGCGATATTTGGATCATTCGCCCTGACGGGACTGATCAACGTCGGATAGCACAAACTCAATATACTTATGATCGCCTAAGTTGGTCAGTAAATGAAGACATATTAGGTTTTGCCATATTACCAACTTCTCCTCTCAGCGGTGTCTACTACATTAACATTCACTCTACGGAAATAACAGAAATACTACCATATAACCAAATTATTGGACAAATAGACTGGTCACCCATTGATAGAGAACTGATGTTAGATTTAACCACTGAAAAATTTCTTTATCGTCTCCATATTGATAGTGGTGAGGTTGCCCCTATTAGGGTCGAGGATTTTTGGAGTGGAGCAAGTTGGTCACCGGATGGTGAATGGTTTATTTATATAGGACTAGATTCTGCCAATGGAGGAAATCAATTAGCGCTTTACCAGGCAAGGCTTGATGGCACTCAATCCAAGCAACTTGCTCAATTTTCTGATTGCGTTCCTTCTAGTCCTAAATGGTTTGATTATTCAACAGTAGATTGAATGGATCAAACAAATGGTAGACGGATGCGAACTCTCTGACCCATTCGAAAATTTAAAAGATTACATATATCACTTGTTG
>CAZJSU010000123.1:0-11788 GCA_964548765.1 uncultured Anaerolineaceae bacterium
TGGATATAACCTGACGTTTTGTGTTTGGCGGGCATTTCCGGTGACGGACGCGCCGCTGCGCGTCCCTACAAATACACCTTGTAGGGGCGCAGCACGCTGCGCCCCTACGGCCAAATTCGTTTGCAGCAAGCCGAGGGTATGCCCCTGCCAACAGGAACAAAAGCTGCTACGGCCAGCTATAACGCACCGTGTAGGTGATGACCTTTTCCTGCCCCGGCTCAACCTGCACCCGGAACTCGATGGTGGACGAGTCCACCTGCGTGTACTCGTCAGAGTTGTTCAGGATTTCCCAGTTGCTCCAGCGGAACAGCGACTCCGGCACGCGGATTTCGACCGTTTCGTCGTCCTTGCGGTTACGCAGCCTGATCTCGTAGCTTTCCTCGATCACGTTGCGCCCAATGATCTGGAACGCGGTCTGTGTGCGCTCGCCCACCAGATCGAAGGCGTTGCCCAGGAAGATGTCGAGCGTTTCGCCCTGGGGCGTGTGGTTAATGCGGTTCTCGCCGATCAGCAGCGCCGCGCCGTCCACGTCTTCCTGATACACACGGATGCGCCCGGCGGGCAGGTCTGCGCCCACGCCGCTTTCGTCATCGGTCGAAAATTCCAGCCAGTTCTGCACATCGGTGATGCCGGTCACGCCATAACCCTGATCCATGATCGGGCTGTAATAGCCGTAAAAGCCGGGGGTGCCGTTGTAGACGTAGTACGTCGTCGCCGGGACATCCATCGCCGTGACAAACTCGACCTGCTTGGTTTCGTTGTCGGCAATCGTCACCGGGCGCTGAATCTCGTACAACTGGTACTCGAAGAACTCGCGCTGTTGAACGCCCGGTGTGGGCATGGCGGCCTGCTCGACAGCCATATCCATTTGCATCCTTACCATTTCGCTCGCGTCCGGCAGGCGGTTGACATCGCCCGCCACCAGCTTGACCAGCGCATCGCGGAAGGTCGCGCCGCTGGTGTTGTTCAGTGTCACCCAGCCGTTCAGGTCAAGCGCGCTGTTGTCGGTATTGAGCAGCACGATGTAATCCGCCGTCCAGTTCATGCCGCCTGTCAGGTAGGTCAGTTCCACCTGCTGCTCGCCAGCCTGCGCCACTTGCAGCAGCCAGCGCAGCGTCGGGCGGGTAATCAACCCTTCGGGCAGGTCGGGGAACTCGATGCTGATGATCTTCGTCATGTTCACAGCATAGACCACGCCGGTTTCATCGCGCAGGATGATCTCGTTATTGCGCCCGCTCAGAAGCTGGCCTTCGTAGGTCGTGCCATCTTCCAGTGAGATGAAGATCGTCTCGTCGAGATAGCGTTCCAGCAGCGCGCCAGTGCCGACCAGATCGTAAATGTAATTCTGCTCCAGCACGATAGTGCCATCGGGGTCGGTGAGGGAGACGAAGCTGACCGAAGTGGGGTCTATGCTGGCGGCGATGTCGCTGAAGTCGAGTGTGGTTGTGCCGCTGTCGAGGTCGAACGTGCGCTGGTCGCGCACCAGTGCCGTCCCCTGATTGTAAATCGTGACGCTCACATCGTCACTGCCGTCCTGTGCGCTGGCCGCCGGGATGAGCAGCAGCAAAACAGATACCAGTAACAGGATTTTACGCATAACATTTCCTTTCTAATGTCTGCCGCAGGGGCGCACCCCTACGCTGGTGTGTACCTAAAGGACGTACTCCGCCCGGTTAAAGTTCCCGCGTGACCGAAAACTCGTTGACTTTGAACGTGTATTCGCCCGGTGGGAACGTGCCTTCCAGCGGAATCGTCTCGTCGTAGGTGAGCAGGATCATGGGACACATGATGCCCGCAGGCAGTTCGCGGTAAACCTCCACGATAATCGTATTGCCCTCGCGCCGCTGCGCCACCTGTACCGGGTAATCGCAGCCGTCAGGCTGTTCGCCATGCACCTGTAGATGCACCTGCGGCGGGTTCGACTCCAGCACCAGCAGTTCCACGTCGAGGATATTGGTGTAACTGCGGAATGTCTCGCCAGCGCCCCCGCCGCCCTGCCCATCTAATAGGTTATCCGTAACCGGTGTGTCCATCCCCGCACCTCCTGAACTGAAGAACAGAATGAGGAGCAAACGAACCAGTGTTTCAATGAGCTGTTCCATCGTGGGTTTCCTGTTTGTTCTCAATAATAATTATAGGACGTTTTATAAAACGCGGCTGTTCCCACAAAACAGCAGAGGCGACCTGTCTGGCCGCCTCTGTGCAAAGTCATTTGTAGGGGCGGGTTGCAAACCCGTCCGCAGAATGCTATCGAGCAGGCTACACCTGCAAAGCCTCGTACTTACATCACCAGCCGCAGCGGGTTTTCAATCAGTTCCTTAAGCACCTTGAGGAACTCGGCGGCCTCTGCACCGTCGCTGACGCGGTGGTCGGCGCTGATGGTCACTTTCATGCGGCTGCCCACGCCCAGCGTGCCATCTTCCTTAACCACCGGCACCTTCTGGGCGGTGCTGATCGCCAGTACGCCAGACTCCGGCGGGTTGATGATGGCGATGAAGTTCTCGACACCAAAACTGCCCAGATTGCTGGTGGAGAAGGTCGCGCCCTGAATATCGGCGGGCTTGATCTTGCCCTCGCGCACCCGCTCGAACATCGCCTTGTTGTTGGCGGCCAGCGTCCCTAAAGCGACCTGATCGGCGTTCTGTGCCACCACGTAGATCACGCCGCCGGGGATAGCCACCGCCATCGCCACATTAATGTTGTTGTAGCGGACGATTTTGTCGCCGTAATAATGCGAGTTCAGGTTGGGGAAGTCGCGCAGCGTGAGCGCGGTGGCCTTCACCACCAGATCGTTCACCGTGATTTTCGCGCCGCCTTCGGGCAGGTTGTCGTTCAACTGCTTACGCAGCGCCAGCATCGCCTCGACATCAATATCCACCGTGACATAAAAATGCGGGGTGAACTGCTTGCTTTCCACCGTTCCGGCGGCGATGCGCTTACGCATGGTGGAAACTTCGATGTATTCCAGTTCGCCGCTTTCCGCCGGGGCTTTGCGCGTTGGCGATATGGTGAGGATCGGCCCGGTGCTGGGCGCGGCGGCGGGCGTTTCGGTGGGTCTGGCCGGGGCTGCGCTGGGGGTGAAGTTCTCCACATCTTCGCGGACGATGCGCCCGCCGGGGCCGCTGCCCGTCACCTGATTGAGGTCAACCCCGCGCTCCTCGGCGATCCTGCGCGCCAGCGGCGAGGCTTTGATGCGCCCGTCCTCGGTGGTGCTGGCGGCCTGCTGCTGTGCGCCGTTGCTGGTGGCTCTGGTTTCGGTTTTGCCGTTGGTGGCCGGCTCCGCCCCCTGCTGCTGGGCGACCTCGGCCTGACGCTCTGGCTCTGCGCCGGGGGCAGCCTGCGAGGCTTCGGGCGCGCTGCCCTCGCCTGCTTCGCCAATTACCCCGATCACTGCGCCCTCGCTTAGCTCATCGCCTGTTTTGGCGCGCTGCTCCAGCAGCACACCGCTGCCCGGCGCTTCTACCTCAACAGTGGCCTTGTCCGCGTCAATTTCTGCAATCACTTCACCGCTGTTCACACTGTCGCCGACGTTCTTCAGCCAGTTGAGCAGCGTTCCTTCCATCGTAAGGGTTATTTCCTGCGCCATCGTTACAGAATCTCCTTCACCGCATTGACGACCTTTTCCGCATCCGGTAACGCCATCAGTTCAATATCGCGCGCATAGGGCAGCGGCACATCCATCGCGCTCACGCGCTTGATGGGTGCGTCCATGTAGTCGAACATCTTCTCCTGAATCTGCGCGGCGATCTCGCTGCCAACGCTGTAAAAGGGCAGCGACTCCTCGACCACGACGCAGCGGTTGGTTTTCTTAAAGCTCTCGAACACCGGCTCCATATCCAGAGGGCGCAGCCAGCGCAGGTCAACCACCTCGCACTCCACGCCATCACGCGCAAGCTGTTCTGCCGCCTGCAGCGACCATTCCACGCCGCGCGCGTAAGCCACCAGCGTAACGTGCTTGCCTTCGCGCTTGATGTCGCTCTTGCCGATGGGCAGCACGAAATCCTCATCCTCCGGGACGGGGCCGGGCTTGGGGTAGAGCGCGATGGACTCGGTAAACAGCACCGGGTTCTGGCTGCGGATCGAGGCTTTCAACATGCCTTTTGCGTCGGCAGGCGTGGCCGGGCAGGCCACATACAGGCCGGGGAAATGGGCGAAGATCGGCTCTGGCGTGTGGCTGTGGGTGGCGGTCGCCTGGTTGCCCCAACCGGACGCGGCGCGAATGACCAGCGGCACGGTGAACATGCCATCGAACATATAATGAATCTTGGCGGCGTGGTTGACGATGGCATCCAGCGCCAGAAAGGCGAAGTTGATCGTCATCATCTCTGCCACTGGCCGCAGGCCAGCCATGGCCGCGCCCACCGCCACGCCAGCAATCGCCATCTCGCTGATGGGCGTGTCGCGCACCCGCCTGCTGCCAAATTCCTCCAGCAGGCCGCGCGTGACACGGTGCGTCCCCTGCCACGCGCCCACTTCCTCGCCCATCACAAAGACGCGCTCATCGCGGCGCATTTCTTCCAGCAGCGCACTGTGCAGCGCCTCGCGCATTGCGATATTCTTCTCGGCCATCGTCTGTTATTCCTCGACGTACACGTTACTAATCAAGTCTTCGTAGGTGGGGTCTGGGCTTTCCAGCGCGAACTGCACCGATTCCTCGACCGCCGCGCCCGCTTCCTGATCCAGCCTGTCCAGCTCTGCCTCAATGTTTTTGTACCTGGCCGTCAGCTCGCGCCGGAAAAGGACAATCGGGTCCTTGTTGGTGGTCCACTCTTCCAGTTCTTCCTGAAAACGGGTGTTATAGCTGCGGTCAGAAACGCCATGCCCCTTATAACGATACGTGATCGCCTCGATCAGCACCGGGCCTTTTTCGCGCGCATAGGCCACCCCTTCGCTGACGCGCTCGTAAACCGCCTGCACGTCCTGCCCGTCCACACGCCCCAGGTCTTTCATGCCATAGGCGATGGCGCGCTTGTGCAGTTCCGGCTGGCCGCTGGCTTCTTCCACGCGCGTCCCCATGCCGACAAAGTTGCTCTCGATGAGCCAGACGACAGGCAAATCCCAGATCGCGCTCATGTTCAGCGCCTCGTGAAAGTAGCCGTTGTTGGTCGCGCCGTCGCCCACATAGCACAGCGTCACCGCGTCCTTGCCGTTATAGCGCGATTCCAGCGCGATGCCCGCCGCCAGCGGCAGATGCCCGCCGACGATGGCATACCCGCCCCAGAAGTTGTGTTCGCGGCTGGCAAGGTGCATCGAGCCGCCCTTGCCGCCGCTTGTCCCGGTCTTTTTACCCATCATCTCAGCCATGACCGGCTTCGGGTCTACCCCCAGTGCCAGCGCGATGCCGTGATCGCGGTAGGCGGTGATGACATTATCATCCGGGCGCAGCGTGGCGATAGACCCCACACCTACCGCCTCCTGGCCGCTGTAAAGATGCAGGTATACGCCGGTAATCTTCTTTTCTTTATACAGTTCGTCACAGCGCGTCTCGAACTGGCGGATCAACGTCATCTGCCGGTACCAGTCGAGCAGCGTGTCTTTATTCGGTTTTGCCATGCAAAAGACCTCCGCTGGCAACTGCCCGCGCCGGGCGGGGCAGTCAGGATGAGAAGTAACCTTTAAGCGCGGGCGCAGCCGCGCATCATCAATAATGTGTGTTGTGCCTGAAGCAGTTCTGCGATGCCGAAGTGATAAAACGGTTTGGCACAGCGTAAGTTTACCCTATCGCGGTCGGGCTGGTCAAACAGCGGCACGGAATATTCCCCTTTTGGTTATAGAACAACAAAGGCGACCCATACAGGTCGCCTCTGTAAAATGCGAGTGGACTACAGCCGTTCGGCTTAGTACATATCGCCCATGCCGCCGCCGGGGCCAGCAGGCATTGGCTTCTCGTCTTCAGGCACGTCGGTGATGAGCGCCTCGGTGGTCAGGATCATCGCCGCGATGGAGGCGGCATTTTCGACCGCGCCGCGTGTCACCTTCGCCGGATCGGGGATACCCGCCTCGATCATGTCCACATACTCGTTGGACATGACGTTGTAGCCGATGCGATGGTTCTTCTTGCTCTTCTGGGCGCGGCGCACTTCCTGAATGATGACCGAGCCATCCATGCCCGCGTTGCTGGTGATCTTGCGCATGGGCATTTCCAGCGCCTTACGCATGATCTGGATGCCGGTGTTCTCATCATCGTTGCCCAGCTTCACGCCGTCCAGCGCGGCCACCGCGTTGACCAGCGCCACACCGCCGCCGGGGACGATGCCTTCTTCAACCGCAGCACGGGTCGCGCTCAGCGCGTCCTCGACACGGTGTTTCTTCTCTTTCAGTTCGGTCTCGGTGGCCGCGCCAACGCGGATCACCGCGACACCGCCCGCCAGCTTCGCCAGACGCTCCTGCAGCTTCTCGCGGTCGTAATCGCTGGTGCTGGCATCAATCTCGTTGCGAATCTCGTTGATGCGCCCCTTGATCGCTTCTTCGTCGCCCGCGCCGTCAATAATCACGGTGTCTTCCTTGGTGCTGATGACCTTCGCCGCGCGGCCCAGGTCCTGCAGCGCGACGGTTTCCAGCTTGCGCCCAGTCTCTTCGCTGATGACCGTGCCGCCCGTCAGGATGGCGATGTCGCGCAGCATGGCCTTGCGGCGGTCGCCAAAGCCAGGGGCTTTCACGGCCAGCACGTTCAGCATCCCGCGCAGGCGGTTCAACACCAGTGTTGCCAGCGCTTCGCCGTCCACATCTTCGGAGATGATGACCAGATCGCGCTTGCCAATCTGGACGATTTTCTCCAGAATCGGGACGATGTCCTGCGCGGCGCTGATCTTCTTGTCGTAGATCAGGATGTACGGCTCTTCAATCGAGGCTTCCATCGATTCGGGGTTGTTGACGAAGTACGGGCTGATGTAGCCACGGTCAAACTGCATCCCCTCGACGTACTCGGTCTCGAATTCCAGACCCTTGCTTTCCTCAACCGTAACCACGCCGTCCTTGCCAACCTTGTCCATCACCTCGGCGATCAGGTTGCCGATCTCAGCATCCTGCGCCGAAACGCTGGCGACCTGCGCGATTTCCTCTTTGGTGCTGATGGGGGTGGCCTGTTCCAGAATGTGCTGGGTAATGGCCTCGGTCGCGGCCTCGATCCCGCGCTTGATGAGCATGGGGTTCGCGCCAGCGGCGACGTTCTTCAGCCCTTCGTTGACGATGGCCTGTGCCAGCACGGTTGCGGTGGTGGTGCCGTCGCCCGCGATGTCATTGGTCTTGGTGGCGGCTTCCTTCAGAAGCTGCGCGCCCATATTCTCGTAGGGGTCTTCCAGTTCAATTTCCTTCGCCACAGTCACGCCGTCATGCGTCACGGTCGGCGCGCCGAATTTCTTGTCCAGCGCGACGTTGCGGCCCTTCGGCCCCAGTGTCGTGCTAACGGAATCGGCCAGTTTATCCACGCCGCGCTTCAGGCTGGCGCGGGCTTGCTCCTGGAAAACAATTTGCTTTGCCATGTGTTAACCTCCAAACGTTGGTTTCTATTGGTCGTGTTGTTGTGCTGCCTGCTGGTCTATGAACGAAAAAACCTGCGTATGCGCCGATTTACTCGACCACACCCAGGATGTCGGATTCCTTCATAATGAGCAGTTTCTTGCCGTCCAGCTTAATCTCGGTGCCAGCGTACTTGGCAAACAGCACCTTGTCGCCCACTTTTACGTCCATCGGAATACGCTCGCCATCCTCATCGTAGCGGCCAGCGCCAACCGCCAGCACGCTTCCTTGCTGCGGTTTCTCCTTGGCGGTTTCTGGCAGCACCAGCGCGCCGCCCGCAAAAGTTTCTTCCTGTTCCGAAGGCTCGACGACAACGCGATCACCCAGAGGGCGCAGATTTAGAGACATAACTCCTCCATATGATTCGACTAATGGTAAGCGATACATTAGCGACTTTTACGTGAAATTAGCACTCAAACAGGAGAGTGCTAACGAAATCGCCCTCAATATAGCAGAAGAGCTTTTGACCGTCAAGATTTTCTAGCAAAGTTTTTATGGAGTGCCAGAGGTTAATTTACAGTTTGCGGAAATCGGAGCGGGTAGGGAGGGGCGGGCCAGTGATGGCCGCCCCTTTAAGCGTGAGCGGTCAGTCTTCCAGCAAGCCGAAATCGGTCGCCAGGAAATACAGCCCGCGCGCGTAAAGCTGGTTGATGAAGTAGCGGTAAACCCGCCCGGAAGAGACATAACGCTCGTCCTCGTTAAGTTCGTTGCTCGGCACAGGGGAATGCACCGGCAGCAGCGCGACCGCCCAGCCGTTGGTCTCGCTCTCATAGACGTATGGCTCGCCGATCACCGCGTCAAGGGCTTCAAAGGTGTCCATGATGGGTTGGCCGTTAGTCACCGACTCAAACCGAGGCAGCCGCGCGGCCAGTTCGTCGGCGGCGGCCTGCGCCAGTTCCGCGTCGGCATAGGCCAGCGCGAACAGCATAACCTGCTCATCTTCCGCGCCGACATCGGCAAACGCCGCCAGCGCGTAGGGCGGCAGGTCGCCGTACTCCGCGACGAGCGGGCCGACCGGGAACTCCGCTTCCATCAGAAGCTGCGCCGGATCAAGCCCCATCAGCAGCGGGCTGACGAACTGAACTTGTATCACTGTGCCAGCGCTGCTGACCGCTTCGGCAATCGCGCCATAATCCAGCGCCTCCGCCAGCGAACGCTGTTCGCCCTGCTGCGTAGCGATCATCGCCTCGACGACGGTATCTCTGGCAGAATTGCCGAGCAGCGTGTCCGAGAACACCGCCAGCGGTTCGCGCCGCCCCAACGCGCCGCCAAACGGATTACCCGGTTCGCGCGCCTTGACATCTGCGTTCACACCTTTTTCGCAGCCGTCCGGGCTGCACCAGACCGTTACGCCGTCAATCTCGTGTTCTACAAAATCGCGCGCGCTGTGAGCGGCGGCAATACGCTCTGGGGGGAAATCCCCTTCGAGAACCAAGCCCAATGCTGGCGGCTGACCAAATACCAGCGTCCGGTCAATATCAAAGAAGCCGAAGCCCACCAGCCGGGGCATATCCTCAAGATAGCGGAGGAAGAAATCCATCGGCATCCCGGTTGACAGGCCGATGCTGGTCGCAACCCACTGCGCGCTGAGTTCAGTACGGTCGAAGAAGTCCTGCGCGGTCGGCGTGTCAATGCCGCGCACGCTTTCCATCGCGCGGTAATCGGCATAGCCGACCAGCGTTTCGCGCACCTCCGGCACATCTGGCACAAGCGCCAGCATTCGCAGTAGGGGGTGTTCATCTGGCTCCTGCGCGGCGGCGGGTAATGCCAGCAGCAGGCCGGCCAGTACCAGCAAAAAGAGGCGGGAGCGTAGGGTTTGTTTGCTGTACAACGATAACTCCTGACGTATCACCAACGATTGGCCGATTATATCCCAAATCTTAATGTAAAAATCCCAAAATACAACTTGACGCAATTCGTTTTTTGTGATTATCATAGAGTAGCAACATAAACAGGTCATTGACCACCTCTTCCTTCAACAAGCACTACAGCAAACAGGTTATCACCTTACCAAAACACTTTTCTGGTGATTGAGCGGCTGATACAGACAGCGCGAGTCGGTTCACCGCATCATATATTCACAAAATAACGTCAAATCTGCTTTTAGTTGTGGGGCTGCCCTGTGGTATGGGTTGCCCACACCCCGGAGTCACCATAGATGGATATTGCACAACTTGAACCAAAAACGCTTGAGGAACTGCGTCAGGTTGCGCGGGAAGCCGGTATTTCTGGCTACAGCCGCCTGAAGAAGCAGGATGTTATCCTGGCGCTGCTGCGCGATGAGGCAGAGAAACGCGGCCACACGCTGCGCGGCGGCGTGCTGGAGATCGTGGATGACGGGATTGGCTTCCTGCGCGCAGAGCATTACCTGCCGGGGCCAAACGACATCTACGTCAGCCAGACGCAGATCCGGCGCTTTAACCTGCGTACAGGGGATATGGTTATCGGACAGGTCCGCGCGCCGAAGGACTCAGAAAAATATTACGGCCTGCTGCGCGTGGATGCAGTCAACGGCCTGAACCCTGAAGAAGCCAAGCACCGCCCGAACTTTGAAGACCTTACCCCGATTTTCCCCGAAGAACGTTTTAACTTAGAAACCAACCCGCGCATCCTCAGCACCCGTTTACTGAACCTGATCGCCCCGATTGGCAAAGGCCAGCGCGGGCTGATCGTCTCGCCGCCGAAAGCGGGTAAAACGACCGTGCTGAAGGAAATCGCCAACGCGATCAGCCGGAATTACCCCGAAGTGCATCTGATGATCGCGCTTATCGGCGAGCGGCCTGAAGAAGTCACCGACATGGATCGCTCGGTGGACGCGGAAGTCATCGCCTCCACCTTTGACGACCCGGTGCAGCATCACGTGCGCGTGGCCGAGATGGCGCTCAACCGCGCCAAGCGGCTGGTGGAAAGCAAGCGCGACGTGGTAATTCTGCTGGACAGCATCACGCGGCTGGCGCGGGCGTATAACCTCGTCGTGCCGACCAGCGGACGCACGCTTTCCGGCGGTCTTGACCCGTCGGCCATTCACCCGCCCAAGCGCATCTTTGGCGCGGCGCGTAATGTCGAGGAGGGCGGCAGCCTGACGATTGTGGCGACCTGTCTGGTCAACACTGGCAGCCGTATGGACGACGTGATTTACGAGGAATTCAAGGGTACGGGCAACATGGAACTGCACCTGAGCCGTCAGCTTCAGGAGCGCCGCATCTTCCCGGCCTTCGACATCGGCCAGTCCTCGACCCGCCGCGAAGAACTGCTGCTTGGGCCAGACATGATCCAGCGCGTTTACACGCTGCGCCGGATGCTGGTCCACCTCGGCGACGACTCAGACACCGGCATGGTGGGCGCGTATGAGCAGATGCTCAACCAGTTCCGCCAGACAGAGAGCAACGAGGAATTCCTCGACTCGCTCCCCGGCTCCAACGTGGGCGCGTCGGCCAATAACTATCGCTATTAAGCGACTAGCGGTTAACGATGAAGTGTTCGGGGCGTGGCTTTGTGGCCGCGCCCTTTTTGTTTTGGAGCCAACTATGGGCGCGAAGCGGACGAATTTTTAGTGCTATAATCACTCTATGCCTATAGAGATAGAGCAGCTACGTGAAGCGTTTCGCCAACAAACTTACTTGTTTACTGCTCATGCCTCTGATCGAGCCGCTCAGCGCGCACTTACAAGTCACGATATAGAAGACGCGGTGATTGCTGGCGAGGTGATCGAAGATTACCCGGACGACAAGTATGGCCCTAGCTGTTTAATTATGGGCAAAACAGGGCATGAAAAGGTGCTTCATATTCAGGTCAGTTATCCACCTAATGTGAAGATCATTACCGTCTACGAGCCTTCAGCAGATAAATGGGAAAGCGATTTTAAAACAAGGAAACCGAAATGAACGAGTGCCTGTATTGTAAGGGTGATCTGGAAGAACGGTTGGTCACTCGTGTTCAGGAGCATCAGGGACAGTGGTATCTCATTGAGAACTTACCAGCGTTGGTGTGTGGTCAATGTGGCGAAACTTTCTACACGCCCCAAGCGCATGACAGGGTTGTGGCCTTGATTACAGGCAAATACGATCCTGTACGCACCGAGACTCTGGCCGTTCTGGATGCCAGTTAGCAGGTGTGCTTGCCAGCGGACAGCATGAAATGCCGTTCCTGCATCGCTCCGCGACATAAACACTGAACCCAAACACAAAATGTCTTGTACCCGTCTTTCAGCTTCTCACTCCCCACGCCCCCGGTTCTCGCGCCACCATTCGTGGAACGACTTTTCAGCGAA
>CAZJSU010000124.1:0-11749 GCA_964548765.1 uncultured Anaerolineaceae bacterium
CTGCCCTGCACTACCCGTTTTTCCAGTACGCGCCTCACCGAAGGATGGATGCTGTATGCAGTGTGACTGTGCCATAGTAAGGTCACAATGAAGCATAAGGAGAGCATTCATGACTGAGGTATTGCAGCAATTATCCGACGCACTGGCGGGCGCTGTGGAGGCGACCAGCCCCGGCATCGTGCGGGTGGAAGGCCGCCGTCGGCTGCCCGGCACAGGGATCGTGTGGTCTGCTGATGGCGTGATCGTCACGGCGCACCATATCATCGAGCGCAACGAGAATATCCGGGTCGGCCTGCATGATGGCGACACGCGCCCGGCGATGCTGGTCGGGCGCGACCCGAACACCGATCTCGCCGTGCTGCGAGTCGAGGGCGGGCTGACCGCGCCGAACTGGGCAGACAGCGACGACCTGAAGGTCGGCCATCTGGTGCTGGCGCTGGGGCGACCGGGCGAGATGGTGCAGGCGACGCTGGGCGTGGTCAGCGCCCTGCACAACGAGCATCAAGGCAAGCGCAAACGCCGGAGCGCCGAAAACCTCATCCAGACCGACGTGCTGATGTACCCCGGCTTCTCTGGCGGGCCGCTGGTGGACGCGGGTGGGGTCGTGCGTGGGCTGAACACTTCCGGCCTGTCGCGCGGCAGCAGCCTTGCTATCCCGGCGGCGACGGTGCGCGGCGTGGTCGAGGCGCTGCTGTCGCATGGCAAAGTACGGCGCGGTTATCTGGGCATCGGCGCGCAGCCAATCCGCCTCGCGGCGGCGATCAGCGAACAGGCCGGGCAGGAAATCGGGCTGATGCTGGTGTCTGTCGAGGCGGACAGCCCGGCGGAGCAGGCGGGGCTGATGCAGGGCGACATCCTGATCGGCGTGGATGGCGAACCGGTGCAGGTGATTGACGAACTGCTGACCACGCTCGGCAGCGATAAGGTGGGCAATGTCGTCACGGTGCGCGTCGTGCGCGGCGGGCAGATTCAGGATGTGCCTGTCACTGTGGGTGAGCGTGAATAATGGTGGGCATTCTACAGCAGCTTAACGATGAGATGGCAGCGGCAGCCACCAATGTCCGCCGTAGTCTGGTGCAGATCACCAACGGGCGGGGCGGCGCGGGCGCTGGCACCATCTGGCACAGCGAAGGGCTGATTATCACCAACGCGCATGTGATCGCTGGTCACAGGTCGCTGCACGTGACGCTGCAAAACGGGCAGACTTACCCGGCGCAGGTGTTGGTGGCGGACAGCGACCTTGATCTGGCGGCACTGTACATCGAGGCCAGCGACCTGCCCACGATCGCGCTGGGGGACTCCAGGCGGCTTAAAGCTGGCGAATGGGTGATGGCGATGGGGCATCCATGGGGCATCGTGAATGCGCTGACAGGCGGCGTGGTCATCGGCATGGGGTCACGGCTGGGCGACATGGAGTTCCGCAACGGGCAGGACTGGATCGCGGTGAGCCTGCACCTGCGCCCCGGTCATTCTGGCGGGCCGCTGGTAGACGCACAGGGGCGGCTTATCGGCGTGAACACGATGATGAACGGGCCAGAGGTGGGAGTCGCTATCCCGGTGCATGTGGTCAAGCGCTTCCTGAAGGAACGGCTGGGCGAGCGCCTTGTGCCTGCCGCCGCTGTCTGAAGCGTGTACAGGGACACCCGGTAGGTGTCCCTGTTTTATTGGTTACAGCACGGTGTAACCGCCGTCCACGACGAGATCGGTGCCGGTGGCGAAGGCCGAGGCATCGGAAGCGAGATACCAGACGGCGTGCGCGATGTCCTGCGGCTCGCCGACGCGCTTCATGGGGGTCATTTCCAGCCAGACATCGGCCAGTTCACGGCGGCTGAGGCTGTTTTTGGTCATCTCGGTGCCGATGTAGCCGGGCGAGACGCAGTTGACGCGCACGCCCCGGTCTGCCCACTCAAAGGCGAGGGACTTGGTGAGCATAATCACCGCCGCCTTCGCCGTGTTGTAGTGCGACTGCTTCTGCGGCTTGTTGGCGATGTGGCCGGACATGGAAGCGATGCTGACGATCGCGCCTTTACCGCGCGCCAGCATGTGCCGCCCCACTGCCCTACAGCACCAGAACACGCCGTTGAGGTTAACGGCCATCATGTTCAGCCATTCCTCGTCGGTGATGTCCTCGGCGGGTTTGTGCTGGGCGATGCCTGCGTTGTTCACCAGAATGTCAATCTGGCCGAAGCGGGCGATGACCTGCTCGACCATCGCATCCACGCTGCGCGGGTCGCGCACGTCGGTCTGCACGGCCAGCGACTCGCGCCCCATGATGCGTATCTCCTCGGCACAGGAGTCGCAGTTCTCCGCGATATATTCCCCGACCGCGATATTCGCGCCCGCGTTCGCCAGCGTCCGGGCGATCTCGCGCCCGATGCCGCGCCCGCCGCCGGTAATCAACGCGACACGCCCGGTCAGATCAAACAGGTTCTGCATGTTTTTGTACCCTTTCAGCATGAAGTCAATGTTCAAAAATAATCTGCGTTAACAGGGTTTCCAGCGTGTGCTGTTCTGCGGCGCGCTGGATGTCGGCCAGTTGTGATTCGCCCAGTTCGGCGCGCAGCACGTCCAGCAGGGGCAGCGCCTGTGCCTCAACTTCACTGTAACAAGCAGGATGCTGGAGCGCAAAGGCCAGCAGCAGCGCGGCCTGCTGTGGCAAGCCCTGTTTATGGTACAGCGCGGCCACACCGGGGAGAATCTCCAGCGTCAGCGGCGTGGAGCCGATGGCCTGTGAGATGGTGAGCGCGTCGCGGAAGTGGGCTTCGGCGGCGGCGAAGTCGTCTGTGGCGCAGGCGATCTTGCCGAGATTGCCGAGGTTGTTGGCGGCAGACCAGCGATCACCAATATCACGGGAGAGCGCCAGACTTTCCAGCGAGTGCTGGTAAGCCTGTTCATAATCGGCGGACAGGTATTCGATCCACGCCAGACCGGTCAGGATCAGGGCGCTGCCGCTGGGGTTATGGACCTGGCGGGCGGTGGCAAGGCTTTTGAGGATGTACTCACGCGCTTCATCCAGCCGCCCCTGATCGCTGGCAATGAGCGCCAGCCCGCTTTGCAGGCTTGCCATGCGGACAGGCTCGTCCACCGCTTCAAACATCGCCAGACTTTGGTGATAGTAGGCTTCCGCCTGAGCATATTCGCCCTTCACCCGCGCGACCAGACCCAGACGCGCCAACGCCTGCCCGGTCGCCAGTGGGTCGCCGCTGCGCTGGCACAGGGCGAGGCATTCGCTAAAATACCGCTCAGCGGCATCAAAATCGCCCAGGCGGCGGGCGACATCGCCCAGCCCCTTTAAGGCTTCCGCCATGCCAGCGGCATCATCCGTCGCCCGGTACAGCAGCAGGCTCTCCTCATAAAGCTGCTGCGCGGCCTCGTAATGACTTAGCCCCCACTGCGCGCTGGCAAGCAGACGGCGCAGGTGGGCGGCGCGGGCTTTGCCGTGTGGGCTGGCATCGCCTTCCAGCGGATACAGCGCCTGCTCAATCAACGGGGCGGCTTCTTCATAGGCGCTGGCTTCCACGCTGAGTTCCCCGGCAAGCCCGGCGTAACGCGCCCCTTTCTCCACAGCCCCGGCGCGATGCCAATGGTAGGCCAGCGATAAATAATGGTCGGGGTCGTCGGGGTAGACCCGTTCCATCACTCGCGCCACGCGCTGATGCAGGTTCTGCCGTTCGGCAGCATTCAGCCCGGCGAGGATGCCCTCGCGCAGCTTGTCATGCGCGAACTGCCAGCGACCTTCCTGCACTTCCAGAATCGCCGCGCCCGCGCTGTCTACCAGCAGGCGATCCCAGTTCGCGCGCGGTTCAAGCGCCCGCAGGATGTTCAGGTCTAACCCGCGCCCGGCGACCGCCGCGACTTCCAGCACCGCCCGCGAGCGCTTTGGCAGGCGTGCCAGCCGCCGCTGCACCATGCGCTGGATGCCGCCTGAAAAGACGGTTGACGGCAGGGTCGTCACGCCGACCAGCGCCAGGTTGCCGGCTTCCTCGGCCAGCGCGCGCACGACTTCTACCAGAAAGAAGATGTTGCCCTCGGTTTCCCGTTCCAGCAGTTCCGTCACTCCCGGCTGGCGGGCGCTGGCCCCAAGCATGGATTCGCTGAGCGCGGCGATTTCCCTACCATTGAGGCGCGTTAGCTGAATGAGGTTCATGCCGGGGAAGCGCTGCGGCAGGTCTGGCGCTTCGTCCTTGCGGAAGCTGCCGACCAGCATCAGCGGCAGTTCGCCGACGATCTGGTGAATCTGGTTCAGAAGCATCAGGCTTTCCGTCCCGGCCCACTGCAAGTCTTCCAGAATCACGACTGTGGGCTGGCCTACCCGCCGGAACAGCGTAGAGATCACGCCGATGAGCCGCGCCTGTGCCGCCACCGAATCAATTTCGAGCGCGTCCGGCACGCTGCGCCCCAACAGATCGCCCACATCCGGCACGACGGTCTTTAATACGGCGGCTTCCTTACTGCCGACCTCGACCGCCAGCACCAGCCGCCGCAGCACATCGCGCCACAGGTTGTACAGGCGGCCCCCTTCGCTCACGGCCTGCCCGCGCAGCACCAGCGCGCCCGCCACCAGCGCGAAGGTACGCAGCTCGTCCATCAGGCGCGACTTGCCCACGCCGCTTTCGCCGCCCACCAGCCATGTGCTGCCGTGCTGGTTGAGGGTGGCGTTTAATGCGGCTGTCAGGCGCTTTAGCTCCTCGTCGCGCCCGACGAAACGCGCCGCTTGCAGGAAGCTCTCGCGCACCGCTGCCGACTCCAGCGGGGGCGGCTGGTTGATCGCGCTGCTGAAGGCGGTAATGGTCTCCGCCGCGCTCTGGTAACGATCCTGCACCTCTTTTGCCAGCAAACGCCCGATGACCCCGCGCAGTTCCGGGGCGATATTGAGCGCGTCGAGGTCGGGTGGGGTGGCTAGAATCTCGTTGACCAGCGAAGTCACTCCATCTCCTGTAAACAGGTCGCGCTCGCCAAACAGTTCATAGGCCATCACGCCGATGGCGTATAAATCCGCTGCTTCGGTGTGCGGCGCGCCGCGCACCACTTCGGGGGCGATGTAGGCCAGCGTCCCGGTCACGTCGTCGGCTCTGGCCTGCTCGCGCGAGAGCGCCACGCCGAAATCCAGCACCTTCACCTGTCCCTCAACCACCAGCACATTCTCCGGCTTGAGGTCGCGGTGGAGGATGCCCCGGCGGTGCAGGTAGGCCAGCGCCTGAAGCGCCTGAATAAGCAGGCCGATCTGCGCGTGTATGGGAAGATCGCCCGCCGCCTGCAAAATCGTGACCGGGGATTCCAGCAAGTCCATCGTGTAATAGGGAAGGCCAGCGTCGTCAAAGCCGTAGTCCAGCACGCTGATGATGTGGGGGTGACGCAGCGAGGCCAGCACCTTGAACTCCTGCGCCAGCGCCAGGCGCAGGCTGCCCGCGCGTGAGTGGCTTAAGTTCTCCGCCGCGTGTGTAACCTGCTTCAGCGCGACCTGCTGCCGCGTCAGGCGGTCGTAGGCGGCATACACCACGCCCATACCGCCCCGCCCTATCTCCGTCAGGAGTTCGTATCGCTTACCAATTAATGCCATAAAACCTGCTCAATCCTGCGCCTGAGTGGACAGGATTTTCGCTTAAGATTGGATAAGACGCAAACAGGACGTTTGTACGGAGTGAACGATGTTATAATATCGCCCATCTTATAGTTAAACGCTTAATCCAAAGGACAGCCTGCTTTGAGAACCGTGCTGCTTTTTAACGACGACTGGCTCTACTCCCCCACCGAGGTCAGCCCGGAAACCTCCGACAGCGCCTTTGAGCGCGTCACCCTGCCCCACACCAACATCGTGCTGCCGCATCACAACTTTGATAACGCCGAATACCAGTTCATCAGCACCTATCGCAAGCGCTTTCGCCTGCCAGAACCGCGCAACGGGCGGCGGGTGTACATTGATTTCGACGGTGCGATGATCGCCAGCACGGTGACAATCAACGGACGTGCGCTGGGCGATTATGAAGGCGGTTACACGCCGTTCTCGTTCGATATGACGGATTATCTGAATGACGACGGCGACAACCTGCTCACTGTCACGCTCGACTCGACCGAGCGCCCGGACATCCCGCCGTATGGCGGCGTGGTGGATTACCTCACGTTTGGCGGCATTTACCGCGACGTGCGACTGCGCTATGTCGAGCCGGTGCATCTGGCGAATGATGTCTTTATTTACAGCCGCGATGTGATGGCCGAGCGTCCATCACTGGACATTCAATTTACGCTCAGGAATCAGGCGGGCAGCGCGGGCGAACGAAAGATCAGCGTGTTGTTCGAGGGGCAGGAATGCCCGCTGGAGAAGGATACCGTCGCCCTCACCCCCGGCAGCGACAGTCAGGCGCATCTGCGGGTGACAGTGCCACAGGCTGTCCAGCGCTGGTCGCTTGATGCGCCGCAGCTTTATACGGTTGAGATCAGGCTGTTTGAAGGCGGCAGGCAAACCGACTGGAAGCGTAAGCAGATTGGCTTCCGCGAGGCGCAGTTCCGCGATGACGGCTTCTACCTGAACGGCGAAAAAGTTCAACTGCGCGGCCTCAACCGTCACCAGACTTACCCGTACATCGGCGCGGCGGCCCCGAAGCGCTTGCAGGAGAAGGACGCGGACATCATCAAGTACGAACTGGGCTGCAACATCGTCCGCACGTCGCATTATCCACAGTCGCCGCACTTCCTGCGCCGCTGCGACGAGATCGGCCTGCTGGTGTTTGAGGAAATCCCCGGCTGGCAGCACATCGGCGACGAGGACTGGCAGGGCATCAGCCTGCGCGATGTCGAGGCGATGATCGTGCGCGACCGCAACCACCCCTCGATCGTGCTGTGGGGGGTACGCATCAACGAGTCGCTGGATAACACGGCGTTCTATACGCGCACCAACGAACTGGCGCACAGGCTCGACCCGACACGGCAGACGGGCGGCGTGCGCTTCTGGCTGCACAGCGAGTTTCTGGAAGACGTGTACACGTTCAATGACTTCTCCAACAGCGTGCAGGACCCGACCCACACGCCGCACCTGATCTGCGAGTTCAACGGCCATATGTTCCCGACCAAAAACTGGGATCAGGAAGAGCGCGCGGTGGAACACGCGCTGCGCCACGCGAAAATTCAAAATCTGGCCGCAGCGCATCCCCAGGTGACGGGCGCGATTGGCTGGTGCGCCTTCGATTACAACACGCACCGCGAGTTCGGCAGCGGGGATCGCATCTGTTATCATGGCGTGAGCGACATCTTCCGGTTGCCCAAGTTCGCCGCTTATTTCTACGAAAGCCAGATCGCGCCTTCGGTGCGGCCTGTGCTGCGCGCGGCGACGTACTGGACGATGGGCGACAGGAGCGAAGGCGGCATCAACCCGCTGGTGGTCTTTAGCAACTGCGACGCGATTGAGTTATTCACAGGTGGGGAATTGATCGGCAGGTACACCCCCGCCCGCGAGGATTACTCCCACCTGCTGCACCCGCCATTTGTGATTAAGGGCTTGCAGCTTCTTTGGGGGCAGCACAAGTTTGAGGACTTGCGGCTGGTCGGTTATGTGGAGGGCGCGGCGGTCATCGAGCAGCTTATCGCGGGCGATGGGCTGCCGGACGCGCTGTCTCTGGCGGTTGACGACAGCGAACTGTACGCCGATGGCGCAGACATGACGCGGCTGGTGTTCAGAATCGTGGACAAGTACGGCAATCGCCTGCCGTACACCAATCAGGTCGTTTCGTTTGAAGTGGAAGGCCCGGCGGAACTGATCGGCGAGAACCCGTTTGCGATCATGGGCGGGCAGGCGGCGCTGTATGTGAAGGCGACACGCGAACCGGGTACGGTCATCATCCGCGCCAGCACGCCACAACTGGAAAGCACCGAAGTCCGGCTGAATATTCTTAAATTAAACGATTAAAGGGGGCGAGAAATGCTTTATCCACAAGCCAATTCATACCGACAGACGTTCGATCTTTCGGGCATCTGGGATTTTCGCTTTGCGCAGGGCGGGGAAGAAGACCTGAGCGGCGGCTTCAGCGAGAGTCGTCCGATTGCTGTACCCGCCAGTTGGAACGAGCAGTTGGCCGACGAGCGCGACAACCTCGGCCCGGCATGGTATCAGACGCGCTTTACCGTCCCGTGGGGCTGGGAAGATCGGGATATTCACCTGCGCTTTAATTCGGTTAATTATCTGGCTGAGGTGTGGCTGAACGGCCAAAAGCTGGGGCAGCACGAAGGCGGTCATCTTCCCTTTGGCTTCCGGCTTCACGATTACGTCCAGCCGGGCGAAAACCTGCTGGTAGTGCGGGTGGATGGACAGTTAGCCTTTGATCGTGTGCCGCCGGGGAATATCCCGCCGGGGCGCAGCGCCTTTAGCGCCATGCTGCGTAACTATCCCGCGTCGGCCTTCGACTTCTTCCCCTACTGCGGCATCCAGCGCCCGGTGCTGATCTACACGACTCCGCGCGGCGGCATTCGTGATGTCACCGTGACGACCGCGATTGAGGGCAGCACAGGAGTGGTGAACGTCCTGACTGAGTACGGCGATGATGCGGCACAGGTGCGCTGTACGCTGCGCGGGCATGGCGCAGACCTGACGGTGGAAGGCGGGCGCGAGGTGCAGATTCAGGTGCCGGAAGCGGCTTTGTGGCAGCCGGGCGCGCCGAACCTGTACACGCTGGAAGTCACGCTGCTGCGGGACGGCGAGGCGTTTGATTCTTACAGCCTACAGATAGGCATCCGCACGATCGAGGTGCAGGGCGACCGCCTGCTGCTGAACGGCCAACCGATCAAGCTGACGGGGTTTGGCCGCCATGAGGATTTTCCGGTCATGGGGCGCGGGCTGGTGCCAGCGGTGATTGTTAAGGACTACGAGTTAATGCAGTGGATCGGCGCAAATTCTTTTCGCACCAGCCACTATCCCTACTCTGAGCAGATGATGCAGCTTGCAGACCGGCTTGGGTTTCTGGTGATTGATGAAATCCCGGCGGTGGGGCTGTACTTTGGCGACGAAGGCACCGGGCGGCGGCTAGACCTGTGCCAGCAGTATCTGCGCGAGCTGGTCGCGCGGGATAAGAATCACCCTTCGGTCATCATGTGGAGCATCGCCAACGAGCCGGACTCCGACCATGACGAGGCGGAAGGCTTCTTCCGCACGTTGTACGACCTCACCCGGTCACTGGATGATACGCGGCCTGTCACCCTGGTGAATCGTATGGGTATCCCGGAAGAAAAGGCGTTCGACTTTGTGGATGTCGTGTGCCTCAACCGCTATAACGGCTGGTACGTGAACTCCGGCCAACTGGACGAAGCGATTCCACAGCTTGCCGCCGAGATTGACCAGTATCATCAGAAGTACGGCAAGCCGATCATTTTGTCTGAATTCGGGGCAGATACGCTGCCCGGCCACCATGCCCACCCGCCAGAGATGTTCAGCGAAGAATATCAGGCGGAACTGCTGGAGCGCACGATTGAGATGATTGACCAGCGCCCGTATGTGGTCGGCCAGCATGTGTGGAATATGTGCGACTTCAAAACCGCGCAGGGGGTGATCCGCCCCAACTCCATGAACTATAAAGGGGTGTTCACCCGCGACCGCCGCCCCAAGCTCGCCGCGCACCGCCTGCGCCAAATCTGGAAAAAGTAGGTCTGTCCTGTTTGTTGGCGCTGGCAGAAAGCGCGCTATAATAGAACGCAAGCAAACGAAAGCAAATGAAACACTACTTCCGCACAAAGGACAAACCCCATGCCACAGAATTTCTGGAATGATGCTGACGCGGCGACCCTGCCCGACCTTGATGGGCTGGTGTATCGCAGCAATCTCCTCGGTAAAGATCGCGCGGTCGTTAACATTTACGGCGGCAACACCAGCGCCAAGCTGATGCTAACAGATCATGTTGGCCGCGCTGTTGAAGTGCTGGCGGTGAAGGCTTCCGGCTCGGACGTGGCGACGATTAAAGAGAAAGGCTTTGCCCTGCTGCGGATGGACGAGATCGAGCCGCTGTTCCAGCGTGAGGCGATGACCGATGAGGAGATGGTGGCTTATCTGGAGCGCACAGCCTTCGAGCCGGGTCGCCCGCGCCAGAGCATCGAAACGCTGCTGCACGCCTTTGTGCCACATAAACACGTAGACCACACCCACCCGGACGCGGTGATCAGCCTGATGTGTGTGCCAGATGCCGAAGCGGAAGCGAAAAAAGTGTGGGGCGACCGGGTGGCTTATGTGCCGTACATCCGCCCCGGCTTCACCCTGAGCCAGTGGATCGGCGGCAAGGTGCGCGAGAACCCGGCGATCGAGTGCGTGGCGATGGGCAAGCACGGCCTTGTGACATGGGGTGAGGACAGCAAAACCTGTTACCAGAACACCATTCGCCTGATTCAGGAAGCGGAAGATTACATCGCGGATAAGAAAAAGGGCAAGCGCGTTTATGGCGACCTGAAAGTCGCGCCTGTGAGCGAGGCCGAACGCCGGGAGGTTATGGCGCAGGTGCTGCCGGTCATTCGCGGGGCGGTATCCAGCCGGAAGCACGCGATCCTGCAATACGACGACAGCGCCGAGGTGCTGGAGATGGTCGGCAGCGCGCGCACGCCGGAAGTCAGCCAGATCGGCGCGGCCTGCCCCGATCATCTGGTGCATGTCAAGCGGCAGCCGCTTTTTGTGGACTGGGACATGAGCCAGGGCGTGGAGGCGCTGAAGGCGAAAATCCGCGACGGGGTGCAGGATTACGAGCAGCGCTATGTGCGGTATTTTGAGGAAAACAAGGAAGAAGGCGACGAACTGCGCGATGCCGCGCCGCGCGTGATTCTGATCCCCGGTCTGGGCATGGTCAACACCGGCAAGGACGTGACCAACGCCGAAGTCAGCCGCCAGCTCTATCACCGGGCGATTGCCGTTATTGGCGACAGCGAAGCGCTGGGCGGGTTCGTCAGCCTCACGGCGAAAGAGGCTTACGACATCGAATACTGGCCGCTGGAACTGTACAAGCTGCGCCTTGCCCCGCCAGACCGGGACTTCGCCGGAAAGGTGGTCATCATCACGGGGGCGGCCAGCGGCATCGGGCGGGAGACGGCTTACAGGCTGGCGCAGGACGGCGCGCATGTGGTGATCGCCGACATCAACAGCGAAGGCGGCGAAGCGGTCGCCGATGACATGCAGCAGCGCTTCGGCAAAGGCCGGGCGATCTTCGTACATACCGATGTCACCAGCGAGGCGGCTGTCGAGAACGTCATGCGCCAGACGGTGATGCAGTACGGCGGGCTGGATGTGCTGGTGAATAACGCGGGCATCGCGGGGGGCGCGGCTATCGAGGAGACGACGCTGGCGATGTTCCAGAAGAACATGGACATTCTGGTAACGGGTTACTTCCTGATGGCGCGTGAGGCGTTCAGGATCATGAAGGAACAGGGCATCGGCGGCAGCATGGTCTTTGTGGGCAGCAAGAACAGCCTCGCGGCGGGCAAAGGCGCAACGGCCTACAGCACCGCCAAAGCCGCCGAGATTCACATGGCGCGCTGTCTGGCGGAAGAAGGCGGGCAGTATGGGATACGGGTCAATTCTGTGCTGCCAGACGCGGTGATTCAGGGCAGCAGCATCTGGGACAGCCAATGGAAGGAAGCCCGCGCGCGGCAGTATGGCATCAGCGTGGACGAGCTAGGAGAGTTTTACGCCAAACGCAACGTGTTAAAGGCCGAAATTTTCCCAGAGGACATCGCGGAAGCCATCGCCTTTCTCAGCAGTCCGCGCAGCGCCAAGACCACGGGCGGCATC
>CAZJSU010000125.1:0-11602 GCA_964548765.1 uncultured Anaerolineaceae bacterium
AGAGCCTGGACCTATCAACGAAATCCATGAAGTGGTGCAAAATCAAAAAGTCGAGGTTGAAATCCCGATTAACGGTTATAAATGGGGTAAGGCGAAAACCGTTATTATCCTTCTGCTCTTTAGCCTCTTGATAACTATATTATTTGTGTCAATTCTGATCGCGAGTACAGGAGAACTAGGTACACTAACTCAAACACCGTCATTTACGCCGTCGCGTCAGCAAGGGGTCATCGCGGCTTCTAAAACTTCTAACCCACCACCAACACTAACTGCAACAACGAAGACATCATACTCTAACTATACTCCTACGCCGACTCTCGCTACATCAGCCACCCCCACTGTCACGGCAACGCTGACCGCTACACCCTCAATTACACCATATTCAATACAAATTCAACGCGCTCTGACTCCTGTAATGAATAATCAGGAATGGATTAACGCCGGTATCGTCATAGAGGGAATTGATGGTATAGAAATGGTCTTGGTACCTGCAGGGTGTTTTTACATAGGCCAACCTGTCATCGGTATTCCTGACGAAGACCGTCGAGTATGCTTTGACGAGCCGTTTTGGATTGACCGTTATGAGGCGAATAATTCACAGTTCATTGGTCTTTCTCGACTGGAATTCCCCATCGGTGACTTCTCAGAACTCACCGAGCCACGAGATGGTTTAACGTGGCATCAAGCCACCAGAGCCTGTGCCAAACGTGCCGGCGGAGGTGCTTATTGGAGATTGCCTACAGAAGCCCAATGGGAATATGCTGCACGTGGCCCGGAAAACTGGACTTATCCTTGGGGTACATCTTCAGCAGACTTGCAAGATCATGCTATTTATATAGCAAACTCCGGTGGTCGCCCAGCACCAGTTGGGAGTAAAGAGTCTGGGCAATCTTGGGTAGGGGCGCAAGATATGGCAGGAAATCTGGCGGAATGGACCGCTACCTTATACAGCCTATCTCTGTTTCCCTACAATGATGAGGATGGTCGCAATGATACAAACAACATAGAAGCCAGACGTGTGGTTAAAGGAGGGTCATGGAATAATGGTCAGGAAAACCTTCAAAGTTTCTGGCGCACGTCATTATATGGGACAGCTTCAGAAAATAAAACTGGATTTCGCTGCGTAATTTCCTTTTCATCATGGCTGGAAATTCAAACATTACTTAATTAGTCAAGGAAGGATGTATCATGCAAGTTCGTTATAAGCGATTTGCCCTGCTCATATGGTTTTGTGCCACATTATTATTTTTGCCTTCTGTATTCGCACAGGAGGCCACATCAATCGAAGCTTGTACTACGGATGGTTTTTTTCACATTTTGATAGAACCAAGCGCTTTACCTCCAGCTTCAGAAAATGAACAACCTATTATCCCTGCAAGTTACGTTATAAAGCTAAGTACCGAGGAAAACGAGCCAATAGGGTTAATCATTCCACTGAACGCCAAGGTCACCGTCTATAGTCATTTTAAACTTCAGTTAGAGGTGTACACTGTCCGGCCAGATACAAGCCCTGGTGGTTACAGATTCGTCCATACTGAACCTATAACTACCTCTTCTTCCATGCAAGAGAAAAATTTCTACAACGCTAACTTCACTAGTCGTTATCCGGCGATAGGATGTGATGCAAGCAACCTCTTAGCAACTAGGCCCGTCAATGTTGTCGGCGGTCGCCCGCTGGATGCCGATGCTGAAGTAACGGATCAAGGTATACCGACAAGACGTACGGAGTTTAGCTTAAATAACGATTTCTATACTCACGAAATGATGGTCATAAGGCGACATGGTAATTTTCCGGTACAGAATCAAACAATTAAAGGTGTCGCTTCTTTTCATCTCTTTAACAATTCACGGCTCTCCTTTCAACTTGTCCAACTTGGCGATGAAGTCTTCAATTTAGGGTTGCCCACCCTTAGCAACGCTACGGATTACTACCTATTCGCAAACAAAGATGTCACAGTAAACGTTTTGCGCGAACTGTCTGACGGTACCACCCTTCCAGTGTTTACGGGGGTTGCTTTCACTTTAGGTCAACTCACTCAGCTTAAAAACCTGGAGGTAGAGGAGCCGTTTACATTACTTCGTGCAGATGCCGTCCAAATATATCCCTATCGAGCCTTAAGCGGAACTTACGATCCAGAAGACTACCTGGAAATTGATATGACACAACCCTCACCATCACGCAGTTTCGCATCAGGAACTAATTTCAGACCTATTGCCGGATCCGCACCACGTATATACACCGTGGATGGGCGATTTTTTGGATATCTAACCGCTGGTCGAACCGCAACTGTAAGTAGTGTGGATCCTAATGGTCAATTGGTTTATACAGATGGCGGTGGGCAATACTTACTTGACGCTTGGTTAGTTGAGTAGCTAATCATCAGGGGCGGCACGGGAGCCGCCCCGTATGCATAACTACACCGCTTCCAGTTCGGTGAGCGTCTTTTCGATAAGCGAGACGGCCTCGCCGACAGTGGCGTTGTCGAAGGCGAATTTCGCGCCCGCAGCGGCGTAAAGCTGTGGCAGCGGACGGGTGCCGCCCAGCGCCAGCGCCTCGCGGTACTGCCGGAGCGCGTGCGACTGGTCGGCCAGCGCGTTACGCCATACCTGCACCGCGCCCAACTGCGCCAGCCCGTAATCCACGTAGTAGAAAGGAATCTGGAAGATGTGCAGCTTACGATGCCAGCCTGTTGCTTTGCTGTCTTCCAGCCCGGTATAGTCAATGCCCTTCATGAAGCGATCCCACAGCTCCGCCCATTTCGCGTCACAGTTGGCCGGGTTGGTCGCGTCCTGATGATGGGTGTAAACCCAGTGCTGGAAGGCATCCACCACCGCCATGTACGGCCAGAACTGAATGATGCCTTCCAGATGCTGGATACGGGCGCGGGCGGCATCGGCCTCGCTGTAGTAACCGCCCTCGCTGGCGGCCAGATAAGGCGAAGCCAGCAGCTCCATTGCCATTGAAGCGACCTCGGCAATCTCGGCGCTGAATTCGCGCTGATGGTAGTAAGGCAGTTTCGCGCTTTCGAAGGAATGGAAGGCATGGCCGCCCTCGTGCAGCAGGGTTTGCACGTCGTCGTGCAGCCCCACAGAGTTCATGAAGATGAAGGGGCGCTTGACCAGCGCGAAGTCGTACTGGTAGCCGCCGGGCGCTTTGCCCTTGCGGTTATCGAGGTCGAGCATGTCTTCGCGGCGCATGATGGCGAAGTATTCGCCAAGCTGCGGGTCGAGCCTGCTGAAGATCGCTTCGGCCTTGCCGACCAGTTCGGCGCTGTCCTCAAACGGGCGCAGCGGGGCGCGTCCCTGCGGGTCTACGTCGAGGTCCCAGGGGCGCAGGGACTCGACCTCAAGCTGCTGGCGGCGCTTCTCGTAAATCTGCTGTGCCAGCGGCACGACCGACGCTTCAATGGCGGCGTGGAAGGTCTCGCAGTCTTCAGGCGTATAATCGAAGCGCTTGAAGTTCTTCCACTGGTAATCGCGGAAGCTGTCATAACCCGCGTTACGGGCAACCTGCAAGCGCAGGTCCATCAACTGCTGCCACAGGCTGTTCAGCGCCTCGCGGTCGGCCAGTTGACGCTCGCTGCTCAACCGCCAGACACGTTCACGCTTGTCACGATCCTGCTCCTGATAGATCGGGGCAAGCTGGGCGAGTGTCTTTTCCTCCCCTTCCCATTCCACAGTCTGCGCGCCGATGATTTTGTCGTATTCAGAACCGAGCTTCTGTATCTGTGTAAAGAGGGGGATGTTCTCCTCGCGGAAAAGTTCGGCTTCGGCGCGCATGTTACGCAGCGGAATCTCGAAGCCTTCCGGCTGTAGGCCGCTGGCAAGCAGCTTCTCCTTCAGCGCCTGATCGTGGGTGGCGGTGTGCGGGTAGATGTTGTCCAGATAGTTATTGAAGCGCTGTTCGGCCTCGCTATCCGTCGTGTCCACTGTGGTGGCTACGTAGAGGCGGGCATAAAGCTCGCTGACCAGTTCGCTCAGGTGTGACCAGTCGGCCAGCCACTGTTCAACATTACCGGCGTTTAGCTCACGCGCCTGCAAATCGGCATAGTACGGCTCAAGCTGCTCCCACGACCAGTCAAAGGCCGCGCGTGCGTCATTAGGTAAGTTCGCAAACATTTTGACTCCTGATGGCTTATTAGAGTTAACCTTTGAAAACCGCTGAAAACTTTTGTGACCTATTATAGCACTTTTGTGCCATTGTGCAGCAATAGTGGCGAATTCGTCGGCGGCTACTTTAACGCACCGCTTTATGTTTCACCACTGCCCAAAGAAACAGCGAAGAGGGCGCACGATTGTACGCCCCAAACACGCTTAAGCTTCCACCACAATAGCCCGTTCATCGCGCGGCGCGCCGAGGTAAGCGCGCTCCTGCTCGACAATCTCCGGGTCGAGCTTGACGAACAGCGCCTTCGGTTCGCGCAGCGCCTGCCCCGGCTGAAGGCTGCTCTTCTCCCAACGGCCAATCGCGTCGGTGTCATCGTAGGTCAGCCCCTTGTGCGAACGGGTGGACTCGGTGTAAGTCACGATGTTCAGGTCGCCGAACAACTGGCCGTCGTAACCCAGATACTCGTGCAGGCGCTGGCTGCTGAAGGGCAAAAATGGCGCAAGCAGCATCTTGAGGTTGTCTATCACGCGCAGGATGGCGTAAACCGTGCGCGCGGTATCTACCGGGTCGGTCTTGATGGAGTGCCAGGGCGCGCGGCGGTCAAGATAGGCGTTGCTCTCGCGCACCAGCGCCATCGCTGCTTGCAGCGCATCGCGCAGACGCGCCTTTTCCACCAACGCACCGATTTCATCAAACGCCGCTTCTGACCGGGCGATGATCGCTTTGTCCTCGTCTGTCAGCGTGTCGTACTCCGGCACTTTGCCGTCGAAGCGCTTGTAAGCGAAGCCGAGCATCCGGTTGACCAGATTGCCCCATGCCGCCACCAGTTCGTTGTTGACGCGATGCAGGAAGCCCTCCCACGAGAAATCCGAGTCGGCGGTTTCGGGGAAGGTCATGGCGACGTAGTAACGGATCGCGTCCGGTTGGTAGCGCTCCAGAATATCCGGCAGCCAGATGGCCCAGTTGCGGCTTTTGGAGAACTGCCGCCCCTCGATGTTCATAAACTCATTGGCTGGTACATCGTAAGGCAGTTGCAGCGAGGCATCCACTGAATTTACGTCGTCCGCCTCGTTGTAGATGCCATCCACGCCGAGCAGCTCCGCCTGCCAGATGATAGTGTGAAACGGGATGTTGTCCTTGCCGAGGAAGTTGTAGATACGCGCCTCTGGGTTGTACCACCACTTCTTCCATGCGTCGGGCTGGCCGGTGTTCTTCGCCCATTCGACACTGGCCGTAAAGTACCCCATCACCGCCTCGAACCAGACGTACAGCCGCTTCTCCTCCCAGCCTTCCAGCGGCACCCGAACCCCCCAGTCAATGTCACGGGTGATCGGGCGGCCATGCAAACCGTCGCGGATAAAGTTCTCGGTAAAGCGGGTGACATTAGGCCGCCAGTGGTCGCGGTGCGCGTCAATGTAGGCCAGCAGTTGGTGCGTAAACTTGCCCAGATCAAGGAAGTAATGCTCGGTCTCGCGGATAATGAGCCGTTCGTCCGGGTGATTCTTGCTGCGCGGGTTGATGAGCCTGGTCGCGTCCAGCAGGTTGCCGCAGTTGTCACACTGGTCTCCGCGCGCGTCGGGATAGTGGCAGATGTAACATTCGCCCTCGACATAGCGGTCTGGCAGGAAGCGCTTCTCGATCTGGCTGTAGAGCAACTGCTGGCGCTCCTTAAAGAGGTAGCCCTTTTCCAGCAGGCGCAGAAAAAAGTCCTGCGCGATCTTATGGTGATTCTCGGTATCGGTGTGCGTGAACAGGTTATAGCTGATACCGATTTTCTGCTGTGTCAGCAAAAAGCGCTCGTGATAATGCTCGAAGATTTCCTGCGCCGGGACACCGCGCCTGTCTGCCTCCACCGAAATGGGCGTGCCGTGACTGTCTGACCCGGACACCATCAGCACATGATTGCCCTTCAAGCGGTGATAACGCGCGAAAATATCGGCGGGCAGGTATGTCCCGGCGAGATGTCCTACATGCAGGTCGCCATTGGCATAAGGCCAGGCAACGGAAACGTGGATATAGTCGGCCATAAATAGCTCCTAGCGGTTAGGCGTTAGCTATTAGCGTTTAGCTATTAGCGTGGTTTTTAGATGCAGCATGAGCGTGAACCCGGTTTCGGTAACGGCGATAAGATGACATAGAACATAGCTTATGCCAAGTGTTTTTCGCTAACAGCCAGTCACTAAAGGCTGCGCGCGAAATAAAAACCGCCTGCCCCCCACGAGAGGACAGACGGCTGAATGCGTAAATGCAAACTTGCAATCAGGCAGGGCGCAGCGCCCAACGTCTGTCCCGACGCGGGGGGCGCATGACCATGCTGCTGAAATATGTCGTCACAAAGATGTTCATGATTATGAGTATAAGGGAGATTTCACAGGTGAGTCAAGCACGAAGGCGCATCTGTAACTGAACAGGACGCAACCCAGGCAGCGGCGCTTGCGTATGGCTAAGTGACGTTATTCAAGCAAGCTGTTGGAGAGGAAGTGACATGAAAGAATGGAAAGACCTCGAATTACAAGGGCTGCGCTGGATACAGAAAGGCGGCTGGGGGCGCAATTACGAGCTGCAAAACGAGAACGGCGAGGTGATCGCCACGCTCACGCGCCCACGCTGGTGGAGCGATTACGCCGAAGTGGACGCGCCGGGCAACCGCTGGTCGTTCGAGCGTAAGGGGCTTATGCGGCGGGTAATCAGCATCCGTTCTATGGGTACTGGCGACCAACCCGCCACCTATGAGAAAGGCCGCCTCACCTTCCCCGATGGCCGGGTGTTTCTGTGGCGGCAGAATAACCTGTGGGGGACGAAATGGGTGTGGACGACCGAAGACGGCCAGCCTGTACTCGGCTTTCAGTCTGGCGGCTTCCTGCGCTACCGGGGCGAGATGAGCATCCCGCCCGATATCGAGGACATGCCTTCGGTAGCCCTGCTGGTTTTTCTGGGCTGGTATCTGGTATCGCAGTATTACGAAGATGCCTCCGCGATAGCAGCAACATGACAGCGGCAAAAAGCCCCTGTTCGCTGCGTTTTATACGGTAATGCGCCCGTAGCTGCGCAGCGCGTTCAGCACGCTGATCGTCACCGCCGGGAGCCACTGCGGCAAGCTGTGTTCGTCGTTCCAGTGGCCGTCGTCATGCTGTGTTTCCATCAGGTAATCGAGGGTGCGCGGCAGCAGGTGATCCGGCAGTTCCTGTGCCAGCGCCGAGTCTGGGCGGGGCGCGAATTGCAGCAGTACATAATACTGCTTTTCCGGCAGCTTCTCCGCGCAGGCGCTGATGTTCTGAATGGTCGCGCTGCGGTAGGCCGAGCCATCCGGGAAGTCCTGCACATTCAGGAAATAATCGGCGTAGTGGTAATTCATGAACAGCCAGTCGGTGGTGTGGATTTTCTCCAGCGTGACGTTTTCCTGCACCCACCTGCGCGTTGCCTCTGCCAGCCGGGGCGTAACTACCCCCAACCGCGTCAGGTTGCCGACGATGGAATCCGGCGCAGTCTGCCCGCCCCATTCATCCCACCATGGCGCGAGTGGGTAGTCGCGGATGGTTGGCGGATTCTGGAGCGAGCCGTCGGGGTTGAGGATGCTTTCCAGCCAATGCGGTGTGCCTTCCAGCAGGTCGCCCAACGGCAGATCAATGTCCCGGCTAAGCGTCAGCAGATACTCTAGCTGTGCCGGGTTTGAGTACGGGCATTTCAGGTCATGTTCCAACCCATGCCCCCAGCCGTTGTCGGGGTTTTTGTAGCTGCTTAGAATCTGATGCACCCGCGCCAGATCGCCGTTTTCAAACAGATAGCTGAACAGCGCGCGCTCCAGCAGTGTGCCGCTGCCATAGACGAAATCACGTGCCTTGCGTACCGAAACCGCCATGATTCCCCCTCCTGAAACAGGATAGAATTTCTGTTCTTAGTGTAACCTGTTTTCAGCCGCCCGAAAACCACCACCTGACCTGATCGCGCTGGATTATGCTATACTCTGGCTGTTGTTTCATTCACCACGGAAAAGCCAGATGACCCAACTGACCGACCTGACCATTACCCAGGCGCTGGAACACATGCGCGCGCGCGAAATCTCCGCTGTTGAGCTGACGCAGGCATACATGAACCGCATCCAGCAGCATGACAGCCAGCTTAAAGCGTACCTGACACTCACGCCAGAGGAAGCGCTGCGCGCGGCCCGCGCCGCCGACCAACTGCGTAAAGACGGCGAGGAACGCCCGCTGCTGGGGGTGCCGCTGGCGATCAAGGATGTGCTTTCCACACAGGGCGTAGAAACGACCTGCGCCTCGCAGATTCTGCAACGCTATACGCCCGTATTTACGGCCACCTGTGTCGAGCGTTTGCAACAGGCGGGCATGGTCATGCTGGGCAAGACCAACATGGACGAGTTCGCTATGGGGTCTTCCACCGAAAATTCGGGATATTTCGCCACGTATAACCCATGGAACAGTGAGCGGGTGCCGGGGGGCAGCAGCGGCGGCAGCGCGGCGGCGGTGGCGGCAGGGCTGGCAGCGGGCGCGCTGGGGACGGACACTGGTGGGAGCATCCGCCAGCCGGGGGCGTTCTGTGGGCTGGCTGCGCTCAAGCCCAGTTACGGGCGCGTCTCGCGCTACGGGCTGATAGCGTTCGGCTCGTCGCTGGACTGTGCGGGGCCGATGACGCGCACGGTTGAGGACGCGGCGCGGGTTTTGCAAGTCATGGCCGGGCATGACCCGCTGGATGCGACCAGTATGGACACGGCGGTGCCGGATTATGTCGCAGGGCTGACCGGGGACATCGCCGGCCTGAAGGTTGGCATCCCGCGCGAGTATTTCATCGAAGGCTTGCAGCCAGAAGTTGAGCAGGCGGTACGCACGGCGATTGCCCAGTTAGAGAGCATGGGCGCGCAGATTGTTGAGATCAGCCTGCCGCATACCGAGTACAGCCTGCCGACTTATTACATCATCGCCCCGGCGGAAGCCAGCGCCAACCTCGCGCGCTATGACGGCATTCGTTATGGCCTGCGGGTGGATAAAGGCGAGATGTGGCCGACTTATAAAGCCACGCGCGGTCAGGGCTTCGGCGCAGAGGTCAAGCGGCGTATCATGATCGGCACTTATGTGCTTTCAGCAGGTTACTACGATGCCTATTACGGCAAGGCGCAGGCCGTTCGCACCTTGATTAAGCAGGACTTCGAGCAGGCTTTCGAGCAGGTGGATGTGATCGCCGCGCCGACTACGCCCACCACCGCCTTCCGGCTGGACGCGAACACCAACGACCCGCTGCAAATGTATCTGGCTGATGTCTTTACACTGCCCGCAAGTCTGGCCGGGGTGCCGGGGCTGAACGTGCCGTGCGGGTTTGATGCTGACGGGCTGCCGATTGGCCTGCAAATTATCGGCAAAGCCTTTGACGAGGCGACGGTGCTGCGCGTCGGCCATGCTTACGAACAAGCGACCGAATGGCACACGCGGCGGCCACAACTGGCCTGACCACCGCGCCTGCTAAACTATATTAGTACGCGCGGTCAAATAACTCGATGAGTTCACGCCCTCGCCGCGTCAACTGGTAGAACACATGCCTGCCGCTGCGGTGCGGCTCGACCAGCCCGGCCTCGCCGAGGCGGCTGAGATGCTGCGACACCGCCCCGGCGGAAATCTCTAGCCGCCGGGCGACCTCGCCCGTGTTGGCGGGCAGCATGAGCGCCTGCAGCACCCGCGCCCGCCCTGCGCCCAGCGCGATTTCCAGCGAGTAGCTGGTTTCCGGGGCGTTCTGCTGCCACAAGCCCATGCCGCGCACCCCGTAAATTATCATCGGTCGCCATTCCGGCGCGACCTGCCAGAAGATGTGGTCGGCGGCGAACAGCGCCGGGACAAGCTGAAGGCCGGTGCCGTTCAGGCTGGTTTCGACCATAACACAGGCTGGGCCGCTTCTCTTCTCGAATTGCAGATAGGCTGTCTGGCGCGGTTTTTCGCCCGCTTCAATGCAGGACACTTCCATCACTGAGGTGCTCTGTCCAGGGATGGCATCCTGAAACAGGACGTTTGGATGCAGGTTGGTCAGCAGCGGCGCTGGCCCTTCCACCGCCAACTGTCGCGCGCGGTACAGCACATCGCCCTCAAGGATGCCGGTGATGCGCGTCCAGTGGTGTGCCAGCGCCCGCGCCCAGTACAGCCGCAGCTCATCCACCAGACACAGCAGCGCCTCACGCGGATAAGCCAGAAACTGGTGGCGCAGTTCAGAGCCGCCGTTGGTTTCAATCAGATACAGGATGTTTTTACGAATCACCTCGTTGGGCAGCTTGAGCATCTGCTCAATCTCGTCTTCCAGCGTCAGCCCGGCGACGGTTGGTGTGGGTGTCACAAAGTCGGGAATGTAGTTCGTCCCCACGATGAGCGCGTGAAGGTAGGGGAATTCGAGGTCGCAAACGGCCTCTGCCGCGTCGTCGAGCCAGCGCCTGTACAGGTGCTGCGGCTTGTTGGAGTACAGCCGCTTGTAACTCGTCACCAGTTCGATGAGCGGGCTGTAAGCGAAGCGCAACTGGAGCAAATCTTCCGACGTGAGGTGAATTTTGACCGTTGCCACAATGGGCGCTCCTCTAGCTGTTATTCATGCTTATTATATCGCAAAAACGTTCTAAAACGATTCTTTTAGAAAATCCTAAAAAGGTTCACGATGGCTCACATATCGCTTACACTGACGCTGTGAATGGGTTCGAGGGAGTGCATCGCCGTGAACGAGTATGACATCCAGAAACAGCTTGTGCGCCATAAAGAGCTGATCCATGAACGCCAGAAACAGCGCTTGATCGCCGCCGCTCGTGGGCAGGTGGTTTCGCTGCGCCCGGCCCGGCACCAGCCGCGCCTGCTCACCTTTTTCGGGTGGCTATACAACCTGCGCCAGCACCTGTATAATCGCCCGACAGCGGTCAAAGCACCGCCTGAAGTGAAACCTGTTCTGAAATCGTAAGCCGAGACTGTGTGACGATCATCAACGCCCTGCCGGAAGTTATCAGTGTTTTTGCATTGGCCTTCTTCAGCTTCTGGCCTGCTGTTCCGGCAGGGCTGGCGCTCGGTTTAGAGCCGCTCGTTGTTATCCTGACCACGACCATCAGTTATATCTGCGGCACGGCGCTGGTGCTGCTGCCCGGTGAGCGGGTACGTAGTTGGCTGCTGCGCCGTTTGAACAGGCGCGCCGACGCAGACAGCCCGCCAGGCATCCTGCGCCGCGCGTGGGAGCGTTACGGCGTGATCGGGCTTGGCCTGCTGGGGCCGATCACCGTTGGCGCGCAGATTGGGGCGGCGCTGGGCTTATCGCTGAACGCGGCACCGCGCGCGCTGTTCCTGTGGACGTCGCTCGGCGCGCTGGCGTGGAGCATCCTGCTTACGCTGGCGGTGATGCTGGGTGTGCTGGGCGCGCAGGCGGTGCTTTAAGCGTTATGTCCGGTATAATGTGGGAGCGAAATTATACACCGGACAGCCATGATCTCTCCGATTCTCACCCGCCGCAAATGGATGCTGCGCGCGC
>CAZJSU010000126.1:0-11418 GCA_964548765.1 uncultured Anaerolineaceae bacterium
CTGCCAATCCGTGAGGAAGACCTGAGCATGAGTATTACCATCGGTCAGGACACTGGCATCAGAATAGAAAACCGCAAAACGTCCGCTTGAGGAAATTTTCACACTCTCATGAATGTTCCCTGGCTGTCCGCTGGTATTCCGAGATACCACCCTCAAACTTGAAGTGAAACGGTCATAAATATATGCCACGATCGGCCTTTCAGTAGGTGACCGCGTTGAACCCGCGAACCCTATGTAACGCCCATCATCAGATATATCGGTATTCCAATGATATTGAGAAAACGCGATAGGTTCATCACTGGGATTTCCCGTAATACACGTCAACTGATCAGTCAGGCGATCGTAGATGTATATCTCGACAGTGCAATCCTCTTCTACACCCAGCCGATTACTCGCATACGAACTAAAGACCACATAACGGCCATCACCCGAAAGCACAGGCGCAAAAGGAGAGCCATAATTCAACTGGTCTTCCTCAATGGGCTGGTTGACGGTGATCCGGGTAAAGGTTTCCGTTTCACGCTCATAGAGGAAGATATCATAGAGATTGTTGGTATCGCCGGGGGTTAGTACGGCATCGGAGCTGAAGGCGATGTAATCACCGTCGGCTGAAATGGCAGGCAGATAGTCAATATCCCATGTGTCAGGCCTGTGAGGTACATCCGGGGTAATTCGTTCTGTGGTGCCCTGGAGGTGGTCGTACAGGTATAAATCCATCTCGTTGTTCGTATCCTCTGGTACTTTTGCTTCCAGAGAAGGATATACAACGTAACGGCCATCACCGGACATATCAGGAAATAGCCCCACCCAAAGCCCAATATAGGTAAATTCCCATTGCTCTAAATCCAGCAAGAACAATCCCCAGTTGTCAGCAGCAGATGAGTAGGCTGGGTCAAAATTAGTAGATGAAGATAACATCAGCAGGTAACGGCCATCTTCTGAGTAGTTAAGCGGAGCAGAATCGCCATTTCCCTGTTCTCCGTCGGCAGTGACACTGACTCGCCTGATCTGGCAGTTAAGACGGTCATACACAAAAACATCATCCACGCCGTTGGTATCATTGGGGACAAGATCGGTTGCGGAAGAGCGAAAAGCAATATACCGCCCATTTCCTGAAATGACCGGATAGCTGGAGCGATTATTCCCCAGTGAGCCATCGGGGGTGCGTGAGATCATCGCCATCACAGGTTCAGGCTCGCAATCCACAGGCTGTGCGGCCAGTGGGGTCATGCCCAGGAAAAGCAGCCCGCAGGCCATGCACAGTGTCAGCAGTTGTTGCAGCATTGTTCGTCCTCGTTCCATCACGGTACATCCACCACGAAGCTGTCTACCGCGCTCCAACCGCCCCACGTCCCGTTCGGACGTTGGGCGCGTACACGCCAGTAGTACACGCCGTTGGGCAGTTCGGGAGTGATGACTTCCGCTGCGGTTAGCGTGGCGCTGTGATAGACCGGGCTGCTGAAGTCGTCATCATCGTCAATCTGGATTTCGTAGGCGGCTGCCCATGTGATGGGACTCCATGTCAGCGTGGGCGTAGCGGTGGTGTAGGCGTTGCGCTGTGGTACATCCGGCGGGGCTTCGGGCAACTGCTGCCAGTCAGTGAGGAATAGCCTGATCTGACCGTTCTCGTTCCCCGGCGCTAACAGGGCAGTTCGGGAACCGAAGACCACAAAACGTCCATCACCGGAAATGGCAGGGGCTGCAGCGCCATCAATCTGGCGACCCTCCGCATCCAATGACACACGCACAGTCTGCCCGGATTCGCGGTCACGGATGAACACATCGTAGTCATTATTGGTGTCATGCGGCACGAGATTGGTCGCTATAGAGGTAAACACTACATAACGTCCGTCGGCAGAAAGCCCGGAAACATCATCACTCGAATCGGCGTTCCCCTCGCTGCCATCACTGGCGACAGAAACTCGCTCCACCCCACCGGTTAAGCGGTCATACACAAAGACATCCCGCGCATTGTTGGTATCGTCCGGAATAAGGTCGTGGTCAAAAGCGTAAAATGCCACGTACCGCCCATCCGCTGAGATCGAGGGAATATTGGGAGGCGCACCTGTCGAAATTCGGGTGCGGTTTTGGGTAGCACGTTCATACAGGAAGGTATCGCCACCCTGATCTGTATCTCCAACGACAAGATCATCAGCATTGGAATAGAAAGCGATGTATTGCCCATCTGCGGAGATGGTCGCCAAGTAATTGACATAATCTTCCTCAGTGTGACCACCAGAGACAACCTCGGTGGATTCATCCAGCAGGCGATCATACACAAATACCCCGTCATCAGAATCACTGGAATACGCCGTATAAACCACATATCGTCCATCTGCTGAAATCGAGGGCATCTTCGCGTCTGTACCCGCCCCTGCGGGAACGATTTCCACAGTCGTGTTCAGTTCCATATCGCGCATAAACAGGCTGTTATAGTCGTCTCCTGTATGCCCTTCAAAGACGATATAACGACCATCGGATGAAACGGCACTCGTTACTCCGTTATTGCCTATAATCGGTTGGCCGTCAACACCGATAGAAGCTAGTTCTACCTGACAGTTCAGCCGATCATATCGATAAATCGCTGTCGTATGCTGCAAGCTGCCCGCCTCGCCGTCTACAATATGCCGGGCAAATACCACGTAGCGGCCATCGTGTGACAGTGCCGGATAGAAATCCTCTGTCTCAAACTGTGAGTCGCTCTCCATGACCAGCGTTATCGGCGCATCAGGCTCGCAATCCACAGGCTGTGCGGCCAGTGGGGTCATGCCCAGGAAAAGCAGCCCGCAGGCTGCGCTTATGGTCAGGAGTCGTTCGAGCATGGGATTCCTTCGCTACCTATAAAGCCAATACCTTTTACATTATAAATGATATTACAGGCAGAAAGATCAAAGATTTACGAATTTGATATTTCGTTAAACAAAAACAGGCGGGTCTGCAACCCGCCCGCTCACATAGGCCACAACAGGGTTAGCCCTGTAACAGCGACTGGCCGCCATCTATCCACATTTCGGTGCCGGTGATGTGGCTGGAGGCGTCCGAGGCGAGGAACAGCACCAAATCCGCCACCTGCTCCGCCTTACCCGGCTCGCCATCAGTCAGCGGAATTTGCCCTTCGGGGAATTCAACGGGTTCTTTCTCGCGCTCTACGTTGCGCTGTTCGGTGTTTTCGTCAATCTCGCTTTCAATCGCGCCGGGGCAGATCACATTCACGCGGATGCGATGCTTCGCCAGTTCCAGCGCGGTCATCTTGGCGAAGGCCACCTGCGCCGCTTTGGTGCAGGAATAGGCGGTCGCCCCGGTGTTGCTGAAGTTGCGCGTCCCGTTGACCGAGGACGTGATAATCACCGAGCCGCCGCGCTTTTTCAGGTGTGGCACCGCGTACTTGACGGTGTAGAACGTGCCGTTGAGGTTGATGTCAATCGTCTTCTGCCAGTCCTCCGGCGTGAGGTCTTCCAGCGGGGCCCACACGCCGTTAATGCCCGCGTTAGCAAACACCACGTCCAGGCGGCCAAACTGGTCTACGGTCTGCTGCACCGCCTTCTCCATCTCGTCCGGCTTCGAGATGTCGGCCACCACGTAAGCCGCGCTGCCATTCGCGCCAATATCCTCGACGACAGCCTTTAGCTCGTCTTCCGTCCGGCCTAAAACCATGACCTTCGCGCCGCGCTGGGCGAACAACCGGGCAGCGGCCTCGCCGATGCCCGATCCGCCGCCAGTCACCAGTGCAACTTTTCCTTCCACATTCATCGCATTTCCCCCCTTTAGCTTTCTTCGGTCGCTTCTTCAGTGGCGCTGCCGGCTTCTTCTGTGCCTTCGCCTTCCAGCGCCGGACGCAGCGTGTTGATGATCTGGTCAAACAGCAGCAGATTGCCATAACCAGCGATCAGCAGCGGCTGGTCTTCTACTTCGGTGATGACGACCACCTGCTCCTGACCATCTTCCATAGCATATTGAATTCGCACTGCCGAGTATCCGCCGGGCAGTTCAAAATCAACATCCTGCCGGATCTCACCGCCACCTTCTTCAATAGCCTCACGTTGAGCCGCCGCCCGTTCCTCGACGCTGCCCTCCTCTGGCACGAAGTCAATCTTGGTCTGGTCAGGGTCAATGCCGCCCTGCCCGTTTTCCTCTGGCTCAAACGAGGTCAGGATAATCGGGTCGCTGCCTTCACCCGTCACCTGCCAGCCTTCGGGGTAGTTAAAGGCAAAGCCCATGTCCTCGGCAACGAACGTCTCCGGGTTGCCGCCGATCTCGCCGCTTGTGTCCACCATGTCCGGCGGCTGTGAAGCGCCTCGGGAACCTTCCTCGACAGCGGCCTGATTAGAGTCGGCAATTGCGTCACCCTGACTTTCGATTTCGTCCACTTCGTCTACCACGCCTGTAGGCGTGGTTTGTGGCGCGTCGGGGCCACAGGCCGCCAGCAGCACCAGCATCAACACCAGTAACAAACGCCTCATGAATGTATGCTCCTTTCGTATCTTTTTCAGGATAAGCGCTCTGGCGCGTGGGGTAATGAGCCACATGGCAGGGTTTATGAGAGCCAAACAGACCCAAATTAAGACGTTGGTTTCTTTTTTGCGGCGCTTATTCCGTCAAAGGTACAGGCAGCGGCGGCACGACACGGTGCTATAATCGTTAAAAAGTCTGCCGGAAATTGAGTACGATACGATGATGAACCCTCGCGCCCGTCTGGAAAGCGATACCGAAAAGCTGCGCCGCCGCAACCGTGATCTCTCGATCCTGAACACCATTGCGGCAGCGCTAAACCACGAAGTAGACCTGACACGCGCGCTCAACACCGCCCTGCTGCACGTGGCGGAACTGTTCGGGCTGCAAACCGGGTGGGTGTTCCTGCTGGATGATGACAACAAGCCATACCTGGCCGCCGCCCAGAACCTCCCGCCCGCGCTGGCCGACCATCCCCGGCGCATGGGCGGCACCTGCACCTGCCTGACGCGGTACGAAGACGGCGACCTGCCAGACCCGGATAACATCACGTGCAGCCGTCTGGAAAACCTGGTGGTCGGCACGCTCGGCCTGCGGTTTCACGCCAGCATCCCGCTGGAAGCCTATGGCAAGCAGCTAGGCGTGTTAAACGTCGCCAGCACGGAGTGGGACGCGATCTGCGCGGAAGACCTCGATCTGCTGTATACCGTCGGCGATCTGGTCAGCATCGCGGTGGAGCGGGCGCGGCTGTTCAACAAGAGTGTCGAGCTGGGCATGGTCAAGGAGCGCAACCGTCTGGCGCGTGAGATTCACGACACGCTGGCGCAGGGCTTCAGCGCTATCGCCCTGCAACTGGAGATGGCCGACGCGCTGCTGGAAGCCGAAGGCAGCCCGAAGCGCGCGCGCGACGCGGTGCAGCGGGCGCTGACCAGCGCGCGGATGAATCTGGAAGAGGCACGGCGTTCGGTGCTTGACCTGCGTGCCGCGCCGCTGGAAGGCCGCAACCTGGGCGAGGCGCTGGCGCAGATGGCGCAGGAAAACCAGCGCAAGGGCAGGCTGGCGATCAACTTTGAGGAAGTCGGCGGCAGGCACCCCTTGCCCGTCCGCGTTGAAATCGGCCTTTACCGTATGGCACAGGAAGCGCTGACCAACATCAAGCGCCACGCCAAAGCGTGCGAGGTCAACATCCAGTTGATGATTACGCCGGAGCGCGCGCAGATGATTATTGATGACGACGGGCTTGGCTTCGACCCGGACAACATCCCCGAAGGCCATTATGGGCTGATCGGCATGAACGAACGGGCGCGGCTGATGGGCGGCACGATTGAGATTTGCAGCTCTCCCGGTGATGGCACAGAAATTAACGTGGTTGTACCACTGGAGAGTTGAGCATGAGCGAACCGATTCGTATCCTTGTTGCCGACGATCACCCGATCGTCCGGGAAGGGCTGGTCGCCATCCTCGGCACACAGCCGGATTTCACGGTGGTGGGCGAGGCTGGCACAGGCACAGAAGCCATTGCAAGAGTCATCGAACTCCAGCCGGAAGTGCTGCTGCTTGATCTGGAAATGCCGGAGACGGACGGCGTGGGCGTGCTGCGCCAGCTACAGGCGCGGAACATCGCTACGCGCGTGGTGGTCTTTACCGCCTTCGATACCGACGAGCGCATTTTGCAGGCGGTGCAGGCGGGGGCGCAGGGCTACCTGCTCAAAGGCGCGCCGCGCGACGAACTGTTTAACGCGGTGCGCGTCGTCCATTCCGGCGGGTCGCTGTTGCAGCCTGTGGTCGCCTCCAAGCTGCTGCGCCGCGTGAGCCGGGAGCATGACGACAGCAACGACCTGACCGCGCGTGAACTGGACGTGCTGCGGCTGCTGGCACAGGGGCAGCAGAATAAGGAAATCGCCGCCGATCTGGTCATTAGCGAGCGCACCGTGAAATTCCATGTGAGTTCGATCCTGAGCAAGCTGGGCGCTGGCAACCGCACCGAGGCGGTCAAGCTGGCCGCGCAGCAAGGGCTAATCAACCTGTAGAACAAACAGGGGCGTATCGTCGGATACACCCCTGCCAGAGTCATAATCCATCGGTTTTAACTTGTCAAAGATGGCCGTTGGTCACCAGCGCCGCCGCCGTCAGCGGGCTAACCTGCTCCGCCTGAAGCGCCGCGATCTTCTGCTGCAAGTAGGCCGAAAAGTACCCGGCATAGCGCTCCTGCAACTCCGGTCGCTTCCAGTCCTCGCCTGTCACCTGCCCGCGACAGTGCGGCGTACCGCACGAGCAGTCAAAGTTGTCGTAGTCGCTGCCTTCGGTCATGGCGTAGTCGTAACAGACTTCTTCATCCGGCATGATGTCGCGCAGCGCCACCACCGTCACCGATCCCAGAATACCGCCGTTCGGGTCGCAGCAGTGGTTGATGTAGTCCCCCGGCCCGTTACGGTCAGACACGAGGTAAAGCTCGTCCGCAATCTGGACGATTTTGATATTCTCGACTTCCAGTTCCTTCAGGTCATGGGCGTGTACCACCGTACCGCCCCACACCACCAGTAGTTCGCCCTTTTTGACGGGCATGTGCGCGAACAGGCCGTATCCCCCTTTATTTTTGACCAGGCGCACCTCTAACTTCGGAGACATATAAGAAGATGGGAGCAAGTGTAGGTTTCCCATTTTGGGTTGTGTGTGACCCCTGCCATAAGGCGTATAAAAAAGCGATAGCGCAATATGATATAACGATTGGCGCACTTTACAAGTGGTCTAAAAGGGGGATTTTCCGCCCCTTCTTACGGCTGTCAAAAGCGCTTCTGAAGCGTGCCGAAATGCCGCGCTTAGCTGCCTGTACTTAAGTCCAGCCAGCGACTTCCGCCCTTTGGCCGACGAGAACTATGGCCTTCCGCCTGATGTGATAAAAGCGCCAGTATGCCATAGTAGAAGCATCGAACCACACTAACACACAACCTCAACGAAAGGGGGTCATGTCGCCATGTTTTACAGTTACGACAAACTTCAGCAGGACCGCTTCAAAGAAGCCCAGGCCGAGATGAAAGCGATCCGACTGGCTCAGTCAGTCAAGGCCACCACCCGTAAAAGCCGGTCACGGCGCAGCCCATCACTGCTGCTGGCGACGCTGACCCGCTTCGTCGCGTTCTAAAGCACGGCCAGCGAGGAGGGGATCATGCTTTCACCGTTGCAGATCATCGCATCCCTGTTCCCGCCCGCCGCGCCAAAAGAGGAGCGCGACATCAGCGAGGCTGTGGCGCGGCTGAAAAAGCCGGACACCCGCTCGTCAGCGCTGCGGGAACAATACGAACGGCTGGCAAGGCATCAGGGCGTGATCGAGGCCGAAGCCGCCGCACAATGTAACCTGAGATAAACCAACGCCGAGGATGTTTTTATAACGTCCCCGGCGTTTGTGTTTTCAACGGTTCGTCGTTAGCTTTTAACGATAGGCTAACCATGAGCAGTTACAGTGTGTTTACAAATCCAAAATCTATTAGAAGGAGTTTCTTATGGTTGTTTCTTTAGATGAGAACATGGTCAATGTCGCGCATCTGGACGAGTTAAGCCAGCGCGGCGCACTGACGGTGCAGGCGGGAAAGCATACGCTGGCGCTGTTCAAGTATGGCGAGCAGGTCTACGCGGTAGACAACCGCTGCCCACACATGGGCTTCCCGCTGGACAAAGGCACGGTCAAGGATGGCATCCTCACCTGCCACTGGCATCACGCCCGCTTCGACCTCGCCAGCGGTGGCACGTTTGACCAGTGGGCAGACGATGTACCGTCCTTCCCGGTGGAAATCCGCGATAACGAAATCTGGGTCAACCTCACACCGCGCAGCGACCCGCGCCAGCACCAGCGCGAACGTCTGCGGGTCGGGCTGGAGCGTGACCTGTCGCTGGTGATCGGCAAGGCGGTGCTGACGCTGGTGGACAGCGATGGCAGCGCGGTCGAGCCGTTCCGGGTCGGGCTGGAATTCGGCGCGCGTTACCGTGAAGGCGGCTGGGGACAGGGGCTGACGATGCTCACCTGCTTCATGAACATGCTGCCCCACCTGCACGCCGAAGACCGACCACGCGCGCTGTATCAGGGGCTTTCCGCTGTGGCGCGTGACACGGTGGGCAACCCGCCGCGCTTCGGCATCCGCCCGCTGCCGACCTTTGACACCGACATCGCCACGCTGAAGCAGTGGCTGCGGCGCTTTATCGAGGTGCGCGACGACGAAGGCGCGGAGCGCTGCGTCATTTCGGCCATCCGCGCGGGCGCGACCCAGCGGGAACTGGCCGATATGCTCTTCGCCGCCGTCACCGATCACCGTTACATACAGGTTGGGCATCCGGCGGACTTCACCAACAAGGCGCTGGAAGCGCTGGATACTGCCGGATGGGAGTACGCCGAGATCGTGCTGCCGAGTCTGGTGCGCGGTTACGCGATGGCAGACCGCATGGAAGAAGCCAACCAGTGGCGCAACCCGATTGATCTGGTCGCCATTTTAGAAACGGCCTTCGAGCAACTGGCCGACGCGCTGCAAGACGGCGCAGGCAAGGAATGGCATGGCCGCGATGGGCTGGTGAATACGCTGTTGCAGGCTGACCCGCAGGCCAGCGTGGACGAGATGCTGGAAGCGATGCGGGCGGGCGCGACCATGACACAGCTCGCGCAGGCGGTGGCCTACGCGGCGGCGCTGCGGATCGCACAGTTCCACACCAGCAACGAGTTCGGCGACTGGGACACGGCGCTGCACACCTTCACGTTTGCCAATGCCATGCACGAGGGCTTGCGGCGCGCGCCGTCGCCGGAACTGCTGCGCGGCGTGTTCGACGCGGCGATGAGCGTCTATCTGGATCGCTTCCTGAACATCCCGGCGGCACGGCTGCCCCACCCCAATGGGGCGGCGAAAGCCCCAGCGAACCTGCTGGCCGAATTCCCGGAACTGCTCAACCAGCAGCAGCAGGTGAATGAGGCAGGCAAGCTGGTGGCCGATTATCTGCATCACGGCGGTACGGACAGCGAACTGCTGGCGATGCTCGGCAGCCTGCTGCTGCGCGAAGACCGCGACTTCCACACGATTCAATGTGTCGAGGCGGCGTTCCGGCAATATGGCTATCTGCGCGGTACGGACGCGGGGACGCACGTGCTGGTCAGCGCGGCGCGTTATCTGGCGGCGCACTCCCCCACCGTGCGCGCACAGGGGCAGACGTACACCATCGCGCGGCGCTTACACCGGGGCGAGAAGGTGTTCGAGGGGTAGCGTAGCCTTCAGGTTTCAGCAGTCAGGTATCAGGAAAATGGTTTGTCAGGGGCGCAGCGTGCTGCGCCCCTACAGGATGAATCGGGCAAACCCGTGCTACACGGCGACCGTAACCAGACTGTCGTAGGCGAAGTACAGCCACAGCCCCAGATACACCAGGTTTCCGGCGATGTTCACGTATTCCTCACGCCGCAGGTGCGTTGCCATCGCTCCCGCCATCACCAGCGCCAGGCCGACCGCTGCCAGCGGCATGAGCATCGTCAGCGAGGGGATGAACAGCGAAGCGATGATGCCAGCCACAGCGCACAACTTCAGGCCGCCTATCAGCTTCACGTGCCACGCCTTAAAATCGTTTGCCCACCCCTGAAAGGGTAATTGAGCGTATCGGCTGTGCGGCAGGAGGAGTTGGGACAATCCCCCTACAGCGAACCCAGCAATGAGTAAAACCTGTATAACTGTGATTGCGACATCCATGATGCAATCCACCTTTCTTTAGATGATCTGACGAAATGGTCACGCACCTAACCGCCGCTCCTGCCCCGGTTTGGCGGGCAGATTGAGATGCGCCAGCTTGTCCGGGTTGGCGACGCTGCGTATCGCCCTGATGAAATCCCCTTCCACTTCCAGCGTGATGACCGCTACGATTTGCCCTTTGACCCGTATCACCAGCGCGGGAAGGCCGTTCGCCTCGACGACTTCAACCGTCGTGCCTTTTGGCGCGTGCGCTGCGCTGGCGATCATGGCGCGTGCCACCCGGTCACGCCCGTGAATCGGCTGACGCGCCGCGCCCGACACCTTGCCGCCGCTGTCCGACCAGACCGTCACATCCTCCGCAAGCAGGCTCATCAGCCCGTCTATGTTTCCGGCGAGGCAGGCTTCCATGAAACGGCCTACCATGTTCGCGTGGGCTTCCGGTGACGCGGGGAAGCGCGGGCGATGTTCGCGGATGTGCTTTTTCGCGCGGTGGAAAAGCTGGCGACAGGCGGCTTCTTCGCGCCCGGTGATCTGCGCGATCTCGGCGTATTCGTAGTCAAACACCTCTCGCAGCAGAAACACCGCCCGTTCCAGCGGTGAGAGGCTTTCGAGCAGCACCAGAAACGCCATCGAGATCGACTCGCGCTCGGTCATCTGGCGCAGCGGGGAGAGCGGCGCGCCCTCGCCCGTAATGACCGGCTCTGGCAGCCATGGGCCGACGTAGATTTCGCGCTGCTGCTGGGCAGATTTGAGTTGGTTCAGGCACAGGTGATGGACGATGGTGGTCAGGAAGCTCTTGAGCGTGCGAATCGATTCCGGCGGCGTGGCGCGATAGCGCAAATACGCCTCCTGCACAATGTCCTCTGCTTCCATCGCACTGCCCAACATACGGTAAGCCATAGCGAACAACAGCGAGCGATATTCTTCAAATGGGTCAGTCTGCACCGCCTTGCCTTTCAGATACGCGGCGGTATCTCAATCTGGAGGTAAGACAAGATAGCGGCGTGTTTTGTGACATGGGAGGGGAATTTGAGAGGGAGTAGTTGGGGTTAGGTGGAACGCTTAAGGTGCTTCACTTCTCCCAAACACCTCACGTACAGCCAGCGTGAAGCCGGGCAGCACGTCGCCGCCGTCCAGCGTGTCGTCAATCGTCAACACGATCACGGGCTGGCCGGGACGATGCACCGCGATTTCCTTATCATCCGGGTAAAGCACCCATACCACTGTCCCCGCCGCCAGATAATTGCTGGTTTTG
>CAZJSU010000127.1:0-11263 GCA_964548765.1 uncultured Anaerolineaceae bacterium
GGGTTTGAAACCCGCCCCTACGCCTGAATGCGGATGGCAGACGCGCGCCATACATCGCGTCCGTAACCGAAAATACCACCTACACGAAACGTCAACAGAACCCGGTTTTACTCGCCTTCCGCTACGTCCTCTACCTTGAGCGCTGGCGCGCGCTCTGGATTATGCGCGTCCAGCCACGCCTCGGCCAGCGGCAGCAGCCACTCGCGTGCATCGTTGATGAAGGCCAGCGCCTCGTTGCTGTCTGTGGTGGGCTGCTGGGCGTAGGCCAACGCCTGCCCTGCGCTGGCGGCGTGTTCTGGCGTGTACCGCGCGAAGTCCGCCGCGCACAGGTCGAGGTCGCGGGTGTGCCTGCCTGTACGCATCTGCACCAGCCCGTAAGCCGACCACAGCACGTGTCTGGCCGCCTGTCCACACCAGTAACGCACGAGGTCGGGGTGGGGGTTCGCTTCAATCTCCGCCTGTGCCTCGTCCAGATCAGCGGCAAGCTGTACCAGATCGTCGTTGGCGATCGCCGGGCTGACTTTGTATTCCGGCAGTTCCGGCGCGAGATCGCTGCCCCATAGGCAGACGCTGTGTGTTTTGATGATGAAGCCGCCGATGGAGAAGCGTGCCGGGTCGGTAAAGACGTAAAAATGCGGCCAGAGTTCGAGCTGTATATCAGTGATAAACGGATGCTTTTCCAGCAGCGCATCCTCAGCGGGCGTAATCCAGTCGCGCAGCACCAGATCGCCATCGGTAAACTCGGTCAGCACCGCGAAGGCGTTGAAGTCGGACTGTCCCGCCAGCGCCATGCCGCGTGCCACCGAGCCGGTGACGTAGATGCTGTGCAGGTCGGCGGGGATGTGCTGTGTGTAGGCCGCGACGACATCGGCGGCCAGCGCATCATACGGCGGCTGGATGTATGCGGCGCGCGCGTCGTTGAGCAGGTAGCCCTCGCTATCGGTTTGCCAGTAGCGTCCCGGTTTTTTCATGGTGTCCCTTTGGCATCTTCCTGTCTTTGCGCTTGGCCGCGAAGAGGGTTACTTTTGATGACAATCTAACCCGAAGTGATAAGGATGATAATCCATGATGAATGACATCTCCAACCTTTCCCCTGTCTGGAGCCATACGACCGACCTGCTGATCGAGCGCGGCGAGGGCTGCTACGTGTACACGACAGACGGCGCGCGCTATCTGGATTTTACCAGCGGCATCGGCGTGACCAACACCGGCCACAGCCACCCGGTCGTCGTCCGCGCGGTGCAGGAGCAGGCGGCGAAAATTATGCACGCGCAGGTCAACTGTTACTATCACCCGCCGCTGATCCGCCTCAGTCAGGCGCTCAACGAGGTCACGCCGCCACATCTGGACACCTTCTTCTTTTCCAACAGCGGCGCAGAGGCGACTGAAGCGGCGGTCAAGCTGGCTCGCCACGCGACCAAACGCCCCAATATCATCGTCTTTCAGGGCGGCTTTCATGGCCGTACCGCCCAGACGATGGCGATGACCACCGCGAAAACCGTTTACCGGGTGGATTACCAACCGCTTCCGGGCGGGGTGTTCGTCGCGCCCTTCCCCTATGCTTACCGCTATCGGATGAGCGCGGAACAGGTCACGCAGTGGGCGCTGGCCGAGGTGGAACACCTGCTGTACAGCCAGACCGCGCCCAGCGAAACCGCCGCGATGGTCATCGAGCCGGTGCTGGGCGAGGGCGGGTATGTGCCTGCGCCGCCGGAGTTCCTGCAAGGGCTGCGCCGCCTGTGCAGCGAACACGGGATTCTGCTGGTGATGGATGAGGTGCAGACCGGCTTCGGGCGCACGGGCAGGTTCTTTGCCCATGAGTACGCAGATATTCAGGCCGACATCATGATTATGGCGAAGGGGTTGGGCAGCGGCTTTCCCATCTCGGCCATCGCCGCCCCGCGCGCGCTCATGAGCCGCTGGCAGACCGGGACGCATGGCGGCACATACGGCGGTAATCCGATGGGCTGCGCGGCAGCCGAGGCGACCATCCGCGTGATGCAGACCGAGAAGCTGCCCGAAAACGCCGCCGCGCGGGGCGAGCAACTGCGCGATGGGCTGGCCGAATTGCAGAGCCGCTTCCCGGTGCTGGGGGATGTGCGCGGGCTGGGGCTGATGGTCGGCTGTGAGTTTACCAACCCGGCCACAGGCCAGCCGGACGCAGCGGCCACGCGGCAGGTCGCACAGCACATGCTGGCGCAGGAGCAGGTTGTGCTGCTGACGTGCGGCACCTATAGCAACGTGATCCGCTGGATTCCGCCGCTGGTAGTCAGCCCAGTGCAGATTGACGAGGCGCTGATGGCCTTCGAGCGGGCGCTGGCGGCGGTCGGGTGAAGACTGCGCGACAAGCCTCTGGCGAAATCAGCACTGCGCGGTAACAATAAAGGTTTCGCGCATCTCACGACAGGGGACAGCTATGCGCCAGATTGGCATTGTAAAACGTGTGCAGATTCAACGCGGGCCGCTAAAGGCTGAGGGCTTTTATAACCCCGACCCGCTGCTGGTGGTGGACAGTCTGGCGCTCTCGCCCGAAGGGGTCATCGGTCTGCTGGCCGACGGCGCACAGTGGATAGACGCGCACCACGCGCAGCATCCGCTCACGCGCTACCGGGGCATGAATCCGGTCTCGGTCGGCTTCAGCGGGCATTATGCGTACATGCGGGAGCGCTTTGGTGGGCATCTGGTTGAAGGCATCGCCGGGGAGAATATTCTGGTCGAAGCCTCTGCGCCGCGTTTTGTCATTGAGGACCTGGGCAAGCGGCTGGCCTTTCAGAACGGGGCAGGCGGCGAACTGGTTTATCTCGATGATCTGCTGGCCGCCCCGCCGTGCGCGCCGTTCAGCCAGTTCGCCCTGCAAGACTCTGCGCCGCCTGCGGCACGGCTGAAGGAGACGCTTCAATGCCTCGATCATGGCATTCGCGGCTTCTATGGCAGGGCGCAGCAGCGCGGCACGATCCGGGCGGGGGATGTGGTGTTCGCTGTGGATTAGGGCGGTCAGTCGGCTTTCATGCGCGCCAGTTCCGCTTCCAGTTCAATCCGGCGCTCCAGATTGGCTTTACGCGCTTCCTCTAAGGTTGCCTGCCAGCTTTGGCGGAAGCGCCCGACCAGTTCCTCGCCGGAAGCCGGCGCGAACAGCAGCACCAATGTTGCGGCAACACTCGCGCCGATGATAAAGCCCAGTAACCAGCTTAGTAACTTACGCATGGTTGTTCTGCTATCCTCTCTGACCCACAGTTGGCAGGGCAGGTCGCTTACACTGTTACAGTCTAACGAACAGTATAGCGCCAGAAGTGCGTGATGCCAAAAGCCGTTCCATCATGAGCCATATCTTTCTCCGACTTTAGGCTGAAATTGAAACATAGGGTTAGAAATCAGTGTTATAGTTGAGAAAATTCAACCGAACGCCGTTCCAAATAAAAGAAAGCGTTATAAAAATGCCTATTCGTATCGTTATTGCTGATGACCACGCTGTTGTACGGCAAGGGTTAAAAATGTTCCTGGGGCTTGATCCTGAGTTGGAGATTATCGGCGAAGCGGTAGACGGCAAGCAGGCGGTGCAACTGGCGCACCAGTTGCGGCCCGATGTCGTCCTGATGGACCTGCTTATGCCCGTCATGGGCGGGGTAGAGGCGACGACCGTGATTCGCCGTGAACTGCCGGATGTTGAAGTCATCGCGCTGACCAGCGTGCTGGAAGACAGCGCGGTGATTGGCGCGATCCGCGCCGGAGCGATCGGTTATCTGCTTAAAGATACCGAATCGGACGAACTGATCCGCGCCATTAAAGCCGCCGCCGCCGGGCAGGTACAGCTTTCGCCGAAGGCCGCCGCCCGCCTGATGCGCGAGGTACGCGCGCCCGAAAGCCCGGAAACGCTGACCGAGCGCGAAACCGAAGTGCTGCGGCTGCTGGCTTCCGGCCAATCCAACAAAGAGATCGCGCAGACGCTTTACATCGGTGAAAAGACCGTCAAAACCCACGTCAGCAACATTTTAAGCAAGCTGAATGTCTCCAGCCGGACACAGGCCGCGCTCTACGCGGCGCGTATCGGCCTGGTGGATATGCCCGCTGACCGCTAACAGCAGCGGGCGCTAGATCATTCGTAAAGGACGTGGGTGGTGACACAGGCAGGCGCTGGCAATTGCAGTGAGGCGAGTTATGTTTACCGGGCGCTGAACCAACTGGCACAGGCTGGCACAGCGCCAGAGCAATTGCAGGCGGTGAGCGATTACGCCCGCGACAACGGCGCTGCCGCCGGGATGCTGCTGTACACCGATGCGGGCGGCACAGCCCGCGAGGTCGCGGCGCAGTGGTCGGCAGAGAACGGTGGCGGCATGATGACCGACTCGCGGCTGATGCTGGTGGTTACACGGCTGCTGCGACGGGTGCCGCCTGCCCTCAATGAGCCGCTGCTGGTTCGTGATGTTCTGCTGGACGAGCGCCTTGAGGCAGACTGCCGCGCCCTGTGTGCTGGCGTTGGGGTGCGGGCGCTGGCGCTGTTACCGCTGCACAACCCGCGTGAGGGGTTTGGCGCGCTGCTGTTCTGCTGGTACAAGCCCGCCCATTTTCATGAACGCGATGCCCGTGTTTACAAAGCGCTCCAACAGCAGGCGGCTGTCGTAGTGGACTGCGCCCGCCTTTACGAGCAGAACAGCCGTTTGCGCGCTCATGCGCTGGCGACAGGCGAAATGAACGATTCGATCCTGCAGGCGCTGTACGGCATCTGGCTGGGCGCGCGCACCGCCCGCACCCTGTTTGACCGCGATGCATCCCGGCTGGCCGAGCCGCTGGATTACATCGTCACACTGGCGAAGAACAGCCTGATAAAATCGCGCGCGCTGGGGCTGGAACTACACGCCGACTCCGCCAGTTCTCCCGGTTAAGTCCGTACCACTTCCATGTAAAACGTCCATAACTCAGGGTTCGTCGTATCCGCGAACATGCGGAAAATCTTGTAGTCCGTGCCGGTGCATTCGCCGCCTGTATGGCTGCGCGCGCTGGCCGGGTTCCACCAATCCATCCGCAGGCGCTGCTGCGCGTTGAGGATGCGGTCGAACTCGAACACCGGGCGGAAGTTATCCACCAGCGGGAACTGGCAGGTCATATAAGGCGACCCGCGAAAAATCACGCTCAGGTTTTGCGGGTTGGTCTTGAATTGAAGCCAGTACGCGCGGTCGCCCCATGAGGCACGGCGGTAGTCCGTCACGCCCCCGGGAAAGCTGATGCTGAACTGGCGCTCAAGCGCGCGTTGGGCATCAGCGCCTGCCTGGACACCGAACGGCGCGAGCAGGTTGTTCTCGATGAAACTGGTCAGCGGTAAAGCGCTCAGCAAGCCGCATAAAAACACAATAATGATACCGACGATAATCCAGCCTATCCAGCGCAGCATAATGCCCCCTCCTGGGTACAGGGAACTATTATACTGTTTGTGATGGACTGACCGCTAATGGCGTAGCCGTTTGCTGTGCTGTGCCATGTTTTAGAAAGCGCTGCTGCCACAGTTCCAGCGTCAGCAGGCGGAAGATCACTTCGGTATGCCGCGCCTGCCCGCTGAAGTGGGCATCCAGCAGGGCATCAAGCGCCGCCGGGTTGAAAAGCTCACGGATGCAGGCGGCGGGGTCGCGCAGCACACTTTGAATGCGCCCGGCCAGCGCCCCCTCGAACCACTGCATGATCGGCGTGCTGAAGGGCTGCTTGGGCCGTTCCAGCGAGAAGGCGGGCAGGTAGGGGCGCACCGCTTCGCGCAGGATGTACTTATTGCTTCTCATGCGAAGTTCCGGCGGCACCTGCGCGGCGAAGTCCAGCAGCGCCGGGTCGAAGAACGGCACGCGCGCTTCCAGCGAGTGCGCCATCGCGGTCTTGTCCTGCGAGAGCAGCGCGTTTCCGGTCAGCCATGTGTTGATGACCAGCGCCTGCGCGGTATTGGCTGGATGCTCGCGCCAGCTTTTTTCGACGATCCGCGTGTAAGCCTGCTCGCGGTGCCGCGCCTGTCGCCACGCGGCCATCAGGTCAGCGCCGTAAAGCACCCGCCGCAGGTGATCGCTAAAGACCATGCCATCAAACGACTGCATCCGCAGCAGCGCTTCGTCACGCGGCAGCAGGGCATGGCGCAGGCGCGGCAGATAGGTAGGCAGCGCGCCGATGTAGCGGTAGCGCTTCATCGCCGGGTAATACCCTTCCAGCGCCGCCAGCACGCCGCTAAGCGGCGCAAGATGCCGCCACTGCTGCTGGCGTTTTAGTAACTGTGGGATCATGTGGTGGAACGGATAGCCGCCGAACAGTTCATCACCGCCCAGCCCGGTCAGCACCACTTTGACGTGGCGCGCGGTCATCTCTGAAAGCAGCAGCAGCGACACCGCCGAGGGGTTGGCGTTCGGCTCGTCGTGGTAATAAACGTACTGCTCGAAGCCCGCCCACCAGTCATCGGCGTTAATCACGCGCTCGTGATGCTCGGTCTGGAAGTGCCGCGCGATTTTGCCTGCCTGCGCCAGTTCGTTGTCTGGCACGTCCATGTCGTAGCCGATGGTGTAGGTCTTGATGCGCCCGCCCGCCTCGCGCGCCATCAGCGCCAGCACCGCCGCCGAATCCACGCCGCCGCTGAGGAACAACCCCAACGGTACGTCGCTGCGAAGGTGCAGGTGGACAGCTTCGCTGAGCAGGGCGCGGGCTTCGGCAATTATGTCACCCTCACCCCCGGCCCCGCTCCCTGAGGGAGAGGGGAATGGGGGTTGGGGGGAAAGGGGTGAGGGCTTGCCAAACTCCCAATATGGATGCAGCCGCGCTGTGCCTTTCTCGACCACGCAGGCATGACCGGGCGGCAGGCGGCGCACCCCGGCGAACAGCGTTTCATCGCCGATCATGTAGCCGAAGCTGAGATATGTATCCAGCACGTCGAGGTTGAGGCCGCGCGGCGTGGCGCGGTCTGCGAACAGCGCTTTCACCTCACTGGCGAAAAGCAGCAGGCCGTCATGCTCATGCAGATACAGCGGCTTCATGCCGATGTGATCCACCGCCAGCACCAGCCGCTCAACATGAGCATCCCACAGCGCGAAGCCGTACATGCCGCGCAGATCACGGAAAAAGTCTAAGCCGTATTCTTCGTACAAGTGGATGAGTGTTTCGCCGTCGCCCTCGGTACGCAGGTGATGCCCCTTTGCCAGCAGGTCGGCGCGCAGCTCGCGGTAGTTGTAGATTTCGCCGTTAAAGACCAGCGCGATGCTGCCGTCCTCGTTGTACAGCGGCTGGTCGCTGCCGTCCACGTCAATGATGCTCAGGCGGCGCATCCCCAGCGCGACGTTGGGCGCGGTATAGAAGCCGTCGCCATCCGGCCCGCGATGCGCGATCAGTTGAGACATGCGACGCACCAGTTCCGGGTCGGCACGCTGCCGCTTTGTCAGGTCAATAACGCCGCAAATTCCGCACATTTTCACCACACTCGCTGTAATGCATCATCTCGTAAAGGACGCGCCCGGCGGCATTATAGCAGATTTGGCCGTGTGAACGCTGCCACCCCACCGCCCGCGCCCATAACTTTATTTGCGACATTCATCGCTGAAAATGATACGATAAGACTAGCCCATCCACTATTAAAAAAGGTATGTTTGTTCTATGGAGACTGAAAAACTGATCGAGCAAATTCATCAGGATCGAATCGAACAAGTGCAGCGATACATCAGCGAAAACCTTGACCAACCGCTCAATCGTGAAGTCCTCGCCGATGTAGCAGGGTTCTCGATACCGCATTTTCACCGTGTTTTTACTGCCCACACCGGAGAAAGTGCTATCAATTATATACGTCGCGTGCGTTTGTTGCGGGCTGGACGAAAGCTGAGGATGGGCGCTGTTGATATTATGGCGGTGGCGCTCGCCGCCGGGTATGAATCACACACGTCCTTCAGCAAGGCTTTCAGAAAGCAGTTTGGTATCAGTCCCAGCGCGTTTCGCAGGCTCGGTTGTGACGCGGCTACAGCGTTACTAAAGAAAGGGACATCTCATGAAGATTAGCGTAACCAGTATTCCTGTAAAGGATCAGGACAAGGCGCTCAGTTTCTACACCGAAAAATTGGGCTTTGTTATGAAGCGGGACATTCCTCTTGGCGATGCCCGATGGTTGACTGTTGTATCGCCGGAAGAACCAGACGGTGTGGAACTGCTCCTCGAACCGAATGCAGAATACCCGGCGATGAAGGCGCTCAAGAAGGCGTTAGTGGAGGACGGCATTCCATTCACCACTTTTCAGGTGAACGATGTCTATGCCGAGTACGAGAGGCTCAAGGCGCTGGGCGTTGAGTTCGCCGTAGAGCCTACCGATGTCGGGACAACCATCGTGGCTATCCTGGATGATTCCTGCGGCAATCTTATCCAAATCCATCAGGTCAAGAACGGTTCAGCCTGATTAACGGTGCTGCTGGCGAACCGGAAACCGTGTGTCATCCTGTGGGGCGAAGTGGTGCTTCGCCCCCGTACCTGACTTCGTACATCCAGCCCGGTTAAACATCCCCGCACAGTCTTATGTTAAGATAAGGCAAGGCAATCCGTAGCAGAGAGAGACGACGATGACAAAACACCGCATCTATACCATGAGCTTCGCAAGAGTCTATCCTGAGTATGTGGCTAAGGCGGAGAGAAAAGGCCGCACAAAGGCAGAGGTTGATGAAATCATCTGCTGGCTGACAGGTTATAGCCAAGCAGCGTTAGAAGCGCACCTGGAAAAGCAAACGGATTTTGAGACCTTCCTTGCCGAAGCGCCCCAACTCAACCCGGCGCGGGCGTTGATTAAGGGCGTGGTTTGCGGTGTCCGCGTGGAGGACATCGAGGAGCCAACCATGCGGGAAATTCGTTATCTGGATAAGCTGATTGACGAGCTGGCAAAGGGGAAAGCGATGGAAAAGATTTTGCGCCAGCCGTGACGCGCTGCACATTATGTTTCGCTTCGCAAGCAATAGATTCTGTTACGGACGCGCCGTTGCGCGTCCCTACAAAACCGGTCTGGATAGGGTGTAGGGATACGTTCGCCGCAAAAACAATACCCAAAAGTCAAATGTCAACACAGACTAATTAACCACTTCCCCAACCGCGAATGTCTGTTATGATTTCCCGGCGTTTTGTCACGACAGGGGATGTACCCCTGTTTTGGCAGATGACAACAGACAGGAGACGGATTTTCATGCACAACTACAAACGTGTTTTATTGTTCATGATGCTTTTGGCAGGCACCTTCACCCTGCTGGCACAGCCGACACTGGCGCAAAGCGGGAAGCAGGTCTATGCCTTTTACTTCGGCTGGTGGACAGGGGACTCGTGGAACGATGGCCGCCTGAGTGACCGCCCGCTTGTGCCGTACAACTCATGGGACGGCGCGGCGGTAGGGCGGCATATTGACGAGGCACGCAGCGCGGGCATTGATGCCTTTATCATGAGCTGGTTTGGCCCGAAGAACAACAACCTGACGCATCAAAGTTTTAACGTGCTGCTCGATCAGGCATCGGCGCGCGGCTTTAAGGCGGGCGCGGCGCTGGATATGCAGGAAGGCGGTTACAACGCCAGCACCGCCGAAGTCATCGAATCGCTCACTTACCTGATTAACGACCGCGCCAATCACCCGGCCTACCTGCGCTTCAACGGGATGCCCGTGATTTACTTCTGGAATCAGAAGCGCTTCTCGGTGGGCGACTGGCAGGCGATCCGCAGTCAGGTAGACCCGAATCACAGCACTATCTGGGTCGCGGAAGGGACGGATACCAGCTTCCTGCCCACCTTTGACGGCCTGTATCTGTTCAATACCGCATGGTCGGGCAACCCGGCAGGCACCGCCGCGCAGTGGCTGGCCGCGACGCAGCAGGCGGGCGGCTGGTTCTATACGCCAACCGTACATCCCGGTTGGAACGAGTCCGCGCTGGCGGGCAGGCCAAACCCCACCGACCCGCAGGATCGCGCCGGGGCGCAGTTCCTCACCAATAGCTGGAACGGCGCGGCCAGCAGCGCGGCCAGCGTGATTCTGGTGGTAAGCTGGAACGAATACTTCGAGAACTCGCACATCGAGCCGAGTCAGGTACACGGGTCGCTGGCGCTGGATACGCTGCGCGGGCTGATCGCGGCGTGGAAGGGAGTCGCGCCGTCGGTCAGCGCGCCGTCTGCCCCGGCACAGGGCGGGCAGTCCTTCGCTGAAGGCACCCCGGTGCTGACCCCTGGTGTCTCTATTCTGAACGTCCGCAGCGGCCCCGGTACGCAGAACGCGCTGATCGGCACCATGAACTCCGGCCAGCAGTTCGCGGTCACTGGGGAGCAGGGCGGCTGGTACAGCGTGGACTTCAACGGGCAGACCGGGTGGGTGTCTGGCGAATACGCGATCGTCACTGGGGGGCAGGTCGCCAGCGGCGGTGGTGGTGCCAGCGCGCCGGGCGCGCCGTCCGGCCTGCGCTTTACCACAGGCAACATCCTCAACTTCCGCAGCGCCCCCGGCACAGGCTCAGCCGTGCTGGAACTGATTCCGTACCAGACCGGGCTGGATGTCGTCGGGCGCAGCGCCGACAGCGCATGGCTGAAGGTCAACTTCAACGGGCGCAGTGGTTGGGTTTCCGCCGGGCATGGCACCCTCAGCGGTGACGTGGGCAGCCTGCCTGTAGTGGAATAAGGCGGCGTTTTGGGGGCGGGTTTCAAACCCGCCCCTGGAGTTTGGCGATCACCACCTGTCCCAATGCACCACATCCTCGAAATCGTGGCGGCCTTCCTTGCCCATGCCTTTGCGCTCATGCGCCGGGTCGGGATAGCCGAAGGAGATCAGCAGCCGCGCCTGCCAGTCCGGCGGAAAGCCGAGCAGGTCGCGTGTGGCCTCTGGCTGGTAAATCGTCCCCAGACATGACCCCACGCCGAGTTCCTGCGCGGCAAGCTGCATGTACGAGGCGCTCTGCCCGGCATCGAACATATGCCACAGTTCGCGGTCGCTTTCCGCAGGGGTGAGGATGACCACGCACAGCGCCGCCCCCGCCACATGGCCGAGCCATTCGCCCATCTGCGAGAGCTTTTGCAGCGTGTCCCGGTCGCGTATGGCGATGAACTGCCAGGGCTGGCTGTTCTTGGAGCTTTGCGAGCGCCGCCCGGCATCCAGAATCCGCCGTGCCACGTCCTCCGGCAGCGGCTCATCGGTGAAATGACGTATTGCCCTTTTCGTGCGAATCGCGTCCCATACGTTCATAATTCATCCCTCATCCATATCGCGCTTTGTAGTAGGGGCGAGTTTCAAACCCGCCCTTGATGCGGGAGGGTC
>CAZJSU010000128.1:0-10840 GCA_964548765.1 uncultured Anaerolineaceae bacterium
GCGCCAGTGCCGGGCGCGGCAAGCTGTGTCTGCACGACGGTGTAGTAGTCGGCAGGGATTGGCTGGTGGACGACCTGATATTCGGTGGTATTAGCGTTGATCTCGTCCAGAATTTCCTGGAACTCGGCAGCTTCATCCACCCCTGCCCATGTCGAGATGGTGATGGTCGGCACATCCTGAGCGATGGCGGGGCCAACTGTGATAGCCAGCAGCAGGGCAATGACAACAGCGATCAAACGAAATTTCATCTTCAACACTCCTTGTGTCTAATGCCTATCTATACACCTTCGAAACGCGGGTAGTATTCAGCAATACGCCTCCTTTCAATTCAGCGACTTTGTAGACTGTCGCACGATAAGCTGGGTGGAAACGACGACTTCAACCGGGCTGGCATCGCTCTGGTCCAGCACACGAATCAACCGCCGGGCGGCCTCCTGCCCAAGCTGGCGCTTGGGGACATCAATCGTTGTCAGCGGCGGGTCGTTTAACTGTGTCCAGTCAATATTGTCGAAGCCAACGATGGAGAGATCGTCAGGGATATGTCGCTCGTGCCGCCGCGCGGTACGGATCGCGCCGAGCGCCATCGCATCGTTCACCGCGCAAATCCCCGTCACCTGTGGGAAGTTGGTCAATAACTGGTCGGCGGCCTCTTCGCCGGATTCAATGGTGGTGCGCTCCATGTGAATGATGTGTGGGGCCAGCCCGGCTTCGGCCAGCGCGAGGCGAATACCCCGCACGCGACGGCTGCTGCTGTACCAGTGCTGCGGGCCGGAAAGGATGCCGATGGACTGGTGGCCGTTATCAATCAGGTGCCGCGCGGCATCATAGCCGCCTGTGTCGTCGTCGGTCGTCACGCAGTTGAGCGGGGAATGCGCCAGCTTGTTATCCACCAGAATGACCGGAATATCGGTCGCCAGCATCGCCAGAATAAAATCGGTGGGGATGTCTGGCCCGGCCAGCATCATGCCGTCAATACGGCGCTCGCGCACAAAACGAAACTCGCCCGGTGCGCTTAAAATATCGCTGGTCAGGATGCCGACCGCGACATGATAATCGCTGGCCGCCAGCACCTGCTCCACGCCTTGCAGCACCTGCCCGTAAAATGGGTCATTCTGGGCAGAGAAATCGGGCTTTTCGCGCACGAAGAAGCCGAGCGTAAAGGTTTTCGAGGTTGCCAGCCCGCGCGCGGTCACGCTTGGGGTGTAGTTCAGTTCACGGGCGCGCTGGAGGATTTGTTCGCGCAGCGCCTTGCTCACCCCCGGACGATCATTGAGCGCGCGCGAGACAGAAGCGCTGGAAATATTGAGTTCTGCGGAAATTTGCTCAATAATGCTCGGCATTGCAAAATATCTCTAAAGTATATTTAACGTAAGCGCTTGCGTTAAAGATAACGTAAACTTATCATAGGTGTCAAGTTTTTTTGGGCAGCTTAACCAAAGAGGTGGCTTTAATGTTCCAGCGTCATCTGAACAACCCCCTTATTCGCCCGCAGGATGTCCGGCCTTCGCATCCTGACTTTGAGGTGATCGGCACGTTTAACCCCGGTGTGACGGTATTTCGGGACGAAATCCTGCTGCTTGTGCGCGTGGCGGAGCGCCCGCTGACGGACGACAAGGCGGCGAGCGTGGTGCGCGTTCCCTATCTGGACGAGAGCGCCGCGCTGCGTGTGCGGGAAATTGGCCGCGATGACCCGGCGTATGACACCAGCGATTCGCGCTTTGTCGTTCACCGCAGCACGGGCGACCTGTTCTTAACCAGCATCAGCCACCTGCGTCTGGCGCGCAGCCGTGACGGGGTGCATTTTGAGGTGGGGGCGGCTGCGTGGTTAAGGCCGGAACTGCCGGAAGAGTCGTTTGGTATTGAGGACGCGCGCATTACACAGATCGGTGATGTGTACTACATCAACTATACAGCGGTCAGCCCGCGCGGTATCGCCACCGGCTTAGCCTCGACCAAAGACTTTATCCACATCGAGCGACACGGTATCATTTTCCCCCCGGCCAACCGGGACGTGACTATTTTCCCGGCGCAGATCGGCGGGCGTTACGTCTGTTATCACCGCCCGATGCCGGGCATGTTCGGCGGGTACAACATCTGGGCGGCGGAGTCGCCCGACCTGCTGCATTGGGGCAGGCATCAGGTGGTGCTGACCGCGCAGGCGGAAGGCTGGGCATCGGGGCGGGTGGGCGGTGGCGCGCCGCCTGTCTGGACAGAACGCGGCTGGCTCTCGATCTATCACGCGGCAGATCAGCACGATCGTTACTGTCTGGGCGCGTTTCTCACACCACACGATGACCCGGCGTGTGTGATCGCGCACGCCCGCGACCCGCTGCTCATCCCACAAGCGCCTTATGAAGTGAACGGCTTCTTTGGTAATGTGGTTTTTACCTGTGGCACTGTGTTACAGGGGGATACGCTGCGGCTGTATTACGGCGCGGCTGATGAAACGATCGCGCTGGCCGAGGCAAAGCTTGACGATGTGCTGGCCGCGCTCGACGACAAGCTGTGACGCGCGGCGACCTATAGCACCTTTGGCGTGGAACAACCTACTGCTGCGTTACGAATGAGCAGCAGCGCTGGTTAGTTAGCATCTGCTGACGCAACAAGCGGCGCATCACAGGATACGCCGCTTGTTGTGGATGAAACTTAGCAGCTTATGCCTGCCCCACTTCTGCCATGACCTGTAGATTTCCTGTTGGTGTGTCGGAGTATTTGTGACATCTCACGAGTACATCGTCAACCTGTATATCTACTGGCACCTTGCCCTTACAGATATCCATGACATCAGGACACCGACCCGCAAATCTACACCCCTGCCGCAGGTACTCCTGATGCTCTAATTCAGCCAGCGTGACCGTTGAATCCCAGCGCTTTGTGGGATCCGCCTGGGGGATAGAATCGCGCAGAAGCCGTGAGTAGGGATGTTTCGGATTCATCAACACCTGTTCCACAGTCCCCATTTCGACAATGTTGCCCCGGAACATGATGGCAATACGGTCACTAACGTAGTAGGCCGTTGCCAGATCGTGGGTGATGTACAGGATGCTCACCCCCAATTCATCCCTGAGCTGTTTGAACAGGTTGACAATAGACATACGCAGCGAGGCATCCACCATGGACACAGGCTCATCAGCGATAATCAGCTTCGGATTTGTGAGCAGCGCGCGGGCAATTGAGATGCGCTGGAGCTGCCCGCCGGAATACTCATTCGGGTATTTACCAGCGAACTCCTGATAGGTCAGCCCCACCAGTCGCAGCGCCTTGTCAATCCTGTCAATGGCTTCTTTCTTTGAACTGGCAAGCCGGAAATTCTGCACCGTTTCGTGAAAATAGGAATCAACGGTGCGCAGCGGGTTAAACGTGCTGAAAGGGTCCTGGAAGATCGCCTGCACACCCTCCGTGATCCACGTTTTCTCCTTGCGGGCGCGTGGTTTTCCGTTATGACAGATCGTCCCGGAGGTCGCTTCTTCAAAGCCGAGGATGACCTTCGCCGTAGTCGTTTTGCCACAGCCACTTTCGCCCGCCAGTGTGAAGATTTCGGCTGGCTTTATATAAAAGCTGACTTGATCCACCGCCGTTAGCGTGAATCTGGCAAGGATATTGCCTTGAGAGTACGATTTGGACAGGTTGTTTACTTCAAGCAGCTTATGCATTTTGACCCTCTTCGACTAACCAGCAAGCGACTTTGTGGTCTTCATCCATTATGGAAACATTTGGCATTTGCTGGCGGCAAATATCTTTAACGTGTGGGCAGCGCGGGTGGAATGGGCAGCCGGTGGGCAGTTCAGCCAAAGAGGGCGGGCTGCCAGGCACACTATCGCGCATACTCTTATCGCCAAACTTGGGCAGTGAGTTAATGAGGAACTGGGTGTAGGGATGTACTGGTTGGGCGAATATCTTCTCTGTCGTCGCCTCTTCAACGATCTTCCCGGCATACATAATGCCAATCCGGTCAGCGATGTTGGCGTGTACCCCCATATCGTGCGTGACGATAATGATCGTGTTCTTCAGTTCCCTCTGAATATCCTTCAGCATCTGCACCACACCGCGCTGCACCACCACATCCAGCGCCGTAGTAGGCTCATCACCGATCATGATCTGCGGGTTCAGCGAAGAGGCGAGGGCAATCGTCACGCGCTGGCGCATACCACCCGACAACTGGTGCGGGTAGACATCAAGCACGTTTCTGGGTAAGCCCAGTTCAAGGATACGCTTATAAGCCAACTCGAAGATTTCCTGACGGCTTTGCCCGTTGACATGGCTGCCGATGAAGTCTTCAAAGGTGCTTTTGATCTTGATAACCGGGTTGAAGACGCTCATTGATCCCTGTGGGATGAATGAGATGTAATCCATACGCAGCTTGCGCTTTTCTTCTGCGCTGAGATCGGTGACATCCACTTCCTGATCATTAATGCGATAGAACAGCCTGCCACCAACCAGACGTAAGGGCGGCACGACTTCGTTAAAAAGCGTCTTCAACAACGTGGTCTTGCCACAACCGCTTTCGCCCGCGATGCCGTAGATTTCGTTTTCATAAATCTGCAGGTTCACGTCGTTAACGGCTTTAACGACCTTCTGGGTGCCGCGCATCTCCAGAATGTAGGAAGTTTTTAGATGTTCTGTTCGTAGGACGACGTTCTTTTCTTCTGGCATGAGTTCGTCTCCCTACGCCCCAACCCGCTGGATACGGGTACGGGGATCAAGGTATTCGCTGATGCTAACCGAGAGCCAATAGAGGGCGATAAACATGAAAAGCGATAAGATCACAGGTGTCAAAATCCACCACCAACGTCCTAATAGAATAGCGTGCGAGAAATACGCCCAGTTGAGCATGGTGCCGAGCGTGGGAATGGTGAGATTAACCAGACCGAGGAGGGCAAGCGTAATCTCTAACCCAATTGCCCATGACATATTGTTGATTACTGTTGAAAAGATCAACGGCGTAGTAAAGGGGATGTATTCTTTCAGCGCCAGCTTGACCGTCCCCGTACCCGATAGGACAGCCGTCATGGTGAACTCTCGCTCCCGCAGGCTTAAGACCATCGAGCGAATCAGGCGTGCGTCCCAGGCCCAGCCGAAAATCGCCAGCATCAAACCCAGCGTTGCCAGATTCATGTGTTCCCGCACCATCATGGCTAACATCACGAAGATGAGGAAGAGGGGGATAACCAGCAAACTGTCGCTGATAAACATCAGCACACGGTCAATTGTGCCGCCTTTATAACCGGCAATCATACCAACAAGGATGGCGATCACCCTTGAAACCAACGCCGAGATCAAGGAGATAATCAAGGAGTTGCGAACGGCGAATGTGGCTTGCCAGAAGACATCCTGCCCGTTCGAATCAGTCCCTAAGATGTAGTCAGCAGAAGGACTCAGATCGCGTGGGACGACATGCCATAAAGTAGGATCATAGGGCGAAAAAAATGACAATAGAGCCATGAACAGGATGACTACAAGGACGATAAAACTGAAGGCGAAGCGATAATCTCTGAATAAGTCTCTGAGAGTGCTCATCAAATGGATTCCTTAGGTGTATCTTACTCTTGGGTCGAACAAGGGATATGCCACGTCAACGATCAGCATCGCAGTGGTGATACCAATGATAGAAAGAATGGTTATCCCCATAATCAGGTTGTAATCACCGTTGGCGATGGCTCTAAAGAGCAGCATTCCCAAGCCGGGATAACTGAAAACAATCTCGGTAATTAGCGCTCCACTGAAGATTTGGCCGAGGGAAAGCGCCAGACCGGTAATCTGCGGTAGTAAGGCGTTGCGAATGATGTACTTGGTGACAATGCGGTTCTCTGTAACCCCGCCCAGCTTGGCGTACTGGACAAAACTTTCTGCGTTAACGTTCTGTACCAGCAGCTTCATAATCTGGAAGTTGACCGCCCCACCCAGTACGACCAGCGAGATCGCGGGCAAGGTTGAGTGCCAGATAACATCTTTGATGTATGTCCAACTGAAAGTGGGTACAGCGCCCAGTGATGCCCCACCCGTAACCGGGAACCAGCGCACCGAATACGCAAAAAGCAGGAGAAGCACAAAGGCAAAGATGTAATAAGGCATGGGGCGCACCACCATAGCCATAGCATCCAGTGTTTTTGACCAACGCTTACGTGTGAAGTAACCTGCCAGTCCGCCAATCATATTTCCAAATATCCACGAGATGGCGGTCGAGGTCAGCAGGAGGCCCAGAGTCCAGGGCAAGGCATTGGCAATAATCTGGTTCACACGTGCGGGAAACTGGAAAAAGGAAACGCCCAGATCACCACGTACAAGCCTGAGCCAGAAGTCCTTGTACTGGTCAAGCGTGGAGCCTTCCAGCCCGTACATCACGGTGAGGTCCTGGATGATGCCATCCATCGCCCCCGGTTCCAGTGTGGATCCCCGCGCCCTCATCTGATCAATCATTTTCATGACGGGGTCGTTGGGCGTAAGTCTCGGGATAAGGAAAACAACGGTGATGCCCAGCCAGATGACTAAAAAGTACGAAATTAATCGCGGGATGAGGTAACTTTTTACGAAATTCAAGGTGCTGCCCTCATGCTTCTAAACCACATTTAAGAAAATTCTACCAGTGTAAGTAGATCGTTATACTTCTCTGGGCGGGTTTCCCCGCCCAGGAAGGTTCACAATTACGGTAAAGCGACCCTCAGTTTGCTTAGGCTTCGCCTGCGGGTCTCAGGAATGGTGTCGTGTACTTGAAGTTCGGCCAGTGTGTATAGGGCTGGTTGTAAGCGTTCTCGCTGCCGGGCCAGTTGGTCCAGTAGGTCTCGTCCCAACCGACAAAGCCGATGTAGCCGTAGGTTGGAAGCCCAGGCATATTCCTGATCGCTTCCTGCAGGCCCTCAATGCCGATGGCAATGACCTGTTCGGTAGCGAAGGGGTCTGTCTCACGCAGCCGCTGGATGATGTCGTCCATCTCCGGGGTTGTCCAGCGGGAGCTGTGACCCTGGGTGCGTTCGCCAACAGGGCGAATGTAAGCGGAGTTCCATCTGTCCAGCACACGGTAGAGGTCGGGGCCTGCACCCCAGGGTTCCTGAGCAGGCCAGGCACCGTTCACGTCGAAGTCGCCAACGGCTTGCAGGTCGGCAGCGCTTTCTGTGTTAAACATCGAGGCATCAATGCCGAACTTGCGCCACTGCTGCACGGCAGCGATGGCGTTGCGTGCGTCATGGTTGGAAAGCACCGTACCTGCCAGGAAGGAGATTGTCCAGGGGGTTCCATCAGGCAGCAGCCAGTTGCCGTCTGCATCTCTTGAGAAGCCGTTCTTAATCAGCAGTTTCTCGGCAATGTCCGGCGCATACTTGTACCAGCCCATGCCGAAGGACTTCGTGATGAATTCCTCATCTTCTGGGAAGATGTAACCGCGACTGCGGGCAAGGTCTGCAACGCGCTGCGGCGCGGTGGGGTCATAGGGCGCAAAGGTTTCACCGTCACCTACGTCAATGGTGAATTCGTTCAGCCAGTCCTGCATCGGCCCAATGAAGTCCCGGGGGTATGGGCCGAGGTGGGGGATATGCACCGGACTCAGAGTACCCGATGAGTCAACGGCGATGCTCGTGTACTCGACAATATCAATTGCCAGCGTGAGCGCCCAGCGGACATCAACATTGTCGAAGGGCGGACGGGCGGCGTTAAAGGTGATACCCGTGATAGCGGGGTCGTTGTTGACGACGAACGGGAAGGTCGGCTGGTAGGCGCGCGAGGTGGTCGCCTGTGATAACAGCGCCTTAAGGCCATCGGCAGAGAGTTCCGCCACGTCCAGCTCGTGCGTCAGTTGCGCGAGGATTTGCGCGCCTTCATCAGCAAAGTATTGGTAGATGATGTACCGGGGCTGCGGCTCGCCATACATGATACCGGTCGGGCTTTTATCCCAGTCTTCACGTTTTTCCCACGCTGTCCAGCTTCCCTGCGGATCATAGCTGTGCAGTTTGTAAGGCCCGCAGCCTACGTATGGATTAAATTCGAACAGAACCGGGTCTTCCTGCTGCTCAAAGATGTGCTTGGGGAAGATGCGCGTGCAGCCCCAACGGTCGAGGAAGGTGGTATGGAAGCGCGAGTTGGGCTGTTTCAGCACAAACTGCACCGTGTAATCATCCACAGCGGTGACAGACTCGACGTTATCCACAAAGAAGCTGTGGCCGTTAAAGCCTTCATGCTGCATCAGGCTCTCAACCGTGTAGACCACATCAGCAGCGGTAAATGGCTCACCATCTGACCAGGCGACACCCTCGCGCAGCGGAACCGTGCATTCAGTAAAGTCTTCGTTGTATGTTGGGTCGCCAGACGCAACACCGTTGATAATCTCACCCGTAGCAAAATCTACCGACCAGAGCGGCTCGTCCGCCAGGTTCTGCATACCACGATCTTGCCATTTCCAGCCAACCCACTGGTTGAAGTTGTCGGGCGTACCGACGCGCCCGGTCAGGATTCTAGCGATCAGAGTCTCCGAGCGGGGGAAAGTGCCTTCTATCTGCGCCAATACAGCGCTGGCACTCGCTTCTGAAAGCGGTGCTAACCCCCAGGGTGCCAGCGTGAAAGCGCCAGCACCGGCTCCGAGGAGCTTCATGAAATCGCGACGACTAAGTTCATTGGACATGGTTCCTCCAAAATTTTCTAAACAGTTGCAAAACGGCTTAATTCATCAGGACTAGGGCGAAAATGTTGCTCATCTGTCCGCAATAAACTTCCTCCTCCCTCTGCATTTTTCTTATCCTCGCTACTTGTGGTTTGGTGTGGGCTGCACGAATCACGAATGATGAGTTGTGTCGCCAGCGCAACGTGCTGCGGCGGGCGGCTGCCATCTTCGATCCGCTCCAACAGCATCTTGACAGCGATCTGCCCCATTTGCTCGAGCGGTTGGCGAACCGTCGTTAGTTTGGGATAGACGAAAGATGCCTGGGGTATATCATCAAAGCCCATGATGGAAATATCGTGGGGAATACGAAGGCCACATTCGCGCGCAGCGTCCATCGCGCCAAAAGCGGCCATATCGTTGGATGCGAAAATCGCAGTCGGTGGAGGCCGCAGGTTTTGTAACAGCCTTTTGGCGCTCTCATGACCGGTTCGCTGTTGGTAATCGCCTTCGACGATGAGTTCTTCCTGGACGCTGATGCCGGAATCAGCCAGTGCAGCTTTGTAGCCTTGCAGACGATCTGCCGCGCTTTGGACAGCAGACCAGCCTTTTATGAAGGCAATGCGCGTGTGGCCCAACGCTACCAGATACCGTGTGGCATCATACGCGCCCTGCCAATTGGTTGACTCAACAAAGCTGCTGTTTTCTGTGTTGTCTACCTGATCAATCAGAACATAGGGGAAATCCTGCTTGCGCAGCGCTTCTAGGTAGGCTGTCGGCACAAGCGGAGCAACCAGCAGGAGGCCATCGGTTAGCCCGTTGGCGATGGCGTTGACATAGAATGACTCTTTGCCGGGGTGGCGGTGGCTCGTGTACAGCATAAGATCATAATTGGCACGAGCCAGCTCTTTATCAATGCCCTGTGTAATGGTGCCAACATACCCATTATCCAGATTCGGCACGAGCAGCCCGATGATCTGAGAACGCCCACCTACCAGACTGCGCGCGTGCAGGTTAGCGACATAACCGAGATGTTCCGCCGCTTCCATCACACGCTGGCGTGTGGTTTCCTTAACAAACTCGAACCCAGTCAGGACACGCGATACCGTAGCATAGGACACGCCTGATGCTCGGGCCACATCTTTGATGGTGACACCACGTTTTTTTGACTGAGGATTATTGTTATTCATAAATTGAAAACGTTTGCAAAAATATGAGAAAAAAAGCGACGGTTTTATTCGTCGTATGGATACTAATCACGGACGGATTTTATATAAGCGCTTTCACCGTTTACGATCCATCAAACGGCAATCGCCGAAACATCAGATTGGTCGAGCCATAACAGATAACAATGATCTAATGCTTCACTTTGAGTTCGTCTAAGAAGATTATACCCATTGTCTCCAACTGAGGCAACCTATATTTTTGGAGGGCGTGGTGAAAGGGGAATATGGGTTAAATTAGGGCGATGTTAGTGGGGAGTCACCGATTGGACAACCCTCCAGGATTTATAGTGACAATATTAGTGCGGAAACAGTTAGCCAGAATAATCTTCGCGCCTTGCTGTTGCGGTTTCAGTACCCTCTGCGGGTCGAGTGCTTCGGAAACAGTGTAGCACGCGGGGGGAACCCCCGACGCAAGGGTTTCAGTACCCTCTGCGGGTCGAGTGCTTCGGAAACATGTGCTGACGCTGACGGCGACGAGTACGTATGGCAGTTTCAGTACCCTCTGCGGGTCGAGTGCTTCGGAAACGCCGCGCGACATCGAGCAGGCGCACGCGCTCTACGTTTCAGTACCCTCTGCGGGTCGAGTGCTTCGGAAACCCAGATACAGGTAAAACAGCAAGCCAAGCAGTTTCTGTTTCAGTACCCTCTGCGGGTCGAGTGCTTCGGAAACTGTTCATGCTGCCGCTGGACTTGCAGCAGGGCTTTAGTTTCAGTACCCTCTGCGGGTCGAGTGCTTCGGAAACACCTTTTTCCAGCGCCGCAATCTGGCTATTCTGCAGTTTCAGTACCCTCTGCGGGTCGAGTGCTTCGGAAACTGCCCAACGCCGCGCCAAGCCGAAGGCATTCAGCGGTTTCAGTACCCTCTGCGGGTCGAGTGCTTCGGAAACCTCAACGTGCCGTGCGCGTCGCAACGCGGCTGGCGTTTCAGTACCCTCTGCGGGTCGAGTGCTTCGGAAACGCGCCGGCATCACACCAGACACGCCGATCCTTGAAGTTTCAGTACCCTCTGCGGGTCGAGTGCTTCGGAAAC
>CAZJSU010000129.1:0-10576 GCA_964548765.1 uncultured Anaerolineaceae bacterium
TGTCACTCCACGCGCACGGTCGCCAGCTTGAGCAGGTCGCCGTTACTGCTCGTTTCGCCGCCTGTGATGGGCAGCGGGTCCGGCTCCTGCCAGAAGTAGACCACCAGCCAGAGATGATACTCTCCCGGCAGCAGGTTGGGCGGTAGGGTCAGCGTCATGGGGATCGGCGCGAAGTCTGCGCCAGGCGGCCACTGGCTGGTCGCGCGCGCATCAAGCCGCAGGCCGTCGTCATACCCGGCCAGCACCTCGTTGTTCGCGTCGCGCAGCGTAATGCCGTAGGAATAATCCAGCGGCGGCGGTTGCAGCGCCTGCCACCATGTCGTCACCGTCACGGTTTCGCCCGGTGCGTAAGCCGGCCTTGCCAGCGGGCTGACCTTCACCGCCAGTTGGTCGTCAACGGTGGCGGGGTCGGTCTGTGGCGGTGCTTCGTACAGCCGGATGGTATACACGCGCAGCACCTCTTCGCTCACCAGCCTGCGCCCGTTCAGCAGCGCGGCCTCGGCCTCTGCGGGCATCGGTATCCAGTACGGGCGCACATCCCACACGCGCGGGTTGGCTTCCACATCGGCAAATTCTCGCGGCGCGTTCCAGATGAACCAGTCAGTATTCAGTTCTGGCAGCACGACTTCGAGATAATAGCCCGCTTCCAGTTGCAGCGAACTGCCCATCGCGCCGTCATCGAGGTTGTACCAGATACGATCCCCCGGCTGGTAACGCGCGGCGATCATCGGCAGCAGTTCGCCGTGCGCCAGCTTGGGCGGCAGGAAAGCGCCGAAGTGGAACAGCAGCCCGCCCGCGCCCACCAGCACGATCAGCCAGAAGCGGGCAGGCTGCGCGAAGTGTGCTGCCAGTGTGCCGACCAGCAGCGCCAGCGCCGGGATGACCAGCAGCACGTAACGCAGGTTGTAAACCGGGATGACCAGATTGATGCCGAAGAACAGCGCCATCGTCCCGAACAGCCATAACGTCGTGACCACGATACCGCGTCGGAACGCGCCGCGCATACTCCAGCCCATGACCAGCGCCAGCCCCACCAGCAGCAGCACAAACGCGGTTTGCCCGGCGCTGTAACTGGTGATAAAGGCGTTGAGGCTGGTCAGGTTGGTGGGGTCGGTAGCGGCGAATTTGCCGATTGCGCCTTCCTGCCCGGCGCGCGCGCCTTCCAGTTCAAGCTGGTGCATGAACGCCGGAATCCAGGGAAGCAGCGCCACGCCGACCACCATGTACCCCACCACCAGCCTGAGCAACTTGTCGCGGAAGTAGAGCAGCACGACCAGTGCCTGAATCGCCACCATAAAGGCGGTGAAGTAATAGGTGTAAGCCATGGCGATCACCGTCAGCACATACAGCCAGGGGTAACGCTGCCTGCCCGTGACGAAGCGCCACAGCGCCCACCAGCTTACCAACGCCAGCAGCACCACCAGCGTATACATCCGCAGTTCGCGCGCGTAGTAAATGAAGATGCCGCTGGTCGCCAGAAAGACCGCCGCCCCCAGCCCCACCCAGCGGCGGCCAAACCATGCCGCGCCCATCCGGTAAGCCAGCGCTACGGAGAGCAGCGCCGGAATCACCGAACTCATCCGCATCACGAATACGTCCTGACTGCCCGTGACGGTCATCCACAGCCAGACCCACACGTAATACAGCGGCGGGTGTACGTCCTCAATCGTCGCCTGCGTCAGCCCGATCACCCCACGACGGCTGAAGTCCCATGTAATCCACTCGTCATACCAGATGCTCTCCCGCGCCAGATGATAGAGCATCACCCCCCATGCGAGGAGCAGGATACCGAGCATTAGCAGGCCGGGCAGGGCGAACAATCGTTTGTGCAGAGTCATGAGTTACAGCCACAGGGTAGGGGCATGATAGCAACATGCCCGGAAAACGCGCCTTTAATCATACAGGCACACGTCTCTGTAGCAAATTCTGAAAAGTAAAAATCCGCCAAAAGTCGGATTTCGCTTGCTTGACACTCCGAATAAAGCGTGTTAGATTGTTGTGGATTGTAAGAAAAAGTTTTTCTCAGGAGGCGTATACATGACAGCCATTAACCGTAACACTCAGGCCGTTGTGCTGGTTTTCGGTGCGCCTGCTGCCCGCTAAATCTGTCTCCATTCTGAACGTTTGATAGCGACAATTTAACGGTCACGGCGCACCTGTAGGCGCTTAGTGACTGTTGTGATTCCACAGCCACGAGCGCCGCGTCGTGGCTGTTTTGATTCAGGCAGCCATGCACAGACATGGCTGCTGCGATTCCGGGCATGATCCAATCACATCGAACATGAATAGGGAAACCTGACCTTGAGCAAAGAAAAACAAGTCGAACGGTATATCAAGGGCGCGCGCAAGGAAGAACAGCATCGTCAGCGGCGCTCTGCCAGCAAGAAAATGAAACGCAGCAAACAACCCAAAAGCCAGCGCAGCAAAGGCTGGCTGCCCACCAGCTTTGACCTCGACGATCTCGACTCATGGGATGAAATGGACGAGATGACCGAGGAGCGCATCATGCCCCGCGACGAAGGGGAACGCCGCCGCGCCATTGAAGCCGCCGCCTTCGCCACGCCGGACGATGCTCAGGACGAAGCGCCTGAGCCGCAGCACGACGGCCTGATGGGGCAGGTGATTGAAGTGAGCAAGGGCTTGTGCCGTGTTGATCTGGGCGACCGGGTGATCCTGTGCGGGCTGCGCGGCAGCCTGAGCGCGGAAGAAAGCGGCGCACTGCATGTGGTCGCTGTCGGCGACGAGGTGGTGGTGACGGAGGACGGTATGGGCGGCGGCATCGTGGAGCGCAGACTCCCGCGTCGCAGCGAACTTGCCCGCCCGGACACGTTTTACACCCACCTGCGTCAGGTGATCGTCGCCAATGTAGACCAACTGCTGATCGTGGCCGCGTGGCGCAACCCGCCCATCTGGTTAGAGATGATTGACCGCTATCTGGTGTTTGCCCAGCGCAGCGGCCTGCCCGCCGTGATCTGTGTCAACAAGTGCGACCTGATCGAAGACGAGGCCGAATTCGCCGCCGCGCTTGCCCCATACCACGCGCTCGGTTATCCGGTCATCCGTGCCAGCGCCGCTACGGACGAGGGAATCGCCGAGCTGCGCGCGCTGCTGCATGGCCGCGCCACCGTGCTGACCGGGCTTTCTGGCGTGGGTAAGTCGTCGCTGGTGGCGGCGGTGCAGCCGGGGCTGGAACTGCGCACTGGCGTGGTGAGTGAACACAGCGGCGAAGGCCGCCACACCACCACGCAGGCCACATGGCTCAAACTGGGTGAGGGCGGCGCGGTCGTGGATACGCCGGGCATCCGTGAGTTCGGGCTGGCCGGGCTGCTGCCGCATGAACTGGCCGCGTACTTCCCGGACTTCGCCGGAGAGCGCTGCCGCTTCCGTGACTGCCAGCACCTCAACGAACCGGGCTGTGGCGTGCGCGACGCGGTTGAAAACCGGCGCATCGCCCCCAGCCGCTACCACAGCTACACCCTCATCCATGCTGGCCTGAAAGCGTGAAGGGAGCCACGACTATGAATGAACAATCCACAGCGGATGACGCTGAATACATCTCGACATCCCCCACCGCCATGCCCGTGCTGGAAACCGAGCGCCTTGTCATCCGCCGCCTGACGCTGGATGACCTGCCGCTGGTGCATCAGGCTTACGCCGATGCTGGCTGGCTTGACGCGGCGCTGACCCCGGAGCAGACGCTGGCGCAGCGCCGCCGCTGGCTGGAATGGACGGTACGCAATTACGACGCGCTGGCCGACCTGTATCAGCCGCCCTATGGCGACCGTGCCATTGTCCGTAAGTCGGATGGCGCGGCGGTCGGGCTGGTCGGTCTCGCGCAGGCGCTGGGGCCATACGGCCAGCTTCCCTACTACCAGCAGCACCACCTGAGCGCCGATGATGGCCTCAACATGCCGGAGTTCGGCCTGTTCTGGGCGCTGCTGAAAGCCTATCAGGGGCAGGGCTACGCCACCGAGGCCGCCCGTGCTGTCATTGATTACGCCTTTAACACGCTAAACCTTAAGCGCATTATCGCCACCACCGACTACGACAACCAGCGTTCCGCCGATGTCATGCGCCGTTTGGGCATGAGTATCGAACACAACCCGCGTGAAACGCCGGAATGGTTGCAGGTGGTTGGCGTGCTGGAAAACCCGGCACTCACACAGACACACAACGAGGAAACAAACCGTGAATTATCACGATGAGATGGAACAGTACGAAATTTACGAAGAGCAGTTCAACCCGCTGGCTACCGACAGGCAGGCCCGCCGCAAGCGTAAGCCCAAAGTGCGCCACACGCCCAAAAAGACCAGCGATGCAGTGATTCAGGAAATTGCGGATACAGTCGGGCTGGAAGCAGGCTTTAACCCCACCTACCAACCGCAGCTATTCGAGCAGGGCTGGCTGCTGGACGCGCTGCGCCCGTTCTACGAGCAGGCGCTCATGACCGATGTGCTGGCGAAGGTGAAGGGCGGCAAGGAAGCGACGGTTTATCGCTGCGAGGCCAACCCCGACACCGGCCACCAACTGCTGGCGGCCAAAGTTTACCGCCCGCGCATGTTCCGCAACCTGCGTAACGACAAGCTGTACCGCGAGGGGCGAGCCATCCTGAAGGAAAACGGCAAGTCCATCAAGACCAGCGATCACCGCTTACAGCGCGCGCTGGGCAAAAAGACCGCGCTGGGCGAGCAGTTGGCGCATACCTCATGGCTGATGCATGAGTTCACCACGCTCCAGCGGCTTTATAACACGGGCGCAGCCGTGCCGCAGCCCATCGCCGTAGCCGAGAACGCCATCCTCATGGGCTACTGTGGCGACCGCCATCAGGCCGCGCACACGCTCAACGAAGTGCGTCTGGAAGCCGATGAGGCGGCGGTGCTGTTCAACGAAGCGCTGCGTAACGTGGAACTGATGTTACAGCACCACCTGATTCACGGCGACCTCTCGGCCTATAACATCCTCTACTGGGAAGGCGCGATCACGTTGATTGACTTCCCGCAGGTGACGGATGCACGCACCAACCCCAACGCGCGTTCCATCCTTGAGCGCGACATCCAGCGCCTGTGCGAATACTTCGCGGCACAGGGCGCAGAGCGCGACGCGGCAGCACTGACCAACGCGCTTTGGGCGCGTTATGTGCGCATCCAGCCGGATGACTACGTGCCGAAGTCCGCTCTGGATGATCTCGAAGACTAAAACGCAGGGGATACGGTGCGCCGTGTCCCCGGTTTATTTCCGGGGATATGGGTAAGTGACGATTTTGACGATGAACTGCGGGACTCGTTCTGGTTGGGTGAGGACGCAGGAATGTTCTGCTTGGCGAAGGTGTCTTTACAGGGGCGACCCGCCGGGTGACCGAAGGGAATACTGTAAGTGTCGCCCCTACGGACTGTCTCGTAGGGACGCGATTATGTCGCGTCCGTCACAGGACATACCCGCCGAATACAGAACGTCAACAGCACCGGCAGAGGGCGTTACGCTTTATCTACTGTGTAATGAATGGTCTGGGCGATGATCCTGCCGTTTCGGATCACAAACGAATCCGCTCCATCACATACCCGGCCCTTGGGCGATTCCCCGTGCCACTCCAGAAAGGCGAAGGCATCCTCCACGCGCTTTGTCGTATAGGTGAAACTCGCGTCTGGCAGGTAATGATCCAGGTTCGCGGCGGCCTGCCGTATCCCATCATGCCCGCGATACGTCCCGATTCCGGTGAGGACAACCACGTCTTCGGCGTAATTGGTGGCGATGTCTTCCTCCACCAGCCCCTTCGACCGCTTCTCAAGGTGATCCTCGAACACTTCCTGCGTGGAACGCTGGTCTGCCTGTATGGATGGTTCTGGCTGCTGTGGCATACACTTCTCCCCTGTCTTATCCGCCGATATGATACATCTCTACCTTGCGGTCGCGCGGCTCGGTCAGGGCGAAACGTACTTCGCTGTAACGGTCGGCGCGGCTGCCCCATGTGTGACGGATAATCTGCTCCAGTTCGTCATCTGTCGCCCCGGCGCGCAGCGGCCCGCGCAGGTCTGTTCCCTGGGTGGCGAACAGGCAGGTAAAGAGGCTGCCCTCTGGCGACAGGCGCATCCGCGAACACGCGCCGCAGAACGGCTGCGTCACGCTGGTAATCAGGCCGATCTCGCCGCCGCCATCGCGGTAGCGATAGCGCCGCGCGACCTCGCTGCGATAATTGGGCTTCAACGGCTCTAACGGCATCTCGGCATCAATCCGCGCCACGATTTCATCGGCAGGCACTACTTCGTCCATGCGCCAGCCGTTCATGTTACCCACGTCCATATACTCGATAAAGCGCACAATCCAGCCGTGATCCTTCGCGTAACGCGCCAGATCAACCAGCGTATGGTCATTCACGCCGCGCTGCACCACCGCGTTCACCTTGATCGGGGTCAGCCCGGCCTTTTCAGCGGCGGCGATGCCATCCAGCACCTTCTGCACGCTTGACCTGCGCCCGTTCATGCGCTGGAAAACCTCGTCGTCCAGCGTGTCGAGGCTCACGGTCACGCGCCCCAAACCTGCATCCTTAAGCGCCTGCGCCTTTTGTGGCAGGAAGTAGGCGTTGGTCGTCAGCGCGGTGTCCTCTACACCCTCAAGCGGCGTGAGCATCGCCACGAGCTGCTCGATATCCTGCCGCACCAGCGGCTCGCCGCCTGTCAGCCGCAGCTTGACCGCGCCCAGCCGCACCATAATCTGTACCAGCCGCGTGATTTCCTCGAAGGTCAGCAGCGCCTCGCGCGGGAGAAAACGATAGCCTTCGCCAAAGACTTCGGCGGGCATACAGTACGTGCAGCGGAAGTTGCAGCGGTCGGTGACAGAAATCCGCAGGTCGCGCAGTGGACGGTCAAACTGGTCAGTCAGCATGGTTTTATCCGGCTTTTTGCTTGTATTGGTCTTTTTAATTATAGCACGAATTTGCGAAAGACAGGTAACGGCGCAAACAGCTTTCCAACCTTTACCTGTTATTCACCTGTTTATCAGATGCGCTGGCAATAGCATTTTCTACCGTTTCGGCGGCGATTGCGTTAAAACTGGCTGGACTATCCCGTTTATCCGTTGTCCTGTGAAGGAAGCAGACTGCATGACTAACCTTCTCGAACTCACCTGCGCCCACTGTGGCAAAACCGCCGCGCCGCTGGACTGGCACTGCGACGGCCACCCGCTCGAAATCGCCCGCCTGCCGCCGTTTGCTGCGGAAAGGATCAACCCGGCGGACTGGTCGCTGTGGCGTTATGCGGCCATGCTGCCCGTGATGCAGCGCGTCTCGCTGGGCGAAGGGGGTACGCCGCTGGTCGAAGCTGAGGTCGGCGGCGTGCGCTTCCATGCCAAGCTGGAAGCGCTCAACCCGACCGGCTCATACAAGGATCGCGGGACGGCCACGCTGGTGAATTACCTGTTGGGGCAGGGGGTGACGGAAGTGGCCGAGGACTCGTCCGGCAACGCGGGGGCATCGCTGGCGGCGTATGCGGCGGCGGCGGGCATCCCCGCGCGCATTTACTGCCCGGCAAGCGCGCCTGCGGGCAAAAAGAAGCTGATCGCAGGCTTCGGCGCGCAGGTGGTCGAAGTCCCCGGCCCGCGTGCCGCCACCACCGAGGCCGTCATGGAAGCGGTGCAAACCAGCGTCTACGCCACCCACGCCTGGAGTCCGCTGTTCCTGCTCGGCCAGATGACCGCCGCATGGGAAGTGTGGGAGCAGTTGGGGCGGCGCGCGCCAGACGCGGTGATCTGCCCGACCGGGCAGGGCGGCCTGCTGCTGGGCTTCGCGCGCGGGTTTCAGGCGCTGCATGATGCAGGCTTGATCGAGCGCCTGCCGCGCCTGTACGCCGCCCAGTCCGCCGCCTGCGACCCGGTGGTGCGCGCGTGGGAGAACGGGCTGGAAGATGTCGAGCCTGTGGCGCAGGGCGCGACGGTGGCCGATGGCATCGTCATTACCAGGCCAGTTCGCAGCCGCGAGGTGCTGGCTGCCCTGCGCCAGAGCGACGGCGGGGCGTTCCGCGTGAGCGACGACGAGGTGCTGGCCGCCCGCGCCGCGCTGAACCAGCGCGGGCTGTTTGTTGAGCCGACCAGCGCTGTGCCTGTCGCCGCGCTGCTGCGTGCGCGTGCCGCCTTCGAGGGCGCGCTGGTGGTCGTGCCGTTAACGGGCAGCGGCCTGAAGACGCTGGGTTAGCAGGCTGATTTACGGTAGAAATCGCTGGAAAATGACCAGCGCAGCGCTTTAGCGAGAGGGACAGCCCGAAGGCTGCCCCTCTGGAGATGCGTTACTGGTGGCCGTTTACCTGCGCGCCCTGTGCGATGCGCTGGGTGAGGAAGTCGTCGCGCGCCTCAATCTGTTCCTTCAGTCCCATGAATGAGCGCTCCAGCACCGCATAGGGCAGGTTGGTCAGGTCGCCATAAGCCACCTGCGTCAGCGCGTGAACAGCCACTTCGCGGATGAACGCGCCCGGATACCCGACCAACTGCGGCACCAGCGCCGCGTGCGCCTCGTCCCACATCACGCCCAGATACTGGCGCAGCATTTGCTCGGCACTGGTCTGTTCACGCGCTTCGGGGATGATGAAGATGCGATCCAAACGCCCCGGACGCTTCAGCACGCGCTCGTCAATCGCTTCGGGGTAGTTGGTGGTCGCCACCAGCAGCGTCCCCCGGTCGTTAATGGACGATTCCGAGCCGTCCAGTACGTTCAGCACCAGCGCCTTTTCCTCCGGGTGCAGGTAGGCATCCAGCTCTTCCAGCAGGATCAGCGCCGGGTGTTGTGAATACGCCGCGATGGACAGCGCCTGCTCGATCTTCTCGAAAGTCGAGCCATAGGCATCTCCCTGCCGCTTCTGCGCGCTGGAGACATAGATCACCACGTAATTCTGCGCCAGCGCCCAGCCTGCCAGCGCGTTACAGATCATCGTCTTTCCCGTCCCCGGCACACCCGCCAGCAGCAGCTTGCGGAAGGGCTTCAGGTTGAGGTGGCGATACACATCAATGCCCTTGGTGAAGAACGACACCACATCGTCCAGAATGTCGGTCTTGAGCTTCGGCGGCAGCACGATGTCGTTCCACTGCACCGTTGGGACAAAAGCGTTGGAACGCCCGCCGATGATAATCACCTGATTGGACGGCTCAAGCGCGTTGGAAAGCCGGGCGCACTCGTTGGCAAATGCTGTCCACGTGGGCAGGAAATCACGTGGGATGCAGGCCAGTGTCACCCGATACCACTCGCTGTCGGAGTAATGCGCCCCCATCACCAGCGCTTCCAGCACCTGCTCGCCCTGCGTAAAGCGCAGCACAAACGCCCCGGTGCGGTAAGTCACCAAGTTCTCGTAGTCATAGCTGTTCGTGCGCGGGATGATCGGGCATTCTATCTGCTCGAAACTCGCGAAACGCCAGCCCCCGGGCAGGTCACGCGCGCGGTCAAACTCTTTAAGCACATCCTCTTCCAGACATGCCGAGGTAACCCAGAAGGTGAGCAGGTCAAGGTTGGCGTGGCGAGGCATCCACTCCGCCTCAATCCACAAGGCCATCTGGTCGGACTTTAACGAAGAACTGGTGTTGGATTCAGGTAAACAATACATCGTGCCACTTGAGCTTATGCGGGTTGATTTTGCGTCAACGTTGTGAGGAACACACGCATACGCATAAGCCAGTTTGCCTGCACCTCACCCGCTTACTGTACAACAGCACAGGACGATAAGTCCACACCCAATTTTTAGGGGTTATAAAGGTTCATAAGGAGTAATAGGGAAAGGGGAAGCTCCCTTTCCCCGTGGGATGCTGCTAGTCCTCAACCAGCATCAGTTCATACTCTGCCTCGACCTCATTGAAATTGAAGTCAAAGGGTGCTTCGCCAACGGCAACGATATAGAGGCCGGACTCTGACGGCACATTGACTGCGGCGCGTTCCAGCGCGCTCCCCTGAAGGATAATGACCTCATCCAGCCCGCTGTCGTCATTAATGACGTTGATGGAGATCATGGGGGAGAAAGTGCCGGACAGCTTCAGGTAAGAGAGGATAAGGGTAGGCGAATCGCTGCGAATGGCATAGTACTGGTCGTTGTCTTCGCTTGAGATAGTCTCGGAAACTTCCTCATCAAGTTCAAGGACAGGCAGTTTTATCAGGTCGAGGGTGAACTCGCCAACGCTATCGCCAGCACGCCCGTCCTGCCGGGTTGCCAGAATGGTGTAGGTATCATCGGCTTCCAGTTCGGCTGCCAGCAGGATTTCCCCTAAAGTGAAGGCGTTGGCGGTGTCGGCCACGACATCATTTTCAGAGTTGAGGAGGATAAGCTCCGGGCGGCTGAGATCGCCCAGCGTCTCCACTGCTGCCATGTAGATCACGATGACATCACCTTCGCTGCCGGTGAACTCATAGGCGATTTCAAACTCGCGGTCTGTCAGTTCTCCGGTGATGCTCTCTCCATATTCGATGGTATCAACGTCCTGCCCGTAGACGAGCGAAGCCGCGCAAAGCAGAGCCATAAGCATCAGCGAGAAAACAATCAAGGTTTTACGTGTCATGATATGCTCCAGGTGTGAGAAAAGCTTACATAAGCATAATATGAAAATCGCGGCG
>CAZJSU010000130.1:0-10548 GCA_964548765.1 uncultured Anaerolineaceae bacterium
TCGCCATCTTCCTCGATCAGCGTGGCAACCCATACAGGCATCAGGATCAGCCGGAAGGTCATCTGCCGGACAGCGGCAAACACCCGAATCTCCACCCGCTCATCGCCCAGTTCCTTAGCTTCGTGCTTCTTTCGCAGCTCGCGCGAGACGATGCTGCGCCCCTCCAGTGAGGCTTTGTCGAAGTCAATACTGTACAGTTCCGCCGGGTAGCGCGCCAGCAGCTTCGGGTCGTAGGCTTCGGCAGCCTTCACGTCGAAGCGGCCAATCTTGTTCAGCATCGGCTTTGGCGGCGAGGTCACGGCAGGCACCAGCACGTTATACAGACCATCGGTGAAGCGCGTCTGCGTCTGGCTGTGCTGGCGTACAAAGCCCATGTCGCGCGACGTGCCTTTGTAGATGCGCGTCTCGGTCACATCGGCCATCGCGTCGAACACCCAGTACGGCAGATAAACGCCGTCCAGCGTGGCGCGTTTGACGCGGTTGTTATCGAACAGGTTGGCGATGCGCTGCACCATGCCGCCGAGCGCCGCCTTGATGTTTTCGCCCGCCTGCTGGCGCGAGACCTTGAACGGCACGAGGCCGTCCGGCTGTTCAAACGAGCCGAGCGCGTCCTGCAAAATCACGTGGGTAGAGCCGCAGAACGGGCAGTCGTGCGACAGCTTGCGCGCGGGCAGGGTGCGCTCCGCGCCGCATTCGTTACAGTGCAGCAGGCGCTCACCGATGACCCACTTTACCGGGCTGACCTTGCGTTCCAGCAGCGCCATCGCCAGCGAATCGCCGTGCAGGTCGCTGCCATTGGCGGGCTGGCGCTGCTCCACATGACCGCAGAAGCGGCATTCGACGCGCCCGCTGGCTTCGTCCACCGTCAGGTTGCCGGAACACACGGGGCAAAGCAGTGCCTTGATCCGCGTCGTCACAGGCATTTCAACGCGCATGATCTCCGGCTCGTTGTGGTGATGCGTCTTCGCCGCCTGCTCTGGCGTGAGCCTGCCGTTCAGCACCATCAACTGGCGCAGCGCTTCCGGGTTGCTGCTGTCGAAGGCGATCACCGCGCTCAGGTGTTCGCGTTTGGTCTTTTCATCGTCGGCCAGTTGCGCCAGCCACAGGTGCGCGTCGGCAAAATCGCGCTGGAAGAACAGCGCCCGCTGAAAGGCTTCCCGCGCTTTTTCCGGCTGCTCGTTGTGCAGGTGATCGTGTCCGGTGTGGAAGGCCGCCAGCGCGTTGGGGTTGATCTCGCCGCGATGGGTGATCTGTACCGCCTTGCGCGGGCGTGCCTGCTTCTTCGCCATCTTCGCGTCCAGCGGCGAGTAGTTACACGGCCCGCACATCAGCTTGCTGGCTTCAAGGTTATAGGTCAGGCGCTGGCCGCAGTGGGGGCAGGTGAGTTCATCTTTCATAAGGGGCCTCGTGACGTGAGTGGTGTTCGATTGTTTTTAGTATAAGGGCGCTGCGCTTCCTGCTGGCTGAAGAATGCCGCGAAATTCGGAAATTTTTGGGTTTTATCGGGATTACCGTTAGATAGGTTATATTGTGCAGACCATTTCAACTAAAGGACACCATTTTGAATATTGATAAACCCACCCGCCTCCACCTCTTGCAGCGACAAGTCACTCGGCTGGATACACGGCTGATACGGCTGGCCGCGCTGAGCGACCGATACGTGCAGGGGCGCTTTACGCTGTTTGTGGCACTGGTGGTGCTGGTGTTTCTGGCCTTTTCACAGGTGAACGATACGGCGGGTTACACAACGCTCATCCTCAGCGTGATCGTGTTCAATGTGGTCGCCTGGTTTCACCGCCGCGTTAAGCGCGGTGTCCAGCAGTATCAGCAGTGGCGGACGATCAAACAGGCGCACATCGCCCGTATTCAATTGAATTGGGCGCTGATCCCGCCCGTTGCATCCGCCGCGCCGCCAGAACACCCCTTTGCCATAGACCTCGATCTGGTGGGGCAGCGCAGCATCCACCAACTGCTGAACGTGGCTGTATCACGCGAGGCCAGCCAGCGCCTGCTGGAATGGCTGCTGACGACCGTTCCCACGCCGGAGCAGATCACGCGGCGACAGGCGCTTGTGCAGGAGATGCGCCCGCTGACCGCTTTCCGCGACAAGCTGACGCTTTACGGCTGGCGGGCCTCTGGCGATACCGGGCAGATCGAAGCGCTGCCGTTGGTCAGTTGGTTTGTGCGGGAGCATGGCGATGGGCCACGACTGGCGCATGTGCTGGTGGAGTGGCTGCTGGCGGTGGTCAACATCATCCTGCTTGTGCTGGACGCGCTCGACGTGCTGCCGCCCCTGTGGGTGATCTCAATCGTGCTGTACATCGGCTTCTGGGCATGGAAGGGGCAGGGCGCGGGCGATCTTTTCGCCGAATCACTGGCGCTGCGCGGCGCTGTCGAGCGGCTGAACGCGGTGTTTCGTTATCTTGAAAGCTACCGTTATGGCGGCACGCCGCTGCTTAAAGCCCTGTGCGCGCCGTTTCTCGACCCGGCGAACCGCCCATCGGCACAGTTGCGCCGTATGGCCTGGGTGCTGGCCGGGGCCAGCCTGCGCGGGAATCCGCTGCTGTGGTTTCTGGTCAACCTGCTCATCCCGTGGGATTTCACCTTTGCGTGGCTGCTCCAGCAGCGCAAGGCCGAGATCGCCGCGCAGCTTCCCGGCTGGCTGGACACATGGTTCGAGCTGGAAGCGCTGTCCTCACTGGCGAACTTCGCCCACCTCAACCCAGAATACACCTTCCCGCAGGTGACGGATGACCATAACTTCAGCGGCCAGCAGCTAGGCCACCCGCTGATTGATTATGAAGTCAAAGTCTGTAATGATTTCAGCCTCACGCAGCGCGGCGAGGTCGTCATTATTACCGGGTCGAACATGGCGGGCAAAAGTTCATTTTTGCGGACGCTGGGGGTCAACCTGTCGCTGGCCTACGCAGGCGCGCCCGTCAACGCGACACGGCTGCAAACCGGGCTGTTCCGCCTGTTCACCTGCATCAAGGTCAGCGATTCCGTCACGGACGGCTTTTCCTATTTTTATGCCGAGGTACGCCGCCTGAAGGCGCTGCTGGTCGAACTGGAACGCGACCACCCCTACCCGCTGTTTTTCCTGATTGACGAGATTTTCAAAGGCACGAACAACCGTGAACGGCTGATCGGCAGCCGCGCCTATATTCGTGCGCTGGTCGGGCGTAACTGTCTGGGCGCAGTTTCGACGCATGACCTCGAACTGGTCAGGCTGGCCGACGAACTGCCCGGTGTGCGTAACCTGCATTTCCGCGAAGAAGTGGTGGATGGGCGCATGTCGTTTGATTACCAACTGCGCCCCGGCCCCTCGCCCACCACCAACGCGCTGAAGATCATGCAGCTTGAGGGGCTGCCTGTAGAGGGTGATGCGTTGTAGAACTCGAATAACCTGCCGCGCGGTGCATCGGCTTATCGCGCCCCTTTGCGTACCACAATCCCGAAAATGCTTCCCCCATGCGGTGAAAATCACCAGAAGGCGATTTCAGCGTGTCATATGCCCCCTGTACAGTTCATACAAATGAGGCCTGATTCTGCTTGACAACCGCTGCGGCGGTTTTGGCAAAAGCGCTAAACGGCCTCAAAAGCAGGCTTTGTTGTCAATATTTTACAAAGCACAAATGTAAAACTTCATCACATCTTGACGTGAAAGCCCTTCCGCGCGAGTTGTACACTTTTGTCATCTGGTTAGGGGAACACTATTAGGAGGCTTTTCTTATGACGTTAAGACGCAGCAAGCACTGGCAGCGCTGGCTGGCTGTTGCCATCGGCACCATTTTCCTGATGGTGTTCACTTATTCTGGCATGGCGCAGGACGATACCACAACCGAAGGGGCGGCTGTTGAAACGGTTGTTGAAGAAGCCGCGCTGACCGCCGAAGAAGTGCAGTCCAACCTTGACCTGACGTGGATACTGTTGGCGGGCTTCCTCGTGTTCTTCATGCAGGCGGGCTTCGCCATGCTGGAAGGCGGGTTCATCGGCGCGCGCGGCGCGGTCAACTCTATGGCCGAGAATTATATGGATGCCGCTCTCACTGGTTTAGTGTTTTTCATCATCGGTTACGGCATCGCTTATGCTGATAATTCGGGCAGCGGCTTCTTCAGTATGCCAGTGCTGGCGCTTGGCGGCATTGATGGCACAGGCGCGGGCGACGGCGCAGAGCTGATCGGCTTCTTCTTCCAGTTCGCCTTTGCAGGCGCAGCAGCGACCATTGCCACTGGCGCGATGGCCGAGCGTACCAGCTACTGGGGCAAGCTCATTTACACCGTCGGTGTCGCCCTGTTTATTTATCCCATCGTGGTGTTCTGGACATGGGGCGGCGGCTGGCTGGCACAGCGCGGCTTCCTTGATTTTGCAGGCAGCGCCATTGTGCATATGACGGGCGGCATTGTCGCGCTGGTCGGGGCGTTCATCGTTGGACCGCGTGTCGGGCGCATCTTCGGCAAGCCACCTGCGCCCTCCAACCTGATGCTGGCGACGCTCGGCGCGTTTATCCTGTGGTTTGGCTGGTATGGCTTTAACGTCGGCTCGACACTGGCCGCTTCCGACATGAACGCGATGGGCCTTGTCGCCGTCAATACCACGCTGGCCGCCTGTGCCGGGACGATAAGCGCGCTGTTCTTCGTGTACTTCCGCACCGGAAAATGGGACCTCAGCTTCATCCTCAACGGGTCGCTGGCAGGTCTGGTGAGCGTCACCGCAGGCTGCGCCTTTGTCTCGCCTGTGTCTTCCATCATCATCGGCCTCATCGGTGGTGTTGTGGTGGTCATCTCCGTGAACGTGATCGAGGCGCTGAAGATTGATGACGCAGCGGGCGCGTTCTCGGTGCATGGGGCGTGCGGCGCATGGGGGACGCTGGCAATTGGTCTGTTCGGTTCACCTGTATTGACGGGCGGCGCGGGCGGCCTGTTCGCTGGCGGCGGGATTGACCTGCTGCTGACACAGGGGATCGGCATAGTGGCTATCGCCATCTGGGTAAGCGTTATCAGTTTCGTGATGTTCGGCGCGGTGAAGGCGGCAGGCTTGCTGCGGATGCCTGCGGCTGCTGATGGTGTGGGGATTGATGTTTACGAACACGGCGTGACGGTGATGCCGGACGTGCTGCCGATGCCCGGCGCAGCGATTATGGGCAGCGAAAGCCGCGCCAGCGCCCCCGCCATCGGCGACTGAAGTTTTACTTTCAATGACGTTTCGCAAAGAGGCAGGTGAACAACCTGCCTCTTTTTCATTGAGCGAAGTTTCTATTCCTCAACAGTCTGCGTGCTGAGGTCTTTACCGGGGCGCAGCACCTTGCGGTAGTTGTCGTACTGCTTCCAGACGTACATCCCGCCGCGCTCGTACAGGCGGGTCGCCCCGGTCAGGCTGCTTGCGTCCACACCCAGCCCAACGCTGCGCTGGCCGCGCTTCCAGAACGCGCCGAATGAGTGCTGCAACAAAGCCAGCCCCACCCCCTTGCGCCGCCAGTTCCGCCGCACGCCGAGCGTTCCCACCCAGCCCATGTCCGGGTAGCCATCGGCTTTCGGCCAGCAGAGCGAAATGCCCGCAATTTCGTCGCCGTCCATCGCCAGAAACCACAACGACGGGTCAAACGTTTCGTCATTTTCCATGAAGTGCTGCCAGCGCTTGAACAGTTCCTCAAACGGCTGCTCGACATAACCCCAGTGATCTCTGAAGGCATCGTCACTCGCGCGGATCACTGCCTCTTCTTCCTTGCCGACCATCACCGTCCTGACAGCCATACCTTCCGGCCACACCGGAGCAGGCGGCTCGGCCTCCATATCAATCCGCATGGTGTAGAAATGCCGTGTCAGTTCCATGCCCCGGTCGCGCAGCAGGGTATGAGCCACCGGGAGCGTGCTGATTGTGCTGGTATCCATGACGACCTGTGCCTCTGCTGGGGCGCGGTCAATCGCTTGCCGCGCGCGGGCTTCGCCCCATTCCATCATCTGCGTGCCGATGCCCTGGCCTTCGTAATCAGGATGCACGCGCCCCCACACCCAGACACGCACCGGGACAGGGTTGACATCCCATACTTCGATATAACCGACAGCCTTCCCCTCCGGGGTCAGCACCAGCCGGGTCGAATCCTCAAGGCTGAACCCCGGTGATGTCCACTCGGCGCTGATGATGCCAGGCTCGAATTCTGCCGCTCCCACATAAGCCAGCGACCATGCATTGAGCAGGTCAACCACAGTGTGCAGATCGCTCATAGTTACCGGGCGGATGAGAAAGTCTTCGCGGGCTGTAATTGCCATGATAGGCTCCCCTCACTTACCCCTCTCCGGAGCGTCCATGAGGGGTCAATACGGTTCATATCGTATCACTGGTTTGCAAAATTGTCTAGCAGCAAATTTCAGCCGGGGTTGTTCATTTAACCTGGGGGTTATTCGCGGTTGGCCGCCAGCCACGCATACATCAGCACACCGCCCGCGACCGCGACATTGAGCGAATCGGCCTTGCCCTGTACGGGCAGGTGAACCCACTCGTGCAGGTGTGCCGCCACTTCCGGCGACAGGCCGCGCGCCTCGTTGCCCAGCACCAGCGCCAGCCCGCCGCGCCAGTCCAGCCTTGTCCACAGGTCGCCTTTGTGCGCGTCCGCGCCGACAGCCCGCACGCCGTTTTGCGCCAGCCAACCGAACACGCCCTCAACATCAGCCGTCTGCGCCACCGGCAGGTTAAACAGCGACCCCATGCTGGCGCGTACCGTTTTCGGGTCGAAGGGGTCGGCAGCCGGGGTCAGCAGGATCACCGTCCCCGCGCCAGCCGCGTCCGCCGTCCGCAGCAGCGTTCCCAGATTGCCGGGGTCTTGCAGGTGATCCAGCACCAGCACCAGTTCCCGCCCGCCGACTTCCAGCGACTCCAGCGGCGCATTTCGCAGCGCAAACGTCGCCACAATGCCCTGCGGCGTGTCGCGGTCAGAGAGGGCGCACAGCACCTCGGCGGAAACGGGCAGCAGCGCAGCGCCCTGCTGCCGGAAGCGCTCCACCAGCGCGGGCGCTTCTGCTCCGGTGAACAGCGCTTCGCAGTAAAAGACCTCGCGCGGCTGCCAGCCGCCATCCAGCGCCATGTGCAGCAGTTGCAGCCCCTCCACCAGAAAGCGCCCCTGCTGCTGGCGGTGTTTGCGCTGGTCGAGCTTGCGCGCCTCGACAATGCGCGGGTTACGGACACTGGTAATCGTCGTCATCTGTGTCATGGCTAAAAACTTAACGCAAAGCGCCCAAAGTGCAAAGGGTTACATCACATGCCATCTGTAGGGGCGCAGCGTGCCACGCCCTGCTTCATTATCTTGACGCGCACGCTTTTATGGCGAAACTGGAGACGATCAGGGTATGATTAGTCCGCAAAATTGTTTCGAGACGAAATACACTTATGTCTGCCACCGATACCGCGTCCAAGTCTGCCAGTCCCGCCTTGCAATTGTCGCTCACCGCCCCCTTTACCCTGCGTCTGGTGCTGCTGGCGCTGCTCACTATCGCGCTGATGGTCGTCTCGCGGGTGAATATCGGCGCGGTTGGGCAGGGGTTGGCGCTGGCGCTCATCGGTGTCGGGGTGTATATCTCCTTCCGCGTGCTGAACTTCCCCGACCTCAGCGTAGACGGCTCGTTTCCGATTGGCGGCGCGGTCGCCGCTGCCTTGATCGCGGGCGGCACGCTGGCCGAGTGGACGCTGCCGCTGGCCTTCGTCGCCGGGGCGCTGACTGGGCTGGTCACGGCGTTGATCCACGTGCTGTTCAGGATTGACGGCCTGCTGGCGAGCATTATCGTCATGACTGGCGCGTACACGGTGACGCTGCGCGTTATGGGGACAAGCAACATCCCCCTGCTCAGCGCCCGTACCATCCTCACCCCCTACGAAGGCCCGATGCGCGAGTTTCTCGTCGGCAATTTTGGCGATGAAATGCGCCGCCAGTCCAATAACGTCGTCGAGATTCTGGTCTTTGGCGTGGTGCTGGTGCTGACACTGCTGTTGCTCAACTGGTTTCTGCATACCGAGGTCGGCCTCACGCTGCGCGCGGCGGGCAAGAACAGCCAGATGGTGCGCGCGCTCGGCGTGGATCACCGCCTGATGCTGGTCATCGGCCTGATGCTTTCCAACGGGCTGGCCGGGCTGGCGGGATGCCTCTCGGTGCAGCAGTTGGGCTTTGCCGACGCGCAGATGGGCGTGGGCATCATCGTGCGCGGGCTGGCGGCGGTGATGATCGGCGAAGTGCTGCTGCGACCGCGCACCATCGGGCAGGCGGTGCTGGCGGCGGCGCTGGGTATGGTCGTGTTCGAGGTCTCGCGCGCGTGGGTCTTTGCCGCGTTAAACCTCGACGCGCAGGATATTCGTCTGGTCAGCGCGTTGGTGGTGCTGGTGGCGCTGGCCGCGCCCAACCTGCTCCAGCGCTGGCGCGACTGGCGACGTAAACGACGGGTGGAGGCGCTGGATGCTGCGGCTTGAGAATGTCCATGTCACGTTTAACGCCAACAGCGCCTCGGAGGTGCGGGCGCTGCGTGGGGTGTCGCTGCGCGTCGGCGCGGGCGAGTTCGTCACCGTTATCGGCGCGAATGGCGCGGGCAAGAGTACGCTGTTTAACGTGATCGCCGGGACAGTCAGCCCGGAGCGCGGGCGCATCTGGCTGCACGACCGGGCGATTACCGACTGGCCGGAGTACCGCCGCTCGGCGCATATCGGGCGCGTGTTCCAGAATCCCGCTCTGGGAACCTGCCCCGGCCTGACCGTGCTGGAAAATCTGGCGCTGGCTGACCGCCGGGGACAGCCGCGCGGCCTGCGCCCCGCTGTAAAACGCGCCGACTATGACCGCTTTCACGACCTGCTGCGCGGGATTGGCCTGGGGCTGGAAGCCCGGCTGCATACCGATGTCGCGCTGTTAAGCGGCGGTCAGCGTCAGGCGGTGACGCTGCTGATGGCAACCCTCAGCGAGCCGGAACTGCTGCTGCTGGACGAACACACCGCCGCGCTGGACCCCAACGCCGCCGCGCAGGTGATCGAACTGACGGTGCGGCTGGCCGAGGCACATCACCTGTCCGTCCTGATGATTACCCACAGTATGCATCAGGCCTGTACAGTCGGCAGCCGTGTGGTCATGATGAACCGGGGCAGCGTGCTGTTCGCGGTGGACGGCGTGGAGCGCGACGGCCTGACGGTTGAGGCGCTGGTCGGGCGTTTTCACGCGCTGCGTACCGAGGATGTGCTGACCGACCGCGCCATGCTGGAGTAAGTGTTTCCTTATTTACAGACTGTTCTTACAAAGGAGTAACACATGATGACCCGTAAACTGTTTCTGTTACTGCTGGTGGTGCTGGTCGCGGGGGCTTTAGGGACAAACGCGCTGGCGCAGGATGAAGACCTGCCCGTGATCGGCTTCATGCAGCTTTCGACGCACCCGGCGCTGGACCTGGGGCGCGAAGGCGCGATCGAGGTGCTGAACGAAGCCGGCTTTGTGGATGGCGAAACGGCGACTTTCCTCTTTGGGAACGCCGAGGGCGACATCCCCACGCTGACCATCATTACCGAGAACTTCATTGATGAAGGCGTGGACGTGATTATCGCCACCAGCACCCCGGCGATGCAGGCCGCTTACGGCGTGACCCGTGATCTGGAAGAACCGGTGATTATCTTCAACGTCGTCACCGACCCCTATGCAGCGGGCGTGGGCGAAGCGTCCTGTATTCACCCATCATGGATCATCGGCTCGCAGGCACTCGCGCCTTATGCCGACACGGTGCCGTTGATTCTCGAGGTCGCGCCAGAGGCGGAAACCGTCGGCTACATTTATAACAGCGGCGAGGCCAATTCCGTCGCCAGCACCGAGATTGTGGTGCCGCTAATGGAAGAACTTGGCCTGACCGTCGAAATCCAGAACATCACCAATTCCTCCGAAGTGGCAACCGCTGCCGAGGCGCTGGTGTCGCGCGGGGTGGATGCCTTCTACGTGGCGACTGACAGCGCGGTGGTTGCCGGGCTGGAAGGGCTGGTCGCGGTGGCCAATGAGAACGGCGTGCCGATCGTCGCCAGCGACCCCAGCAGCGCGTCGCGTGGCGCGGTCGTCGCGCAGGGGCTGGACTACCATCAGGAAGGTCGTGATGCCGGGCGGCTGGCGGTGGCTTACCTGAATGGCGAGCTTGACCCGGCGACCACCGCCTACAGCCGCCAGACCACCAACCTGCTGGCTGTGAATCTGGATGTGGCCGAGGCACAGGGCGCGACCGTTTCCGACGACCTGCTGGCGCGCGCGGGTGTGGTGACAGAAAACGGCGAAACCACGATGGCCGAGTCTGCCACCCTGACCGAGGAAGAGATGGCCGAGGCCGACGCGGCCTTCTTTGAGGCGCTGGTCTGCACCGAGGAGCGCATCGCTGAGCAGCAGGCCGAACTGGACTCGCAAAGCGAGTAACGGTTAGGTTGTGCTGACCTGTGCGTAGGGACGCGCAACAGCGCGTCCGCCGTTATGCGTAGGGGAGGGTCTGTGACCCTCACGCAGGTTAGGCGGGGTGAGGTTTTACGGGCGGGTTTCAAACCCGCCCCTACACC
>CAZJSU010000131.1:0-4683 GCA_964548765.1 uncultured Anaerolineaceae bacterium
CCTACTCAATAATCCCCTCTAAATTCCACGTCAGCGTGTCGCGGGTGACGACGATGGCATAGCGTTTCTGCCCGGTGCCATAAAAGCCGGGTTCTTCATCGCCGCTGAAGGTGAAGCGGTCAATGACTAAGTTATAGGGGAACGTGGCTTCCTGATTATTGGTAAACCACCACGACTCGTCAAAGCCGCCGTCGAGGTAAACTTCGGTGCCTTCCCCCTGTTCGCGGTTCGCTGGGCGGCGGTACTCGCCCTCGATCAGCGCCAGCTTGTAGACGTTCTCGAAGTTGAGCAGCAGCAGGCCGTCGTGCAGCTTCAGGAACGGGCCGCGCACTGCTACCGTGTCGCCGTAAATCTTGTAGGTCTGGCGCTGGCCGATGCGTGCCACGTCTGAGTCGCCTTGATTGAGCGCGGCGGAAAGCGCGTCTGGCATCAGGTACGGCGTGAATTCGATTTCGATGTACTCGCCGTTTTCGTCCTCCTGAATGGGACTCATGATGACCTCGGCGACTTTGGTTTCTTGCGTAAAGACATGCACCGCGTGCAGCATAATCGCCACCGCCACCAGCGAGAACCCCGCCACCGCCAGCGATACCGTCACGATAATGCTGGTCGGGATTGCAATCCATTTGCGTATTTTCATCGAACACCTGCACCTTGCCACAGAAGCGCCGCGTACAGCATACCATACCACAATTTTATCCGGCAGATTTGTGGTAATATCACCTGCTGTATGGGAGAGATTTATGCAGGGGTAGAAAAATGCCTTACGAGACGATTCTGGTCGAAACACCGCTGGATGGCGTAGGGTTGATACGCCTCAACCGCCCGCAGGCGCTGAACGCGCTCAACGGCCAGATGACCAGCGAAGCGTTCACACAAATGGAAGCCTTCGACCGCGACCCGGCCATCGGCTGCATCGTGCTGACAGGCAGCGACAAGGCCTTTGCCGCTGGCGCAGACATCAAGCAGATGGAAGGCACCGACGCGGTGACGATGCTCACAGGCAGCGACTTTACCGACTGGGCGCGCATGACGCGCGTGGGCAAGCCGATCATCGGCGCGGTTTCCGGCTGGGCGCTGGGCGGCGGTTGTGAGCTGGCGCTGATGTGCGATATGCTGGTGGCTTCGGAAAGCGCCAAGTTCGGCCAGCCAGAGGTCAAGCTCGGCATCATGCCCGGCGCGGGCGGCACGCAGCGCCTGACGCGGGCGGTGGGCAAGGCGCTGGCGATGGAGATGACGCTGGCCGACCGTGTGCTGACCGCGCAGGAAGCGCTGCAATACGGCCTCGTCAATCATGTTCACCCGGTCGAGAGTTATCTGGACGAAGCGCTGAAGCTGGCGGCGAAGGTGGCGACCATGCCGCAGGTGGCCGTGCGTCTGATTAAGGACGCGGTGAGCAAGGCCGACGAACTGAGCCTGACCGAAGGGCTGAACTACGAGAAGCGTAACTTCTATCTGCTGTTTGGCACCGAAGACAAGGACGAAGGCATGAAAGCCTTTATTGAAAAGCGCGCGCCCCAATGGAAACACCGTTAACCATCCTCTACACCGCCAACCTGCGCGGCCAGATTGACCTGCTGCCGCGCCTGCACACGTTCATGCGTCACCTGCGGACGCAGCGCGTCGAGGACGAGGACGAGGTGATGCTCTGCGCGCTGGAGCCGCCGCAGCGTCGTATCCTGCTGCTCGACCTGGGCGAAAGCTGTTCGCCGGAGGTGTGGCACTGCGCCGCCACTGGTGGCCGTTCCATGCTGATGGTGCTGGATGCGATGGGCTATCACGCCGCCAATGTCAGCACCATGCTCACGGAGGAAGGCCGCGCCCGGCTGGAGGCCAACCTGCTCAACATCGCGCTGGTAGACCCGGAAAGCGACTGGCAGCAGGAGGGCATTCAGGTGACGTGCGGCGAAAAACGCCCCCCCTCCATGAATGGGGAGGCGGCTGGGGGTAAGGTAAGGCTAAAAATTGTGCTTGCCCCCGCCGCCCAGACGCGCCTCGCCCAGCGCACGCTGCATCTGGCGGTGGTGCAGGCCGGGCAGGTGGGCGTGGTACATCTGAACACGCTGGCCGCCATCACCGCGCATGACATCCTGCCGCTGCCGCCCGGTACACCGCCCGACCCGACGATTACGGCGACGGTCGAGTTCGTCCAGAGCGAGGCGCGCCTGTTCCAGCGCAGGCGTGAGTCGTAATTAAACCCGTGCGTTAAGCATGGTTTAAGTGGGGCGATAGGTATGAGGCAGCACCCCTGCCAGAACCGCAAAATTGTGTCCGATATGTCACCTTGCCAAGTAGGTAAGGTGGAGCGTCTATTTGTCTGCTGAACATGATACGATGTATAGTGAGTGCTTAATAATGTAAGGAATGCAGTCATGGTCGGACATGATATTATTGTTATCGGTGCTTCTGCCGGAGGGGTAGAGGCGCTGAAGCAGCTTGTCCATGACCTGCCTGCCGACCTGCACGCTGCGGTTTTTGTCGTGCTGCATGTCTCCCCCTACGGCACAAGCGTCCTGCCAGACATTCTTAACCGCACCGGCAGTCTTACAGCGTTTCATGCCACGCATAAACAGCCCATTATGCCGCAGCGAATTTATATCGCGCCGCCCAACTACCACATGCTGGTCAAGCCCGGCCATGTCCAACTGACACAGGGGCCACGCGAAAACGGCCATCGTCCGGCGATTGACGTGCTGTTTCGCACGGCGGCGCGGGCTTATGGGCCAAGAGTGATCGGCGTGGTGCTTTCCGGCGTGCTGGATGATGGCACTGTCGGGTTGCTGGCGGTAAAGCACCGGGGGGGCATTGCAATCGTGCAGGACCCGGCAGACGCGCTCTACAGCGGAATGCCAGAAAGTGCTATTGCTGCGGTAGAGGTAGACCATGTTGCGCCTGTCTCTGAGATTTCATCGCTGCTGACGCGCCTTGTTCAGGAACCCGTTGCTGAGGGGAGCCTTGAAATGAGCGATGAACACGACATTGCCGAAGGTGAGGATAACGGCGGGCAGATGCAGGAACCCGGCGGCATCCCAACAACTTACGTCTGCCCGGACTGCGGTGGGGTGCTGATGGAGTACCAGAACGGCGACATGGTGCGTTTTCGCTGTCAGGTGGGTCATGCCTACTCGCCCGATACGCTCATCGCCAACCATAGCGAAACGCTGGAAGACGCGCTGTGGATGGCGCTGCGCACGCTGAGCGAAAACGCCAGCTTGAACAGGCGTATGGCAGAGCGGGCTGGAAAGCGTGGCTTTCAGGATACTCAGGAGCGCTATCTGGAACAGGCCAGCGCTTCCGAGGCCAACGCCGCCGCGCTGCATGACATCCTCGTCGGAGGAAACCGCTACGATGAAGAATCGTAGAACCTGATTCGGATAGCACAGACTCAAAGATGACTGTCAGATGACTACACCGGAAACGAACGCTGAATTTGAGGAACTGCTGCTGCACATCAAGCGTAACCGGGGCTTTGATTTTACCGGTTACAAGCGTTCCAGCCTCATGCGGCGCATCAATAAACGGATGCAGACGCTGCATCTGGAAAGTTATGAGCAGTACACCGACTACTTAGAGGTGCATCATGATGAGTATACCCATCTGTTTAATACGATTTTGATTAATGTGACGAGTTTCTTTCGTGATAAAGCCACCTGGGACCTTGTGGCTGAGGAAGTGCTGCCCGTTCTGGAGGCGCTCAACGGCGAGGACGAGATGATCCGTGTCTGGAGCGCGGGTTGTGCCACCGGGCAGGAGGCTTATACCGCCACCATGATTATTGCGGAGCGGCTGGGGGTAGAACGCTTCGCCCAGCGTGTCAAGATTTACGCTACCGACCTTGACGAAGACGCGCTGCAAACTGCCCGGCAGGCGACCTATACCACCAGAGAAGTGGCGGATATCCCGGAAGGGCTTCTCGAAAAATACTTTGATTACCATAACGAGGCCTATACCTTCCGCAAAGACCTGCGGCGCTCTATCATCTTCGGGCGGCATGATCTGGTGCAGGACGCGCCCATCTCGCGCATTGACCTGCTCATCTGCCGCAACACCCTGATGTACTTTAATGCCGAGACGCAAAACCACATCCTGAATCGCTTTCATTTTGCGCTCAAGCCCAAGGGCTTTCTGGTGCTGGGCAAGGCCGAAATGCTGTTTTCTTACGCCAGTCTGTTTGTGCCGTTCGATCTGAAGCGGCGCGTCTTCACCAGGATACCCAAAGTTTCGCTGCGAGAACGGCTTTTGCTTATGTCTCAACATTCTCCCAACGAAGATGAATCAGGCCATTTAGGGCGATATGTCCGTTTTCGGGAAACCGCGTTCGACAGCAGCCCGGTCGCGCAGCTTGTCGTAGACCTCAACGGTTTTCTGGTCATGGCGAACGAACGGGCGCGCGCCCTGTTCAATATCAGACAGGATGACCTCACCCGCTCGCTGCAGGAGCTTGATGTCTTTTACCGCCTGCCAGAGCTTCGCAACCGGATTGACGAGGTTTACAGCGAGCGCCGTCTGGTGACGATCAGGGATGCCAAATGGCTGACAGTCTCTGGCGATGTGCGCTATCTGGATGTGCAGGTTGTGCCGCTGCTCGATGGCAGCACCCGCGCGCTGGGGGTGAGCATCGCCTTTATGGATATGACCGCGCACCATCTTTTGCAGGAAGAGATCGAGAGCGCCAATCAGGAA
>CAZJSU010000131.1:4783-10488 GCA_964548765.1 uncultured Anaerolineaceae bacterium
ACGAGGAACTGGAAACCACCAACGAGGAATTGCAGTCCACAATTGAGGAACTGGAGACCACCAACGAAGAACTGGAAACCATTAACGAGGAATTGCAGTCTACCAACGAAGAACTCCAGACGATGAACGACGAAACCAATCGCCGCAGCGAGGAGATTCAGAAGTTGAACCATTTTCTGGAGTCCATCCTGACCAGTATTCGCAGCGGCGTAGTGGCGATTAACCAGCACTGTCAGGTGCAAAGCTGGAACCGCAAGGCAGAGAATTTATGGGGCTTGCACAGCATCGAAGTGGTGGGTAAAAACTTCTTAAATCTGGATATTGGCCTGCCTGTCACCGAGCTTGCCGGTATGATTCGGAACTGTTTTGCCGGGGACAGCGAATATCAGGAGATGACGGTTGAAGCGATTAATCGGCGGGGTAAAACCATTCAATGCCGGGTGATCTGCACCCCGCTGACCACACCAGTCACTAAACAGATCACCGAGGCCATCCTGTTGATGGAAGAGGTGGAATATCATGAGTGAGTTTCGCGCGAATATCAACCTGCTCGATGCTCAGATTACCCGCCTGATGGAACGGGCAGAAAGCATCAAGCAGCGTGCTATAGAAGAAGACAAGGGCAGCAGTGATGTGCTGCTTAGCGCGCTGGAAGAACTGACCACCGCGCTGGAAGAACTGCACGTGACCGAAGAAGAACTGCTCGTGCAGCACGAGGAACTGATCCAGACGCGCGCCGCGCTGGAGTACCAGCGCCAGCAGTATATGGACCTGTTCCAGAACGCGCCGGACGCTTATCTGGTCACCAGCCTCGGCGGTGTTATCGGGCAGGCCAACCATGCCGCCGCGCAGTTGCTCAATGTTGACCTGAAGTACCTGTTGGGGAAGCCCCTCAGCCTGTATTTCGCCGAGGACGACCGCTGGAATTTTTCAACACGGCTGACGGCGCTGGTACAGGGCGGGGATGAGCTGATGGAATGGGAGGCGCGGCTGCAACCGCGCGAAGGTGCGCCGATGGATGCGGCGCTGCGGGTCAACATCATCCGTGATCAGGATGGCAGGCTGGCCGCGCTGCGCTGGCTGGTGCGGGATATTACGGAGCAAAAGCGGCGCGAGGCAGAGATTCGCCACCTCAACGACGACCTTGAGGGACGTGTGCGCGAGCGCACCCACCTGCTGGAAACCGAAACGCGCTTAAAGGATGAAGCGCTGGCGCGGGAACGCGCCGCGCGGCTGGAAGCCGAAGCCCTGCGCGAGACATGTACCGCCCTCAGCAGCAGCCTTGATCTGAACGTCGTGCTGGAACAGGTGCTGGTCAATATCGGGCGCGTGGTGCCGCATGACGCGGCGGATGTGCTGCTGGTGGAGGGCAAGGACGCGGTGCCGGCGCTGTGCAAGGGGTATGAACACTGTGCCGACCTCGCCTACACGACCGCCCTGCGCTTTTCTATGGCGACCACCTTCCCGCTGGCTGAAATGTATGAAACCGCCCGCCCGGTGCTGCTGAACGATCTGGAAACCTTGCCTGTCTGGATACAGGCGCTTGAACCGCTGACCCCTGTGCGGGCTTATGTCGGCGTGCCAATCGTGATTCAGGGTGAGATCACCGGCTTTTTGAGCCTCGTCAGCGCGCACAAGAATGCCTTTACCGAAACCCAGTTGGAACTGCTGTCGGTGATTTCGACGCAGGTGGGCATCGCCATCCAGAACGCGCGCCTTCATGCACAGGCCAGAGCGCTTGCAGCGATGGAAGAGCGCCAGCGGTTGGCGCGTGAATTGCACGATGCCGTCAGTCAGGCGTTGTTCAGTTCCAGCATCGTTGCCGAGTCGCTCATGCGTTTTTCAAAGTCGCAGCCGGAAAAAGTCGAGGAATATCTGGGCTATCTGCTGCGCCTCAACCGGGGAGCCAGCGCCGAGATGCGCGCGCTGCTGCTGGAACTGCGGCCTGCACACCTGACGGATATCGGGCTGGCGCGGCAGTTGAGCGGGCTGGTGGACGCGCTGCACGGGCGCAAGGAGATCGCCATCACCCTCAGGACGGACGAGGACACACCCCTGCCGCCCGATGTGCAGATCGCCTTTTACCGCGTGGCACAGGAGTCCTTTAACAATATCATCAAACACTCCGAGGCGACACAGGTTGAGGTAGAACTGGTGAACAGCACCAGTCGCGTAGTGCTGGCGATCCGCGACAACGGGCGCGGCTTTGATGCCAGCCAGAGCAAGCCCGGCATGGGGCTGCACACCATGCGCGAACGCGCGCGTGGCATTGATGCGACCCTGCGCGTCGAAAGCTCGCCGCAGGGTGGTACACACATCGCGCTCACATGGCTGCGGGAGCAGTCGCAGGTCAACACAGCCTCCCGCTGACGCGGGCGCTCATGAGCATCCACCCTTAAACTTGTGACTTTTGGCGTTTACATTTACAACAGAGTGTGTTGAAATCAAAGGAACATGCTCAGGTGTATTTTGGTATGCGTGATAAACGACCCGTTGATGAATTAAGCGTAGAAGAACTGGAACGCATCCTCGCCGTGAAACGGCGCGAGGAACGCCTGCACAAGCTCGACCGCATGAAGAAACACGGGCGCGTGCTGGGCGACGCGCCAGAGCAGAATGCCAGCAGCGGCAAGCAGCACCCCCCCGAAGCCGCGATTCTGGCGCTGGCACAGTCCCCCCCGGCGGCAGCAGCGCCCGCTGCCCCGGCCAGAAGCGCCCCGGTCGGCGGTGATGTCGTCCCGCGTTTTGAAGAAAGCCCGGCGGATATTGGCCTCAGCACGCAGGAAAAAACGCGCTTCTGGAAGAATTTCACCAATCAGGTGCTGCTGCTGGTCGAAATCGCGGCGGTGCTGGCCGTCATCTATATCGCCTATATGTTGTTCCAGTCCATCGGCGTGCTGGAGCGCGAAACGGCGGAAGCCCAGCGGCAGGCCAACGAGCAGCGCCTCGCCGCGCTGCCAACCATCGCGCCCACGCCTGTGCTGCGGCTGGAGAACTTCGTGCTGCCCGGCGGCCACACGCCGCCCACCGCCCCCGGCGGCGCGCAGTTTAACCTGAACGAGATTCCCGAAAACCTGCTGCCTGTCGTACAGAGCCAGGTTTTCCCGGAGATTCTGCGCCGCCCGCCGCCCTCGCCCGAAACCGCGCTGCGCGTCATTATCCCCAAGCTCAACCTGAACGAGGGCATCGTGCAGGGGACGGACTGGGAAGCGCTGAAGCAGGGGGTGGGGCAGTTGCAGAACGGCGTAAACCCCGGCGACAACGCGGGCAATCTGGTGCTGTCGGCGCATAACGATATTTACGGCGAGTTGTTTCGCTATCTCGACCAGCTCGAAGCGGGCGACCGCTTTCAGGTGCAGACGCAAACGCAGTCCTATACCTATGTCGTTTCCGGGTGGGATATTTACCAGCCGAATGACGTGCATGTGCTGAACAGCCGGGGCAGCGCCACGATCACGCTGATTTCGTGCTATCCCTACCAGGTGAGCGATAAACGTATTGTCGTTTTCGCCGATAGGGTGGATACTTAGTACCGTTGTTCACAAGACTGCCTCCATAGAGTAGCCGCTTTGTTGCAAACATTGAATTTTGCGTAGGGGAGGGTTTTAAACCCTCCCTTACAAAAACGAGGAACCCGCCATGAGCAAACGCAGAAACCGCAAAAAGTCCAGCGCGCCTAATCTTTCGCCAGAGACGCTGGAACGCGCCCGGCGCGAGGCCGGGTTGATCCCGCCGCTGCCCGCAGACGAGCAGGCAGAAGCCGCCGAACAGGCGGCTGAAGAAGTGGCAGAGGAGGTGGTGGAAGTGAGCGCGCCCCCTGTGCCGCGCCGCGCCACCCGCCGCGAGGCCGACGCGCTGCCTGCCGCGCGGAAGCCCGCCCGCCGCCGTAAGGAGCAGACTTACGAGGAAATGACGCAGCAGGAAATCCTCTACGCGCTGGCAAACCCGACGAAAACCGTGTCTGAGGACGAATTGAGGCGCACCTATGGCTATGTCTTGGCCGACCTGCGCGGGATGCTGCTGTTGGCCGGAGCGTTGTTTGTGGCGCTGGTGGTCATTGCTGGAATTGTTGTAGTGTAAGAGCCGTGTTGGATGGATATTGACCTTACCCATATTCCCTATTTTCACGGCCTGACCGAGCATGGGCTGTGCCGTGTCGAGCAGGCGGCGCACCGCCACAGTTATCAGGCGGGCGCGACCATCTTCACCGAAGGCGGCGACTGTGCCGGCTTTCAGGTGGTGCTGGAAGGGCTGGTGCGTATTTACCGTGTCAACAGCGAAGGCCGCCTGCACACGCTCAGCCTGCTGCGCCCGTACTCCAGCTTTAACGAGGTCGCCGCTGTGGACGGCGGGGCGAACCCCTATAACGCGGTGGCAGTTACCAGCGCCGAACTGCTGACCATCAGCCACGAGCGCCTGATGCGCCTGCTCGCCAGCGAACCCGCGCTGATGAACAACTACGTGCAGTCGCTGGCGCATGTCAACCGCGAGTACATCGAGCGGCTGGAGGATATGACCTTCCGCAGCATTCCGTCGCGGCTGGCAAAGCTGTTCCTGCACGAAAGCACCTATGCCGACCAGATTTCTGAAACACCCACCGCCCTCACGCAGGAGGAGATTGCCTCCATCCTCGGCACCACGCGCGAAGTGGTCGGGCGGGCGCTGCGCGGCCTGCTCAACGCCGGGCTGCTGGTCAAGAAAGGTCGTAATGTTTACATCGCCAACCGTGATGGGTTGGAGTATCTGGCGGAGACAAACACCATGCCAGAACCTGTCCACCCTCGTTAGAGTTTAACCAGAGTAAAATTAATTCTCTGGTCGTGCGTATAGTTCTCCGTTTTACAGTTAAATCTCAACTTTAAATCCAACAAAAGTTCCAGACGGCAGGGTTAAAGCGGGTTACATTGAGAGTATACGCTATCGTTAAGTGACACCTGATTAGACAGGGAGTAAGCAAAATGACCCATATTATCACCAGCCTGTGCCTGCGCGACGGCGCATGTGTCGAAGTCTGCCCGGTAGAGTGCATCATCCCCGGCCAGCCGGAGTCCGAATGGCCGTGGTACTTCATTGACCCGGACACCTGCATTGACTGCGGCGCGTGCATTCCCGAATGCCCGTTTGAGGCGATCTTCATCGAGGAAGAAGTGCCGGCGGAGTACACCATGGCTGAAGGGCAGGAGCGTGTCCCGTGGGATACCAAGACCCTTGTGGCAGCCGCAGGTGGCGAAGTTGTGGACCTGACTGTGGACATTCAGCCCAATTACGACTTCTTCGCCGAAGGCCCCGGCTACGACGCGCTGGCCTAGCGCTGGCTTTTAACACACCAAATCCCTCGCCCTGTGGCGGGGGATTTTTATTTTGCGCCACAACCGATTGACCGCCGCGTGTCATTTATGCTATGATGCCATACAAAGCGTGGATGAGAACACGTCCTGAAGTTGACGGCCACCAGAGAGGCGGGGTCACCGGCTGAAAGCCCTGCCCGGCAGCGAACATCACGGATACCCTCTCGGAGCTGACAGACGGAAAACCCGTGATGGGTGAGTATGGCTGTCCGGTTCAGCACCGTCATCGCTGTTCAAAGTGGGCTGGTCGCCTTGCGCGGCTGGTCAAACTGGGTGGAACCGCGGGAAGCACTTTCATGCCTCTCGTCCCGGTGCGGACGATGGGGCATTTTTATTTCGCCAGTAGCCATCGTCCGT
>CAZJSU010000132.1:0-8849 GCA_964548765.1 uncultured Anaerolineaceae bacterium
TAGGGACGTGCAGCGGCGCGCCCGTGACAGAACACGGCTGCCGCACGGTTTACGCGGTCATCGCCTGCGCCTTCATCAGGCGCTCACTGAGAATACGCATGACGTTAATGGCGAAGTTCGGCGTTTGCTGCACCAGATATTCGAAGCGTTCCTGATCAATGGCGATCAGCTTGACCATAGTATGCGCCACAGCGGTCGCGCTGCGAACACCGTCGTTAATCAGCGACATCTCACCAATAATGCCGCCCTCGCGCACGGTGTCGAGCAGCTTTTCGTTGTAGTAAATTTCCACCACACCTTCCTGCACCACGTACATCACGTCGCCGTGTTCACCTTGCAGGAAAATGGCCTGATGTGCGGTAAAAACTTCGGTGTCGTTCAAGGTGCGAAAAAGGTTGAAGGGCATGTTCATAATGGGTTTTGCTCTCTTTTGTGGGAACTCTCATGCCGTATTATACGCGGCAGGCGGGTGATAGCCTTCGGCCTACCGGGAGATTTTCGCGTCCGACTTTCGATGGAGGATGCAAAGCTGCTAAACTGGATGTTTGGGAGGGCTTATGGTCAGAATTCTTACAGGGGATCGTGTTGGCAAGGCGGGCGTGCTGCGCGTTGGCTGCTCGGCGGTGATTTTTGACGCGCGGCGCGAAAAAATCCTGCTCACGCGACGAGAGGATAACGGGCAGTGGTGCTTACCCAGCGGCGGCATGGACGCGGGCGAAAGCGCCAGCGAGGCGTGCATCCGCGAAGTGGAGGAAGAAACCGGGCTGCATGTGGCGGTGAAGCGGCTGATCGGCATTTACACCACCCCGCACCAACTGCTGGAATACCCGGATGGCAACAAGGCGCAGCTTGTGGCGCTGTGCTTCGAGGCCGAGGTGACAGGCGGCGAGCTGCGCCTGAGCGACGAAACAACCGCCTTCGGCTATTTCTCGCGCGAAGAGATTCAGCAGCTTGATATGCTTATCAACCACCTGCCGCGTATTGAAGATGCCTTCCGCAACCAGCCGGAAAGTTTTATTCGCTAACCTCCGGGTTTAGTCCGGCCTGGTGTTCGCCCGCGTTATCGTTTAAGAGGCTTGCGATATGCTCCCGCGCTTCTTCCAGCGTCGGGAAGATCACCGTCTGGCCGCGTTTGCCCAACATGCCGATGGTGGTCGCGGTCAGCCGCACCACGTCATTCGTGGCGACCGCGACGGTCAGCAGGTTGGCGGTAAAGGATGCCTTGCTCAAAATCTGATGCGCGGCGACGCAAATTTGCTGGACTTCCAGCGCGTCTACCAGCGCGGCGATCGGCTGGTCGCTTGCCCGCGCGTACTCGGCCAGCTTACGCGCCCATGTGTTCGCCTCGTCCGCTGTGACTAAGCCGCTTGCCTTCACGAAAAATACCCGGTTACTGAAATCGTAATCGGTGATCGGCATACAAGTGTCCCCCCAACAGCCCTATTCTTACATCTATTCTAACGCAAATCAGGCGTAGGGTGTTGGTTTGTACCGCGAATTTCCCATAGAGTGATTTCCGGCGGGCAGAGGAAACGGGCGCGGGGCGCGCCCAGCCCTTCCAGCCCTACCCCGCGCGAGGTGTAGAGCGTGGTCGTCCCCAGTTCGTAACGCCCCATGATGAAGCGGTTGCCGAGGTGGCTGCTGGAAAACAGCGCGCCCACCAGCGGCAGGCGAATCTGCCCGCCGTGCGTGTGGCCGCACAGGTACAGGTCAACACCCAGTTCGTTGGCTTCCGGCGCGATGTCCGGCGGGTGCATCAGCAGCAGGTGCAGACCGCTTTTCGGGGCGATCATCATCATCTTTTTAAGCTGCTCACGGTCGCGCTGCATATCGTGCGTGACCACCAGCCCTAAGATGTTAAGCGCGCCGCCGGGGGTGTTGACGGTAATCCACTGGTTAGGCAGCAGCCGCAGGTTATCGAGGCCGTCCACAAAGGCGCGCACCCGTTCCAGCGGCTCCACCAGCGGCGTACCCGACACGCAGTAAACCCCCAGCGGCGCGCGCCACTGGCCGATAATTTCGCGGATGGCGGCCTCGGCCTGTGGGTCGTGCGTGTTGGAGAGATTTACAAAGTCGCCCGTGAAAACGATGATGTCCGGCTTCAGTTCGTCAATCAGGCGGTTAAGGTCACGCTCGCGCGGGGTCACGCGCTCCATGTGAATATCGCCGATTTGCAGCAGGCGCAGCGGCGGCGCGGCGGCAGACCATTTCGCGGTGTGATACTGCTGCTCGGTCACGCCGAGGCGAAACGGCTCGATCCATGTTGCGTAAAAGGCCAGCAGCGAGATGAGCGCCATGACCAGCAGCGCCAGCCACGATGGAGCGCTAAAGACCGCGAGGGCGATCAGCAGCAGGGCGCGCAGCGCCGAAAGCGCCAGTACCGACGGCTTCTCTGGCCCATAGCTGCGCCCGGTAATGCGTAATGTCCGCAGGCCGACCCAATCCACAACGCTTGCCAGCGCATATCCCAGCGCGACGAGTATGACGGTGACGCTGTCGCGCCCGCTCCACACCCACCACAGCGTGGTAACGGTGATATTGAGCGCCAGCAGCAGCGCGACGACTGCGGCGGGCAGGCTTTGCAGGCGGTCTGTCTGGACAAGCAGCTTATGCAGCAGTGTATGTTCCAGCGGGTCGGCGGATTGGATATTCGGCTTTTCGGCCACAGGCTCTCCGGCAGGCGATGGGGGCAGCCCGGTTTATGAGTCGCCGGGCGCGGTCTGCGACATATCGTTAATCAGCGCCCGCAGTTCAAAGCGCATGGTTTCCAGCGCTTCCGGGCTGTCGAGCGAGTCAAGGATGCCTTGCAGGATGATCGCCAGACGGTAAACATCCTGAGGCCGCGCGGCCTTGGCTTGCAGTATCCGGTTGAGCGCCAGCGTGAAGGGATTACCCATCTCTGTGCGGTCTTGATCTGCCTCGGACATGGCGACCTCCGTAACACATTAAACATCACGACATTAACTATAGCATACGTTTCATTCTCTTAGCCTAACCAAAATGTGAACGATTTGTAACCTTGCAATTCATAGATTATCAATTTGCAGACGTGCTTATCAAGGCTTGTCCGTCGTTGACCTTATGATTTTTAAGGATCACAGGAGTTCAAATAAATCTTCAATGTATCGCGTGCGGCTGCAATCATCATTCAGGTGTAGGGGCGGGTTTGAAACCCGCGCGTGAAACCTCACCCCGCCTGGCCTCTGCGGGAGGGTCCCAGACCCTCCCCAACGCATATACATCGCTGTTCTGCTAACTACGGGTAAGCCTATCATAATGTCCTTAAACCTCGAAACGGCGTTTCTGCGGTATCATGGCGGGAGATACGACTTAGGGAAAGAGGCCATGCCTGAGAAAGTTATGCTGAAAACCCTTTTAATTTTTTCCCTCGCCCTCGCGCTGCTGCTGGCGGCCTGCAACGCTGCGCCGGACAGCGCCAACCTGCTGGTGTGGCGCGGCGTGGGCGCAAGGCCGGCGGGCGGTGATCTCGGTTTCATCAACGGCGATCAGTTTCAACCGCTGATGGAAGTCCCCGCGCAGGCGCAGCAGGTCAACGCCTGCGGCAGCACCGCCACCTCGCCCGATGGTCGCCTGTTCGCCTTCTACGTGGGCGGGAATAACGGGCGGCTGTATGTGATGCAGGGCAGGGATGCGCCGCGCGAAGTGGGCAGCGCCAGCGCTTTTAGCTGTCTGGGGAACGGCACGTTCCACTACTCGCCAGACAGCCGCCGAATAGCCTATATAGACACGGGCAGCACCCCCACCAACGGCGAATTTATCACCGGGACGCTGCGCGTCATGGCGGCCAACGATGGCACTGAGCTGCTCAATCACGAAAACGTCGCCGCGTTTGACCTCAATAACAACAGCGCGGCCTTCATCAGCTTTCTCACCAACAGCCGCCGTCTGGTGGATGAGGCGGTAGTGTGGTGGTGGGACGGCGGGCAGGAACGCGAAATCGCCACGCTGAAGCCCGACCAGAACTGCCGCTATACCAGCGCCAGCCTCGGTCTGCTGCCCACAGACGGCGCGCTGCTGGTGATGGGGCAGCGCTGCGCGGGCGGGCAGGGGTCAAGCTGGCAGTTGTATCGCGCGGGGCTGAACGATAACAGCCTGTCCCTGGTCGCCAACGGCACGCAGCGCGGCGGCTTCCTGCCCTACACGCGCACCAATACGCTGGTCATCGCCCCCGGCGGCGAAACCGCCTATTTCACCGTGCCGGATGGCGTGGTGGCGCACACCGCATCGCTGCACCGTGTCGGGCTGGCTGATCTGGAAGTGCAGGAAGTGGTCGCGCGGCAAGCGGTAATGCCCACCCTGACCGACGGCACCGCCAACGCTTTCCCGTTACGGTCGCCAGACGGGCGCTGGTGGGCGCTGGTCGTGACCAGTCCGAACAACGAAAATATGCTGAACGTGCTTGACCTGACGAATCCGCAAGCCGAGCCGCTGACGGTGAGCGCGGGCGACCGGGGCGACATGATTCTGGGCATGGCCTTCGCGCCAGACAGCAAACGGCTGTACTTCGTGGCAGGCGAAAACGGCGGCGATAACGCGCTGATGCAGCTAGAACTGCCCGGCGGCGCGGCCTCGCGCATCCGGCGCGGGCGCTTTGTGCCGGGGGTCACGCTGGCACCGGATGGCGGCGCATTGGGGCTGCTGGAATATCAACAGCCGCCCGATGAAAACCAGCAGCCCTATCTCAGCCTCATGCGCGTGAGCAGCGGCGGCGAGGTGGCGACGGTGTACGCAGGCGCGACACTGGCCGATGGTCGCGTGACCGAGCGCTCGTTCGCCGTGCCGTTAAGCTGGCGGCCATAGCGCCCGGCCACTCATCAGCGCCGCAGGATGCCGAAGGCTTTGGGCGCGACCTCCAGCGCCGCGCCGTCGCTAAAGGTCACGGTCAGCGCTTCATCGCTGGCGTTATAGGCGGTGTAGGTGATCTGGCCGCCCTGCTGGAACACAGCATAAAGCGGCGTGTCGGCAGTCACGGCGGTGCTGACCTGACCAAGCGCGGCGAGGCTGTGAATCCAGTGGTGGGTATGGGCTTTGCTCTCGCCCCATTCCTCGATGTAGTCCACTGTCGCCAGCTTATCGAGCGCGACCTGAGCATCGGCCAGCGCCTGAAACGACCAGATAATGTCATGCCACAGCGCTTCGGGCTGGCCGTTTTGCGCCACCAGATGCTCGTAGTTGCGCGGGATGTACTCCGGGCGATAGCCAAGATAGAGCGACGCGCCGGTAATCGGCAGAAAATTGATGCCGTGAATCTCGACAACGCTCGGTGTCCACCATGTATTGTAGAAGCCGCCGCTGCCCCAGACCATCGCCACCGTTTCATGCGTGTACTCTGGCGGGAACACGGCTTCGTCCACGTCGAACCAGTACTGCTGGATGGCGGTGACTTCGGTAGTGTAAAGGTAAATGCCGAGGTCACGGATGGCGGGTTTGTTCGCGGCCTCGCCCCACAGGATCAGCCCCGCCGCGAAGTTGATCGCCTCGGACGAGGATTCCTGATTGTTCCCGTCGGGGTTGTTGCCGTCGCCATTCGCCCACGAATGCCCGGCGTATGGCTCGAACCCGCGCAGGCGGGGGAACATCTCGGTCGCCTGCGCGCCGTTCGCGTCGGCGATGAGCAGGTCAATCATGCCGCCCCACTGGTCATCCGCCGCCCACGCCGGATCGTACAGCGCCGTAACCGCCGCCGCGAAGACGAAATAGCCGTAATGAAAATGGTGGTCGTTGAGCGCGGTAGCGGCCCCGAAGCCGGACGGATACCCGATCAGCGTCCCCCAGTTCGCGTCGTAGTAAAACTGGCCGTCCATGCTGGCCTGCTGCCCTGCTGTCAGCCAGCCTTCCAGCTTAGCCTTCAGTTCATCGAGAAAGCGCGTTCTGGCCGCGTCATGCCCGGCCTGGTCGGCCAGCAGCAGCAGATTGGCGACACGCCCCAGCCCCTTGCCTGTCCAGTAACTATCGTAGCTGCCATCCGGCCCCGGCAGCCGCATGATGTTCGCCTGCTGGAACGCGGCATCCACCAGATCATACAGCGCCTGCCGATCCATCACCCCCGGCAGCGTGGGCAGGATGCCGTGATAAGTCATGCGCGTCTGGAAGCCATCGCCCACCAGTAGGCGCATTTCGCCGCGCGGCGAGGCGTAGGTGTGGCTGGTGTTTACCGCGTCGCTGTGCAGATAGTGATGGCGGTAGAGCGCCAGCAGCGGGCGGTTTTCGTCGCCCTCCATCACGGTAGTGCTGGCCTGATAATCGGTCATCAACGCTGCCGTGTCCTGCTCATAGCGCCACGTAACCTGTGTATCGGTGACGAAGGCGAAGGCGTGAGCGCGGAACAGGTCGAACGTTTCGGCCTGTCCGTCCGGCAGCAGCGCCACCGAAAAGTAATCGCGCCCGTTCAGGTCAGAGGTCAGCGTTTTGCTGTCACTATCCAGCGTCCACGCCGCGCCCGACGGCGCGAACAGGCCGTAATCATGGCCGTTCGTGCGGATGTGCAGCGCGTTCCCGGCATCGGTGATGACCTCGACCTCGCGGCGGTAGCCGACGACCGCGCCGCTGCTGCTGGTGGCGTAGATGAACGGCAGCCCCAGCCCGAAGGTCGCGCGCAGGCTGTCGCCCCACGCGGCGGTTACAGTCCAGTCGGAATAACCGTCCACCAGCGCGTCGGCGCTGCTGGCGGCCTGAAGCTCAAGGTCAATGAACAGCGGATAACTGTAGCGCCGTCCGTCGCTGCTGATGACGGGCGTATCGGAATAGCCGAAGCGCAGGCCAGTCGAGGTCGCTTGCAGCGTCAGCGGGTGGGCGAACAGCGGCGCAGACCCCGGCTGCCATGCCAGCGAAGCCCACCAATTGGTGGAGGGCATCGGCCCGGTCATGTTGTCCGTGCGGTAGATACGCTCCGGCGGCGCGCCAGCGCCAGCGGGCAGGGTCAGCGTGTAGCTGCCGCGCCCTACGGGAACGATGTTTTCGTCAGATTGCGCGTGAAAGGGATTGGTCATCACAAAAGCCATCAACAGAAAAGTCAGTAGGTAAAGGGGGGCGCGTTTCGCGCCTGTCGAAGTCGCGCTTAACATGTCAGCACGCCCAGATTATCCAACTGCACCACCAGATCAATGCCGTTGCGGACAGGCATCCGCTGCGGGCGCGCCTGAATCTGGGCGATCATCGCGTTCAGGTCGGCCAGCGTGTTCTGGCCGTTGAGCGCGCTCAACAGCACTTCTTCGGCGGGGTGCAGGTCGAGGTAATCCTGCGTATCGCTGTTGACCACCCGGCGCGTTTTGCGGACAAAGCCCTGAAAGAAGTACAGCCCCTCGGTCAACTGGAAGTTCGGCAGCAGGCCAAGCGGCTTGCCCTCATAGTGCGACTCCGGGTTGACCTGCTCCGCAGACACCCCGAACAGGCCGTTGACCAACTGCTGCGCCTCGTGCAGCGGGTAGCTGCCAAACAGGCTGAGCGACTCGGCGCGGTAGGCATAGCCAGAAGAAAGGCGCATGAAGGCAATACCATCATTCAGTTCCATCTCGTCCTCACGGTTCACCGTCCGCTGCGCTTCCCACCACCAGTTTTCCATCAGGAAGTTATTGCCGTACCAGAACTCGGCCATCTGGCGGTAGGCGCGCAGGTAGGTGCGGTAAGTGTCCTGATAAAAGTCCCAGTACCGCGCGATCTCGGCATCGCTGGCGGCGGCAAACGACGAGTTAATGGCGTAGGCCGCCTTCTGCCCCAGTTCATGGGCGATCATCACGCCCGATGACAGAATCGGGTCTACGAAGCCCGCCGCGTCCCCGGCCATCGCCCAGCCATTACCCGCCATCTGCCGGCTTTCGTATGACCAGTCCTGAATGGCGTAAAACTGGCGCTTCTCGCCGGGCAGCGTGATCAGGCGCGCGCCGTCGAGGATAGCAGCGATTTCGGGGCAGGTCTGCATTTCGGCCAGATAAAGGTCAAACGGCGAGCCAGTCAGGTCTTTGATGACCTGCCGGTTCGTGACCAGGCCGACGCTTAAAAACTGGTCACTGGCGGGGATGCACCAGAACCAGCCGTGCGCGCTGGTCGCCAGAAAGATGCGCGTAAAGCGCGGATGCCCCATCAATGTTTCATTCCAGTTAAAGTCTGCCCAGTAGCCGTAGAGGGCATAGTTATTCATCTTCTCGGAATACTGGCGGTTGCTGAGGTCACGGCCAATCAGCGCGTCCTGCCCGGTGCAGTCCATCAGCCAACTGCATTCCAGCGTGTGCAGGCCGCGCGCATCGCGCACTTCCACGCCGACCACGCGCGCCTGCTGCTTGTCGTCGCCATCCCGCAGCACCCGCGTCACACGCACACCCTGCCGCACTTCCACGCCCATCTCCTCGGCATGGAGCAGAAGCTGGTGGTCATATTCCGCCCGGCGCACCTGCCAGCCTTTGGTGTACATCTCCGGCAGGGGGATGCCTTTATCCAGCAGCGGCTTGACCACGCGGTCAAAGTCGAAGCCCCATGGCTCGCGTTCACGCCCCCAGACATAAGTTGCGCCAGATTTCTCGATAAAGCCGTAATTGTTGATGCGGTCATACGCGCCCATGTCATGCAGCACCGGGCTGGCCCCGGCCAGCAGCGACTCGCCGATGTGGTGTCGTGGGAACTGTTCCCTTTCCAGCATCAGCACCTTCAACTGCGGTGAATACTTCTTTACCAGCGCGGCGACAGTGCTGCCCGCTGGCCCGCCCCCGGCGATGATGACATCGTAGTGTGCCATAAATAAGCCTCGATCTTTACACAACTGAATAAACACAACTGCTTAAAGGTGCTGTTGGTGAACTGAAAACTGTATCTCACCCTGTAGGGGCGAAGCGGTG
>CAZJSU010000132.1:8949-10463 GCA_964548765.1 uncultured Anaerolineaceae bacterium
CAGCAGCACATGCACCACGCCATCCACCAGCGCGAGGCTCATCATCGCCTCCGGCGCGAGGTCATGCCCGGCCAGCGGCGACCAGTTCAGGCCGCGATCCTCGGATTGCAGCAGGCCGCGCGTGGTGAGCGCCAGCAGGCGCGCCCCGTCGCTGACGATCTGGCGCACCAGATAGTCGCTCATGCCGCTGACCGCGCCGCGCTGCCAGGTGTCGCCCTGCTGCACGACGATCATCCCGCCGAGCGCGACCAGCACCGGGTCGGCACAGGTGGCGACCAGCGGCCACGGGGTACGCACTTCCGCGCCCGGCTGCCAGTGTACGCCGTCATCCTGCGAACGCCACATGCGGGCGCTGTTCTGGCGCACGTCGAAGGTCGCGCCGAAGACCAGCCCCGGCGCGGCTTCCAGCGCCACCAGCGGCAGCACCCCAAACGGGCTGGCGCTGGCCTGCCAGTTTGCGCCGCCGTCCTGCGTCCGCAGCAGGTGCTGGTAATCGTGGCTGCAAGCCCAGCCGCTGCCGTCCTCGCGCATGACCAACTGCGAGAAGTACCCGGCAGGCCCCTCGATCAGCCGTTCCCAGTCGCCCGCCGCCCGCCAGCGGTACAGCCCTTCCATGCTGGAGGCGTAAAGCACCCCATCCGGCGCACTGTGCAGCAGGCCCAGCGGCGGCGACACCGCCGTTAACGGATGCCACGCGCCTTCATCATAGACCAGCGCGCCGCTGTAACGGCCATAAGCCAGCGGCCTGCCATCGGCGGCGATCAGGTGGCGCAGATCATGCAGCGGTGGCCGGGGCAGCACGGTGAACGACCCGCCGCTGTCCGTACTCGCCAGCAGGTCTGTGCCTGTGCCTGCATAAACCACGCCCGCCGCGCCCACCAGCGCGAACACGCCTTCGGCCAGCGCCTGTGTCCAGCTTGTGCCGCCGTCGGCGGAACGGAACACGCCTTCGGCCAGCGTCCCCAGCAGCAGCCCGCCGTCATCCGTGACCTGCAGCGCGGTGGGTTCGATCTCGTCGGGCAGGTCACTTGCCAGCGGCGACCAGTTCGCGCCATCGGTGCTGACCAGCAGCCCGCCGCCTTCCAGCGCGGCCAGCAGCGCGCCATCAGCCCGGCGCGCCAGCGCCGCGACCGGCTGCCCCCCAGCGCCCGCCGCCTCGCGCCACGCCCGCCCGCCGTTGGGCGACCGGTAGATGCCGTTCATCGTCCCGGCCAGCACCATGTCGGCCTGCGGCCACAGCAGCGCGGTCACTTCAAAATCGCCGAGGCCGAAATTGGCGGGCGACCAGCTTTGCCCGGCGTTTTCCGAGCGCAGCACCCCGCCGGAAAGCGTGGCCGCCAGCAGCGACGAGTCCTGCTCAAAGTCCGGCGATGGAATAATGGCAGAAATGGGGGTGGGCGCGCCGGGAATCACGCCCGGCTGCCATGTCTGGCCGCCATCGGCAGAGCGCGCGCAGCCCTCCGCCCCGCCCGCGAACAGCCACCCGCCCGCCGAAGCCAGCGCCGCCACCACGC
>CAZJSU010000133.1:0-10334 GCA_964548765.1 uncultured Anaerolineaceae bacterium
GGGTTGACCCCGGCGGCAGTCGGTAACACGCTGCCATCCGCCACGAACAGGTTGCGTACTTCGTAGGTTTCACCCGCTGGCGTGACCGCCCCCAACGCGCTGCTGCCGCCGATGCGACAGGAGGACATCTGGTGCGCGCTGAACAGCGCCATATCGTTGACCGGATGCCCGGCGGCTGTCACCACCTTCACGTAATCATCAAAGCCGCCGCTGAAACCGTCGCCACACCCGCCGAGGCGCTGATGCGGGCCGTAAATGACCTCCGCCCCGGCGGCGTGGTGAATCTTCAGCGCTTCGGCCAGCCCGCGCATCATGTGCCGGCCATCATAAGGGTGCAGCCTGTAGTGAATCTTCGGCTCGCCACCCTGCCCCACCGTCACGCGCCCGCCGTGCGCGTCGCGCGTGAGGATGATGATGTTGGCGTAATGCGCCAGGTGCTGCATATTGCGCTTGTGATCTTCGCCAGAGCGCCACAGAAAGACCTGCGCGGCCATGCCGGGGTGCATGGGCGCGGTTTCCAGCCACACGCCATAGCCGCGCCCGTCGAGGTCGGCAAACTGCTGTAAGACCCGCGTCATCGGCGCGCCGCGCCAGCCAAGCATCGGCTGGGCAAAGCGGCTGTAAACGACGGTCGTGGGGTGCAGGTGCAGGTTCGCGCCGATGTGTGCGCTGCCGAGGCCGGAACGCAGCAGGATAACAGGCGTATGCAGCGCGCCCGCCGCCACCACGACCGCCCGCGCCTGCACCGTGACCGGGGTTTGTGTGCCATCCGCCTGCGTGACGGTCAGCGCCGCGCCATAAGCCACGCCGTTTTTGTGCAGCACGCGCTCCACCCGCGCCCGCACGATGATGCGCGCGCCGCGCTCATAGGCATCCTGCAAGTAAGTTTTGAGCGTACTCTGCTTCGCGCCGAAGGCACAGCCATAATTGCAAAAGCCACATTCTTCACAGCCGCGCACGTTGCGCGGGATGATCTCGGTTTCGTAGCCGAGCTTCTGGCAGCCGCTTTCCAGCGCTGCGTTCTGGGGGTTGGGCGCGCTTTCGTCGCTGTTGACGTGAATCCGCTGCATGACAGCGGCCATGCTCTGCTGGTAATCGTCGCCGACGGCGGCGCTGAAGCCATAATCCCGCGCCCACTCGCGCAGCACGTAATCGGGCGTTTGCAGCGAGGCCGACCAGTTGATGACGGTGCCGCCGCCCAACGCGCTGCCCGCCAGAATGCTCACGCCGAGGTCGGCGCTGGTCAGCACGCCGCGCCGTTCATACAGGCGCTCGGTGTTCGCCATTTCGCGGCCATCAAAATCACCTTCGTGATAATAACCGCCCTTCTCGGCCACGATCACATCCAGCCCGGCGGCGGTTAACTCGCCCGCCACGACACCACCGCCCGCGCCAGAGCCGATCACCAGCACGTCGGTGTAAAGCGTGGTCGGCGCGGCGATCTCCAGCGGTTTGATCTGCGGCGCAGCCTCGCCCGCGCCCGGCGGCCCGCTGTAGCCGATGGCCGCCCAGGTCGGGTTGGGCTGGTCAGCGGGCATGGCGGCGTAGAACAGCGCCAGCCCCAGCCGCTTGACCGCCTGAAACGCCCGGCGCATGGGGGCGCGGTCGCTGTTACCCCACGCCAGCAGCAGCGCGGTGCGATCCTCGGCGCTCAGGTCAGAGAAAGGCTGGCGCTGCCCGGTCAGCACGCGGTTGAGCAGGCCGTTTTCGATACCGCGCAGGAAAAAGCGCAGGTCACGGATGGCCGCGTCGTCGCAGACCTGATAAATCGCCTGCTCGAACTGGTCTGGGATGTGCAGATCGCTGGCGTTCAGCCGGAACAGCGGTGCGTGGTCTTCGGTCTCGGCAGGCAGCGATGGAATGAGCGTATCAAGTATCAACGCCAGCGTGTGCTTCTCGCGGGCAGTCAGCATAAATAACCCTCAACAGCTTTATATAAACTATTATAAAGACAACTGGGCGAAAAACAGTGTTGGCATTTTGGTTGCAAACCCGTTTGAATACTGTGTGTCCACCGCACGGCCTAGATTAAAACTATCCATATATCCCATTTGCAAAATAACATTTTCCACTAATATATGAACGCTATATTAGTATATGCCAACGAACTGGAGTAACCAGATGAGACGATTACCACCTTTTGCAGCCGTTTTCATCATGGCATTCATGCTGCTGACTCTGGCTGTATCAGCGGCCTATGCACAGGATATTGAATTTGAGTGGCTGCGCTGGGACGACACGATTAACGTCTTCCCGGAGCAGAACGAGCTGAACATTACCGAAACGCAGGAGTTCAGCATCACCAGCGGCGAAGTGCGGCGCGGGTCGCGCACGTGGGACAGCCCGGTCGAGATGGCGCAGGTCTTTGTCGTGCCGGGGGACGGCCAGCCCGTCGAACTCACGCCGGGACAGAGTGAGCAGCCGGGGACGTACACCTTTACCCAGTCTGGCAGCGAAAGCTCGCTGACCTACTACCTGCCAGAAGTCGCGCAGGCGGGCGACACATTTCTGGTGCAGATCAATTACACCACACCGATAGACGTTGCCGGCGTTGTGGACTGGATCGCCATTCCCGGCGTACACGCCTTCCCCATCCAGAGCAGCACCATCACCGTCAACTTTGCTGAAGGCGAAGCGCCGGACGCGGGGCTGGCACGGGTAGTCTCTGGTAACGGCACGGTGGACACGCAGGGCAGCAGCATCATCTTCCGTTCCACAGGCCCGATTGAGGCGGACGAGATGTTCGCCATTCAACTGCCTTACGGCGAAGGGGTCGGCGCGGCGGTTGGCGGCACGGGTAACACCGGGCAGGCGCAGGCCACAGTCCCCGCGCAGCAGCCCCCGCGAGAGCCTGTCCCCGATGCAGGCGGGAGCGACCCGCTCGGCGGTTTGCTGGGTGGCGGCGGCGTGAGTACGCTGTGTGTCCTGCTGTGTCTGGTGGGGGCGCTGGTCGTGTTCGGCGGGGGCAACCTGCTGCGCGGTCTGGGCGGCCTCGGTGGATTGGGCGGCAGCGGGTCACAGCCGCGCGGCGGCATCTTCCCCACGCCGCGCCGTAATGTGCCGCCGCGCAGCAGCCCCGGCAGTTCACCCACGCGGCCAACACGCGGCTTCCGGCGCAGCGGCAACCAAAGCCGCAACCTGCCGTCTGTCCGCCGCAAGAAGGGTTCTGGCGGCAGCGCCGGATTGGGGTAAGCGACTATGCGTAATCGTCCACATCTGATTACCGGGCTGATCCTCGCGCTGATTGTGGCGCTGTCGCTGCCCGTGCTGCTGGCGGCACAGACCAGCAACCTGCTGGAATACGCACAGCCTGTAGACGGCGCGCTGGCCTCTGGCGAGGTGCATACTTACACCTTCGAGGCCAGCGAAGGCGACAGGCCGATTATCATCATGAACGCCAAAGGCGGCGAGATAGACCCCTTCCTGCGCCTGCTTAACCCGGCGGGCGAAGTGCTGGCCGAGGATGATAACAGCAACGGCAAATTCAACGCGCGCATTGACGGGTTAACGCTGTCGGCAGACGGGACGTACACGGTGGAGGCGCAGAACATCGCGTCCGGCGGCGGGGGCAACTACTCGCTCATCATCAACGAAGCGTCGCAGATTATCGCCTTTCACGGCGAGGCGCTCGTCGGTGAGGACGACACGTTCGAACTGCCGGAAGTCAGCGGGCCGCTGGGGTATGAGCTTTCGCGCCCGTGGCCGTATACCGATCTCACCTACAGCCTGCTCAACACCCTGCCCGGTTTTAACGAAGGGGATATACGGCAGGTGATCGCGCAGTCGTTCCAGTCATGGGCCAACGACTCACCGCTGACTTTTCAGGAAATCTCCGGCCAGAACGCCGACATCATCATCAGCTTCGACCGCATTGACGGTTCATCGCGGGTGCTGGGGCAGGCCTGCCCGCCCTCCAGCCCGTGCGCGGGCGAAGTGATCTTCGATGTGGACGAAAACTGGATTTTGTACGAGCCGGAGTTCTACGACGAAATCTCGCTGCTGGGGGTCGCCAGTCATGAGTTTGGCCACGCCATCGGCCTGCTGCACAGCAGCGATGCCAGCGCCCTGATGTACGCGCAGTACAGCCCGTACAACCTGCAACCGAGCCGGGACGACATCGCCGGCCTTCAGCGCCTGTACGGCGGCGGCACGGGCGGGGTCTTTACCACGCCTGTACCGGGGGGTGTCGCCCCGCCGCCCGCCGAAGAAGGCGAGCTACAGGTGCAGAGCGTGATTGACGACAGCCAGTACGTCGAGTTCTGGGATTTCGATGTGGTGGCGGGCGAGGACGTGACCATCTCCATGCAGGCGCTTTCCGGCGGGCTGGACCCGCTCATCATCATCATTGACGCTAACGACAACGTGCTGGCGTATGATGACGACAGCGCCGAAGGGCTGAACGCGGTGATCCGCAACATCAGCTTCCCGCAAAGCGGCACCTACACCGTAGCCGCCACGCGCTTCGAGCAGGCGCAGGGTTACACGGCGGGCGAGTACGTGCTGAGCATCATTTATGGCACAACCACCGACGAAAGCGCCCCGCCACCACCACAAGCCACGCCAGCCGCCGCCGCTACCAGCGCGCCCGCTGGTAATGCCGATGGCAGCGCGCGCGTCAGCCCTGCCCGCGAGGCCGACCTGCAAAACGCGACTCCGCTGGAAACCGCGCTTGACCGCACCTTCGTGGACAGCACCACGCCGATCACGCAGAGCAGCACCGGGATCGTCTTTAACGACCAGACCTATCTCTGGAGTGTGACATGGTGCGCCCGCGACGAGATCACCCTGAACGAGAACCTGCGCCTGATGAACGTGACCTTCGCCGTGAACGGGCAGCCCGTAGACGCGGGGCAGGTGACGCGGATCAACAGCAGCACTAATGACCTGAACTGTGCGCTGTACGCCGTGCTGCTGTCAGACTGGCAAGGCAGCCGTGTCTCGCTGACATCCACGCTCTCGATGAACGCGCCCGTGTTCGATGGCATGACCGTTTACAGCGCGGGCGATTACGTGTACCAGTATGACCTGAGCGTGCGATAACGAATATCTGACGTTCTGTAGGGGCGACGCAGCGCATCGCCCCTCCCTCCTATACGGTGAATTCGCCAACAACATCGTTTTCGCCCTTCCCCTTTGCATTTTGTGTTTACCAATAAGGAATGGAGCGCACCGCATGGAAAACGTGGAACAAAAACTCAGAGCCTTCTTTGACGAATACAGCGCCCGCACCAACAGAGCATTAGCCGACCCGCCGCAGGTGGATGTGGAAGCCACTACGAACGCCTTCGCCGACTGCTTCATTGAGGCCAGCCCAGTAGGCGTGAGCTGTGGGGAAAACGACGAGGACTTTCGGCACGCCATCCCCAAAGGGCTTGAGTTTTATCGCAGCATCGGCACAAAGGCGATGAACATCGCCGCGCTGAAGGTCACGCCGCTGGATGATTACCACTGGCAGGTGAATATTCACTGGGTCGCGGATTATCGCAGGCAGGACAACAGTGAAGAAACCATCGAGTTTGACGTGATCTATATGGTGCAGGTCATCACAGACCAGCCGAAAATCTTCGCTTACATCACTGGCGACGAGGAAAAGACGCTGCGCGACCGGGGGCTGGTCCCTCAGACCTCGTAAATGGCATAATCCCCGTCCTCGTAGATGAGTGTCAGGTCTTGCGCCCAGTCAGGTTCCCTCTGCGGTGATCCGGCGAGAGTGCGCTCGTTTGCGCCGTAAAACACGTAGCGGATGCGCTGGTCAGCGTAGAGCGCGGCGCGTTCCCCGGCGCTCATTTCGTCGCGGAAGAAGCGCGTGGCCTCGGCGGTTTTCGGCACAGCGTAGAGCGTCTCCGGCCCATGCCCGACATACACCCGCAAATTCGCGTAGGCCGGGATGATGTTCCCGGTCTCAAACGCGCTCAGAACCACCTCGCCCGGTTCACTGTTGCGGTTCAACCATTGAATCGCCGCCATCTGCGCCGCCGGGTACTTCACGGGTGGGGCGCTGCTGAGGGCGGAGAAGTACGCGCCGATCAGCAGCAGCAGGCTGGCGGGCAGCGTCGCCGCGAAAACCAGCAGCCGCGCCCACTTCCACGCGCGTTGATGTGAGCGCCGCGCCCAGCGGCGCACCAGCAGCCCGGCTCCCGCCGCCGCCAGAATCGCCAGCGGTACGATCACGGCCTCGGCCAGACGACGCTGCACGTTCAGCGGCAGGTACACCAGCAGCGGCACGATCAGCGGCCACGCGACCAGCAGCGCGTAACGCCCGTGCAACCGCGCCCGCCGCCACGCCCAACGGCCAGCCATCAGCGCCAGCACGCCCAACGGCAGATAGGCCAGCAGGTAATGCAGCGGTGGCGGTGAAGGCAGCAGATTCTGCGCCGACCACTGCGCGAACGCCGGGTTGCTGCTGAACACCCATGCGTTGTAAGCGAACAGCGGCAAAGTCAGCCCGGCGGCCACCAGCCCACGCACCAGCATCTTCACCGGAAACGCTCTGTCCCGCAGCCACAGCGCCAGCCCCCACGCGCCGAGGATGGCATAGATCACGGCCAGATAAAACGGCACCGCGATGCCCACCAGCAGCCAGCACGCCCCTGCTACCAGCGCCGAGGGCAGCCATTCCGCCCGTGCCAGCGCGTTCATCAGCGCCAGCAGGCCAAGCAGCAGCGCCGCCCGCGCCAGCGCCAGATGGGGCAGGCCAAACAGGATTTGCAGCGTGAAGCCTTCCGGGATGAACCATTCCGGCGGGACGCTGCCCACTACCAGCAGCAGCCAACCAAAGCCGCCGCCCAGTGTCGCCAGCACCAGCGCGAAAAAACGCAGCCGCGCCGGGCGCAGGTAGACCGCGATAAAGCGATACAGCACCGCGACGAGCAGCACGTCGAAGATCACGCGCAGCAGATGGAACACGCCCAGCAGCGTCGGGGACAGCGCGGGGTCGGCCTGGCTGATGAACAGGCCGACGACCTGCCCCGGCACGATGTAGGGCAGGAACAGCAGTCCGGCACTGTCATGCGCTTCTGCGGTGTAGAACAGGTGAAAATCCCATTGCCCCCGCGCGCCCAGCCGCATCTTGCCCAGATAGGAATTGCCATCGTCCACGCCAAACAGAAAGCCGCTAAAGACGTGATCGCTGTCCTGCGTCGCCCAGCCGAGCCAGTAGGGCAGCGACACCGCGAGCGTCAGCACCAGCGCGTAGAGCAGCACGCGCCGCCACTCGCGGCGGGTGATCTGCGTCGGGAAAAGCAGTCCGGTCATGGGCATGGCCTTTGTTGAATGTGCGTTTACCGCCTTCATTGAACCACAAAACGGCAAAGGCCGTGAATGAAGATTGAAGGTTGTGAACACCTGTTTGGGTCAGAAGGCGTATGGGCGGTTGCAATAATTTTTGTTATAGTCGGCTCTGGCAATATCCCAAAATGACCGAAACGGCTTACTGAACAGGAGGATGATGATGCGGAAACACGGCACATTTTTGCTGCTGTTGCTATGGGCGCTGCTGGCGGCTGGCGCTCATGCTCAGGAAGACACGCTCGACCCGGAAGGCGAACCCGCCTTCCTGCGGATGAATCTGGAAGCGGGCTTCGTCCTCGACCCGTTTGTCGTCAGCGTCATCGGCGGCGGCGACGTGGACACCAGCGAACTGGGCGAAGGCTGCGCTGGCTTCGTGAACGCGAACCCCACCGTGCGCGTAAATTACACGGGCGAAGCCGACTTTCTGAAAGCGTTCTTCTACAGCGACCATGACCCGATGCTGCTGGTACGCACGCCCGATGGCGAGTACCTGTGTAACGACGACATCAACCCCCTGCTGCTTGACCCATCGGTTGAGCTGCAAAACCCGCCGCAGGGCGAGTATGCGGTGTGGGTGGGCAGCTTTGCCGAGGGGCAGTTGATTCCCGGCTTTCTGGTTTTTACCGCGAACCCGCAAATCGGCGCGGGGACGTTTGACCCCAGCGCACTGGTCATGCGCGAGAGCGTACCGGACGAGGCGCTGCGGGCAGAGCGCCTGCCAATGGATACGCTGCTGACGCAGGCCAAGCTCGCCCCGGCATCTGTGGCCGCCGGGGATGACCCGCTGACGCAGGAGATTACCGCTGGTGGCGATGTCCCGGCGTTCAACCTTGATACAGGCACCACAGCCTGCACAGGCTTTATCAACGCCGAGCCGTCGCTGGTGTTCGACTGGTCAGGCGAGGCCGAGGCGCTGCGGGTGTACTTTGAAGGCGATTCTGACGCAACCATGCTCATTCGCGGGCCAGATGGCGCGTTCTTCTGCAACGACGATGCCGACGGCAGCCGTAACCTGAACCCGCTGGTCGAAATCGCCGCCCCCGCCGAAGGCCAGTACAGCGTTTATATGGGCAGCTTTGACCCGGTGCATGTGGTCGAGGGGACGCTGACGATCACCGACGACAGCAGCATGTCGCCTGTTGAGCTGTCTTCGCAGCCATAACCGAAAGGAGGAAAACGTGAAGCGTTTAACAGTAATGGTCGCTCTCCTGCTCGCCTGCGTGCTGCTGGTTGGGGTGCTTCAGGCGCAGAGCGGCAACATCTGGCAGGTGAGTTTCTACAATAACACGAACTTCAGCGGCAACCCGGTGTACAGCTTTTCCAGCAACTTTGCCGACTTCAACTGGGGCGGCGGGTCGCCGGGGCCGGGGGTGCCTGCCGATAACTTCAGTGCGCGCATGTTCACCACCGCTTACTTTTACGCGGGCGTATACCGTTTCACCGTGACGGCAGACGACGACTTCGCGCTTTACATTAACGGTATCCCCTATCTGAACACACTCGGAACTGGGCAGGCGGGCAAGACCTTCTCGGTGGATGTGCCGATGGCGCAGAACTTCAGCAACATCCAGGTGGATTTTGTGGAGTACGGCGGGCTGGCCTACATCCGTTTGGATTGGGTGTACGTCAAACAGGATGGCGGTGTGCCTTACGTGCCGCCGGGCTATCCTACGCCGATCCCCGCGCCTGTCTCCGCCGCCAGCGTCGAGACGCGCTATGGCGATTACACCCCCTGCATCCAGCAGAACATGCATCAGGCAAACTGCTTCCGGTCAGACGGTTACTGGAATTCGCCCAACTTAGGGTCCATCCAGCTAGAGCCGCAGATTGTGCTTTGGGGCGAGTGTACACCGGGGCAGCAGGTGCGGCAGGTGCTGCGCGCCGGGCAGGCCGCGCAGCCGTCGCAGTGTTCCAAGACGCGGGCGGGCTGGTTCCCGCGCAGTTGAGTGATCGTGCAAGCGCGCGATCACCTGCGCTGTGGTGAAGTTCGCTTTTGAACGGGAGGGTGGCAAGCCCTCCCCCACACCGCATCTCGCATTGGCAAGCCTACACCAGCACCACCCCGTTCCCGGCGGGGTCGCGCACGAAAAGCCCCTCATCACGCTGCTCCAGCGGCACATCCGCGTCCTGCAGGCGGGCGACCGCGCCCGCTTTGTCGTCGCCAAGATCGAGCATGTACCAGCGCAAGCCGAGCGTATCCGGCGCGATGGCCGAAGGCGCGCCCCTGCGCCAGACATTCAGGCCGACATGGTGGTGATACCCCTCGCGCGACATGAACAGCGCGCTGCCCCCCATCTGCTGCATGAGGTCGAGGCCGAGCAGGTCGCCATAGAAACGCCGCGCTTCGGAAGTGCTGGCGACGTGCAGATGAATATGCCCCATGACTGTTTCAGCGGGCAGGCGCTCAAAAGCCTCGGCGGTATCCGCCGCCGCCAGCACCCCGTCCACATCCATCGCCTGCGTAATCATCGCCACACCAGCCCCGCCCATCGGCCATTCTTCACGCGGGCGATCGCGGTAGATTTCGATGCCGTTGCCTTCCGGGTCGGCCAGATAAATCGCCTCACTGACCCCGTGATCGGAAAGCCCTTGCAGCGCGGTCTGCGTCACCGCGAAATGGCGCAGCACGCGGCCAAGCTCGCGGCGCGAAGGCAGCAGCAGCGCGAAGTGATAGAGGCCGGTGCCGCCTTCGCTGGGCTGGCCGCCGGGCTGTTCAGTCAGGGTCAGCAGGTGGGTCTGCGAATCCGCCGCGCCTAGCCTGACGCTGCCGTTCCCTTCATCCAGCACGGCCAGGCCGATTTTCTGCTGGTAAAAACTTGCCGCCGCGTCGAGGTCAGCGACGTTGAGATGCACTGCGCCGATAGGCCATGCCATAATCTTTGCCTTTCCACATTTGTCATTCGTTGGTCATACATCCTGGACGCTGATCGGATGGCAATGTTTACAAAAAGTTGTCGCCTCACCATAATATCCGGCAAATCAATGTTTGCGCCGCGATTTTCATATTATGCTTATGTAAGCTTTTCTCACACCTGGAGCATATC
>CAZJSU010000134.1:0-10077 GCA_964548765.1 uncultured Anaerolineaceae bacterium
ACGATACGCCGCCAGAGCTGATCGCCGACCTGATGGAAAGCGGCATCTGTCTGGCGGGCGGCGGCAGCCAGTTGAAGGGGCTGGCGGAGCGCATGGGCGAGGAAGTCAACATTCGCGTGTGGATGGCCGAAGACCCGATGACGTGCGTGGCGCGCGGGGCAGGGCGCGTACTGGAAGACTACAATAACCTGCGGCGGTTGCTGGTCGGGCTGGAGCGCGGCAGTACCCATCATTAGCGAAGTGCTGAGTAACGAGTGCTAAGTTTGAAAAAATGGTGCTGGGCGGGCTGCAAACCCGCCCTTTGTGTTGGCATAAGGTAGAGCGGGCGAAGCAGCGCTTCACCCCTACACATTTACCGCTCCCCGTTTGCCCTGTTGGACGGGGAACAGGTGGTTCTCTGGCATGGGGGTTTTTGCTATAATGCCCGTGTTTGTATGATGGCATAGGGTTATACATGCGCGGTTGGCGTTCTAACAGGCCAGTGCTTTTGCTGGTCAGCCTGTTTTTTTGTGGAGGGCTGATGCTCGTCAGCCAGACAGGACTCCTCGCGCCCATTGAAAATCTCGTCGCTGTGCCGCTGAATCTGGTGGCAGGCGTGTTCACCGATGCCGCGCTGTCGGTTACGGGCGGCGTGACTGACCTGGCGGAACTGCAAAATCTGCGCGCGCGTAACGCTGATCTGGAGGAAACACTGGCACAGTTTCAGGCGGAGATCGTCGAACTGCGGGAGATCGCCAGCGACTATGAACGGCTGGCCGAACTGCTGGATTACACCACCACCGCAACCAATCAGGAATTCGTCACGGCGGACGTGATCGGCAGCGACACCAACGCCCAGCGCCGCACGATTGTCATTAACCGGGGCGCGCGTGATGGTATCACCGAGGGGATGCCTGTCGTGACCGGGCAGGGGCTGGCGGGGCGTATTGTGGACGTGAGCGCTAACGCCTCGCGCGTGCTGCTGATTACCGACCGCCAGAGCTTCGTCAGCGGGCGGCTGCAAAGTACGCGGGTGGAGGGCAGCGTGCAGGGGCAGCTTTCCGGCAACCTGCGTATGAGCCTGATTCCGCTGGGACAGTCAGTCACGGTGGGTGATCTGGTGGTGACTTCCGGGCTGGGCGGTAACTTCCCGCCTGACCTGACGATCGGCATTGTAACCAGCGTTTACCAGCGAGAGGCGGAACTGTACCAGGAAGCGGATATTACCAGCCTCATCAACTTTGACGCGCTGGAATTTGTGCTGGTGATGACCAGCTTCCAGCCTGTGGACCTTTCGATCTTTGAAGCCGAACCCCCCGCAGAATAAAAAATGGGAAATTACCTGAGCATCCCTATCCTGGCGCTGGCGGTCGCGCTGCAATCCGGCGTGATGCCGCAGTTTCGTGTGCTGGGCGGCGCGCCTGATCTGGTGTTCCTGACGGTGCTGGCATGGTCAGTTCACATGCCGCTGGAAGGGGGCATCACATGGGCGATGGTCGGCGGCATCATGCGCGACCTGCTGTCGGCCACGCCGACAGGCACGTCGGCCATCGGGATGCTGCTGGTGGTCTTTCTGGTGGGGCGGCTGACAGAGCAGGTGTACAGCGTCGGGCTGCTGCTGCTGGCCGCGCTGGTCGCGGTCGGGACGCTGATTCAGCAGGGGGTGCTGTTCGTGCTGCTGTGGCTGACAGGCAGCCCGGTTGACCTCGTGACTGATTTCACCTATGTCATGCTTCCTACTCTGGTCTATAATCTCATCTTCATCTGGCCGGTGTACTGGTTTACCCGGCGGATTCAGCGGCGTTATGTACAGGATCGCCGTTTCTTCACATAAGTGAGTCTTGGAGTGTAGTTCATGCAGCGTTTGACACCGTTTCAGGGCTGGCGCTTGACGTTCCTTCAGGGGGTGATCTTCGCGGTATTCCTGTTGTTTTCGGTGCGCATGTATGATCTCTCGATCATGCAGAACGAATCGTGGCAGCTTGCCGCCGACGATAACCGCCTCAACGAACTGCCATTGGCCGCGCCGCGCGGCGTGATTTTCGACCGCTACGGCGGCACGCTGGCCGGGAATGTGCCTGCTTATAACGTGACCGTGATTCCGGCGGCGCTGCCAGCAGATGAGGTTGAGGAACTGAGCATCTTTAACCGCCTGTCGGCGCTGGTGAATGTGCCGCCGACGGCAGCGCTGGCAGCGGGACGCGGCGTGCGGAGTATCGAGGAACTGGTGGCGGAGGGCGAAGGTATCGCGCCGTTCCGCGAGGTGACGATTGCCGAGGACGTGGAACTGCAGGTGGCGATGCGGATTCTGGAAGAGCGCGTAACGCTGCCGGGGGTGAATATCGTGCCGATTGGCGTGCGCGAATACCCCACCGGCGCGCTGACCTCGCAGGTGGTGGGCTACATGGGGCCGATTGGCCCGGACGAGGCCGAGCGCCTGCGCGAACTGGGCTACAACCCGGCTTATGACCGTATCGGTTACGCCGGGGTGGAGTTCTTTTTAGAGAGCATCCTCAGCGGTGAACGCGGGCGCGAACTGCGTGAAGTGGACGTGGCGGGCGAGGTGGTCAACATCATCGAGCAGTTGCCGCCCGTCCCCGGCCAGAACGTGCGGCTGACGCTGGACACACAGTTGCAGCAGGCCGCGCAGACCGCGCTGGAAAACCGCATCATCTTCATTAATACGACTGAAGGGCGCATCCGTACCGAGTCCGGCGTGGTGATCGCGCTGAACCCGCAGACGGGCGAAGTGCTGGCGATGGTAAGCTGGCCGACATACGACAACAGCCGCTTTGCCCGCAATATTGACTATCAATATTATCTGGAAGTATTTAACAACCCGCGCACGCCGCTGGTAAACCACGCGATCAGTTCGCTGTACGCGCCGGGGTCGGTGTGGAAGGTGTTGAGCGCGCTGGCCGTGCTGGAAGAAGACGTGATCCGCCCGGAGACCGCGTTGTTCGACGGCGGGAATCTGGTGCTGCCCAACCGCTACGCGCCAAACGACATCGCCGCCGCGCAGAACTTCGTGTGCTGGAAGGATGACGGTCACGGCTCGATTAACATGATCGGCGCGATCGCGCAGAGTTGTGATGTGTATTTCTACCAGATCGGCGGTGGTAATCCTGACCTGTCGCCACAGGTGTTGAAGCCGGGCGGGCTGGGCATTACCGACCTGTTCCGCTACGCGACTGCTTTCGGGATCGGGACGGAGCTAGGGGTAGAGCTGCCAGGCGAGCTGGCTGGCCGGATGCCAGACGCGAACTGGAAGCGGCGGATTTATGGCGAGAACTGGTCTACGGGCGACACCTATAACGCGGCTTTCGGGCAGGGGTATGTGACGACCACGCCGCTGCAACTGATCGCGTCGGTGGCGGCCATCGCCAACGGCGGGACGCTGTACCAGCCGACGGTGGTTCACAGCGTGCTGGACGCGGAAGGCAACGTGATTCAGCCGTTTGAGCCGCACGTGCTGCGCCACCTGAATATAGATAATCTTGGCCCCAACGAGCCGCTGAATCTGCTGCTGCTGGAGGACATGATTATGAAGGGCGAGACCAGCCTTGCGTGTACCTGTGAGCCGGACAGCAGCACTTATAACCCACAGCGCTGTAACCCGGAGACTTATCGTAACACGGTCAACATCAGCGGCGACCGGTTCAGCCCGGTGCTGCGCGAGTATACCGTACACATCCCCTATAACTACCAGTTCAACGGCAGCGTGTGCCAGCCGCTGCGCTTCGACCCGGATTATCTGCCGCCGTTTGCCAGCACCGAGAATTTTCAGGTCGTGCAGCAGGGGATGCGGGCGGCGGTGCTGGACGGTACGGCCAAACCCGCTAACCTGCCTTACGTGACCGTCGCCGGAAAGACCGGGACGGCGGAATACTGCGACGACGTGGCGCGCCCGCTGGGGTTGTGTGTGCCGGGCAACTGGCCGGCTCATGCGTGGTTCACGGCGCACGCGCCATTCGATAACCCGGAGATCGTCATCATCGGTTTTGTCTATAACGGCGGCGAGGGGTCGCTGGTGGGGCTGCCCATCGTCGTGGAGACGATGGAAGCGTACTTCCGGCTAAAGAACGAGCGCGAAGGGCTGCCTGCTCCGGTATCACAGCCGCCCGTGCAGCAGTTCGCCCCGGCACAGACCCCGGCCGGAGAAGCCACCGACGAACCCGGTGTGGAAGGATAGTTATGGAACTCCGCGCAAAGCAGCAGCAAATCGCCCGTTACTGGCTGCCGGGGCTGGTGGCAGGGGGCATCGCGTGGCTGGCCTTCCTGACGCTGGGGCAGACCTCGCTGATACGCGCGTCCGGGCTGGCGCTGGTCGTTGTGGGGATGGCGATGATCCTGCGGCGCAACGGGGCGGTGCTGGCGGTCATCGGGGGGCTGGCGCTGGCCTTCAGCCCGGCGTTCTGGACGCAAACGGGCGGCGCAGACAGCCTGAGCCTGCCAATGACGCTGGCGGTGCTGGTCGTGGCGGGGGTGGTGGCGCTGGTGTTGATGCGCTTCAGTGACCGTCTGGCGCTCGGCCTGCTGGCGGGCTTCGTCATTTTCGCGGTGCTGTTCTGGAGCCAACTGGCGACGACAGGCAGCCTGCGCCTGACCACGCTGACGACGGCATGGCTACTGTTCCTGCTGGTGGATGCCCTTTACGTGACCAACCCCCGCCCTGACGAAGCGCCCGCGCCGCTGAGGCTGTATCACACGATCGGGATTCTGGTGCTGTTCGGCGTGGGGATGGTCAATGACCCGCTGTTTGTGCTGCTGACTCCGGCGGTGGTGCTGGGGCTGGCGATGGCACGGCACCCGCTGCCGCGCCTGTACTGGGTGCTGCTGGCCGGGTTTATCGCGTTCGGCGTTTACGGCGTGGTAGCAGAATACATCCACTCTACCTTCTGGCTGTACCCGTCGGCACAGGCAGAGGCTATCCAACTGCGTGTGCCGTACATGATGGCCGATGGCTGGCGCAATGCCTCGCGCTGGCTGCGACTGGTGGAACTGGTTGTCGGCCAGTTTACCGCGATTGGTGTCGTGCTGGGGGTGCTGGGGCTGGCGCGGTTGTCGCGTTGGTATCCGCCGCTGGGGACGATCACTATGGTGGCTTATGCCACGTATGCGCTGTTCGGGCTGGTGTATTTTGGCAATAACAGCCCGGTGCTGCTGCTGCCCCTGCTGATGATTCAGGTCTTGTGGATGACTTACGCGGTCTATACGCTGCGGGCGTGGCTGGAGCGCAGTGTCAGCCCGGCGCGCCGGGCGGTGGGCTGGTTCGCGCCAGCGGCCTATGTGCTGCTGCCGCTGGTCATGTTGTTCCGCATTACCAGCGGCGTATAGCGCGTCTTTAAAAAAACGTATAGGATTAACAGTATCAATAACGAATTTGGAATATCTTTCTTTTGGCGCACTCTGGGCAAGGCTGATGCAGGATCAACTATTTGCGATTAAAGGGGTACGGGACGGGCTGTTAGTCACTTTAAGCCCGGTGGAAGAATGGCTGCAGGTGACGGCGCGGCTGGGCGAGCATTTTGACGAGCAGAACAGCTTCTTTCAGGGCGCGCGGATTATTGTGGATGTGGGCGAGCGCCCGGTGCCGAGATACGAACTGTCCTCGCTGAAGGCGCTGCTGGAACGGCGCGGGCTGCTGCTGTGGGCGGTGCTGAGTACCAGCGACACTACGCGCGACGCGGCGGAGGCGCTGGACCTGCGTACCAGTGCGGGCAGTATTGTGCCGGGGCGCGAAGACCTTGACGATGGCACCGAGATCAACCCGGAAGAGGCCGGCACGCCCGGCGTGATGCTGCGACGGACGCTGCGCTCCGGGCGGACGGTACACAGCCCCGGGCATGTGGTGATTTACGGCGATGTCAACCCCGGCGCGGAGGTGATCGCTATTGGTGATATTATCGTGTGGGGGCGGCTGCGCGGCAACGCCCACGCGGGCGCAGATGGCGACGAAAGCGCGGTCATCTGCGCGCTGGATATGATTCCCACACAGCTTCGTATCGCTGGTTATATCGTCACCTCGCCGGCGGAAAAACGGCGCAAGGCGCGCCCAGAAGTCGCGCTGGTGCGGGATAATCAGATTATGGTGGAAGCCTGGGAATAGTACGGGAAAGAGGGAAAGAAGTATGGGGGCAAAAGTCATTACCGTCACATCGGGCAAGGGTGGCGTGGGCAAGACCACCGCTACCGCCAACCTCGGTGTGGCGCTGGCGCGGATGGACAAGCGTGTGGTGCTGGTGGATGCTGACATCGGCCTACGTAACCTCGACGTGGTGATGGGGCTGGAAAACCGCATCGTCTATGATCTGGTGGATGTGGTGGAAGGGCGCTGTAAACTGCGGCAGGCGATGATTAAGCACAAGCAGTTTCCTGATCTGTACCTGATTCCAGCGGCACAGACGCGCGACAAGACCGCCGTTAGCCCGGCGGATATGATTCAACTGACGGATAAGCTGCGCCAGGAGATGGACTTTATCGTGATCGACTCGCCCGCCGGGATCGAGCGCGGCTTTCGTAACGCGATCGCGCCAGCCGATGATGTGCTGGTGGTCACCAACCCTGAAGTGTCGGCAGTGCGCGATGCTGACCGCATCATCGGCCTGCTGGAAGCAGAGAACAAAGGGCCGGGCAAGCTGATCCTGAACCGGGTGAAGATGGAGATGGTACGCAAGGGCGAGATGATGTCTGCCGCTGACGTGACCGATATTCTGGCGATCAGCCTGATCGGTATTGTGCCGGAGGATGAGAACGTCGTCCCCGCCTCGAACAGCGGCGTGCCTGTGTCCCTGAACGAAAATTCACGCGCCGGGCAGGCGTTCCGCAATATTGCGCGGCGGCTGAACGGCGAGAACGTGCCGTTTATGCAACTGGAAGACAATAACGGCTTCCTGCAAAGACTGGCGCGGCTGTTCGCAGGTGGTACTGGCTGAGGGAAGGGGATTTTATGGCTGGATTTTTTGATCGAATGCTTGGGCGCAGCCCCGGTAAGGGCAGCGGCAACACCGCCAAGGAGCGCTTGCAGTTCATCCTGTTTCACGACCGCATCAACCTGCCGCCCGAAAAGCTGGATGAGATGAAGCAGGAAATTCTGGCGGTGATCTCGAAATACGTGTCTGTAGACAGCCAGAAGGTGGATATTGCCTTACAACAGCGCCAGCGCGACAGCCTGATTGTGGCCGAGATTCCGTTCTCGCGCCCGGTGGAGGGTGTTGAACAGGACGACCCCGACGCGCCCGCCAACACGGGCAACCCGCTGGACTAGGCGTTCAATTGCGCGCAGGCTGCCGTTATAATACACGGCTGGTGATAAAGCCGTTGTAGGATGTAAGGCATGACTCACACTGGAAGCCTGTGGCGCAGGTTTGATTATCTACTGTTTGCGCTGACTATTCTCCTGATTGTTTTTGGCATCCTGATGATTCGCAGCGCGACCCAGGGCGCGATTGACCCGGAACTTATCTCCCGCGTGCCGGACCAGATACAGTTCATGTTCGTCGGGCTGGTGCTGATGCTGCTGCTGGCGTTTATGGACTACCGCCTGCTCGACGGCCTGCATACGTGGCTGTACCTGCTGATGATCGTGCTGCTGGTGCTGGTGTTCTATCTGGGCGTGGAGGGGGACGCGGGCGCGCAAAGCTGGATTAATATCGGCATTCGTATCCAGCCTTCGGAAGTCGCCAAAGTGCTGATTATCATCACGCTGGGGCATTATCTGGCGACGCATTACACCAGAATGGACAGCCTGACGACGATTTTTATCTCGCTGGTGCATATTGGCGTACCGTCGCTGCTGATCTTTATCCAGCCTGACCTGGGCATGGTGACGGTGTTCGCGGCGGTGTGGTTCACTATGATCTGGGCGGCGGGGCTGCGCCTGCGGCATATCGCCATGTTTATGCTGATTCTGGCGGTTTCCGCGCCGTTGATCTGGTCGCAGATGGCAGAGTACCAGCAGTCGCGCATCACCACATTTATTAACCCGGAGAGCGACCCGGACAGTTATTACAACATCCGGCAGGCGCTCATCAGCATCGGGTCGGGCGGGCCTGTGGGGAAGGGGTACTCGGTCGGCTCGCAGAACAAGGGCCGTTTTCTGCGGGTGCGGCATACCGACTTTATTTACAGCGTGATCGTTGAAGAGTTCGGCTTTACAGGCGGGGTGGCGGTGCTGGGACTGATCGGCGTGGTGCTGCTGCGTGTCCTGCGCGGGGCGCGCACGGCGGTTGACCCTTTCGGCAGCCTGATCTGCTACGGTGTGGCGGCGTTTATCTTCTTCCAGACCGTAACTTCGGTCGGGATGAACCTCGGCTTGATTCCGGTCACAGGGCTGACGCTGCCGTTTATCAGTTCGGGCGGTACGTCGCTGCTTTCGACGATGGCGGGGATCGGGCTGGCGCAGAGTGTGATCGCGCGGCGGAGACGGCTGGAGTAAGCAGCGGGGCGGCTTGTGAAATGGAGAAATGATTGTGACGGAAACAACCTCTAAACCAGTGCGGACACGGTTTGCTCCCAGCCCCACCGGGCCGCTGCACATTGGCAGCGCACGCACGGCGCTGTTTACATGGCTGCTGGCGCGGCATTACGGGGGCCAGTTTATCCTGCGGATTGAAGACACCGACCAGAAGCGTTACGTCGCGGGGTCGCTGGAACTGCTGATGGACGGGCTGCGCTGGTTGGGGCTGGATTGGGACGAAGGGCCGGACGTGGGCGGCGCTTACGGGCCGTATACCCAGTCTGAACGGCTGGAACTGTACCAGAAGTGGGCGAACTGGCTGGTTGAGCAGGGCAAAGCCTACCGGGCTTATGACACGCCGGAGGAACTGGCGCAGATCAGCGCGGCGCGCGAGGCGCAAAAGCTGCCGCCGGGGTACGATGGCCGCCACCGTGACCTTACACCAGCACAGGAAGAACACTACATCGCCGAGGGGCGCAAGCCCGTGATCCGCTTCAAAGCGCCGCACGAGGGCGTGACTACGGTGCCGGATATGGTGCGCGGCGAAGTGGAGTTTGAAAACAGCACGATACAGGACATGGTGCTGTTAAAGTCGGACGGTTTTCCGACGTATCATCTGGCGCATATTATAGACGACCACTTTATGGAGATCAGCCACATCACGCGCTCGATTGAGTGGCTGCCCTCTTACCCGCTGCATTATCACCTCTGGCAGGCGTTCGGCTGGGAGATGCCGCGCTATCTGCACCTGCCTGTGTTGCTAAACCCCAACGGCAAGGGCAAGTTGAGCAAGCGCCACGCCGGGTTTACCGAGGATGGCAAGCAGGTGCTGGTGCTGACGCGCGAGTTTAAAGAGGCCGGGTATTACGCGCCTGCGGTGGTCAATTTCCTGACGAATATCGGCTGGAACTTCGGCGACGAGCGCGAGGTGTTTGATGTTGAGGAAGCGATTGCCCGCTTCGACGGCACAGGCATCAACCCGGCGAACAGCGTCTACCCGATTGAAAAGCTGGACTGGCTGAACGGCGTATACATCCGCGAGAAGATGAGCGACGAGGCGCTGGCGCGGCACCTGCGCGAAGCGCTGGAGCAGGCCGGGCTGGAAGTCAACACTGAGACGCTGATGAAAGTCGTGCCGATTGTGCGGACACGCATCAAGGTGTTTAACGATGTGGTGGATATCGCCGGCTTCTTCTTCCGCGAGGTGTTTATCCCGCCGCCCGCCGAAGCCCTCATCCAGAAGAAGATGGACGCGGCGGGGACGCTGGCCGCGCTGGACATGGCTTACGACCACCTGAGCGCGCTGGACAGCTTCGACTTTGACCACACCGAACCGGCGATGCGGGCGCTGGCGGAGGAACTGGGGCTGAAGGCCGGGCAGTTCTTCGGGGCGCTGCGCGTAGCCGTGACCGGGCAGACCGTCTCGCCGCCGCTGTTTGAGACGATGGAGATTCTGGGCAGGGCGGAGTCGCTGCGGCGTATCCAACTGGCGATGGAACAGTTGGCGACTTTAGCATAAAAGGTCTTGAATCCGGCGCTGGCTTATGCTATCATGCTAATTACCCAGTGGGGGATAGTTCAACGGCAGAACGACAGGTTCTGGCCCTGTTAATCTTGGTTCGAATCCAGGTCCCCCAGCT
>CAZJSU010000135.1:0-1396 GCA_964548765.1 uncultured Anaerolineaceae bacterium
GGGTCACAGACCCTCCCCTACGCATAACGACGGACACGCCGTTGCGCGTCCCTACAAAACATACCCGGTGTAGGAACATATCCGCTGGCAAAACACCCGTCAAAATCAAAGGTCAACATAACCTGGTTAAGCAGACCGAAGCGGTGCTTCGCCCCTACAGAGAGGCATTCCCCAACAGGGCGGCGACGCGGGCGATGATCACCTCGCTGACGTGGGCTTTGCTGGCGAGGGGGAGCGGCTCCTGCCCGCCTGCCGCGTCGAGGATGATCACGCGGTTGGTATCCACCGCGAAGCCCGCGTCGGTGGCCGAAATATCGTTGGCGACCAGTAAATCCAGTCCTTTGCGTTCCAGCTTGGCGCGGGCGTTCGCCAGCAGGTTCTCGCTCTCCGCCGCGAAGCCGACCGCGATGCGCGGGTAGCCTGTGATCTGGCGCTGGTCTTTGACGGCCATAAGGATGTCGGCAGTGCGGCCAAGCTGAAGCGTCAGCCCTGCATCGTCATCATCGGTTTTTTTGATCTTCTGCTCGGCGATGGTCGCCGGGCGAAAGTCGGCCACCGCTGCGGCCATGATGAGCGCGTCGGCCTGTGCGCTGTGCGCCAGCACCGCGTCGAGCATCTCCGCCGCCGATTCAACCGGGATGACTTGCGCGCCGACGGGGGCGGGCAAATGCTGCGCCGCGCTCACCAGCACGACCTCTGCCCCGGCATCGAGCGCGGCCTGTGCCAGCGCGTAACCCTGCTTGCCGCTGGAACGGTTGGTGATGTAGCGCACCGGGTCGAGTGCCTCGCTGGTGCCGCCCGCGCTGACGACGACTTTACGCCCGGCCAGCGCGCCTGTGGCCTGCCCCAATACGCGCCGGATGTGACCGATGAGCACGGGTGTTTCTGGCAGGCGGCCTTTACCCACCAGCCCGGAGGCAAAGCGCCCTTCTTCCGGCTCGATGAGGAACGCGCCGCGCGCTTGCAGCGTTTGCAGGTTGGTCTGTGTCGCCGGGTGCTGGTACATGCCACCATCCATCGCCGGGGCGATCACCAGCGGGCAGCGTGCCGCCAGCGCGGTCACGGTCAGCAGGTTATCGGCCATGCCTGCCGCCAGTTTCGCCAACGTTTGGGCTGTCGCCGGGGCGACGAGCAGCAAATCCGCATCTTCGCCTAAGCCGACGTGGGCGATATGCGTCGGCAGCCCGCCGCTGTTATCCGCCTGCCACAGGTCGGTATAGACCGGGCGGCCTGTGACGGACTGGAAGGCCAGCGGCGTGACGAACTGCCGCGCGGCTTCGGTCATGACCACATCCACGCGCGCGCCCGCCTGTGTGAGCTTGCTGGCGAGGTCAATCGCTTTATAAACGGCGATGCTCCCGGTCACACCGAGGACGATACGCTTGTTTTCGAGTAG
>CAZJSU010000135.1:1496-5354 GCA_964548765.1 uncultured Anaerolineaceae bacterium
GGCGTTTTTCGTCTACTTCGGCCACCAGCACAATCGGGTTCATTCGTTAATCTCCATCTCGCTCTCGCCTTCATTATAGCCCGAAGCGCCCGCGACAGGCACACTGACCACACAGGTTGCACTCTCGCAGCGGGCGAGACGCGCGCCGTCGAAATACACGTCAAACGGCTCGCGCCAGAGCGCGTTTTCCAGCAGCAGCGGCGCGGAGTCCTGATTGCAGATGAGCGGCGGCAGCGGCGAGCCTGCCGCAGGCTGGGCGACGGCACAGCCCGCTTCCTCTAAATGTGCCATGCCCCAGCCCGCGCCATCGAGGGTATCAAGGCCGTTCTCCAGCCGCAGGCGCTCCAGCGGAAAAGCGCGGCGAGTCATGTTGACCAGCAGCAGGTTGTCCTCGCGGCTGGCGATCAGCAGGACGTGATGCTCGCCCTTCAGCGGCTGCGCCAGCGGCAGAATGTAGGGCGCGGCGGTGAGCAGACGCGGCTGGTTGGCGAGGTTGTGGGTGGGGTCAAGCAGCAGTTGGGGGGCGCGCCCGTTCATGGTCGCCATCGCCCACACGCGAATCTCAATGTTGGGGAAGCCCGCGCTGCGTAGGTAGTCCGCCAGATAATGCACAAACGGCACGATCATGTCGGCATGGCCGGCCATTTTATCGCCATCCATCTGTGACGGGGTGAGGAAGAAGGACGGGGCCATCTCCCACGTGGTGCCGCTGTCGGGGTCGGTAGCGAAGAAGCGGGCATGGCCGTCCTTGCTGCGTAACTTCATGTGCCACGCGAATTTATGCCCCTCCTCCGTCCAGTTGACATCGCCGGGGTACAGGAAATGGCGCAGCGGGAAAGCGACCTGCCACAGCAGATACAGCCCCAGCAGCGCCGCGATGACGTAATGCCGCCGCTGCAACCGCACGGGCGGGGCTTCTTCATGTGAAGGCAGCGCACGCCAGCGGGCGGGGATAAGCCAGCGGAAGCGCTCTGGCTGGAGGAACAGCAGCGTCGCGCCGATCATAAACCACGGGAAGATGCCGATATTGAACAGGCGATCATTCATGAGGTGGAACAGGATGGCCGCAGCAAGCGCCAGCCAGCGCGTGCGCCGCCACAGCAGAAACGGCACGATCAGCAGGTCGAGCAGCAGGCCGCCGTAATTCATGGCGTAGACCATCCACTCCTCGGTGAACAGGTGGCCGATAAGGGGAAAGTCGGTGCGGGCTGCCAGCCACGCGCGCATCGGCTCGGCTTGCAGCCAGTCGCCGTTGAGCTTGGCGATGCCGCCGAAGAAGTAGACGATGCCGACCTGCGCCCGCAGCAGCCATAATGTCCATGCCGGGGCGGTCTGCGCGCGCAGGCGCGGGCTGAGCAGCGCGTCCAGCGAAAGCGCCCGGTTGAGCGGCAGGAAGATCATGATAAAGCTGACGAGCGAAATCAGGTAAAAGTGATTGAGATACCATGTCTGGTCAAGCAGGAACACGTAACTGAAGGCCGCGAAGAACAGCGGCATGACGACACGGAAGCCGAGGCCGAGCATCAGCAGCACCGAGAGCGCCCCCAGCCCGTGAAACAGCCAGATCATGCCATCGCCGGGGAGCGGCTTCACCCACTCGAAGCCGAAGTAGGGAAAGGTGAACTGCGGCTCGATGAAGTAGCGCTCGATGCGGTTGTACTCGAAATAGCGCCAGACCTCCCACAGCATCACCGCGCCGAAGAAGACGCGAAAGAACACCAGCGGCGCGATCTCTACCCGCGCGAACAGCCGCGCCAGAAGGCCAGCGGCGGCCTGCTCTGCGGGCTGCGTGGCGGTTGTGGCTTCCAGCGTGCGTACAGCCATGCGTTTAACCCTCTCTGAATGATGTGCCTGCCTCATTATGAACGACGACCGCTGATGTGGTCAAAAGGTATGTATGGGGCGCGTCTTCCATAAAGGGGTATATAATGAACGTAGACTGCTTTGTGATGACAACTGCAAGGCACAGGCAAAGCTTAAGTGTTACATTTTCTTATCTGGCGTAATAATGTTAAAACGTTTTGTTGCGCCGCATTGAATGTACACTAAACTGTAGGGTTGAGTTAGCGTAAAGTTAGGGGGGTTTGATGGGACTTGCACGACGCTTATTGATAGGATTTATAGTTTTTTTCTGTCTTTCGCTGGCGTTTCTGATGCCCGCGTCTGTTCAGGCGCAAGGGGTCGGTGCCGGCGGATGCCCGGCAGGCTTTGTCCCCAGCGGCACAACCCACGTGGTGAATGGCGATTTTTCGGTCATTGATACGACCTCTGGCATTGATGATGGCGGCAGCGGTATCATCGACACCACGCTGGTGGGCTTCAGCAGCGATATTCCGTACCGGGGCTACAACCAATACCCGCCGGATACATACTTCGCGCTCTATGACCGAGATGTAAATGAGTTTGGTGGTATCGCGCAGGTGGAGTTGTTCCCCGGCGACCCGGCTTATGGTGTTCCTCCTGCGCCCGGCCTGTTGTATTCCAATGGCAACAATTACGATGATCCTGCTGTTCCCGGCACCGGCCCTGACCCTTACATCTTCTGGCGGCAGACGGTGACAGGGCTTTCTCCCAACACGACCTACAATATCTATGCGTACCTGAATAATATTATCGCCCCGCCCGAGGATCGGGACGACCCGATTCTTGAGTTCCTGATTGACGGCACGCCGACCAGTCTGCCCTTCCCTGTCCCCGAAGTCCCGGACGAGTGGGTGCGAAACGAAATCACCCTCACGACCGGGCCGGCGCAAACTTCGATCATGCTGGAAATGCGCGAGAACCAGACTTCGATCAACGGGGTTGACCTGGCGATCGGTATGGTCGGCATGGAAGAGTGCGTCCCGGATACGTCCACAAATGTTCCGGGGATCAGCGTTGTAAAAGTCGTTGACCGTCAGCGGGCGGAAGTAGGCGACACCGTGACTTATACCTATACCGTCACGAATACGGGTACTGTCAGGCTTGACCCGGTGACGGTGAGCGATGACCGTCTGGGGCCGATCACGCTGGCGGCGACAGCGCTTGACCCCGGCATAAGCACGACCGGGACGGCGCAGTACACCATCCAGCCGGGCGACCTGCCGCTGACCAACGTGGCGACCGCCTCCGGCACGCCGCCAAGCGGCCCGCCCGTCACCAGCACCAGCACGGTGACAGTTCGCCAGCGCAACCCGAACCCGCCCCCCCCCACGCCTGTCCCCAATGACGATGATGACGGCGGCGGCAGCCCGCCGGGGCAGCAGGTGGGGCAAATCCCCACGCTGGCGCTGGTAGACCCGTTCATCACCAAGAGCGTGAACCCGCCCTTCGCCATTCCCGGCGAGAGCGCGACATGGACGATCACGATCAGTAATCCGGGCAGCATCCCGATCAACAACGTGCAGGTGACGGACACGCTGCCTGCCGAGGTCGAGATTCTGAGCGTATCCGCGTCGGCGGGGTCGGTCAGCCACAGCGGGCAGACGGTCAGCTTCAGTATTGGCAGCCTCGCGCCCGGCCAGAGCGTGACCATCACTGTCCAGACGCGCGTGCGTGATAATGTGGCGGTGCCGTTTATCATCACCAATCAGGCGTGCATGACCAGCACCGAACATCCCGACGCGCGCTGTGCTTCGGCCACGCTGACCAGCGTTGGGCAGCTTCCCGCTACCGGGCAGTCGCCCTGGAGTCCCTGGCGGGTGCCGCTGGCCGCTGGCGCGGCGGGGCTGGCGCTGATGGCGGCCAGCCTGTGGCGGCGGCGGCGCGGCGCTGTGGCGCGGTAAAGCCTCTTTCGCAGGGGGCGCAGCACTGCTGCGCCCCTACCCCCACGCTTCCCCTTCTGCTTCCCGTGATAAAGCCAAGTGATAACCTTAAAGC
>CAZJSU010000135.1:5454-9969 GCA_964548765.1 uncultured Anaerolineaceae bacterium
TGGGCGATGCGCCGCTGTTCGCCTGAAGGACGTACCCGTGTTTGAAGCCCTGACCTATGATGAACAACTGGCGTGTCTGACTGATGCCGCGCAGAAGGCGCTGGCCGGTTACGACATGGCCGAGGCGCGCGTTACGCCGCTGATGTATCTCAATAACGCGGTGTTTATGGTGGAGGCGGCGGGCGGGCGTTACAGCCTGCGCCTTGTGCGGCGCGGACAGCGCAGCGAGGCGGCGCTGCGTTCGGAAATGATGTGGCTGGACGCGCTGAACCGCGAGACCGGGTTGTGCCTGCCGCGCCCGGTACGCCCGCAGCCCGGCGCATGGCTGGCGCAGGCGCGAGTGGAAGGCATGGCCGAGCCGCTGTGGTGCGCGGTGTTCGGCTGGGTCGCAGGCGAGTCGGTCACGCCCGCCGCCATCACCCCGGCACAGGTGGAGCAGGCGGGCGCGTTTCTGGCAGCGCTGCACGAGCATTCGCAGGGCTTCCGAGCGCCGCCGGGCTTCGAGCGCCCGCGCCTCGATTGGGAGGGCTTGTTCGGCAGCGACTCGCCATACAACCCCGGCGCAGGCGCAAGCCTGTTTATGCCAGAGCATCACGCGGTTTTTGAGGCTGTCGGCCAGCGGGCGCGGGCGGTGATGGACGCACTGGGACAGGACAGTACGCGCTTCGGCCTGATTCACGCCGACTTCATCGCCAAGAATCTGCTGTTTGATGGGGAAACGGTGTGCGCGCTGGACTTTGATAACTGCGCCTATGGTTATTACCTGTACGACCTCGCGCCGCTGCTGCTGCAACTCAGCGCCGACCCGCGCTACCTGGCGCTGAAGGACGCGCTGTGGCGCGGCTATACCCGCACGCGCCCGCTGCCAGAAGGCGACCGCGCGGCGGTGGAGACGTTTGTGGCGGCGCGGCATGTCGCCTCGTGCCGCTGGATCGCGGGCAATCTGGACAACCCGGCTATCCGCGAACGCGCGCCACAGATCATCGCCGAGCGCGTGGAGGAACTGCGTCAGTTTTTAGGCAGCGGGCGGCTGGAACGGCGGTCGGGGATGTTTTGAGGGGTTAGGCTGTTAGAGGGCAGGATCAGGTGGACTTTCGGAGTTTGGGAAAATGAGGATAATTGGCCCGATCGCTAATGGCTAAAACCTAACGACTGAATCATGATTGAATTTGCCTGCCATACATGGGCGTTTAATGACCTGACACTGCCGGAGGCGCTGGGGACGATCGCGCGGCTGGGCTTCCGGCATGTGGACATCGGCACCGGGACGAACTTCAACGCCGCCCGCGCTGCTGCCAGCCCGGCACAGGTCGCCGCCGAGATTAACGACGACCTGCGCGCCTTTCACCTGCAACTGAGCGACCTGTACCTGATGCTGCCGCGTATCTCGCTGGCCGACGAGGAAAAGCGCGAGAAGGAACTGGAACTGTACCGGGCGCTGCTGCCCTTCGCCGCCGCGCTGCGCCCGCCGGGGATCACGCTGTCGCCGGGGCTGGTACAATCCGCCGAGGCCGACCCGGAAGCCGAAACGCGCACGCTCGCCATCCTGCGCGAGATGACGCAGCAGGCGAAGGACGCGGGGCTGCGCGTGAGCATTGAGCCGCATCTGGACTCGATGGCGCACACGCCGGAAGCCGCGCTGAAGTGGGTGGCGGCGGTGCCGGGGCTGGAACTCACGCTGGACTGGGCGCACATGGTCTGTCAGGGCATCGCGCAGGCGGACATCCTCGCGCTGCTGCCGCATACGCGCCATGTGCAGATACGGCAGGCGGCCAAAGGGCGTTTGCAAACGCCGATGGACAAGGGGCGCATTGACCCGCAGCAGGTGATGGACGACCTGCGGGCGGCGGGGTATGACGGCGTGGTGTGCGTGGAGTATATGAACACCCCCGGCTGGCATGGTATGATGGCGGTGGACACGCTGGCCGAGAGCGCGCATCTGCGCGACGCATTACGCGCGGCGCGGGGCAGCCAATAAAGAATAGCTCACCCCCAACCCCCTCTCCCACAGGGACGCTTCGCAGTCCAACGCATTGGAGCGGGGGCGGTAGAGTAGTGCTTAATTACGGAGACGACAGCAGCAATGACCGAAGCAACGATTATCCACCTTGTGCGGCATGGGGAAGTGCATAACCCGGACGGCGTGATTTATGGCCGCCTGCCGGATTTCCGGCTGAGCGAGCGCGGGCGCGAACAGGCCAAAGCGGCGGGCAAAGCGCTGGCCGAGAGGCCGCTGGCCGCCCTGTTCAGCAGCCCACAGCCGCGCGCGCAGGAAACAGCCGGCTTCATCCGCGAGCATCACAACGGGCTGGACCTCATCACCGATATTCGCATTGACGAGATTCACAGCCCGTATGAAGGCCAGCCGACCAGCCTGTTCGACACGCCGGACTTTGACCTGTACCGCGACGTGCAGCCGCCGTATGAACTGCCGCCCGCGCTGCTGGCACGCACGCGCGACTTCATCGCGCAGATGCGTAAAGACTACGCCGGGCAGGAAGTGGCGGCGGTGACGCATGGCGACATCGTGGTGTTCATGTTCCTGTTTACGCGCAGCATCGCGCCGACAGACTGGCACGAGAAATACCGGCTGGCAGACCACGGCCTGCCGGAAAGCTACCCGGCCACCGCCTCGATCTCCACCTTCCGCTACCAGACAGACGATCCTGAGGAAGTCCCGGTCTACAGCTACCTGCGACCGTACCCCGATCATCTGGTCACGCTGAAAGCGCCGCGCTAACCGCCTACAGCCCCTGCGGGGGGAAGGTCTTACGGTAAAGCTGGAGCGACTCCATGATGGTCGCTTTGGCTTCCTGCGCGCCCGTCCAGCCCTGATTCTCGCAAACTGCGCCCTCAAGCTGCTTGTAGGTCATGAAGAAGTGCATGACCTCGGTGGGGAAGTGGTTGGGGACATCGGTAAGGTCGTGGTAGTCGTTGAAGTTGGGGTCGGTGGCGGGGACAGCCAGAATCTTATAGTCCTGCTCGCCTTTGTCAATCATCTTGAACATGCCGATAGGCCGCGCCTCGATGACGCAGCCGGGGAAGGTCGGCTCGTTCACCATGACCAGAATATCGAGCGGGTCGTCATCCTGAAAGTAGGTCTGCGGGATGAAGCCGTAATCGCCGGGGTAATGAAGCGAACTGTACAGCACCCTGTCGAGCTTGATGACCCCGGCACGCTTGCTGTATTCGTATTTGTTGCGGCTGCCTTTGGGGACTTCGATGACCGCGTAGATAATATCCGGGGGCTGCGGGCCGGACGAAACCTCGTGCCACAGATGGATTGCCATAGTTAGACTTTGCCTTGTGATAAGACGAAATACGCTGCCCTTAAGCATAGCATATTTCACTCGTTATCTACATCCTCCCAATAGGGGATTGGGGCGAGGCGGCCTGTGCCACGCGCGGCGGGCGGGCGCGGGCGGCGCTGCTGGCGCGAGGGGGGCTGTGGCGGCTGCGGCTGGGTCTCGTCCTCGACAGGCGGCGGGTCATGGTTGACCGGCGCGTTCATGTTGCGGATGAACTCCGGCTCGACTTCGGCATCGGCGAGGTCGGCCACCACGAAGGGGCGCGTATAACCGCCGTCGTCGCCTTCGGGCAGGTCGGGCGGCGGCGAAGGCGGCTCTGGGGCGGGCGCGGGCGGCGCGGGTTTTTCGATGCGCGTGAAGAACGGCTCGTCAAACTGCGTGAGCGGAAGCTGGCGCAGCGGCATCGCCAGCATGTGCTTGAGGATGATCTCGCCCTGCACCTTAAGGTACTGGTGCGACTGGGCATCCATGCCGTCCGGGTCGAGCTTGTTGAGGACGACATCCATCAGCGCGAGCAGTTCGAAGTCGGAGACGATGGGCGACTGCTGGCGCTCGGCCAGATAGGGCGCGATGCAGCCGGCGATGACGCGCGCCACCAGCTCGGCCTCCATCTCTAAGCAGATCAGCAGGTTATCCTGGCTGAAGCTGTAGTAATAGGCGGTGATGTGCTGGAGCGAGGGGAAGAACGTCCCGCCCAGCAGGCGGTAAAGCTGCGTGTAATAATGGACGCATTCCTCGACAGCGGAGGGGATGTCCCATGAGGTCGGCGGGCTGCCGCGATCACCGAGGACGGCGACCACGCCGTAATCGGCAAGCTGGCGGGCAAAGATATGCAGCGGCTTGCGGAGGTCGCCGGGCTTTCGCCAGTAGGCAGGCACAAGGCGCGGGGCGGCCTTGCGGGCAAGCTGTATCAGCAGCATTTCGACAGTGGGGTCGTGGGGCAGGTTCGTGGTCATGGCATGTTTATACCGGGTTAGGCGTGTTATGAAATATTAACCTCACAGAAGTGTAACACATTTTTACAGGTCATGAACTACGTAAACGCGCAAAAGCCATCCCCGGCGCGGCTGTGTGGGGAGAAAATGGCAATTTGCCATTGATTCGAGGGAGAATTTTGCTACAATAACCTGTATTGGCTCCGTAGCTCAATTGGCAGAGCAGTTGACTCTTAATCAATTGGTTGTAGGTTCGAGTCCTACCGGAGTCA
>CAZJSU010000136.1:0-9851 GCA_964548765.1 uncultured Anaerolineaceae bacterium
CGGACAGCCATGATCTCTCCGATTCTCACCCGCCGCAAATGGATGCTGCGCGCGCACAGCCAGCACATCGTCATCGTGAAGGGAACCCGCGAGCGTTTCGCGCATCCGCTGATGAAGGCGCTGCTCTGGGCGCTGTACCTGCCAGACTACCCCAACATCACAGTTGAAATTCACATCGGTGATAAATACAAGCCGGACGTGATCGCCTTCCCGCCCGGTGCTGACCTGCGCGCAGGTGAACCGGTTTTCTGGGGCGAGGCGGGGCAGACCGGGCGCGAGAAAATCCGTTCACTGGTACGGCGCTACCGCCACACGCACTTTGCGCTGGCGAAGTTTGACTCGCGGCTCGACCCGCATATCGCCACCGTAAGCGCCGCGCTGGCGGGCATCCCGCGCCGCGCGCCCTTCGACCTGCTCCGTTTCCCCGCCGATAGTGCCGAGCGCTTCATTGACCATGACGGCAATATCACGATCAGCCATGCCGATATTGAGTGGATCAGGTTAGAGTAGAGAACTTCCCACACAAGAATTGCCTGACCTTTACCGGAGTAAACCATGACCGATTGGAAAGCCGTGCTGCTGCACTTTGCCACAGACATCGAAAACCATTTTGACAAGCTCAAAAACCGTCTGGAAGAACGGCTGGGCAGGGGGCCGATCCGTATCATCCCGTATATGGGCTACGCCACCCAGAACACGCTCCACCTGAAAGGCCGCGTGCTGGAGGACAAAGGCATCACCCCGGCGGGCGATGCCGACACCATCTGGCAAAACCTGCACAATATGTATAAGCGCATGAACAGCGACGAAATCCCTTACGCGCGGGTGCGGGCGCGCTTTGGCGAACTGGAGCAGGAGGTGGTTACGGATGAGGAAGGGCATTTTACCCTACAGATCGAGTCACCGACCGCCCTGCCCGAAGATCAGCGCTGGTTTGAGGTCGAACTGGAGCTGATCGGTTATCGCGGCCAGAAGGAGCCGAAAGAGGCAGCAGCGATCGGGCGTGTCCTCAGGCCGCCCTCCAACGCGCAGTTCGGCGTAATCAGCGACATTGACGACACGGTGCTGCAAACCAATGTGCTGGACGTGTTGAAGATGGCGCGCAATGTGTTTCTGCACAATGCCCATACCCGCCTGCCGTTTGAAGGCGTAGCCGCCTTCTACCGGGCGCTGCAAAAAGGGACGCAAGGCACCTTTAACCCGATCTTCTACCTCTCCAGCAGCCCGTGGAACCTTTACGACCTGTTGGTGGACTTCTTTCAACTGCGCGAGATTCCACTTGGCCCGCTGTTTCTCGTCAACCTCGGCCTGACCGAAAATCAGGTGGTCAGCCCCAGCCATAAAGCGCATAAAGCCGCCCGCATCACCACCCTGCTGAATACCTACAGCCAGCTTCCGTTTATCCTCATCGGTGACAGCAGCCAGAAAGACCCGGAAATTTACCTGCAGGCCGCGATTGAGAACCCCGGGCGCATCCTGACGATCTATATCCGCGACGTGACCGGAGAAGGCCGTGACACTGAGGTGATGCAGATGGCTGAAAAAGCGGCTGAGGTGGGGACATCGCTGCTGCTGGTGCCAGACACCGCTGGCGCGACCCAGCACGCTGTTGAACACGGCTACATCCTGCCCGAAGAACGCGCCGAGATCGCGGCGGAGCGCGCGCAGGACAAAGCGCAGCCTTCGGCGGTTGAGCAACTGCTCGACGCTGCAACCGGGAGCGAATGACCGGTATAATCTGGATGGAAGCGGGAGAGAGGAAACGCTGATGGACAAAAATACCCGAAATATGCTGATCGTCTTTGGTGTTGTGGTGGTCGCGCTGGTGGCGCTGGCTTTTATCGGTAATCTGCTGTCGCAAATCCTGCCGCTGACGATTGCGCTGGTGGTGGGGATCGTGCTGGGGCGGCTGTCGGTAAATGTCAATCTGGCGGATGTGGCGCGTAAGGCCATCAGCCAGCGGCAGACGCGGAAGGCAAGCCCCCAGGCCGCAAAGCCAAAAGCGGCAGCCAAGCCCGCCGCCCAGGCCGAGCCGGATGCCACGCAGCAGTTGGAGGCGCGCAGACAGCGCATCGCTGATGCCGAACCCGCGCCCGCCGAAGCCAAACCCGAACTGAACGATTTTGAGATTAAGAGCGAAGCGGACATTCTGGCCGAAACGCGCGAGCGTGAGGCCGAGATTCGCCAGAAGCAGGCCAGCGCCGACGCGGTACAGGCCGCGCTGGAAGAACGGCGGCGGCGTTTGCTCAGTGGTCAGGAAGGCGGTGACTCATAAAGCTGCTGGTCGTTTGCGCGTCGCTTGATCTGACGCAGCCCTTCAGCGCCACGCCCGCGTGGTGGCAGTTGCTGAAGGGGCTGTACGAGATTGGCGTGGATGTGATCGCCACGCCTTATCAGGGGCCGGCCATTGAATCGCTGTGGTGGCGTGCCGCGCCCAATCCCGCCCAATGGCAGGGGGACACCTTTAAGGCCGCCCGTGACCTGTACCGTAAAATCGCGGGCGAAGCGCCGTCTGTGCAGCCTGCTCCTCCATCCTCTCCGCATGATACAGGGAAGGGAAACGAGACAGCATTTGTGTCGGACGAATCCGCGTCCGACAAGCTGGTGCGCCGGGTCGCGCAGACCGTCATCGCGCCGCTGTGGCTGCGGCATCTGGACGAACTGCTGAAGAAGAACCCTGACGTGGACGCGGTAATCGTGCTGACCGCGCCGCTCAATCATCTGGTCGGCGTGCCGGAGGAAATCCAGCGCAGGCATGGCAAGCCTGTCCTCTATTATGATGGCGATGTCCCGGCCAGCCTGCCCAACATGCACGGCTTCGCCTCCGGCTTTCGCATCTATCAGGGCGCGAACCCGGCGGAATACGCCGCCTTCATCAGCAACAGCAAGGGCGGCGCGGAGGCGCTTACAGGGCTTGGCGCGCGGGCGGTGCATACGCTGTATTACGGCGCAGACCCGGACGTGTTCAGCCCGGTTGACGTGGCCGCGCAGGACATTGACGTGATGTTTTATGGACACGGCAAGGAATACCGTCAGACGTGGGTGGAGGACATGATCGCCGCGCCATCGAAGGCGCTGCCAGAGGCGCGGTTCGCGGTGCGCGGGACGAAGCTCGGCGATCTTGGCCGTACCGAGACGCTGCCCTACCTCAGCTTTAGCAAGCTGCGCGAGTACGCCTGCCGTAGCAAGCTCAACCTGTGCATCACACGGCTGGCACACGCCAGCGTTTACGGCTCGTCGTCCTCGCGCCCGTTTGAGCTGAGCAGCATGGGCTGCTGCATCGTCGCCAACCCGTATCTGGGCATCGAGGAATGGTTCGAGCCGGGCAAGGAACTGTTCGTCGTCAACTCGCGCGAGGAAGCGATTGATCGTTATCGCTACCTGCTGGCGCACGACAGCGAACGGCTGGCGGTGGGGCGGGCAGCACGGGAGCGTGTGTTGAAGGAGCATACCTTCCGCCACCGGGCGCGGCAGTTGGTGGAGATCGTGCGGGAATATCTTTAAACCGACATTACACCGTTACAGCCGCATCACCTGCTCATAGACCGCCAGCGTGTGCTGCGCGGTCTTGCGCCAGCTATACTTGGTGGCCTGCGCCAGCCCGTTGTTGATCTGCGTGGCGCGCAGCGGCTCCTGATACAGCAGCGACAGAATCGCCGCGCCCATCTCGCGCGCGCTGCCCGGCTCCACCAGAAACGCGCCATCGCCGACGATTTCCGGGATGCACGACACCTCGTTTGCCACTACCGGAGTCCCGCAGGCCATCGCCTCGATCAGCGGCAGGCCGAAGCCTTCGTAGCGCGTGGGCGTGGCATAAACCCGCGCCATGCGATACAGCGACGGCTTGTCGCTTTCATCCACGTAGCCGATCCACTGAATCAGGTCGCTGATGCCTAATTCATCGGCGTATTTACGCATGTCGGGGAACATCGGCGTTCCCCACTGCGGTTCGCGCCCGGCGATGACCAGCGGCACGTTTTCCTGTTTCAGATAGGTATACGCCAGCAAAAGCTGGTTCAACTGCTTACGCACGTCGAACCCGCTGATGTAAAACACGTACTCATCGGGCAGGTTGTAGCGGGCTTTCACCTCCGGGTCACGTTCGCGCCCCATGCGGGGGTGATAGATGTCGTCTGGCGCGAGGTAGATCGGCGTAATCTGCTCGTCGGGGATTTGCAGGTGTTCGATAATGTCCAGCCTGGAAGCGTGGGACAGGGTGATGATATGGGCGCTGCCACGCGCCGCTGTGCTGACCAGCGCGGTATACAGCCGGCCTTTGAAGCCCGCCGAATACTCCGGGAAGACCAGCGGAATCACATCCAGCACCGACGTGACCAACCGTGCCGGGGACGACAGCGGCGGCCCCCAGTATGGCACATGAGCGATGTCTGCCCCGACGCGCCCGACCACCTGCGGATAGGCGCGCTGCTCGAACAGCACTTTGCCGATGCTGCCGCCCGCGCCCCCGGCGTGAACCACCGTAACGCGCTCCGGCACATCCTCCGGCGCGGTGATGCGCGCTGGCAGAACCAGCGTCATTTCCACTTCAGGCGCGACCCGGCGCAGGTGTGGCAGCAGGCGGCGGATATACTGGCCGCTGCCTGTATTCGGCTGATCCCAGAACCAACCGTTAAACGCGACATGCATGGAGAAAGCCTTTCAACGGACGAAAAAGCGATGAGTTCCGAGCGATGAGCAGCGAGTTTCGACTCGCCACTCACTTACACTGCGCGCACAGGCCGTAAAATTCCAGCAGATGCCCGGTCAGCCGCACGTTGAGCTTGTCTTCCAGTTCGGCCTCCAGCCGTTCCAGATGGCACTCCTCGAATTCGATCACCTGATTACAGTTGGTGCAGATGACGTGATGGTGATGACCGTCCGGCAGCAGCACGTAGGTCGGGGTGACGCTGCTGTCAATGTACGTTGGGCGGATGATCGAGAGGCGCGTGAATAAATCCAGCGCGCGAAAGACACTCGCCCGTCCGATTTCCGGGTCAAGCCGGGTGACATCTTCCAGCACATCTGTCGAGGTGACATGGCCGCCGCGCTGTTCCAGCACTTGCAGCACCGTCAGGCGGGCGTTGGTCAGTTTATAGCCCGCGCCGCGCAGGCGTTGGGCGCGTGGGCTGTGTTCGTCAGTCATTGGTTATTCCTTGACATCTCAATCGTATTGAGATAACGTATCACTTCTATAATTGATACATCGTATCATATAGCCACAGGAGAATACAGCTTGAAACGTCTTCTCATGCTTATTGTACTCTGTTTTACAGGCATTATCCCGACCAATGCACAGGCTGAGCCGTTAACCGTCGTGACGACCACTTCGCTGATCGCTGACGTGGCGCGGAACGTCGGCGGTGATCTGGTCAGCGTGACCGCGCTTGTGCCGCCCGATACCGACATTCACGCCTTCCAGCCCGCGCCGCAGGACGTGGCGCTTGTGGCACAGGCTGACGTGGTGCTGGTCAACGGCGCGGGGTTAGAGGGGTTTGTGACGGGCATTATCGAAAACGCAGCAGGGGTTGAGCCGCTGGTGGTATCGAATGGCATTGAGGTGCTGGCCTTTGGGGAACATGGTCATGACCACGACGAAGATGAAAACCACGCCGACGATAAGCATCTCGGCGTGCTGGGGCAGGATGCGGCGTGTGAAGCGGGCGAGCAGGAAGAAGGTGAGGATGACCACGCTCATGGAAGCTGTGACCCGCACTTCTGGACGAACCCGCAGAACGTGATGGTCTGGGCGGAGAACATCGCGCAAGCCTTCGCCAGCACTGACCCGGCCAATGCCGAGGCATACCACGCCAACGCCGCCGCGTACCTTGAGCAGCTTGCCGCGCTGGATGCCGAGGTCGAGGCGCTGCTGGCGGAAATCCCTGAAGAAAACCGTGTGATCGTCACCAATCATGAGTTTCTGGCGTATTTTGCCAAACGCTACGGGTTTGAGATCGTCGGCGTGGTCATCCCCGGCGGCACGACCCTGGCCGAACCTGCGCCGCAGGACGTGGCCGAACTCATCGAGACGATTGAGCATGAAGGGGTGCGCGCCATCTTTGTCGAAGTCTCCGATGCGGGCAGGCTGGCGCAGGTCATCGCCGGGGACGCGGGGAGCGTACAGGTGGTCACGCTCTACAGCGACTCGCTGAGCAGCGCCGACGGCCCGGCAGCGACGTATCTGGACTATATGCGCCACAACGCGGCGGCGATTGCGGCGGCGCTGGGCGGGTAGCCGCCACGATTTTTTGACTTCGCAGGGCGACGAGGAGTCGCCTTTTTTTGTTACCGACTATCGGATTTCAGGGTCTATTCGCTGCGCGCACTCAAGCGTATCCGCTGTGTTTCCTAAACATGCTCGATATTCTTCAACGCGATTTTGTGCTGTAGTAAGTACGGCGACGAGTTCTTCATGGTTTAGCGCATAAGCATTAAAGGCTTGAGCGAGCCAATAGTCTTCAATATCCTGAGGTTGGGGTGCTGCGGCGAAACGTGATGAATGGATGGGAATAATAATCGTCTGAGGGTGTTCAAGACTTTCAATATATCTTGTGTAAAAGTTACTCACTTGACGGCCTTTGGCCGTTTCAATGGTTGGCGACTCGGCGATGGTTGTCCGTGCAGGGATGCCGGAATAAATATGGGGTTGCTCTGCCATGAACCTCAGCCATCGATAGCAAGCGTCCACGTAAGGCGTAGTCTTGGTGATATACCCTGCGCCAATATGATACGCCGCTGGAGCGTAATTTTGCCCTACAGGCAACAATTGAATTACATAATTTGAGGCAGTTTCAGGGTTATCACTTTGTAGGGCAAAGTGTCGATCAATCTCAGCATCTAGCCATGTTTGTAAATGCAACCAGCCGGTGTCAAGCGACATCCTGCCGCCGAACATCCCAATCTCTGTATAACCGATACGCTGATTTCTGGCTAAATCCAGCACTTCGCGGAGAGCAGTCACCGCGTTTTCATTTGTGAATGCTGGGGTTGGTGGGCTGGTGTTGTAATCATACAATAGGCCCCCAGCAGCGGCGGTTAGCATCAGAATATAATGGGTATTAAGGTATTTTGGTGTCAGTGAAAACGGTGTTTCGTCGTCTGGGCTGTGAAGGCTTTCCAGCACGGCCCGAAAATCATTGTATGACCAGTCTTGCGGAATATCCGGGAAACCCTCAGCCTTTAGTTCTTCAGGATTATAGCCAATTACAAATGGGGAAATAGCGATTGGGAAACCGTACAGGGCATCCTCATATTCCAGTGCTTCCCATAGCCCTTTTAAAAGCGACGCACGCTCGAAGTTTCCGTCCGCTAGAATAAGTGGCTCAATGGCGAGGAGATGTTCCTGATAATGACTCATACCAACAATGCTTTCAGGAGTGTAGAAGCAGTCTAATCGCTCTACCGCTGTTGAAAGTGGTTCGGGATAATAATCAATGAACCTAATGCGTCCGATCTCTGCGTCTTGCTCCACAAACTCATTGACGATTTGTAAGAACAGCGGCGTATCAGGTGGAGTAAATTCGGAAATGCCACCAAAGGTTAATTCGATCTGCCCGACTGGAAGAGTTGGCGCTACTGTCGGCGCATTAATCATGGTCTCTGAGTGTAACCGGCTGGCCGTTGCAAGGTTACTACTGGCTTGATTTTGTATATCTACGAGCGCTGTATCAATAGATGAAGCTTCGCTAGATATAGCAGATCTGAGCGCCTCATTAACATAATTGGTATACAATACCTCATTAGGGGTCAGGCTAAATGGAAGAAGTTGATCAATACGTGGGTCCCGCTCTGGGAAAATACTTGCCAAGTCTCCATCAAGCGGCTTGTAAGCCGGGATATCGAGCATCGGCACATTATATGTTGTGAAAACTTTCAGATTTTGACTGAGATGTTGCGCTAGTTCGTAAGCCAGATCAGGATACGGCGTAGAAGGATTGACAGCAAATCCGTATACTTGTAACCCTACATGCCCACCTGGATATGGAACGACGTTGAAAGTCGCCTTATTGTATAAAACCGAGCTAGGTATCTGCATCACATAACCAAAACTGCCTGTCGTTGATGAAATAGTGGATATATCCCCAACTAATCCCCGTTGTTGCAAACCTAGCCAACGATCAAGCGTATTTATTACATCTGAGGTCGCTACTTCGGGGACGTACTCGCCTTGGGCATTGAGGGAGTAAAAACGATTCTCAACAAGGCTGCGGAGGATGTATAGGTCATTGCCTTGAATTGCCAGCAGCGGGCGTATATCACTACGCCCAGTCAGTGTTTCTATTAAATGAAAAAAATTCTCTACACTCCAGGAGTCCTCTGGGTACGCCAGCCCAGCCCTGTCAAACTGCTGTTTGTCATAAGCCATCATTTGCATAGTCCCACTCAACGGCAGCGCCCACAAACCGCCATCCCATTGAAATGACTGCCAGAGTTCGGGAACATAATCACTGACCTTTATCGCAGCATCGGCATCGGCCAAAGGGCGCAAATTGAGTAATTGGCCGGCCTGAGTGACTTCATTAAGTACGTTGGAAGAATAAATGAATAAAACATCGCCAGATTCTATATATGTTTGGGTACTGTTGAGGTAAGCCTCAGTGTCTAATGTCCAACTAAAACCGGCAGGTCCAGGTGGATTGCTACTTATGACGATATTAACATCGGGATGTGTTTCTCTAAACTCCTCAAAAAAACCTGCTGTACTGGTGGTTTGTAACGGGAGACTCACTGTAAGGGTGATTGTTTCACCATTTTGTTTTGTTGATTGCGAGTTTCCACCCAATGCCGTGATAAAGAAAGCACCTCCTAGAACTAGGATAATTCCTAAAATTAGAAATGACAGCTTGCTAACAAGTCTCATTACAATGTAATCCTTTTTATTCCTTGTGGACTGGAAAACTACAAATCCCGATGCCGAGGTCGAGGCGCTGCTGGCGGAAATCCCTGAAGAAAACCGTGTGATCGTCACCAATCATGAGTTTCTGGCGTATTTTGCCAAACGCTACGGGTTTGAGATCGTCGGCGTGGTCATCCCCGGCGGCACGACCCTGGCCGAACCTGCGCCGCAGGACGTGGCCGAACTCATCGAGACGATTGAGCATGAAGGGGTGCGCGCCATCTTTGTCGAAGTCTCCGATGCGGGCAGGCTGGCGCAGGTCATCGCCGGGGACGCGGGGAGCGTACAGGTGGTCACGCTCTACAGCGACTCGCTGAGCAGCGCCGACGGCCCGGCAGCGACGTATCTGGACTATATGCGCCACAACGCGGCGGCGATTGCGGCGGCGCTGGGCGGGTAGCCGCCACGATTTTTTGACTTCGCAGGGCGACGATGAGTCGCCCTTTTTGATTGGGTTAGAAAAGTCGAACCGAAAATAAAAGGAAACCTAAATCTTTAAGGGTTTAGTATTTCCTGTTAGTAATCAAAATTAATTGGCTTGGCTTTGGCGGCAGGAAAAAGCCGCAATCAACATAAGTAGTCCACTTGGAACAAAAAGCAGACCTATACTCCAAGCACCGATAACAACAAAGCTAGCGGTGAGTAACACTGCCAGCCAGCGGAAGATACATACTTGCGAAGACTTCTCAAATTTTGCGCTGATGATCGCGCCGATACCTATCCCAATCATCAGGAAAAGAAAACTATAGCCAACGAGATTCCCACCTTGTTGTGTATATGATTCACTTTGACAAGTTAAGGTGTTATGCTGTTGTATGCAGGTCGTAAAAATTGGTAAAAACAGCACACCAATCGCCACCAGCAGATGAATCAGACCTGCGGCAAGGGTAGTGAGCGACACAAGTCGCTCACGATTACTTCCCCTAGAAGATGTCATTAATAACATGCGCTTGTCCAA
>CAZJSU010000137.1:0-9639 GCA_964548765.1 uncultured Anaerolineaceae bacterium
TATAAATACGGCCTGACCAGTTCCATCTCCTGCGCCAGGCCCGACCATTCATCATCGCCGGGGCCGTCGTAGATCAGCGTGTACGGGCCGTCGAAGCCCGCCGCCCGCGTCAGTTCCAGACAGCGGATGTAGTCGTCGCGGTCGGGCGTGGTTGCGTCGCTGAAGAAGCACTTGGCGTGGCACGACTCCGCGCGGGGGAAGATGCGCGCCAGGTCATCGTACTTGGTCGGCCCTTTCCAGTTGCCGAAGTCGGCGCACAGGCCGACCTGCCCATCGAGGCTGTCCAGCAGGTCGAGGACGTGCTGCGGCGACGACAGCAGGCCGTACCAGTTTTCGGTCATCAGGCGGATGTTGTAGCCCGCCGCGTGCCGCGCCAGTTCGCTCAGTCCCCGGCGGCTCTTTTCCAGCGTTTGCGGCGTGGGGTCCTGCTTGCCAGCGATCACCCGCGCGCACTTCGCCCCCAGCCGCCCGGCCACGTCCAGCCATTCGCCTATCCAGCGCAGGTCACGCTCGCTGTGCGTCCGGTCGGTGATGTCGCCATCGTCAATCAGCAGCGAGAACAGCTCCACCCCGGCGCTGTCCAGCGCGGCGCGCAGGTCGCGCAGGAAGATGCCGTCGTCTTTGGGCAGGTGGAAGTGGCAGATCTCCAGCGTATGAATCTCCATCGCCGCCAGCCGCGCCGGGATGTCGTGCAGGGCAATCGTCCCCCCGCCGTAAGTGGTTTCCGGGCGGCGGTTGGGGGCGGCGGGCGAATCGGGATAGGTAACGCCGATGGCGCGGTGTAAACTCCAGGTAGACGTGGAAAGGCGAGGCATGAATTTGTTCCCCCAATTTTTACTCGTTTTTTATACAGCCGTGTTAAAACAGTAACGAAATTTTCCCTATAAGGCATGAATTATAGCTCTTACATAAAGAGGAGGCGAAAATGACCGAAACCTTTGCCTTTAAGGCCGAGATCAAACAGCTTCTCGACATTCTGGTGCATTCGCTCTATACCGAGCGAGAAATCTTCCTGCGCGAACTCATCTCCAACGCATCAGACGCGCTCAGCCGGGCGCAGTTCGAGCAGTTGACCAACCACAACGTCCTCGACCCTGACGCGCAGTTAGCCATCAGGGTTACGCCTGACGACGCAGCAGGCACGCTGACCATCAGTGACAGCGGCATCGGCATGAACGAGCAGGAGCTTGTCGAGAATCTGGGCGTGATCGCGCACAGCGGCGCGAAGGCCTTCATCGAGGCCATGAAGCAGAGCGGTAACAACGCGGCGGCGGTGCAGGACGTGATTGGGCAGTTCGGCGTGGGCTTTTATTCGCTGTTCATGGTGGCCGACAAAGTGCGCGTGGTCTCGCGCTCACACCGCCCGGGGGACACCGCTCACGCATGGGAGTCTGACGGCGGCGAGACGTACAGCGTGGAACCTGCCGAGCGTGACGCACGTGGGACGGACATCATCCTGCACCTGAAGGACGACGCGAAGGAGTTCCTGCACGAATGGAAGCTGAAGGACATCATCCGCAAGCACTCGGACTACATCGCCTTCCCGATCTACGTCGGCACTGACGAAGAACCCACCAACAAGCAGCAGGCCATCTGGCGGCGCGACCCGAAGGAAGTCACCGAGGACGAGTACAGCGACTTTTATAAGATGTTCACGCTGGACTTCGAGCCGCCGCTGCACCACATCCACATGCGGGCCGATGTGCCGCTCCAGTTCTACGCGCTGCTCTACATCCCCGCCAGCGCCGAGCAGAATATGTTCAGCCTGCGTAAACAGCCAGGGCTGAAGCTCTACGCGCGGAAGGTGCTGATTCAGGAGTACAGCAAGGACCTGCTGCCAGAGTACCTGCAATTTGTGCAGGGCGTGGTGGACAGTGAAGACCTGCCGCTCAGCGTGAGCCGCGAAACCGCGCAGGCCAACCGCGTGATGGTCAACCTCAAGAAGACGCTGACGGGCAAAGTCCTCAGCGAACTGAAGCGGCTGGCAAAGAACAAGCCGGAAGAATACCTCAAAATTTATAACGCTTTCGGCGCGTATCTCAAGCAGGGGCTTGTCGCCAGCCCGGAAGACCGCGAAGACCTTGAGAACCTGCTTTACTTCAGCAGCACGCACGACGACGACCCGGACAAGCTGGTGACGCTGGCCGATTATGTCGGGCGGATGGCGAACAACCAGACCGATATTTACTACATCCTCGGCGACGACTACCACAGCGCCCGCCGCAGCCCACACCTCGACGCTTTCCGCCAGCGCGGGATCGAAGTGCTGTACTTCACCCAGCCCGTAGACCCGTTCCTGCTGATGGGGCTGAGCGCCTATCAGGGGCATACCCTGCGCGGCGTGGACGAGGCCGATATTGACCTGAGCGACATCGGCGAATTGCAGGACAGCGACACGCCGCAGCAGGAAGCGCTGCAGGAGCAGGATTTCGGCACGCTGCGCCAGCGCTTCGAGTCTGTGCTGGGCGAACGTGTCGCCGGGGTGCGCGAGAGCCAGACGCTGACAGGCAGCCCGGCGCGGCTGGTCAGCGACGACAAAACGCCGGGGCGTAATATGTTCCGTATCAACCGCCTGCTGGATAAGGACTATGAACTGCCCGTCAAGACGCTGGAGCTGAACCCGCGTCACCCATTGATGCACAACCTCAGCACGATGATGGCGGCGCAGGCGGAAAACCCGCTGATTAACGTGGTGGTCGAGCAGGTCTTCGAGAACGCGCTGCTGCAGGACGGCATCCACCCCGACCCTGCGGCCATCGTCCCGCGCCTGCAACTGCTGATGGAAGCGGCCACCGGGGTGCCAGCGCCTACGGAAGAAACGCCAGCAGAGTGACAGAATAACGTCACACGATATAAAAAGCGGCCTGTACAGGCCGCTTTTTACTGCATGGGTCAGGGCAGTGTTAGAGCAGGGAGACAACGTTGGAGAAGACGTTGCCAATCGTCGGCCCCAGCAGCGCGAGGATGACGATCACCACCAGCGCGACCAGCACCAGAATGAGCGCGTACTCCACCAATCCCTGACCTTCTTCACGTGGCATGTAGAGCATAATGAGTTCTCCAGATAATAATGAATGATGAATACTGCATAATGCAGTTATATACAATTAGCGCCCAAAACAATGAATTGTCAATTGTTAATGAGTGTTTCACCGCCTTTTCTGACAATATGCCAACAAGCATGACCTGAAATGCAAACAGCCACCTGTCTAGGTGGCTGTCTGTGTTTTGAAGATGGTAACGCTTAGAGGGCGTTAACGATGTTCGAGAAGATGTTGCCAACCGCCGGGCCAAGCAGCGCCAGGATGACGATCACCACAACGGCGACCAGCACCAGAATGAGCGCGTATTCTACCAGACCCTGACCTTCTTCACGTGGCATATACAGCATGATGAGTTCTCCCTATAGGAATGATTTGGAATAATCGAACCGGATTTTTGGTTCACGGTTAAACATACCACAGAAAATAATTGCCTGTCAATGGATGTAGAATTAATTTTTATAAAATTCACAATTAATCAATTATTCAAGGGCGTTTGCAGGCCGCTTATAGTACCAATGGGCTATACGCTGGGCAGCGCTTCCAGGTGATTCCTGAGCGCCACCAGCGCGGTTTGCAGGTCGGCGGCCTGGAACTGTGGCAGCGCCTGCAGGCGTTCGATGCGGTACTGGTCGTTAAAGATGTTGGCCTGAATCGCGGCCATATGACTGGCCGGGTGAGCGCGGATGAGGTAGGGAAACTCGTCGCGCATGTGATGCCGCAGCGTGCCGAGAATGACCTCCACGCTGGTATTACGGCCATCTATACGCATGTGGATAGCCTGCCGGGTGGCGCTGTCCAGCCCGTGCTGCTCGGCAGCGGCGTAAAGGCGCTCCACCAGCCGCGCGCCTTCCAGCGCCCAGGTCGCTATTTCGCGGTGTGGGGACGTGGGCGGCACAGTCTCGCCGCGTATGGTCATCCTCAGCGCGATAAAAAACGCGCGGATGTAACGCAGCATGGGTCAGCGCTTTCTGCCGCGTCGGTAGCGGCGCATATACTCTGCCCCGGCTACCAGCAGCACGCCGACCTGCACAACCAGCCCTATCGCCAGCCAGGGCGAAGGGCCGCTGCGGGTGATTGTCCCGCCCACGCCTGCGGCCATGACCGGCGCGCTCTCCGTCGAAAGCGCCGCCACCTCAGTGGCTTCAGGTTCTGTCGGCGTGATCTCGACGCTGACAGGCAGCGCAATCACTTCGGGCATCGCCACAGCGGTGGCAATACCGGGTACGGTGGGCGATGGGGTGATGGTGGGTGACGCTGTAGGGGTGGCGGTGGGCGCTTCGGTTGGCTGGTTTTCCGCCGTTGGCGTGGCGGCGAAAGCGACCTCCTCGCTGCCGGGCGCGGGCGTGTACGTGCCATCCTTGGGCGGCACGAGGAAAATCGAGCCGACTTCCAGCAGGTTGCCCTCGAGGCTGTTCAACTGGCGCATATAGGCCAGATCATCCCACGTATAGCCGTAAATGAGCGCGATGTCGCCGAGCGTGTCACCGGGCTGGACTTCGTGCATAATGTTGCCGTAGTCGTCCTGGCCTTTAATATAAGACGGTGGGATATAAGGCGCGTTGTTGGCCGCGCCGCTGCTGGCGACCTGTGGCGCGCCGGGCGCGGGGCCGCCGGGGTTGCCAAAGACCAGCACGTAAGCGGTCACGCTGCCGCTGGCGATGCCGATGCCGACCTCGCTGTAACGGTGATTAACGAGGCCGTTGTAATGGATCGGCGAGTTGACCCAGAACGTCCACGCGGTATCGGCGCTTGCGCCTGTGCCGCCATAGATGTTTTCGCTTATGTCTACGGTCGGATACCCCGCGTTGAGGGCGCGCCCGCGCGGGCTGGAGCCGTCCGGGCGGTTGTGGCTGATCACCCCGGTTTCGGCCATCCACTGCGCCTGCGACTGCGCGGCAGCGCTTAATGCGCCGTTGAGCGTGTAAGGCGGCAGCCCTACCGAGGCACGCAGGTTATTGACACGGGCGAGCAAATCCCCGGACTGCGCCAGAGTCGCCCCTGGCCCGCTGGCAAAGATGGTCAGAATGAAAAGACAGATAATCAGTAATCGGCGCATCATGGCCGTTATAATAACACGTCATGCTGGTTGAACGGCAAGTGTCAGTTTGTCGGCAAGGCTGCACAGCCTGTTTACGTAATCACCCTCAACAGAGGTCTAGCGCGATGGAACCGCGAACAGGCTGACCAGTGTTTCGCCTTTTTTGAGCTTTATCCGGCCTTTTTCGAGGTCGGTGTCGGTGATGGGGAGGATGCGCTGTGAGGTCGCGGCGTAGAGGCTGCCCTGCATGGGGATCACGCTGGCGATGGCGCGGCGGGTGGTGACTTTGAGGCCGCCGCTGCTGAGGGATTGGGCATTGGCGATAGCTGCTGAGTCGAGACAGCCGAGGTGTCCGTCGGGGGTCGCCGTGATGAACGGCTGCGGCTGATCGAGCGTGAAGGCGGCGATCACCGTATCGCCGGGCGAGATCGCCATCGCGCGGCCTTCCAGCGGCGCTAACAGGTGGCTGCCGACCCGCACAGCGCGCCCGCTAGCGCTGAACAGCACGATCTCGCCTGTGGCCGGGCGCTCGATAAAGCAGACCGGGTTGCCCCGCAGGCGGGGGATGTGGTACGGCACAGGCTGCTCAATGCGTGCGCGCAGCGGCTCTGCCTGAAAGACCTTGTAATAGCCGCTGGTGCTGATGAGCAGCGCCCATTCCCGCGCGGCGAAGCGCCCCCAGTTCATGATGCCGGTGACATGCTCGTCGCCGAAGTCGTCCTTATAGAAGCCTTCCGTCTCGGCAAGGCTGAGGCCAAGCTCGCGCAGGCTTTGCAACTGGCGCGGCGTTTTCAGCGTGAAGCGATAGTCTGATGTCGCCAGCAGCAGCGGCTCATCGGCCTGCGCGGTGATGACATCCTGCGTGTCGGCCAGCGGCAGGTCGGCGGCGGTGCTGGTCGTCAGCAAGGCCGGGTCGTCACAGAGCGCGGCGGTGATGTCGTGATTATGCAGCCGAGCGACCAGCCCGATGGTTGGCGACTGTGGCGCGGTTTCGGTTTCGGTGAAGGCGATGTATTTCTTCATCACTTCAAAGTCAATCGCGGGGACACCATCGCGCGCCTTGTTGGTCGCCTGTTCGTAATCGCGCGCACGGTGTACTGGCACGTCCAGCGCGCCCTGTTCGATGCGGTGGGCGATGATGCCCAGCCCGGAGGTCACGCTGCTGAAGATGTCCAGACTACGCACTTTATCCGCCCCGAAGCGGTTTTCCAGCATTTCGACAAAGGTGGGGATTTGCGACGAGCCGCCCGTGCGGATCACCGCGTCAATGTCGGCGGAGCGCAGACCAGCCTGTGCCAGCAGGTCATCGAGATAGGCGCTGATGTGCTGGATGTCGGCGCGGATGATGCGCTCGAACTCTGCCCGCGTGACCATCTCGCGCACGGTGAAGCCGTCGCCGTCCAGCTTGATGACCGACTGCGGCGAGCTGGAAAGCTCGCGCTTCACGCCTTCCACAATGTCGAAGACCTTCAACCCATAGTTGGTCGAGATCAACTGGCGCAGAGCGCGTATCTGACGCGGACGCTGTGCCCCCTGCTCGATGCGTTTGATGGCTTCCAGAAACTTCGGCCTTTGCAGCGCCAGCATGTCCTGCCAGTTGGAAAACGCTTCGTAAAAGCTGCTCGGCACAGGCAGGCGCTTGTCACCATCGCGGTAAAAGCTGCCCTCGCCGAAGTGCGGCGGCAGCTTGGCGCGCACCAGCTTCTGGTCGAAGATGTCGCCCGCGATGGGCACGCCGCCGTTCGCCAGCACACGGCGCGTCTTCGGGTTGCCCACGCGCACAATGCTGATGTCGAGCGTGCCGCCGCCGAAGTCGAAGATCAGCACGTTCTGTTCACCCGTAATGGTGCTTTCGTAGTGGTGGGCGGCGGCGATGGGTTCGTACTGTAAGTAGACTTCCTCAAACCCCGCGCGGAAGGCCGCCTTCAACATGCGCTCCTGCGCCAGCTTGTCGGCCCCGGCATCAAACGAATAGCGCACAGGCCGCCCCAACACGATACGGCGCACATCGGTCTGCAACTCCTGCTCGGCACGGCGGCGGGCGATGTACAGATAGAGCGCGATGATGTCTTCCAGAAAGTAGAAATGCGAGCCGACGACCGTCCCCAGATAGTTCAGCGACGGCAGCCCCATCTTGAACGACAGAAACAGCCGCCCCGGCTCCAGCATGTCCTTCTCAATATAAACGTATTTCTTGAACGAGGGCAGGTCGGCAAAGGTCTGTTCGATTTCGCCGACGATCACTTTTTCGATCAGCACCGGGCGGTTGAGGTTCTGGGCGTAGTAGGTGTCTATGGCCTCGCGTCCGATGTAGACCTGGCGGTCATTGGTGAGGTAGAGCGCGGTACGGGCGATGGTGGCGTTCTGGCTGGCGGCATCCAGCGGAATGAGGCGCAGGCGCTGGCCGTCGTAAACAGCCATGCCGGAATTTGTGGTGCCAAAATCCATGCCGATAATCATCGTTTCCCTTTCTTCTCTCGGCGGCGGGCGGCAGAAGGGCGACTGTCCCCTGTATGGAGACACCGGACACTGATTAAACGTTGTCGAAAAATGGCGTAATGGCTGTGGCCGAAGGTTCAGAACGGGCAATTGTAGTCCATAGCACGACGCTGTGAAAAGGGCGAATTTTAAAGACTTGTTATAGAGGCGTGAGCGTGATTGCTTCCCCCCGGCACAGCCTGCCTGCCCGGCGGGCGGTTTTTAATTTTCTATCAAGTCTTTATTCCCCAAATTCGCTATCAGGTGTTAAAATCGTCCACAGAAGCATTGAGTTTTTCTATTGTTACAGTTATCGCGCAACACTGGCGCTTAAGTTGGGTTTAACTATAATAAGCGCAGTTGGTTAAAAAGTGTTAACCATATCGTCCTGTTGATGAGTGTGTTCTGACGAGGTGCTGAAAACAATGGAATTTGACTGGCCTGCGGTGGTGCTGGTGGTGCTGCTGAGTTATTTGCTGGGGTCAATCCCCACCGCCTACCTGATCTCTTACGCGAAAGGCGTAAACATCTTCGGGGTTGGCAGCGGCAACATGGGCGCAACCAATGTTGCGCGGGCGCTCGGCTTCCATTGGGGCGTGCTGGTGTGGCTGCTGGACATGAGCAAGGGCATTGTCGCCATCTTCATCGCCCGCCAGATTATGGCCGATTACCCCTCGGCAGCGACCGCGATTGCAGCGGTTTTCGCCATTGTCGGCCACAACTGGTCGGTCTTCGCCGCGCGCCTGACCGGGAAGCTGCGCGGGGGCAAGGGCGCGTCTATCGCCTTTGGCACGCTGCTGATTATCGCGCCGGGCATCGTGCTGGGCATCAGCCTTGTGGGCGGGGCGATTCTGGCGCTGACGCGCTATATGTCGCTGGCCGTGCTGGGCATGTTCACCCTCTCCACAATCTGGATGATTATCCTCATCAACCAGAACCTGATGGCACCGGAGTACAGCTTTTACGTTACGGCTGTCGCGGCGCTGATTTTGTACCGCTTTCGCGAAAATATCATCCATCTGATTCAGGGGAAAGAACGCCGCGTGGGTGAGCGGATTTAAGTTTAGATGAAGTCGTTTTTGATCGCCGCCACAGCGCTTATCCTGACTGTGGCGGTTTTGTTGGGCGCGTGCAGTCCATCTGCGCTCACGCCGAGCGCGACCCCCGGCCTGTTCCCGACGCTGGATGACACACCGCAGGCCGCCACGCTGCCGCCGACATGGACACCGACCTTCACGCCCTCCCCCGCGCCGCCGACCGCCACGCCGACGCTGCCCCCCTCGCCCACGCCTGCACCGACGCTGACCGCCGAGGAAATTTGCGAGCGCTTGGAACTGCTGTACGAAATCCCGCCGCGCAAGGTCTATCGGTGGGCGCAGGTTATCCCCTTCGCGCTGACGCTGGACGCGCCGGAAGTCAGCATTCGCTTTCTGGCGACGCACCGCGCGACGGGCGAAAATCAGGGTATTCAGCTTGAAGGGCAGCAGAGCTACCTGTTCGAGTTCCCGGTGAACCTGCTGCCGCGCCCCGGCCTGTATGATTGGGAACTGGTCATCCAGAGCGCGGCGTATGGCGACCTGTGCCAGCGCGAGGGTATGTTCTTTGCGCTGCAACTGGCTACGCCGGAAGCAGAGGCTGCGGCTACTGAGCAAGCAACCGCAGAACCGTGATGCCTGTTACAGAATGCGATCTTCAAATTCGTAGACCAACGGCTCGTTGCTGGCGGGCGAGACCACCGCGTTATACCTACCGTGAGAGAGCTTGAGTTCCTCACCGGGTTTTAGGATGATGTCCTCCCCATCCATTGAAATCCAGGCCGTGCCGGAGACGATGCGGAGCAACTGCGACTCGCGTTTCTCGTTCCGTACATAGCCCTGCATCAGTTCAATCGTGGTCTGGGTGATCGGCTCCATGGTATGAGTAATGCGCTTCGGGTCGGCTGCTGCCATCTTCCATACACCTTTCAAATTTATGTGCAGACAAATAGTGTTGCGATGTATTACGCTTCCATATCTTAGCCTAAAATTCCAATTCGCTCAACCGACCGGGTAGTGCATTACAATGCGGTGTTGTAGGGAC
>CAZJSU010000138.1:0-5532 GCA_964548765.1 uncultured Anaerolineaceae bacterium
TCAACAGTCGAACACGAACCAGCAATACTCGTTGCGCCGCCGCTGGTCATCAAGCACGAGGTCGCGGATTGCATCGGGAAGCTGCGTGCGCTGCCACTGACATTCCAGACGACCCGCCTCGTCACGCTCGGCTTTGGGAGCCGCCGCCCGTACCGCCCTGATCGCGTAAGCCGCTGCGCCCAGTTCGTGCGCGGCCACGTGCGCCACCGCCGCAGCCTGCCCGGCGGCGTAAGCCGCTTCGCGTGGCGCACCACGTAACGCTCTGGCAGCGCCCATTGCGTGTCCGGCGGCGGTGCGCGCTTCGGTCATCGTCACCGCGCCCCGCGCCCACGCGCGTGCCTGCTCAATCGCCCGGCGTGGGCGCTCGTCACCGGGCTGCACTTGCTCGAAGAAATGCAGCACGTGTTCCGCGCAATCCGCCGCCCACAGCGCAAGCAGGTGGTGATGCGCGTCCAGCAGCGTGCCGCCGCGACGCACGGTAATTAAGCGGGGGTCTCGCTCTTTGCTGAAGATCACAGCCCTATCCCTTTGTGTACGGTCTGCTCCAATATATTATGCGTAACGGTGAGATGCCATATGAAACCCTGTTGTGCCAAGCAAAAAGGGCGCAGCAGCGCTGCGCCCCTACAGGTTTTGTGTATGGATTATGATGCGGCGGGCGTGATGTTCTGGTTGACGTGGAACAGGTTGGTCGGGTCGTAGCGTGCCTTGACCGCCGCCAGCCGATCCCATGTCGCGCCCGGATACGCCTCGCGGACACGCGCCGCGCCTTCGTCACCGAGGAAGTTCACATAAGCGCCCATGCTGTCCTGCCGCAGCGCCGCCGCAAAGTCACTGACCCACGCTTCCTGCGCTGGCGCGTCGTCTGCATTCTGGTACAGCGCGGCGACGTTGACCATAAAGCGCCGGGTACGGTGGGCGAAGGCGGTCGCTTCCGCCGGGACACGCGCCATCGCCCCGCCGAGCGCGCGAATCTGCATGACGGACATCTGCCCTGTGGCCGCGCGCAGGTGTTCAAAGACGGTATCCACCTCGCGCTGGCCGAAGGTGTCCAGAAACATGGTGCGTATGGCGGCGACCGGGTGATATGCCTCACCTTCATCGTCCGGCGGATACATCTCTGTATAAGCCATCGGCCTGACCATATCCGCAAGCGGGGTCGCCAGCGCGCGGAACGGCGCGACAGCGCGTTCGCCCGCTTCGACATCCCCGGCGTAGACCAGCATAATCATCGTGACCAACTGGCCGTGATGCTCGGCGGGGATAAAGGGCATCGGCGGGGCGATCATCACCGCGCCAATCGTCGAGAGTTCTTCGGGCGCGGCCTCTGCCGCCGCGACAAAATCGCGCAGGATGGCCGGGCTGGCGGGCAGGATGAGCGTGCCGCCCACGATGGTATCCACTGGCTGCAACCGGAACTTAAAGCGGGTGACGACACCGAAATTACCGCCGCCGCCGCGAATCGCCCAGAACAGATCGGGGTGATTGTCGTCGTCAATGTGGCGTATCTGGCCGTCGGCGGTCACGATCTCGGCGGCCAGCAGGCTGTCAATGGTCAGGCCGTGTTTGCGTACCAAAAAGCCGACCCCGCCCCCCAGTGTGATGCCGCCAATGCCGACCGAGCCAGCATCACCGAAGCCGGTCGCCAGCCCGTGCGCGCCTGCCGCCTCGGTATATTCGCCCGCCGTCAGCCCGGCCTCGGCCCATGCGGTGCGCCCCTCAACATCAATCTCCAACCCCTTCATCCGGGCGAGGTCAATGACGATGCCCCCTTCCGAAACGCCGTGTCCGGCCATGCTGTGGCCGCCGCTGCGGACGGCCAGTTCTGCTCCGTTTTCGCGGGCGAAAGTGACTACCCGCGCGACATCTGCCGCGTCCGCGACTTGTACAATCACCGCTGGGTGGCGGTCAATGCCGCCGTAAAACACGGTACGCGCTTCGTCGTACTCTGCGTCCTGCGGGGTGATGACCTGGCCGCGCACAGCAGCCCGCAGTTGTGGAACGGAAATCATTTCCAGCGCGGCTTCAGCATTGATTTGGTGTGCCATTTCAGTTCTCCCTTCCTGTCCTGTGCCTTTGGTTTTGTAAGGCGCGAGCGCTGCTTCACTGGCGTGGAGTCAGCCAGCAGCCATGCTCAGGCAACAAGTTCATTCTCCGGCAAAATGCGGACAGGGAGAACGCGCATAAGAACAGATTTTCGACTGTACATATGTCCAGCTTGTGTTTCGGGCTTAGGGAGGAGGCTGAATTTCCACCGCAGGTTAAAATCACCCGGCTGAGGAAAAGCCCAGCCTGCTGAAGAGGCTTAAGCGAAAAGGGCGCAGCACCGCTGCGCCCCTACAGGTATATAAAGGGGGATGGTTATTCGGTTTCCGGGGGCAGCAGCACCGCGTCAATCACGTGGATCACGCCGTTTACCGCGTCAATATCGGTGACGACGAAGCTCGCGCCGTTGATGGTCACGCGGCGATCCTCGCCCAGGGTTATCGTTAACGGCGCGCCCTGCGCGGTGGTCAGTTGCATAGACCTCGCGCCCCATACGCCCATCGTCATGTCGTCGGTGGCCTCCATCGTCGCCTCAGCAGTGGCTTCTGGGGTGGTTTCCGCCGCCTCCATCTCGCGTATATCGCGCCACAGCTCGGCGTTAAGGTCGCCGCTGTAGTAAGCGTCGTCTGGCACGACATGATACAGCAGTACATTGGTGAGTACCGCCGGGTCGGCCAGCACCGCCGCCAGCGTTTCATCACCGAGCGCGTTAAAGGCCGCGTCTGTCGGCGCGAACACGGTCAGCGTCGCGTCCGGGTTGGCGAGAGTTTCCAGCACAGACGGATCGGCTGTCTGCGCCGCCGCCAGTAAGGTGCTGAACTCCGGCGTTTCCGCCCCGGCTGACTCCACCAGAATATCGGCGATTGTGCGGTCATCCGGCGTGATGACCGCGTCAATCACGTGGATCACGCCGTTGCTGGCCTGTATGTCCACCATCTCCATGTTGAGCGGCGCGCCGTTGATGAGGATATTGCCGCTGGTCGCGCCGGAGATGTCGAGATACTGGCCGTTAAGCGTCGGCAGGGTGACGGTCTGGCCTTCGTTCACGTCCAGCGCGGTCTGTACGTCGTCCGCCGTGTATACCCCCGGCACGACATGAAAGGTCAGGATGCTGGACAGCGTGGCCGGGGCAGCCAGAATCGCGTCGAACTGCTCCGCGCCCAGGAACTCGGACAGTTGGGCGAAGGCTTCATCCGTCGGCGCGAACACGGTCAACTGCTGATCGGGGTCGGAAAGTGTTTCCAGTACCGACGGGTCTGCGGCTTGCACGGCGGCCAGCAGCGTCGTGAACTGTGGTGTGTCGCCTGTGGCCGAGCTGACCACGATGTCGGCGATGGTCTGATCCTGTGCCAGGGCGGGAGTGATGGCAAAAACCGCCAGAACCGCTACCAGTAAAACCCACAAAGACTTACGCATACTTTTGCTCCTGTGTATTTCGTTAAGTTGTGTTGACGTTCGTTTTATCGGGTGTTTTTGTCAGCGGACGGCGTGAAATGCCATCCCTACATCGGCTATGTGTAGGGCGGGTTTGAAACCCGCCTGTGAAACCTCACCTCGCCATGCCTCTGCGGGAGGGTCACAGACCTTCCCCTACGCAATCCGTAGCGCTCGACGGACAAGCCGCGCGTCCGTAACACGCAATATCCAAGCCTAATGATTTAAAGTGAGAAGCCCGCTAATCTGCCGTGAAAAGGTTGTGAGCAGTAGATCAATGCTGGCTGAGCCGCAGGCGAAGGCGGCGCTGTGCTACGGTAAAATAAGGATAGGACAGACAGCGAGGGGTGATTCGTATGACCAGCATTCTCGTCGTGGATGACGAAGAAAACATTCGCAATCTGGTAAAAGCCTATCTGGAGGCCGAGGGCTACACCGTGTACACCGCGCTGGACGGGCCGCAGGGGCTGGCGATGTTTCGCCGCCATCGCCCTGAACTGGTCATTCTGGACGTGATGCTGCCGGGCATGGACGGCTTCGACCTGCTGCGCGACATCCGCCGCGAGTCTGAGGTCTACGTGCTGATGCTCACCGCGCGCTCTGAAGAACCCGACCGCGTGGTCGGCCTGACGATTGGCGCGGACGATTACCTGACCAAACCCTTCAGCCCGCGCGAACTGGTGGCACGAGTGAAGGCCATCCTGCGGCGTGGGCGCAGCACCAGCGCCGCCGATGATGCCGTGCTGACCATCGGCGACCTGCGTATTGACAGCCAGCGTTACGAGGTGTGGCGCGGGGATGAACGTATTGACCTGACCGCGCTGGAATTTAAGCTGCTCAAGCTGCTGGCGGCGCATCGGGGCATGGTCCTCAGCCGTGAGCAGTTGATCGAGAAGGTATGGGGTTACGACTTCTACGGCGACGAGCGCGTGGTGGATGTGCATATCGGTCATATCCGGCAAAAACTGGAAGCAGACCCGGCCAACCCGCAGTATCTGCATACCGTGCGCGGGGTGGGTTATAAGTTCGGAGGCGAGGGCTGATGAAGCTGCGGGCGAAGTTATTCCTATCGTATCTCATCGTTGTGCTGGTGAGCATTGGCCTGCTGGCCGGGCTGACCGCTTATGTCGCGCCGTCGGCCTTTCTGGAAATCTCGAAGGTGGATGTCGTCTGGCGTTATGGGCGGCCTTACTTCATCGAGCGCGAGGAAACCACCAGCCCGATCCTGCTGTTCGACGACCTGCGGATGGCGATTAATCAGGCGGTGCTGGTGGCGGGCGGGGTCGCCATACTCAGCACGGTGGCGATTAGCTGGTGGATGAGCCGCCGCATCACACGCCGCCTGCGCGCGGTGGCCGATGCCAGTCAGGACATCGCGGGCGGGCATTACGACCGGCGGCTGGTGGTCAGCGGTGACGACGAGATCAGCGAACTGGCGCACAACTTCAACCGCATGGCGCAGGCGCTGGCCGATACGGAAAACACGCGCCGCCAGTTGATGGCCGACATCAGCCACGAACTCAAGACCCCGCTTGCCAGCGTCAAGGGCTATATGGAAGGGTTGGAGGATGGCGTGATCGCGCCCACGCCGGAAACCTTTCATCTGGTCTACCGCGAGGCGGAGCGTTTGCAGCGGCTGGTGCGCGACTTGCAGGAAATCTCGAAGGCCGAGGCTGGCCTGCCAGACATTCACCCGGTCGCCTGTGACCCGGCGGCGCTGGTCAATACCGCAGTCGAGCGGTTGCAGCCGCAGTTTTCGGGCAAAGAGGTCGCGCTGCACAGGCAGATTCCGCCGCTGCTGCCCGCCGTCTGTGCCGACCCCGACCGCGCCGGACAGGTGCTGCTCAACCTGCTGGGCAACGCGCTGCAATATACTTCCCCCGGCGGCAGCGTGAGCATCAGCCTGACACGCGAGGCCGACGCGGTGCGCTTTTCGGTGCGCGATACCGGAGTCGGGCTGGAGGCGGATGATCTGGTGCAGGTGTTCCAGCGCTTCTACCGCGTAGACCGTTCGCGCGCGCGCAGCAGCGGCGGCAGCGGCATCGGCCTGAC
>CAZJSU010000138.1:5632-9625 GCA_964548765.1 uncultured Anaerolineaceae bacterium
TGTTTCACTTCACGCTGCCGCTGGCGTAATTGTAAAACCTTCGACTTGTGTAGGGGAGGGTCTGTGACCCTCCCGCAGGTCAGGCGGGGTGAGGTGTCACGGGCGGGTTTCAAACCCGCCCCTACATATAGCCGATGTAGGGACGGCATTTCATGCCGTCCGCCGACCTCTGCTAAAACCACCTAACCCCCAACGCAACCTTATGAATCAAAAGGGGCGCAGCACCGCTGCGCCCCTACGGTTGAACAGGGTTACATCGCTTCTGATGCGAGCGCCAGTTCTTCGTTGGCAAACTCGTTCAGTTCCGTGAGGATTTCCTCAATCGGGCGGGTGTCCTGCCCGGTCACGATGGCGGCCATGACGCTGGCGATTTCCTCGCGCACCGGGTCATAACCGGGGACGGACGGCTCGGCCTTTGTGAAGGGCAGCAGGTTAAACGCTGTCTCGTAGGCCGGGTCCTGCGCGAAGTAGTCCGTCAGGCTTTCGGCGCTGCTGGCGCGCACCGGGAAGTAGTTGCTCGCCAGGCCCCACTCCGCCTGCACTTCCGGCGTGGTGTAATACTTCACGAACAGCCACGCGGCCAGTTCCTGCTCTGGCGTACTCTTGGGGATGCTCACGCTCGCGCCGTAGAGGTTCTGAACGGGTTCTTCGGTGGTGTGCGGGATAGCGTCCACGCTCCACGTGAAGTTCGCGCCTTCTTCAATGGCGCTGCGGTAGAAGGGCATCCCGGAACTGGAGCCGACGGTGAACAGCGTCGCGCCGTTGGCGAAGTTGGTCTGGTCGCCGAAGTCCTCGAAGATTTCACCCGCGCAGCCTTCCTCGAACAGGCTCTTGATGAACGTCACGGCCTCGACAGCGGCGGGGCTGTTGAGCGTGTACTGGTTGGCCTCGGGGTCGTAGATGTCGCCGCCGAAAGCAAACACCCAGCTCGCATAGCGCGAGGCATCGGTGCTAAGCTGGTAGCCGATGGAGGCGGTGTCGGTGGTCGCGCCGCTGAAGGGGTTCGCGGTGGCGGCACAGGCGGCCTCGCGGAACTGCTCCGGCGTGGTCGGCGGGCCGTCGAAGCTGACCGCGCCTGCTTCGCGCAGTTCGCTTAGCCAGTCAACGTTGTAATACATCACTTCCATCGAGCGGTTGGGCGGGAAGCCGAGGCGAACATCATCGAACTGTGGGAACACGTCGGCATTGTAGAAGCCGGGGAAGTAGTCGGCCTTTTCCTCTTCGGTCAGCCCCCATGTCGGGCTGTTCACCAGCGGGTTCATGTCAATCAGACCTTCGTTGACGTGGTAAGTGGCGGCCTGGTTGCCATAAGCGACGACCAGTTCCGGCAGGTCTTCGCCACCCCCCGCGAGGCTGGTCGTTACCCGGTTGTAGATATCGTCGTAGCCACCCTGATTGATCGCCTCAACCGTGATGCCCCATTCGTTGTTTTCATTAAATGTGCTGACGATCTCGGCGAGCTGCTCTTCACGCGCGCCGCTGTGCTGGTGCCAGAAGACCACCGAAGCGCCTGTAGGGTCTACATCTGCATAGGGGTCTTCCTGTGCCAGTGATGCGCCGACCAGACTCATCGCAAGGACGGCGAACACCAATAACAGACTGAATTTACGGAACATACCTGTTCTCTGCCTCCTGTAAGGACAACAAACGATAACGCTCTTGCAAGGGGTTTTGTGCGCCTGCGCGGCACACTCCCCCTAAAACCCGGCCTGCACAGGCCGCCGTTTCCTTGAGTTGTATTTCACATCACGGACGCGACGTATCGCGTCCCTACAAAACTCCCCGCTCCATAAATGGAACGGGGCCGGGGATGAGGGTTAACCCTTCAACCCGGTCGTTGCGATCCCTTCGGTGAACGTCTTCTGTGTCAGAAAATAGATCACCAGAATAGGCAGGATGGTAATCAGCGACCCCGCCATGAGCAGGTGTATCTGTGTGCCAGCCTCGTTGGTAAAGCGATACAGGCCGACCGTGATAGGCCGCCAGCGGTCGTCGTTGGTGACGATCAGCGGCCACAGGAACGCATTCCACGACGCGATGAACGTCAGCAGCGTCACCGTCATAATGGGCGCGCGGCTGATGGGCAGCATGATTTGCAGCAGGAAGCGCACATGATTCGCGCCGTCAATGCGCGCGGCATCCCACAACTCGTTCGGCACCTGCGCGAAGAACTGGCGCAGCAAAAAGATGCTGAAGGCGCTGCCCATAAACGGCACCGTCAGCGCGGGCAGCGTGTCTATCCACGAATTGCCCAACTGCCACGTGAAGAACGGCGCGGCATCCAGCGTTTTGGGCAGCGGGAAAATCTGCCCGGCGACGACCAGATAATTGGGGATGAGCGTCACCGCTTCCGGGATCATCAGCGTGATGAGCAGCATGGTAAACAGGAAATTGCGCCCCCAGAACTTGATGCGCGCGAAGGCATACGCCGCCGTGATGGTCACAAACAGCAGCCCGGCGATCGTGACCGCCGTGATGATGCAGCTATTGAGAAAGTAACGGCTGAAAAGCGCCTCGTTCCATGCCTCGACATAATTCCCGAACTGCGGGTTCGCGGGCAGCCAGCGGCGCACCTGTGTTTCGCCCAGCGTCATCAGTGAGGTGGAGAGCATCCACAGAAACGGCACCATCGCGATAAAGCCGGACACAATCAGCAGGACGTACAGCGCCACCCGCCCGGCGTATCTGCGCCAGGGAAAGCTGCTCTGCCGCTGCGTGGTCGCTTGTTCGTAGGTGATATTAGCCATAAAACACTCGCTTCCCGAACAGGCTGCGCTGCACCTGTGTCAGCGCCAGCACGATCAGCATCAGGACGATGGCCTGCGCCGCCGCCTCGCCCCAGCGGTTTTGCGCGCGGAAGGTGTCGAAGATCACCAGCGCGGACGTGTTCAACGTCCCCTGTGATTCTGGCCGTCGCATGACGTACAGCGTGTTGAACGCGGTAAACGTGCCGATAAAGCCGAGGATGGACAGGTAAAAGGTGATCGGGGAAAGCAGCGGCAGGGTGATATAGCGGAAGATGTTCCACTCGCTTGCCCCGTCCACATAAGCCGCTTCGTACAGGTCGCGCGGGATGTTGCCCAGCCCGGCCATGAAGATCACCGCGTTATAGCCTGTGTACGTCCACACACCCAGAATGATGACCGTCACCAGCGCCATGCTCGGCCCCGCGAGGAAGCCCTGCAAATTCCAGCCGAACAGCGCGTTCACGAACGGGCGCGGCTCAGAAAGCCAGCGCTGGACATCGAAGCCCATAGCGGTCATGAACTGGTTTGCCAGCGAGGTGTCGCGCCCGCTGAAGATGATGCTGAAGACGACGGCGGCGGCCACAGTGGGCGTGACGTAGGGCAGGAAGAAGATGACGCGAAAGGTTTCCTTGCCGCGAATTTTGCTGTTCAGCACATAGGCCAGCACCAGCCCCAACCCAAGCTGAAGGGGGATGCTGCCGATGGCGTAATAAAACGTGATTTGCAGCCCGCGCAGGAAATCCTGCTCACGCGGGCGCAGCGCCCCGATCATCATGTTATAGCCGTACATGATGACCGCGAAGCTGAGGGCGATGATCGCCAGCGTCAGGCCGACCCGCAGCAGCAGGAAGGCCGCGCCGTCACGCTCTTTGAACGCGCGCATCCAGAAGAAATACGCGCCCAGCAGCAGGCCGAAGCCCAGCGCGAACAGCCCCGCGCCGCCCCAATCGCCGATGATATTGGCGCGGTACTGCTCCAGACAGCCGCCGACATACGCCAGCAGGTCGCCGCCGACTTCCGGCGGGCAGAACGACGCGCCCTGACGGATGCGCCAGTTGTGCAGGCTCATATAGGCGGCGTAACCGATGGGGAAAATGCCGAAGATGAAGATAAGCACAACAGACGGTAAGGCGAACAGCCAGCCCGTAATATTTTCGCGGAACGCCGGGCCAGCCATCCAGCGCCGTCGTTGGTAGGCAGCGGCAGTAGGTGAAGTTCTTGATACCGGGGATTCCGAAGTCGTCAT
>CAZJSU010000139.1:0-9534 GCA_964548765.1 uncultured Anaerolineaceae bacterium
ACGCGCTCTGTCCGGCGCAGGCCGATGCGCAGCTTGTTCTGGATCAGCTCGCCGACGGTTTTCACCCGGCGATTGCCGAGATGGTCAATATCATCCGGGTTCGCCTGATTATTGTTGATGGCGATCATACGCTCGACCACCTTCACAATATCCATCTTGGTGACGGTACGCACGCTGCGTGGCATCACCCGGTCAATCTGCAGGCGCTGGTTCAGCTTATAACGCCCCACGCGCTCAAGGTCGTAACGGCGCTGGTCGAAAAGCTGGCTTTCCAGATAATCGCGCGCGTTATCCAGCGTGGGCGGGTCGCCGGGGCGCATCCGGCGGTAGAACTCGATCAGCGCCGCCTGGGCAAGCGTCTGGTCTTTCTTCAGTTCCCACGCAGGCTCGTTCTTGATGCTGCTCACAATGTAAGGGCGGTCGGGGTCGGTGTCCACGTGGGCATAAAGCGCCAGCAGTTCTTCATCGCTGCCGGTCTTCACCGGGGACAGGTCATCCGGCATCCCGTCGTTCACCGCCGCCAGCGCGCGCAGCAGGATCGTCACCGGGACGGTGCGCTTGCGGTTGAATTTAATTGTCAGGTAATCGCTCTTGCGCGTCTCAAATTCCATCCACGCGCCGCGATCAGGGATCAGCTTGGCGTTTGCCATGCGTCGTCCGGTGGTGCGGTCTTCTTCCGCGTCGAAGTACACGCCGGGCGAGCGAATCAACTGGCTGACGACCACACGCTCCGTACCGTTGATGATAAACGTGCCTTTTTCGGTCATCAGCGGGAAGTCGCCCATGAAGATGTCGGAGATCACGACTTCTTCACCCGCCTCGCGGTTGACCAGCGCCACCCGTACATACAGCGGCGCGGAGAACGACATATCGCGCTCCAGGCAGATTTCTTCGCTGTACTTCGGTTCTTCAAACCAGTAGCTCAACCCTAACTCCTGGGCTTCCCGGCTGTTGCCCGGCAGGTAGAGCTTTAGCTGACCGTTAAAACTTTCAATAGGGCTGATTTCATCGAACAGTTCGGCCAGTCCCTGCTCGCAAAACCACTTGAACGATTGCAGTTGGACTTCAATGAGCGACGGCAAAGCCTGCACATCGGGAGTCCGGGCGTAGTTCTTAACATGGTCTCGTAATTGCACGATACATCGCTCCTGAATTCCGCCGACGATAAAAAGAGGTGATAGGGGCTATATAATGTATACAGGGGAGCGCGTTATACCGCCTCCCTGAAAAGTCGAGGATATGACAAACTTGCTGTAGCAGAATTAGTCCCATTAAATAGAGACAAATATCTGAAGGTATGCGAACGAGTATTATAATACAGCACAGGGCGAACTGTCAAGCGCGCAGGTCACTGGTTTTCAAGGTGTTTTGTGCGCGGTGGCACACGCCGTTTGCTGGCCGTTTATTATTGCGCGGCGGCTTCCTGTGCCATACGCAGGTCATGAACGCGGCGGCGCGAGATGAGCATAAACCCGGCGATCAGCGCGATGCCAGCCGCAATCTGGACACGGGCAGGCAGGCGGCGCACCCGCGTGATGACGTTATACTGCTCGATGGCGATCAGGTCCTGCTTCAGGCGGCGCACAAAGCGCTTGGACGGCTGTACCCCCACCAGAGTCCGCTGCAAGCGCTGGATCAGCATGATAAACCCGGCGGCCTGCTGCGGCGAGGTGTTATACTGGCGCAGAACATGGTCGAGGTGCTTGTCCTCGGCCAGCAGCGCGTCGGTCACGGCGGCGAGCAGGTCCTGGAGGTCGCTCTGATTTGAGTAAGCCATAGTAATTGTTTAGCCTTCCCTGCTTTGCTGACGGCCAGTGTGGCCGGCCTCATATAATTCCAGTTCCTCGCGCAGCGCAATCAGTGTGCGGTGGTAGAGGGATTTGATCGCGCCTTCCGTCCGCCCCATAATTTCCCCGATTTCGGCGTTGGAAAGATGCTCAATAAACTTCAGAATAAGAAGCTGCTGGCGCTCTTCTGGCAGGCGGCGGATAATCCGCAGCAGAATATCGCGTTCCTCTTCGTCTTCCGCGTGGGTATCGGGCGCGTCGCTTTGCGACCCCGTGCCAACAAACTCCTCCAGCGCGATGATCTTGCGCCGCCCCCGATCACGGTGCCAGTTGGCGACCAGATTATGCGCGATGCGGTATAACCACGCCTGAAAAGGCACACCGCGCTCGGTGTAGCTCTCGATATGCCCCATCGCCCGGTAAAACACCATCGCCGTCAGGTCTTCCGCGTCGTGGTGGTTGCCGGTGCGGTAATAGACATAGTTGTAAATTTTGCCGACATAACGCTCGTAAAGAACGCCAAAGGCTTCCTGGCTGTCCTTCGCCAGTTCTACGAGTTCGGTGTCGGGCAGCGCGCTCAGGTCTGGCGCGTCAATTCGTCGTTTCCAGGGTGCTTTCATATTACTATCCATAACACGCTTTAAGCGTCGGGGTTGCGCGGCGGCACATATTCTTAATGCTGCAATCAGAATCGCTGTACGCCGCAATTAGTGGATGGGTTGCTGAACACCCCTCGCCAATCTGATGCTCTGCCTCTATAATACACGCCATTACCACCGGATAAACACCCATCAGGACAGCACATGACACAACCACTGAACTATCAGCAGGTCATTCTCAAACTGCATGAATTCTGGGCGGCGCAGGGCTGTGTGATCTGGAATCCCTACAACATCCAGCTTGGTGCTGGCACAGGCAACCCGGCGACGCTGCTGCGTGTGCTGGGGCCAGAGCCGTGGCGCGTGGCCTATGTCGAGCCGAGCGTGCGCCCGGACGATGGCCGCTATGCCGAGAACCCGAACCGGATGCAGATGTTCTACCAGTATCAGGTCATCCTCAAGCCCGACCCCGGCAACCCGCAGGAGCTTTACCTGCAATCACTGGAAGCGCTCGGCCTGAACCCGCGCGAACAGGACATTCGCTTTGTCGAGGACAACTGGGAAAGCCCGGCGCTGGGCGCGTGGGGGTTGGGCTGGGAGGTCTGGCTCAACGGGCAGGAGATCACCCAGTACACCTACTTCCAGCAGGCGGGCGGGCTGGAACTCGACCCGGTATCGGTTGAGATCACATACGGCATTGAGCGTATCGTGCTGGCGCTGCAAAACAAGGACGCGGTATGGGATATGCAGTGGTTGGGCGATCTTTCCTACGGCGACATCTTCCGGCAGGCCGAGATTGAACACTGCCGTTATTACTTCGAGATTGCCGATGTAGATGGCCTGAAGCAGGTTTACGACACTTACGAAAGCGAGCATAAACGCGCGTTAGCGGCGGGCGCGGTGATTCCCGCTTATGATTATGTGCTGAAGTGCAGCCACCTGTTTAACGTGCTGGACACGCGCGGCGCGATTGGTGTGACCGAACGCGCGACCTACTTCCGCCGGATGCGCGATATGACGCGCGACATCGCCCGCGCCTTTGTGGAACAGCGCGAGGCGCTCGGCTATCCGATTCATAACCCGATGTGGGATGCCCCGCCGCTGCAATCCCCCGCCGTGATGCCGCCCGCGCCCGCCGCGCCCGCTGATGTGCTGCTGGAGGTCGGCGTGGAAGAACTGCCCGCCGGAGATGTGGATGCCGCGCTCGCGCAGTTACGCGCAGCGGGAGATACACTGTTTACCGAACTGCGCCTCGCGCATGAGGGGGTGCAGGTTTACGCGACACCACGTCGTCTGACGCTGCACGCTAAAAACGTCGCGCCGCGTCAGGATGATCTGGAAACCCTTGAGAAAGGGCCGCCCGCCAGCCGCGCCTTTGACGCGGACGGCAAGCCGACCAAAGCCGCCGAAGGCTTCGCGCGGGGCAGGGGGATCAGTGTCGAGGCTTTGCAGGTGCAGCAGATAGACGGCGGTGAATACGTGACGGCGCTGGTCAAAATTGCTGGCCGCCCGGCGACAGAAGTGCTGGCCGAGGCGCTGCCCCAACTGATCGCCGACCTCAACTTCGGCAAGACCATCCGCTGGAACGCCACAAACACCACCTTCCCCCGACCGATTCGCTGGCTGGTCGCGCTGTTCGGCGAGGCGGTGATCCCCTTTGCTTATGCCGGAATCGCCAGCGGGAACATCTCACGCGGGCTGCGGCCTTACGGCTCGCCAGAGCGCGTGGTGAAAAACGCGGCGGATTATCACCAGCAGCTTGAGGCCGACCACATCCTGCTTGACCATCAGGCGCGGCGCGAAGAAATCGTCCGGCAGATTACCACGCTGGCGCAGGAGGTCGGCGGGCGCATCCCGGACGACCCGGCGCTGCTGGACGAGGTGACCAACCTTGTCGAAAGGCCAACCGCCTTTCTGGGGCGCTTTGAGGAGCGGTATCTCGCGCTGCCGCGTGAGGTGCTGGTAACGGTCATGCGCAAGCACCAGCGCTATTTCGCCGTTGAAAACGAGAACGGCCACCTGCTGCCGTACTTCATCGCGGTGCGTAATGGTGACAGCAAACACCTTGAAAACGTCGTTCATGGCAACGAACAGGTCTTGCGGGCGCGCTTTGCCGACGCAGACTACTTCTATAAGGAAGACGTACAGAAGCCGCTGGACGAATTTCTGCCCCGGCTGGGGACGCTCACCTTTCAGGAAAAGCTCGGCTCCATGCTCGACAAAAACCAGCGGGTGGCTGGTCTGGTAGAGCCGCTGGGCAAGCTGCTCAACTTCGACGCGACGGTGATCGGCATCGCGCAGCGGGCGGCGCATCTGGCGAAGGCCGACCTCGCTACGCAGATGGTCGTCGAGATGACCTCGCTGCAAGGGGCGATGGGGCGCGAGTACGCGCTGCTGGGCGGCTATCCGCCAGACGTGGCCGACGCGATCTATGAGCATTGGCTGCCGCGCTCGGCAGACGACCAACTGCCCGCCAGCCCTGCCGGAACGCTGCTGGCGCTGGCCGACCGTCTCGACAGCCTTGTTGGCCTGTTCGGGGTGGGGCTGGCCCCACGTTCAACCGCTGACCCCTACGGGATGCGCCGTGCCGCGCTGGGCATCATCCAGATTCTGGCTGATAAAGCGCTCGATATGGACTTGCGGCAGGCGGTAGAGTTGGTGGCCGCTGCCCAGCCCGTGAGCGTCACGCCGGAGGCGCAGCAGCAGGTACTGGAGTTTATCGCCGGGCGCTTGCGCGTGTGGTTGGGGGAGCAGGACTGGCAGCCGGATGTCATCGCAGCGGTGCTGGCCGAGCAGAGCGCCAATCCGCACCGCGCGCTGGTGGGCGTGCGCCAGTTAAGCGAATGGGTCAGCCGCCCGGACTGGACACCGCTGCTGGATGGCTTCGCCCGCTGTGTACGCATCACGCGCGCCGAATCTGAGCGATACACGGTCAATCCGGACGCGCTGGCCGAGCCGCAGGAGCAGGCGCTCTACGCTGCTTATCAGGCCGCCGCTGCCCGCCTGAACCCGGATGATAATGTGGGCGGCTTCCTGCGCGCCTTCGAGCCGATGCTGCCCGCCGTGACCGCCTTCTTCGATCATGTGCTGGTCAACGCGCCGGACGAGGCGCTGCGCCGCAATCGCCTTGCCCTGCTCCAAGCCATCGGCGCGATGCAGCAGGGACGTGCTGACCTCAGCGAGTTAAGCGGGTTCTAGCCTGTCTCGCGTTTCGCCCTAGCCAAAACGCCTGCCCTGTTTCCCCCAAAAGTGGGGTGTCGGCAGGCGTTGTTTGTCTCTATAGTTAGCCCTCCTGAATTCTTCGTGAATTCAGGGGATTGTAAGTTGCATGTCCCGTTGTTCATATATATAATGCTCATGCAGGGGTCAGGGGACGAAACCGCGATGTCGGCCACCGACGAGATCAAAGCCCGTCTTGATATTGTCAACTACATACAACAGTACGCGCCGCTGAAGAAAGCCGGGCGGACGTTTAAAGCCTGCTGCCCGTTTCACAATGAACGAACGCCAAGCTTCTCGGTCAATCCCGATACGCAGTCCTGGCGGTGCTTCGGGGCTTGTGGCGAGGGGGGCGACATCTTCTCCTTCGCCATGAAGTATCACGGCTGGGCATTCCCGGAGGCGCTGCGCGAACTGGGCAAACTGGCCGGGGTAGAGGTCGAGCAGCAGACCCCGGCGCAGCGGGAACGTGCCGAGCATCTGGACGTGCTGCGCGCGGTCATGCAGGCCGCTGCTGATTTTTACCACGAGCAACTGCAAAACGCGCCGGACGTACTGGCCTACGCCCGCGAGAAGCGCGGCTTTAATGACCAGACTATCGCCACTTACGCCATCGGTTACGCGCCCGATGGCTGGAGCAGCACGCTCGATCACCTGCGGCAGTTGGGCTACGAAGATGACCTCGCCGTAGAGGTCGGGCTGGCGCGGCGCAACGACGACACAGGCCGCGTTTACGATTACTTCCGCAACCGGCTTGTAATCCCCATCCGCGATGAGCGCGGGCGGGTGATCGGCTTTGGCGCGCGGGCGCTGGCCGCAGACGACAACCCCAAATACCTCAATTCACCGCAAACGCCGCTGTTCGATAAAAGCCGCACCCTGTACGGGCTGGATGCCGCCAAACGCGCCATCCGCGACAGCGAGACGGCCATCATCGTCGAAGGCTATATGGACGCGCTGCAGGCGCATCAGGCCGGGTTTACGAACGTGGTCGCGCAGATGGGAACCGCGCTGACCGAGGCGCAGCTTGGGCTGCTCACCCCACGTTATGCCCATAAGATCATCCTCGCGCTGGACTCCGACTCCGCCGGGCAGAACGCCACCATGCGCAGTCTGGAAGTGGCGCGGCAGGCGCTTCAGGCCGACTACACCGGCAAGCTGGCGGTGGATATTCGCATCCTGCAAACGCCCGGCGCGAAAGACCCTGATGATCTCATCCGCGAGTCACCAGAACTTTGGGGTAAGTTGATCGCCGAGGCGGTGCCAGTAGCCGATTATGTGATTAATGCCGAGGCCGCTGCCTTGCCAGCCAACGCGACGGTGCAGGAGCGGGAAGCGGTCGCGCGCCGGGTGCTGCCTGTTTTGATCGCGTCGGAGAATAACCTCTACCAGCGCGACAACCTGCAAAAGCTGGCGCTGCGCCTGCGTATTGCAGAGCGTGACCTGCTGCGCTGGGCAGATGAGCAGGTGCGTATTGAGCGGGCGACCCCGCCCCGCCGCCCCGCGCCATCACACACCAGCGAACCGCCGGATTTCCCCCCGCCGGATTACGACGAGGCGTTCATGCCGCCGGATGCCTCAGATGAGGACGTGCTGGACATTAACCCGCAGGCGCTGGCAAAGGCGGTCGCGCCGCTGCGCCACAGGGGCAGCACGACACAGTGTGAGGCGCAGTGTCTAAGCGCACTGTTCCAACAGCCGGATTTGTTGTACCATGTCAATCGCAAGTTCCGCGAGCTGGCAGCGGATGACGAGGCGCTGCTGCAAGGGCCGTTGGCCGATTTTTGCGACAGCGACTTTATTCAGGGCGAGTACCGCGCGTTGATGGTGGCTTACCAGTCTGCGCTGGAACAGGATGATCTGGAGCCGCTGGCCCATCTGCGCGAAAACCTCGACGCTGGCCTGCGGGCTGTGATGGATGCGATTCTGGCTGGCGCGCTGGAAGTGCTGCGCCCGCGCCTGCGGCACGGCCTTTCGGCTGATCTGGGCGTGGTGCTGAAGAACGCTGTGTCGGCTGACTTAAAAACAGAACTCACCCGCAACGCGCTTTATTTACGCAGCCAGCGCTTACTGCGCGAGCGGGAAGACCTGTATTTCCTGCTGGCCGAAGCTGAAAACGACATCGCCAGCGACATTAATCTCCAGATCAAGTTATCCATTCGCGCGAAGCGTTTTATTGATGAGGAATTACAGCGGCAAGCAAAAACCCTGTCGTGAGTCCGGGAGGGGCGCGGGCGCGTCTCTCATCTTCCCTGTCTGCTTGTAGATAAAGGCGAAAAATCATGGCACGAAAAACCAAAAACACCCCAGAGAAGCCGCCGAAAAAGCTGGCCGAGATGAGCGATAACGACGACTTCGAGATGGATGAAGAACTGGACGACGATGACAGCGATATGCCGGTCAGCGCTGGCAAACGGCGTAAGACGGGCGATATGCTGACCGCGCTGGACGAGCCAGAGGAAGAGGAACTGGACGATCTTGAAGACGACTTTGAGGACGAGAGCGCGGAACTGGAAGTCGCCGGGCTGGCGGATGATCCGGTACGCATGTACCTCAAAGAGATCGGCCATGTGCCGCTGCTGGATACGAACCGCGAAACATGGCTGAGCATTCATGTAGCGGTCGAGCATCTGCTTCAGTCCATCATGGACTCGCTCTCAGCGGTGGATAACGGTCATCAGGATGGCCTGCCCGACCCGGCGCGGGTGGTCGAGCGTGCTTATGAATACGTTCGCCGCAATTGGGAAGACATTGTTGATGGTGCGCCCGCCTTCAAAGTGCAGCCGCCTGATCTGCGCCAGATTATTGACGAAGTGCAGATGATTACCGAAAGCTGGGACATCAACGGCGAGTCGTACATCCGTACCTACCTTTCACAGCGCGATTGGGGGCGCGACGAGCCGTGGACGGAACTGGCGAAGCGCATCTTCAGTCTGGCACAGGCGATGTACCTCATTCCCTTTAACGAGCAGATGTACATTCGCCAGTATTATAAGGAACACGGCGAACTGCCCCCAACCAAAGAGTTTCTGGCGAAGCTGTATGCGGACGAAGAGGCGATTGACGACCTGCCGCAGACCTTTGACATGATCGAACAGCGCAGCGTGATCGCCACCGAGGCGCTCACACGCGCGAACCTGCGGCTGGTGGTCAGCGTAGCCAAACGCTACATGGGGCGCGGCATTAACTTCCTCGACCTCATTCAGGAAGGCAATATCGGTCTGCTGCGCGCGGTGGAAAAGTTCGACCATACCAAAGGCTTTAAGTTCAGCACCTATGCGACGTGGTGGATTCGGCAGGCGATCAGCCGCGCCATCGCCGATCAGGCGCGCACCATTCGCATTCCGGTACATATGGTCGAAACCATCAACCGCCTGATGCGTATCCAGCGCAGCCTGATTCAGGAACTGGGTGGCGAACCAAGCGCCGAGCAGATCGCGCTGGAAATGGACTTCCTCACCCAGGAGGAAACCGAGGCCATCAAGCTCATTCGCCGCACAGGAGCGCGTATGGACCCCGGCCTGCAGCGCAAGCTGCGCCGCGCCGCGCAGAAGGTGCGTAAGATCATGCGTATCAGTCAGGAGCCGATGAGCCTCGAAATGCCCATCGGACAGGAGGACAGCAGCCTGCTCGGTGACTTCATCCCCGACGACAACATCCTTGGCCCGGTAGATGCCGCCAGCCGCCAGCTTCTGAAAGAGCAGATTCGCTCTGCGCTTGGCGTTTTGAGCGAGCGCGAGCGCGAGGTGCTGGAAATGCGCTTCGGCTTGCAGGATGGGCAGGATCATACGCTGGAAGAAGTGGGCAAGCACTTCGGCGTGACCCGTGAGCGCATCCGCCAGATCGAGGCGAAGGCGCTGCGCAAGCTGCGGCATCCCACCCGCAGCCGTCAACTGCGCGACTATCTGGAAATGTGATAGAGCAGGGCG
>CAZJSU010000140.1:0-9516 GCA_964548765.1 uncultured Anaerolineaceae bacterium
ATCGCGTCCTTGACATAAATACACCGCTTCTCGGCGGGCGGGCAGTTTTTTCCGAACAATTGAAATCCGGTTAAAGTAGTGACTCATGATTTTTAGGTAAAGGAATTTCATAAATGGGGAAGCGTATAGTGGTTTTGTGCCTGTTGCTTGTGCTTGTGATGAACCCCGCTGCGGCGAGCCTGTGGGCGCAGGAAAACCCGGCCAGTAACCCGCGCGGGTGGATTCCGGCGGACTATGTAGGGTTCATGAGCCTGAATACCGAAAGCCTCTCGAACACTTTTAACGGGCTGAACATGGCGCTGCTGGTAGCCTCGCTGCTCCAGCCGACGCGCGCCGACCTTGCCAACACGGAGGCGTTCGATGACCTGTTTCCGCTGGCTGACCAGCTTGATGTGCCGGATTTTTCCGTCGGGCAGAGTATCTTCCCGTGGCTGGGTGATGAGCTGATCGTGGCCTATAAGGACTTTGCGCCTGGTTTGATGGTAGACGTGGACGATATGCTGTTTATCCTGCCCACAGACGACGCGCTGCAATCGGCCAACAGCTTCAGCCGCGTTGTGCAGGCGCAGGATTTGCTGGAACGCGAGGACTACCGGTCTGCGATTTTATACATCGGCGATAAAACAACCTTTACCATCGCCCCGGAAGCGGTAGTCATCGGCCAGACGGACGCGGTAAAAGCGGTGCTGGACCTGATGGCAGGCACAGGCGAGCGGCTGGTAGACAGCCCGGCGTATCAGGCGGTGGCTTCGGCCAGCGCGGCAGATGAACTCATTTTCGCGTATCTGGATGGCAGCGAGGCGCTGCCCACGCTCAGCTTCCTGCTCAGCGGCAGCGACACGGCTGAACCGCTGCTGGCGGCGCTCGGTCAGGCGTTAAGCGAAGCGCGCGGCGCGGCGGCCTTTGAGCAGATCGTGCTGGGCGACGCGCTGGAAGGGCTAGGCATCAGCCTGCGGCCTGACACACTGCGGCGGGGGGCGGTACGCGCCACGCTGTCCCTGTATGATGCCGACCAGCCCGCGTCTGCTGACGTGGCCGACTTCAACGCCGACCTGCTGGAACTGATTCCGCAGAACGCGCTCATTGTCCAGAACGGGACGGACGCTGCCGGGGCGGTATGGGATGTGTTGTATGCGCTGCCGCTGACCAATTTTGTCGGGCAGATTTTGACTGCTTTCCCGGTCACGCCTTCGCCGGGCGCGCTGAGTGGGGTGGTGGCCGCGCCGGAGGCGGGCGACCTGACCCGCGCGGTAGAGGGGGTGCTGAACGTTCTGGATGACGTGGGCAATTTTGATCTGGAACAGGACTTGCTGGCGCATCTGGGCGGCAGTTATTCTATTGCGCTGCTGCCACGCCCCAATAACCCGACACCGTTCTTTAACACCCCTTACGATGTCCTGCTGATCGCCGAAACGACCGACAGCGCCGCCGCGCTGGACGGCCTGATCCAGCTTACCCAAATGATTCTGGGCGTTGGTGACGTGGGGACGACCACCATCGAGGACTTTGACTTTAACGTGATCCAGTTGTCCAGCGGCCCGCCGCTGCTGACATTGGGGCTGGTGGACGAGGCGCTGGTCATCGCTACCGGGGATGCCATGCCCCCGGCGCTGGCGGCGCGGCGCGGCGATAACCGCCTCATCAGCCGTCCGCGATGGGAATCGATCAGCCGTGACCATCTGCCGCAGTTCTATGTGGATATTCCGGCGTTTTACAGCACCTTCCTGCCACAACCGGGCGGCGCACAGCTTCGCGCGGCAGAGCAGCTTGGCGCGTGGACGAGCTACTCTGGCGACGGGCTGTATCAGGTGCAGATGCTTGTCACCCTCCCCGGAGAGATTGGCGCGCCCTGAAGTGTGAACTCAGGATGAGCGCTGTCTGAAGAATTGTTAAGGAATGTGGCAACTGGAACTACGTGCGATAACATTGACTTGATGAGCTGTGGTCAACAGCCATTGAAGGCGGGTTCTGTTGACATTTGATCTCTTGGCGTTGTTTTTGCAGCGGACGTAACAGAGAACACCATCTAAACACAAAACGTCAACACAACCTGGTGATCTGAAGTGACTTTTTCTAAACAACTAAAGGAGTTTCAAGGATGCAGCATTCACACAAACGTATTCTGGTGCTGGTGTTGGCGCTTCTGGCGCTGTGCATTACACCAGCCCTCGTAGCTCAGGAAAGCCTTGTCGAATCCGTCTGCCTCGTGACAGACGTGGGCAAGGTTGACGATGGCACGTTCAATCAGTTCGCCTATGAAGGCATGGTCGCTGTTGCTGAGGACTACGGCCTGGAAACCAACGTGATCGAAACCACACAGCCGACCGAATACACCGGCAACATCCAGCGCTGCATTGACTCAGATGCGGACGCAGTGGTGACAGTTGGCTTCCTGCTTCAGGATGACACGCTGGCCTTCGCCAACGACAACCCTGATGTCTACTTCATTGGCGTGGATCAGGGTTACGAAGCGCCGCCGGAAAACCTCGTCGGTGTGCAGTTCCGCGAAGATCAGGCGGGCTTCCTCGCCGGGGCGATGGCCGCGCTGATGAGCGAGAGTGGCACGGTCGGCGGTGTGTATGGCATTGACGTGCCTGCCGTGAAGAAATTCCGCAACGGCTTCGAGCAGGGCGCGCGCTACATCAACCCGGACATTAACACGCTGGGTGTGTACGTGCCGAGCTTCGTAGACAGCGCCACTGGCGGCCTGACAGCGGAAACCATGATCGGCGAAGGCGCGGACGTGATCTTCGGCGCGGGCGGGCAGACCGGCTCCGGTGGTATTCAGGCCGCCGCCGCGCAGGGCGTGTACGTCATCGGTGTTGATCAGGACGAGTATGTCACCACCTTTGGCAATGGCAGCACCCCCGGCGCGGAATACCTGATTACCAGCGCGGTCAAGCGCGTGGATCAGGGCGTGTACCAGCCGATTGAGGCGCTGGTCAACGGTGATCTGGAGAACTTCGGCGGCGGCGGCATCAAGGTGCTGTCTGCCAACAACGAAGGCATTGGCTTTGCCCCGGCGCATGACGCAGAAGTGCCGCAGGAAGTGACCGATCAGGTGACGGAAATTCTGGAAGGGCTTCAGGCAGGCACGATTGTGACGGGCGTAGACCCGATCACCGGCGACATGCTGCCGACCATCGCCGAGATTCTGGCGAGCAACGAAGAGCTTTCCTCACTGGCGGAAGCGGTTGAAGCCGCCGGGCTGAGCGAAACCCTGTCCAGCGATGGCCCGGTCACGCTGTTCGCCCCCAACAACGCCGCGTTTGAGGCATCCGAAGGGCTGCCGGAAGACGCTGAGGCGCTGTCAAGCCTGCTTCAGGCGCATGTGGTAGAAAACGCGGTGCTGTCTGGGGATGTCTCGGAACTGGACGGTGCCAACGTGGTGACTGCGGACATTCTGGCGCGCAACGGTGTGATTCACATCATTGACGCGGTACTCGCGCCGCAGGAATAAGCGGTTACTTTGCAGGGACAGGGTGCATATCCTGTCCCTGTTTATTCCTCTGGCAGTTCGTAGATGAAGCCCGGCCCGCCGCGATACAACCCATGATCCACGTTGACGCAGCGGCCATTAGCATAGATCAACGGCTCGGTCACCTTCTCCGGCGGCTGATCGGTGATGTTCATGATGGGCGTGTGTCCGTGCACGATTTGCCTTCCATCGAACACGTTTAAAAAACGCCTTGCTTTCGCTTTATCGCTGTAAAAGCCCTTATGTTCCCCAAACTGATCTAGCGATAAATCCCACGATTGATAGTCATCACTGTGCAGGATATTGATAAACTTGTCATTGACCGCCGTGATTGAGGTTCCATAATGGAGATACAGCATTGCGTCTGCATGGGTGAAAATACGATCATCTTCTTTGACCATTGCAGGCAAGTTGGTTAGCCAATCCGCTTGTTCGCTTGTTAAGCGAACCAAATCCGTTAGTGTGCCTCCGTTACGTAACCAGAGGGCGGTAAACCAGTCTGCATCTGAAGCTTCAATTGATTCACCCTGTCGGATTCTGTCGTTCATTTTTCCAAAACGTAGCACTGCAAGCAGTAACACGTCATGATTGCCGAGAAGTGCCTGCACCCGCCCTCCGGCTGCGCGGGCTTCATGCTCCAACCGCATCACCAGTGAAACAGCACTTACACCATCCGGTCCGCGATCAAAAAAATCCCCAGTAAACCAGAGTGTAGACTGGCCGCCTGTCCATTCCAGATGGTCATTCACGAGGCTGCTATCATGCAGCAGTTCTGTCAAGCGTGTGTAATGCCCGTGAATATCGCCAACGATGCAATTTTTCATGCGTGTGCTTCTTATTCCTCTGGCAGTTCGTAGATGAAGCCCGGCCCGCCGCGATACAACCCATGATCCACGTTGACGCAGCGGCCATTGTTGTAAACCAGCGCTTTTGTGACTTCTTCTGAAAACTGGTCGGTCAGGTTCATGATCGGGGTGTGGCCGTGAATGACCTGCTTGCCGCCGTAGACGCGCAGGAAATGGTCAAGCTCGTCAGGATAATCGTAGAAAGCGCCGTGTTCGCTAAAACGTTCCAGCAGCGAATCCCACGCGGTGATGTCCCTGCCCTTCAGAATGCACCCGATCGCCTCGTTCACCGCTTTGGGGGAGTGGCCGTAAAAGATATAGAGCATCGCGTCGGCATGGACGAAAATACGGTCATTAACCTTGAGCATAGCGGGTAGGTTGGTGATCCACTCGATATGCTCTGGCGTTAAACGGGCAAGGTCGCTCATGATGCCCCCGTTAAGCAGCCAGACCTCGGTAAAAATGTCCATCTCGCCGGGGTCAATCGTCTCTTCAATACGCACTTTCTGGTTGAGCTTGCCGAAGTGCGCCACCGACAGCAGCATCGCGTCATGATTGCCCAGCAGCGCCTGTACGCGCCCCCCAGCCGCGCGGGCTTCACGTTCCAGCCGCATCACCAGTGCCAGCACGCTTACGCCATCTGTGCCGCGATCAAAAAAATCGCCCATGAAGTACAGCGTTGCCTTGCCGCCCGCCCACTGAAGATTCTGGTCAATCAGGCGCTTTTCGCGCAGCAGGCGTACAAGCGCGTCATAATGCCCGTGAATGTCGCCGATAACGTATGTCCTGCTCATGGTGAGTGTTAAATCACTGGTGTGAGTTCGTAAACGGGCGGCAGTTCGTAGACGAAGCCGGGGCCGCCCCGGTAAATCCCGCCGTCTACATTGATACACAGCCCATCGGCATAGACCAGCGGCGCAGTGATCTGTGCCGGGGTTTGATAGACGAGGCTCATAATCGGCGTGTGTCCATGCACAAGCTGCCTGCCGCCGTACTGATCGAGCATGTTCACCGCCCGCACAACACCATCATTACGGCGGTAAAAAGCGCCGTGTTCGCTGAACTGTGCCAGCGCCTTATCCCATGCGTTGGTGTCCTCGCTGCCAAACAGGTGGGCAAACGCTTCGTTCACCGCTTCCACGCTGTTGCCGTAATCCGCATAGAGCAGCGCGTCAGCGTGGATAAACAGACGATCCCCCTCCAGCGCCATCACAGGCAGGCTGCTTAACCACTCGATATGCCGGGCATTCAGCCGCGCCAGATCATTGGGCTGGCCGCCGTTGCGCTGCCAGTCCGCCAGAAAGGTTCTGCCCGGCCCGGTGGACACGCGATGCCGGAAGTGATGCGCGGCCAGCAGTTGAATCTCGTGATTGCCGATCAGCGACCGGACACGGCCACCCGCTTCAGGGGCCTGGGCTTGCAGGCGCATGACCAGTTCCAGCGTGGCGATACCGTCTGGCCCGCGATCAAAAAAGTCGCCCATAAACCACAGCGCTGCCTCTCCGCCGCACCATGCAAGGCTGTCGGTGATCAGCCCGGCATTCAGCAGCAGCGCCACCAGCCGCTCATAGTGGCCGTGAATATCCCCAATCACGTAAGTGGTGTTCATTCTATCCTTTCGTACTGGCTTAACCGCTATCTCACCCCTCGCGGCATATCGCAAGAGGTGAGATGAATGCTACTTACTTCGCGTATTCAATAGCCCGTGTCTCGCGGATCACCTGCACCTTGATCTGGCCGGGATACTGCATCGTTTCCTCGATCTTCTTGGCGATGTCCCGCGCCAGTTGCAGCGATGACAGGTCGTCAATCGTTTCTGGCCGCACGATGATACGCACTTCGCGCCCGGCCTGAAGCGCGTAACTCTGCTCCACACCGGGGAAGCTGGTGGCGATTTCTTCCAGAGTCTTGACGCGCTTGATGTAAGTCTCAAGGCTTTCGCGCCGTGCGCCGGGGCGCGCCCCAGAGATCGCGTCGGCGGCCTCCACGATGTAGGCTTCCACGCATTCCTGCTCGACCTCATGATGGTGGCTGGCAACACAGTTCACCACTTTGGCGTTGACGTTGTAACGCTTGAGGAAGTCCGCGCCGATGAGCGCGTGCGTCCCCTCAACTTCGTGGTCAATCGCCTTGCCGATGTCATGCAGCAGGCCGCCTGCTTTGGCAAGCTGCACATCTGCGCCCAGTTCCGCCGCGATCATCCCCGCGATGTGCGCGGTTTCGATGGCGTGGGCGTGCTGGTTCTGGCCGTAGCTGGTGCGGAATTTCAGCCGCCCCAGCAGCCGCAGGACTTCAGGATGCAGGCCGGGGATGCCGGTTTCATAAGCCGCCCGCTCGCCTTCCTCACGAATAGTGAGTTCGACTTCGCCCTTTGCGTCCTCCACCAGCTTCTCGATGCGCGCCGGGTGGATGCGCCCGTCTGTGACCAACTGCGCCATCGCCCGCTTGGCTACCTCGCGCCGGATAGGGTCAAAGCTGCTGATGGTCACGGCTTCTGGCGTATCGTCTACGACGACATCCACGCCTGTAGCCAGTTCAAACGCGCGGATGTTGCGCCCGTTGCGGCCAATGATGCGGCCTTTCATTTCGTCGCTGGGCAGCGGCACCACACTCACCGAGATTTCGCTGATATGCTCAGAAGCCAGCCGCTGTACGGCCAGCGAAATCACGTCGCGGGCGCGGGTGTCTGCTTCTTCGCGCGCCTGTGCCTCCACCTGCCGGATGATCCGCGCCATGTCATTGCGCGCGTCGTTCTCGACAGCGTGCAGCAGTTCGCTGCGCGCCTCGTCCTGGGTCATCTGGGCGATGCGCTCCAGCGCGACCACCCGTTCCTCTTCCAGCTTGTTCAGATCGTTCTGCTGCTTGTCCATGCGGCTCTGGCGCTTGTTCAGGTTTTGTTCCCGCTGTTCCAGCTTTTCCAGCCGCTTGTCGAGGTCTTCCCGACGGCGTTGGAGGCGCTCGTCCTCCTTGTCCAGTTCGCGTCTGCGCCGGCTGGTCGTTTCTTCCACCTCAGCCAGCAGCGCCCTCGATTTTTCCTGTGCCTCCCGTTGTGTCGTGTTGGCCTGATCTTCGGCCTGTGTGATAATGGCTCGTGCCTGTTCCTCTGCCTGTGTTCGCCGTTTGTTACCCTGCGAGTTCTGGTAATAGCTCAGCGCCAAGATTCCCAGGACGACCCCAATCAACAAGCCAATGATGAGTGGTAGGACAATGTCCATGTGCTTGCTTACTCCTCGTTGGTTGCTTCTCGAAAGTACGTCTCGTCTTCGGTATTTATTTCCTCGATCAACTGCTCGGTGACATCACGGATGGTGTCGTAGGAAAAGCCGCGCTGCTGTAGGAAAGCAGAGAGTTTGGCGCGAAAGGTATCATGATCGCTTCCCCGCAGGCGGTTCAGGCGTGTTCGTGCTGCCCGTTCAGCCGTTTCACGCGCGTCTACCTCTGCCAGCAGCTCCTCAATAACCGGCGCAGGGACACCCTTCTGGCGCAGCTCGTAACGCAGCGCTCGTGGGCTAAGCGGCTTGAACATCGTGCGATTTTCGATCCAGAATTTTGCAAAGGCGCGGTCATCCAGATAACCCATATTGTTGAGGCGCTGGACAGCGGCCTCGATCACGGGTTCTGGCGTGTCCTTGTCGGCCAGGTTGCGGCGCACCTCTGCGGTGCTGCGCGGCCTGTAAGACAGGAAACGCGCCGCGCGGTCTACTGCCTGTCCGATTTCGTCCTCATCCCGCAGCGCGTTGACCTCCGCCTCTGTCAGCGTTTGGCCTTTGCGCAGCGCGGCGGCTTTGATGGCTTCCAGACTGAAGGCATACTCGCCGTCAAGGTAGACATTGACGCGCTCTTTATTGCGCTTTTGAATCTCTATCGCCGTGATGATGCCCGCTGGCATGGTTTTTCCTAAAAAACAAACAACCGTGATTGTAGAAACCACGGTTGTATTCATCACGTAGGTACGGATAACCCAAAAGTATGACGTTGCGCCGCGCGCTTACACGCCGAATCAGCTTTTCAGTTTTAGACTAGCTTAAGGTCAGCAGACAAATCTCGAAATCACTGTGGAGCTTGGCTAAACTATAGCTACCGGCTCCGGCACAAACATCACATCCGCCCAAACCGGGGGCGGGTCTACTTTCTGGCCTGACGTAATGAAACAACCTGATATTCTACAGCGGCTTCCACACAACTGTGCGGAATTTGGGGCTGATTACCCGTGCGCTGCCGTCGCGCGCAGTTCCTTACATCGAGTGATACGCTGTTTCCTCAGTTGAATAAGGAAACTCGTCTCTCGTATATTATACGCTGTTTTTGGTAAACTGCACAACTGGAATTTTATTCGAGGCGGGAACGTCTGCGACAGGAAAGCGGGAACATTGGCAGCGCGACGTATTCTTGTAACAGGTGGCGGGACATTTCTGGGCGATAACATCGCGGCGGCACTGCTGGCCGAGGGGGCAGAGGTGACGCTGCTGGTGCGCCCCGGCGCAGAGGATAAGCTGGGGCCACTGGCACAGCGCACGCGCTGGCGCGTGGCTGATGTGTGGAACCCGGCCAGCCTGCGCGGGCGGGCGCGCGGGCATCACAGCGTCGTGCATACGGTGGGCAGCCTGACCGCCGACCCCAAGAGTGGCCTGACATATCACTGGCTGAATTTCGTTTCTGCCCGCAACGTCGCCAATATGTGCGTGAGTGATGGCTGCCCCCATATGGTGCTGATGAGCAGCGTGCGCGCGCCCTGGGTCAAAAGCCAGTATGTGGCGGCCAAGCGCGAGGCTGAAGCCTATATCGAGCGGGTCGGGCTGAGGCCGACGATTATCCGCGCGCCCATGGCCTACCTGCGCGGGCAGCGTCGTCATCCGTTCTTTATGCTGATGACCGCGCTGGGCAGCATCCCGCCAACCTCGTGGTTAGCCTTCGGGCGCATCGCGCCGATGCCTGTAGACATGATCGCGCGCGGTGTGGCGCGTATCACACTCGCGGAGAAGCGCAGCAGGACGGTTTACTACGCGGGTGATCTGCGCCGCCTGAACACCCCACAGGAAGCCCGCCGCGCTTCGCTGGCTGTTGCCGAGGAAGAAACGCTGCACAAGCCGCCCCGGCATCCGATTGAACTGCTGGACGAGGACACGCCCTTCGGCTGGTCGCCGCCGGGAAGCGGGGAAGAATAGGACGCAGGGGCGCGGTGAACCGCACCCC
>CAZJSU010000141.1:0-9191 GCA_964548765.1 uncultured Anaerolineaceae bacterium
CCCGCACACGATACAGCGTCTCGCCTGCTTTGGGGACGAACAGCCAGTCGGAATGGCCGTTCTCCCACTCGGCGAGGTCAAGCGCTGCCGGGTCGTAGTAGCCGAGGTTGAGGCGGGCGCAGTCTTCCGGCGGGATTTTCGAGGCCAGCGCGACGTGGATACGCGGGCTTTCTACGCCGTTGTCGAAGGTGCCGATACCCTTGACATGGGTGCTGTGTGCCAGCACGCCGGTGGGGATGTGGCTGAACTGCTGCCACTGCTTGAGGAAGTAATCAATCACGTGGTAGCCCGCTTCATAGATGTATCTGCCGTGAACATGGCTGACGGTATCGAGATGCGGCGCGTAGATAATCAGTTCGCCGCCATCGGCAACGGCGGGTTCCAGCTTGTACATGGCCTTCGCGCCTGTCCACAGTTCATCGTAGCGCGGCTGCGCCCACGACAGCACGCGCTGGTATGGCCGCTCCACCCAGACGATATGGCGCTGGCGCGAGAGGTCAGCGGCGGCCTCAAATGTGGTGATATGGTCGCCGATGAACATGCCGCCAAGCTCGCCGTGTTCTACCGTAAGCGCGATGAGCGTAAGAGGGGTGGGGACAAGCGCGGCGGCGGCGTGGATCATGTCGCGCACCGGGGTGTGCCTGAAGCCGATGACCTTCATGGTAGTGATCAGCGCGCCCAGCCAATGGGTCTTGTTAATCATCTCCGGCCCGGAGATGCCGGGAAAGAGGTACTTCGCGCCGCCAGAGATGCCGACTACTTCATGCGGGAAGCTCGGCCCCAGAATGAGGATGTGGTCGTATTCCAGCGCGTGGCGGTTGATACGCACCGGGACAGCCCCGGCCAGCGACGGATGCCACGCCTCGCCCGCGATTTCCTGAATCTGGTCATCTTCAAGCGTGCCGATCTGCGCCAGCGTGTCGTCCCGATCCCAGGCATGGTTGAGGATGCCGACATGGGCGTACTGGCCGCTGCGTTCCTCTGCCGTGATGCCCACCAGCGCGCACAGCGCTTCCTCGCTGAGCGGCGGATGCGTGCCGAGCGCGACCATAAAATCCAGTTGGCGGGTGTCGCGCAGGATTTCGACCAGCAGGCGGAACAACTGGGGCAGCGGCAGGCTGCGGGTGTGGTCGGGGATAAGCACCAGCAGGCGGGCATTGGTGAATTTGCCGCTTAAGCCGCGTACCAGCGTTTCGTGGATAGTGTCCTCGGAAAGCAGTTCGCCCGCCGGGGCGATGGCCTGTGCGTCGAGCATGATGTCCCCTCTTGAACCACAAAGACACGAAGCGCACAAAGTCAACTGCGCCTTGTGCCTTCGTGGGGGTATTATAACGTTCCTATGCCTCGGTCAGCCACATGGACTCATCGGCGGCCAGCGGGGACGGATTATCAGTTGTCTTTGGCCTGTGCCTCGTCGGGTTCGGCCAGCGCTTCGTCAATCCTGCGGCGCAGTTCCGGGTTAATATCCGCCGCGCTGGTGTAATTGCCCTGACGGGGGGCGGCCTTCCGCTTCTTGGGCTTGCTGAATGCCGCCGTGTCAGCGTTGCGGCGCAGCAGCAGATAGCCGCCCGCCACGATCAGCGCCAGCGGCACCAGCGTGGCGAGGATGCTCGCGCTGCCGCTGAAGATGAACAGCTCGAACAGCGCCCAGAAGCTGATAAAACCTATCAGGCCGAACTTCACGAAGTTGCCGCCCGCGTGATAGGTGTTTTCGTTGTTGGTGCGCTGGCCGATGAAGGTGAGCGCCAGACCGAGAAACACCGGATACAGCGCCCAGATATAGGCCCAGCTTGCCCAGTGGCCGGTCAGGCTTTGGTAAAGCAGAATCACACCTGTGCCTGTCACCATCGCGCCGGGTACGGCCAGCCCCGCCCGGCTTCTGTCGCCAGTAAGGGCGGCGTAGAGGAAGGCCGCGCCGGGGATAAGCACGAAAAACGGCCAGAGGATGCCAAATATGCTGAAGTTGAAAACCTGCGCGACCAGAAACAGGCCGCCAAGACCGATAAGCAACACTGCCGCGAGTTTGCGGCCTGCTTCGCTGTTGTTCATGGGAAAAACCCCCTGCATTTTTACACGATGTCTCATAAGCCTGTACGCAGGCAGGGGGTAAAAGTTGCGAAGATGTTATACGCCGGGCAGCCGCCGGGTGTGTACAGGCCACCCGGCCAGCAGTCGCGCTTCGGTTTCTGCCCATGAGCGCACCCCGCTGACGGCATCGGCGGCTTCGACGTTACACGCGCCCGCCGCACACGCGCGGCGCACCGCCTCGGCAGGGGGCAGGCCGCGCAGCAGCGCCGCGAAAAACCCGGCGTAGGCGGCATCGCCCGCGCCGATAGTGCCGACGACATCCACCTGAAAGGCAGGATGCCACAAAGCGGTATCACTCCACGCTGCGGCATCCAGCGGCAGATGACGGTTCAGCGGCTGGATGCGGCTGGCAGGCGCGGTCCTCAGGTAGAAGCCGATCTCGCTCAGCTTAAAGCCTGCAATCGCCACACCCATGTTCAGCAGTTCGTCGGCAAGGTCAGAGAGGTAATCGCTGGTCAGGTGCGCCAGCACGTCACCGCGCCATGTGTCGAAGTCGGAACGGCGCAGCATGAAGATAATCTCTTCGATGCTGGGGATAAAAATATCCACATGGGGCAGGGCGCGGGCGAGGATGGCGTGCCAGTCCGCGCGCCCGGTCGCGCCGTCCGGGTCGGGCAGGGTCATGTCCATCGCGGTGATCGCGCCTGCGGCCTGCGCCTTCTGGAAAACGTCACAGAGTTCCCGGCCTTCATCGGCGACCAACCGGGGCAGCAGCGGCGGGTAGCCCAGGTGGAAAATGCGCGTATCGCGCAGGCGGGCGAAGTCAATGTCCTGCGCGCCGAAATTCTGATTGGGGCCGGTGTGGTGCAGGAAGGTGCGGTCTGAGCGTTGTGGCGCGAGGACGATAGTATAGGAACTGCTGTGGCCGGGGCGCACGGTGATGAGTTCGGTCAGTTGTGGGTCGCGCGCGCGGATAATCTTGAGGATGGCCTCGCCGATGAAGTCATCGCCGATGGTGGACATGAGGCCGACATTCAGCCCCAGCCGATGCAGCGCCTGCCCGGTGTTGGAAACCGCGCCGCCTGTAGCGAGAATCATCGCGCCTGTCTCGAACAGGTGGCCGGGCGCTGCCAGGGCGTGCGGCGGCACGTGATCCATATCGGGGATCATATCGAGACACAGATGGCCGCTGACGATCACATCAAACCGTTTGCTCATAACTCCTCTTGGAAAGTGCTGAGTGCTGAGCAACGAGTGCTGAGTAAAAAACTCATGGCTCATTGCTCGTTACTTCTTTTACGATATTGCAATCACCTGCTGCTGCTTTTGCGATTCCAGCGCGGCGGTGAGGATGTGGTGATGCTGCGCCGTCTCCTGCGGCGTGGCACAGTAAAAGCGCTGGTTCATGCCCGCGTGCCCGTTCACAAGCTGGTCACAGAAGGCCGCCCACATTTGCAGCAGCGCGTCGGAAAAGCCGAACTCGAAGATGCCGCCTGTGATGGCCGGGTACGCGCTGTGGTAGCCGAGGTCGGTTGCTGCCCATGACTGTTCCTCGCCGGGCGTGTAGCGCATGGTTTTGAGCGTTTTCGGATATTTGCTGGAGAACTCCGCGCTGAACTCTGTCCCGGTTACGCGCAGATACCACGTGTTCGTCTCGCCGGGCGCGATGCGGTAGGTCTGGATGTACATGGGGAATGCCTGATCGCCAGCCTGTACGTCACAGCACAGGGTGGCATTATCCCATGTCTCACAGGGGACAGGCTGGCCGCTGGCATCGGGGCGTTGGGTGACAATGTTGCTCAACATGGCACGCAGGCTGTGCGGCATCCAGCCAAAGCGCAGCGGGATATGCAGCGCGTGCATCCCAAGATCGCCCATGCAGCCGTACTCGCCGTTGATGGCGATCATGCGCTTCCAGTTAATCTTCTTGGTGGGGTCAAGGTCGCTGCTGTGCAGCAGGCCGCAGGCGACCTCGATGATGCGCCCGAAGCGGTTTTCCTCAATATAGCGGATGATGCGCTGTGCGCCGGGGAAAAACGGGAACTCGGACGAGCAGGCGACGACCACGCCGGGATGCTGCTCGATGACGTCGAGGATGGCGCGGTTAGCGGCCCGGTCAATGCCAAACGGCTTCTCGCCGAGCAGGTGCTTGCCCGCGCGGATGATGTCGGTATAGAACTGCTGGTGCAGGTTATGCGGCACCGCGCAGTAGATCGCGTCAACGTCTTTGCTGTTGAGCAGGTCGTGATAGTCGGTGGTTTTGAGGGTGATGCTGTCAAAGCTGGACTCGAACCAGCCAAAGAGCGCCGGGTTGGTGTCGCAGATGGCGGTGATGACCGGGGTGAAGTCGAGGTCGAGCAGGTGACACCAGCGGGCGACGGCGCTGCCAAACTCGCGCCCCATCAGGCCGAGGCCGATAATGCCAAAGCGGATGGTTTTACGCGCCATTGTCAGCTCTCCAGGTATTGCAGCGCGTCCTGCGGGGACGCGCCATCATGGACAACGGCCATCAGCGCCTTTGTCATACCCGCCGGGTTATCGTGCTGGATGACGTTGCGCCCGTAGACGATGCCCTGCGCCCCCTGCTGCATCAGTTCGTGGGTGCGGGTGAGGATTTCCTCGTCGGAGACACGCCCGCCGCCGCGTACCAGCAGCGGTTTGCCAGCGGTGACTTCGATGACGCGGTGATACTCGCTCACGTCGTCTGTCGGGTCGGCCTTGATGATGTCGGCACCGAGTTCGATGGCCTGCCGCACCAGCGGCAGGATTTTGTCAATATCACCGTCCACCATGTAACCGCCTGCGGTGGCGTTGTCCTTCATCACCAGCGGCTCAATCATCAGCGGCATTCCGTAACGCTCACACTGCGGCTTGAGCGCGGTGATGTTCTGGATGCACTGGTGATAGACTTCGGGCTGGTCTGGCAGGTTGAACAGGTTGACCACCACGCAGGCGGCATCCAGCCGCAGCGCCTGCTCTACCGGGGCGGCAATCATGCCGCTGTACAGGTAACGCGGCAGGGTTTTGCCGTAGACGTTGGCGATGTCGGTACGCAGCACCAGCGCGGGCTTGTCCCTGCCGGGGATGTTCTGCAACAAGGGGGCTTGGCCGATGCTCAGTTGGATGGCATCCGGGGCGGCGTTGACCAGCGTTTCAACGACTTTGGGCATGTCCTCGATGCCGCTTAAAAAGCTGCGTTCCCCAAAAAAGCCGTGGTCCACAGCAACATCAAAACATTTGCCATCCGGCGCGAACAGGCGGTTTAAGCGGGCGGTGATGCTCATAAGCAGGGTGTTCTCCTGTGAGAGGGCGAATTTGCGACTATAATTTACGTCCGTAGAGTCTAAAGCCTAACGCCGGGCTGTCAAGCAGGCGGTCTATGGCCTTACGAAGGATAGGGAATATGGCAATTCTTGGAATAGATTTCGGCGGCACCCGTATTCGCGCCGGGTGGTTTTCGCCAGAGCTGGAGATGCTGGCGCGGGAGGAAACGCTGTCGCTGGTGGAACAGCCGATTGACGCGGTTATTGGCCGGATGATCGAGACGGCGGGTAATGTGGTGCCAGCAGGCGCGCAGATTGAGGCGATCGGCATTTCCGCGCCCAGCCCGCAGTCGTACACAGGATACATCCGCAACGCCGCTGTCGTGCCGCATTGGGTGGATGTGCCGCTGGCGCAGATCATCAGCGAAGCCTTCGGCGGGGCAGCCGTTTACATGGAGAACGATGGTAATCTGGCGGCGCTGGCGGAGTACCACATGGGGGCGGCGCGCGGTGCGAACCCGGCGGTGTATATCACCGTGAGTACGGGCATCGGCGGCGGGGTGGTCATTGACGGCAGGCTGTTTACCGGACGCAGCGGGCTGGCTTTCGAGCCGGGGCATATCAAATATCCCGCGCCAGATGGCAGCGTGCAAAGCCTTGAGAACTTCGCCTCTGGCACGGCTATCGGGCGCATCGCCTCGCGCAGGCTGGCGGAAAGCACCGAGGATTCGGTGCTGCGGAACGCGCCGTTTGTGACCGGGAAAGAGGTAGGTATGGCGGCGCAGGAGGGGGATGCCTTCGCGCTGAAGGTGATTGAAGAGGCGGGCTGGTGGCTGGGGCTGGGGCTGATTAACGTCCTCCAGATGTATAACCCGGAAGTCGTGGTCATGGGCGGCAGCGTGTCCAGCATGGGGGATATGATCTTCGACCCGGCGCGGCGGGTGATCCAGCAGTACGTGATTGACCCGATCTATTATCATGATGCGATCATCCAGCCCGCGCTGCTGGGCGATGATGTCTGCCTGATCGGCGCGGCTTCGTATGCGCGGGACAATATCTATGGGTGAGCAGCGCTTTCTCATCTAGGCCGATGGCAGCCCTAAGTCATTTTTAATTTGGTATTGTAAGCTTGCTCATATAACTGTTTTTATAATCCTAAGCTGTAACCTGCGCTGTTGTGATAGTGCGACTGCCCGCTCTGTTACGCTTTGCTTCTATCATGTAACCGGGACCTGACTAATTATGACCGTTCATCTGCATGGCTGGGAAAACCACCTGCTCGCCAGCGCCTACGAAGCCCTTCAGAATCATGGGCCGGCGGAGCATGTTGATATGGATGATGTGACGCTGCATGAGGCTTACGCTTACTGTGATGAGCTAACCCGGCTTCACAGCCGCACGTTCTATCTGGCATCGGGGTTGCTGCCAGCAGATAAACGCCGGGCAACACGGGCGCTGTATGCTTTTTGCCGGGTGATTGATAATCTGGTTGATGAGAGCGAAAGCGACGTGAGCGCGCGTGAGGCGCTCGACGGCTGGCGGGTGGTGCTGCACACGGCCAGCCCGCCGCCGGGGGACCCGGTCGCGCTGGCATGGGCAGACGCGCGCGCGCGTTACAGCATCCCGCGCGGGTATGCCGAGCAGTTGATTGACGGTGTTTCGCGCGATCTCGATCAGAAGCGCTACCAGACATTTAGCGAACTGGCCGAGTACGCTTACGGCGTGGCCTCGACAGTCGGGCTGATGGCGATGCACATCATCGGCTTCAGCGGCGAGGAAGCGCTGCCTTACGCGGTGAAGCTGGGGGTGGCCTTGCAGCTTACCAACATCCTGCGTGATGTGGAGGAGGACTGGGCGAACGGGCGGGTTTACCTGCCTGCCGATGAGATGGACGACTTCGGCCTGAGCGAAGCCGATATTGACGCGCGTAAGCTGGATCACCGCTGGCAGGCGTTCATGCGCTTTCAGGTGACGCGCAACCACCGCCTTTACGCCGAAGCGTGGCCGGGGATCGCCATGCTGAACGCGGACGGACGTTTTGCCATTGCCGCCGCCGCCGAGCTTTACCGGGCGATTTTGCAGGATATTGAGGCGCACGGCGGTAACGTGTTTCATCGCCGCGCGCATGTCAGCACGGCGGAGAAACTGGCGCGGCTGCCGGGCATCTGGTGGCGGGCGCGGATGGCCTGAGAATGCCTGATTACGATGTGGTGATGGTTGGCGCGGGGCATAACGCGCTGGTGTGCGCGGGGTATCTGGCGAAGGCGGGCTACCGCGTGGCGGTGCTGGAACGGCGGCACAAGGTGGGCGGGGCGGTGGTGACGGAAGAGGTGATCCCCGGCTTTCAGTTCGATTTAGGTGGCTCGGCGCATATCCTCATCCACCACACGCCGATTGTGCGCGACCTCAACCTCACGGCCTACGGCCTTGATTATATTGACCTCGACCCGCTGTTCTTCGCGCCGTTCCCTGATGGCCGTTCGCTGACCATGTGGAAGGATGTCGAGCAGACCTGTGAGAGCATCGCGCAGGTGTCGCCCGCCGACGCTGAGGCTTATCGTCAGTTTATCGGCGAGTGGCAGCCGATTGCTGAAGGGATGGTGGAGGCGTTTCTGCACGCGCCGACCCCGCTCAATCTGGGGCGTTACCTGATCTGGGGCGGCGGGTTTGTGCGCCCGGACTTTCGAGAGCAGCTTGCCGATATTTTAAACGGTTACGGGGATGTCATTCGCCAGCGCTTCAGCAGCCCACAGGTGCAGGCGTTGATCGCGTGGATGGCGGCGCAGTCTGGCCCGCCGCCGGGGGAACCGCTCTCCGCGCCGTTCGCGCTGTGGCACCCGATGTATCACGTCAGCGGCATGAAACGACCGCGCGGCGGCTCCGGGATGCTGACACAGGCGCTGGCGCGGATGATCGAGGCTTACGGCGGCCACATCATGACCGACGCGCCCGTCAGGCGCATCGTCGTGACTAATGGCCGCGCGGTGGGCGTGGAGACGGAAAACGGCGAAAAAATCACCGGGCGCGTGGTGGTTTCCGGCGCGCACATCCATACCACGCTGCGCCTGTTGGGGGAGCATACGCCGCCTGCTGCCCGCCGCCTGCTGGAAAAGGCGCGGGTGGGCAATGGCTTTGGCATGGTGGCGCGCTACGCGATGCATGAACTGCCGGATTATCTGGCGCTTCCGTCGCCGCCGGGTGGCGCGCCCGGCGCGCAGCACCACGCGCTGCAATTCATCTGCCCGGACATGCATTATCTGGATGCGGCTTATGCGGATTATCTGGCCGGGCGGCCTTCGCAGCAGCCGGCGCTGGTGGCGATGACCTTTTCGGCGGCAGACCCGACGCTTGCGCCACCGGGCAAGCATGTCCTGTTCCTGTGGGGGCAGTACTTCCCGTATGAACTGGCTTCCGGCGAGTCGTGGGACGACATTGGCGACTGTATCGCCGACCGGATGCTGGACACGCTGGCGGCATACGCGCCGAATGTGCGCGAGGCGGTGATCGGGCGGCTGGTGCAAACGCCGCTGTATCTGGAACGGACGCTGGGGCTGCTGCGCGGCAACGTGATGCACCTTGAAATGTCGGTAAACCAGATGTTCATGCTGCGCCCGGCGCTGACGATGAGCCAGTATCGCGGGCCGCTGCCGGGTTTGTACCTGACCGGGGCCAGTACGCATCCGGGCGGGGGCATTATGGGCGCGGCAGGCCGCAACGCGGCGGCGGCGCTGCTGCACGATTTGTCACGACCGGGCTGGCTGGGAAGGAAATGGTAAGGCGATGACGTACTTTGGCTTTCTGGCGGTCTTTGTGGCGCTGCCGAGCGTGCTGCTGGCGGGCTGGCTGCTTTATGACCTGCGCCGGGGGAAGAAACTGCCGCTGGCGTTCAGCGGGTGGTCA
>CAZJSU010000142.1:0-9073 GCA_964548765.1 uncultured Anaerolineaceae bacterium
CCGACCATCGCCTCGCCGAGGTTGCGGCTGACCTTCGCCAGAATGGCCGGGTCGTTGTAATGCGTCACCGCCTCGACAACCGCCTTGGCACGTTTGGCGGGGTCGCCGCTTTTGAAGATGCCGCTGCCCACGAACACGCCGTCCACGCCAAGCTGCATCATCAGCGCCGCGTCTGCCGGGGTCGCTACGCCGCCCGCCGCGAAGTTCACAACGGGCAGGCGGCCAAGCTCGGCAGTCTCTTTCACCAGCGCATAAGGAGCCTGAATGTTCTTGGCGTAAGTGAACAGTTCGTCCTCGTCCATGCTGGTCAGGCGGCGGATTTCACCGTTGACCGTGCGCGCATGACGCACCGCCTCGACCACATCACCCGTGCCGGCCTCGCCCTTAGTGCGGATCATCGCCGCGCCCTCGGCGATACGCCGCAGCGCCTCGCCCAGATTACGACAGCCGCAGACAAACGGCACTTTGAACTTGTGCTTGTTGATGTGATGTTCTTCGTCGGCGGGGGTCAGCACTTCGCTCTCATCAATGTAATCCACGCCCAGCGCTTCGAGAATCTGCGCCTCGACAAAGTGGCCGATGCGCGCCTTCGCCATCACCGGAATGCTGACCGCGTTGATGATGCCCTCGATCATGTCAGGGTCGCTCATGCGCGCCACGCCGCCCTGCGCGCGAATATCCGCCGGGACACGCTCCAGCGCCATGACCGCGACCGCGCCCGCGTCCTCGGCAATCTTCGCGTGTTCCGGTGTCACCACGTCCATGATGACCCCGCCTTTAAGCATCTGCGCCAGCCCGGCCTTCAGCTTGAAAGTGCCGGTTTCTGCGCCACCGTTTTCGTGTTGATGACCACCGTTGGTCGCCATAGTAAATTCCCTTCTCTCTGTGTCTACTGCTGACGTACTGTTAGCGTAAAAGCCCGCTACCTCTGCCTGTATGTCCATTTAAGACCAAAAAGGCGTGCGCGTCGAGGGGCAAACCAATACTGCAAGTGCAAAAGATTAACTGTATACTCAAGATAAATGACGGAAAGTGAGGGCGAGTATAGCGCCTGTGGATAATTCTCAACCCATTGATTGGGAAAGTGTGTGGAAAAGCCTCGCGTGGGTGGATTATGATGAGGATGAGGCCGCGATTCAGAAGCGCCTGCAGCAGCGCGCACGCCAGTACGCCGCGCCCAAGCAAGCGCTTGAGCCAGTGATCGAGGTTGGACTGACCATGCTGACCTTCGAGTTGGGCGACGAGCATTATGGCATTGATGTGATGGCGGTGCGCGGCGTGCGAACTGTGAACCACATCACGCGCGTCCCCGGCACCCCGGCGTTCTATCGCGGCGTGGTTAATGTACGCGGGCAGGTCGTGACCGTGCTGGACTTGCGCCTGTTTTTCGAGATGCCCGTCACAGAGGAAACGGTCACGCCTGATGAACTCGTCATCACGCGGGTAAAACGGCTGGAAATCGGCCTGCTGGCCCATAATATCGAAGGGGTGCGGGTGGTTCCGCGCAGCGCTGTTGAGCCGCTGGAGGGTATGCGTTACGGCCTGGGCGTAACGGCTGACCAACTCGTTCTGCTGGATGTAGAGAGCTTATTTGCAGATGACCGCCTGATGGTGGGTGGCAAGGACAGACCATGAGTGAAATGACTTTGGAGAGTAACCCCGGCCTGCGCCAGATGACCGGGATGCTGTTGAACGGTATGGTGCTGGCGACAACGGTTGCCGCCGTCACGCCTGTACTGCTCATCGGGCTGGCGACACGTCCGCTGCTGGATGATCGTCTGCTCTCATGGGCGCTGGCGGCGCTGGTGGGCGGGGTCGTCTTCGGCATCATCAGCTACGCTGTCAGCCGTCGCGGGGTGGAGCATCATCTCGATGTGTTCACCGCCACGCTTGAGCAGATTGCCAGCGGCGACCTGCGCCAGCGCCTTGATCTGGCGCGGCTGGAAACCACGAGCGATGAAGGCAAACTGCTGGCGCGGCTGGGCAGGGCGATCAACCAGATGCTGGAACGGGTGCATCAGGTGACGCTGGAAATTGACGCGGCCATCAACCGCGTGGATGCTGACACGCAGGCCATTCTGGAAGCGACCGCCCGCCAGATCGCTATGGCGAATGAGCAGGACAGCGTGGTGACGGAGACGACGGCGACGGTGAACGAAGTGCGCGCCACCGTGACCGAAACAGCGGAACGCGCGCAAAGTGTGGCGGAAACCGCGCAGGTGTCGGTAGACATTTCCCGCGCCGGGACAGAAGCCGTTGCGGAAACGATTGCAGGCATGGAGGTCATCCGCCGCCGGGTGGGCGATATTGCCGATAACATTCTGGTGCTTTCCGAGCATACCCAGCAGATTGGCGAAATTATTGCGGCGGTCAACAGCCTTGCCGACCAGTCGAAGATGCTGGCGCTGAATGCGTCGGTAGAAGCGGCGCGCGCGGGCGAGGAGGGCAAGGGCTTTGCGGTGGTCGCGCTGGAAGTGCGTAACCTGGCCGACCAGAACCGCGACGCGACGGTGCAGGTACGCGAGATTCTGGGCGAGATTCAGCGCTCGACCAATACGGCGGTGATGGTCACGGAGGAGGGCAGCAAGGGGGTTGATCAGGGGCAGGTGCTGGTCAATGGCGCGGGGGATGCCATCCGCGAACTCTCCAACGCTATCGAAGAGGCAGCCATGGCCGCCATGCAGATCGCTGCCAGCACCCGCCAGCAGACCATCGGTGTAGACCAACTGACGCAGGCCATGCGGACCATCAAACACTCGACCGCCGAGGTCGTGACCAGCACGATGCAGGTCGAGGCCAGTGTCCAGCGCCTGCGTAAGGTGGCGGGGGACGTGAAGAACGTCCTCAGTGAGTTGAAGCTGTAGGCCGCGATGACCGACCTACCGGATGCCGAACTGCTGAATATCTTCCGTGATGAGGTGGGCGAGTACCTGACCACGCTCAACAACACGCTGCTGCACATCGAGACCAGCGAAGCCACGCCCGACCTGCTGCGTGAATTAAACCGCGTGGCGCACAGCATGAAAGGGGCAGCGCGCGCGGTCGGCCTTAAGGTTATCGAGACGATCAGCCACTATATGGAAGAAGTGTTTGAGGCGGCGCTGCGGCAGGAAACCCGTCTTTCGCCCGATGTTTGCGACCTGCTCTATGACGGGCTGGACTTGATTCAGAATATCGTCGAGGGCGAGGAAAACAGTCAGGAGACACTGGCGGCGGTGCTGGTACAGCTTGAGCAGATCGTCGCGGGCGGCGCGGCGCTGCCCCCGATCAACGGCAGCGAAAAAGTCACCGCTATTCGTGCCTCGCAGGAAATCCCGGCCTTGAGTCTGGACGAGGACGAACTGGTGAACGAGCCGTCCACGCTGATTATGCGCGCGTCGGAAGATACCATTCGCGTGACGGTTGGCAAGCTCGACCATTTGATGGCTGAGGTGAGCGAACTGCTGGTCGCGCGAATGCAGAGCGAGGAACGACTGTGGGAGGTCGAGGCGCTGCGCCGTTTACATGGTAAATGGCGGCGGGAGTGGCAGGCCACGCGCGGGGCGTACATCCGGGTTGCGCGGCGCTTGCAGGATGAAGACGCGGACGGCGATCTTGAAGCCCTGTTTCACTTTCTGGAGAACAGCCAGCGCTACCTGACCAGCGCCAGCCAGCAGTTAAACGCGCTGGCGCAGACGATGGGGCAGGATACCATGCGCCTGACCACGCTGGCCGACCAGCTTCAGGACGACATCGGCAGGATGCGGATGGTGTCGTTCGAGACGCTGCTCGGCACGTTCCAGCGCATGGTGCGCGATCTCGCGCGGGACACGGGCAAACTGGTGCAGCTTGATGTCAGCGGGGCGACGGTGGAATTCGACAAGGCCGTGCTGGACGCGCTGAAAGACCCTATCATGCACCTGCTGCGTAACGCGATAGATCACGGCATCGAAGCGCCGGAAAACCGCAAGCGCCAGAACAAGCCGACAACAGGGCGGGTACTGCTGGCGGTGGAGCAGCGCGGCAGGGAAATCATCATGCGCGTGAGCGACGATGGCCGGGGGATTGACCCGCAGGACATCCGCCGCACGGCTGTGATCGCCGGGGTGTTAAGCACGCAGGAAGTCGAACTGCTGAATGACGACGACGTGCGCGGGCTGATCTTTCACCCCGGCCTGTCTACCAGCGCGCAGGTCACGACCATCAGCGGGCGCGGGATCGGCATGGATGTGGTACGCAGCCGGGTGGAAAGCCTGCGCGGGCGCGTGAGCGTGCAGAGCGAGATCGGGCGCGGCACGACGGTCAGCCTGAGCGTGCCTGTCTCGCTGACGCGCATCCGCTGTGTGCTGCTGCATGTCGGCGACGAGACTTACGCGGTGCCGTCGGCGGTCATTAGTCGCATGGTCACGCTCTCGCGCGAGTCCGTCTTTACCGCAGAGAGCCGCGAGATGGTGGTCATTGATGAGCAGCCGATGCCGCTGGTGTCGCTGGGGGATCTGTTAGGCTTAAACGCCGCGAGAACCACGCACGATGAGGCGGTGGTGATGGTGATCCACGCGGCGGATCGCATGGTCGCTTTTGAAGTGGACGCGCTGGAAAGCGAGCGCGAACTGGTGCTGAAGCCCCTGGGGCGGGAAATTGCCGGGGCGCAGTACGTCTCTGGCGCGGCCCTGCTCGGCACTGGCGCGGTGGTGATCGTGCTGGATGCCAATGATCTGGTGCGCGGCGCGACGGGGGCGGCCTTGCCCCGCGCGCGTTCGCTGGCACACACGCCGCAGGCCGCCGAGCGCAGGCTGCGTGTGCTGGTGGTGGATGATTCCATCACCACACGCACGCTGGAAAAGAACATTCTGGAAACCGCCGGGTTTTCTGTTCGGGTGGCGATTGATGGCGTGGAAGCATGGCGCATGATTTTAGAGTCGCCGTTTGATGTGGTGGTGAGTGATGTCGAAATGCCCAATATGGACGGGCTGGCGCTGACGCGCGAGATTAAAGGCAGCCCGCACACCCGCCATCTGCCCGTTATCCTGCTGACCTCGCTCGCCAAGCCGGAGCAGCGCGAAGCCGGGCTGAAGGCCGGAGCAGATGCCTATCTGGTCAAGTCACAGTTCGACCAGGGCGAACTCATTCAGGCTATTCGCGCGGTGGTATAAAACAGGCCAAATCGAACACGAGGATTTACCTGAACTGAAAACCCTCATTGTTTAGGGTATGGACGGTTGATAATCCACGTCACAGTAGATGTATAAAAGTGGAGCAGCGCACCAGACATGATCGCCAAGCCTATCCGAGTTCTCATTACCGACGACAGCCCCACCGTGCGCCGTCATCTGGTCGCGCTGATCAACGAGGCCGAGGGGCTGCAGGTGGTGGGCGAGGCGCGGGATGGCGAGGAAGCACTGCTGCTGGCGGAGGAACTGAAGCCGGATGTCATCTCCATGGATATACGAATGCCCGGCATGGACGGTCTGGAAGCCACGCGCCAGATCATGAACCGCCAGCCAACACCGGTGGTCATTGTCAGCGGGCTGGTGGAGCGCGAGGTAGACCTATCCTTTCAGGCGCTTGAGGCGGGCGCGCTGGCGGTGGTGGAGAAGCCGCCAGACCGCCGTGACCCGCTGTACCCGGCCAAGCATCGCCAGCTTGTGACGACGCTGAGCGCGATGGCGCGGGTGCGCGTGGTGCGCCGCTGGGAAGGCCCGCCCGGCCAGAAGACAGCGCCGTTAGAAATGCCCCGCCTCAAAACCAGCCGTCTGCGTGTCTCGCCGGAGCTTGTCGCCATCGGCTCAAGCGCGGGCGGCCCCGGCGCGTTAAGCCTGCTGCTGCGCGACCTGCCCGCCAGCTTTCCACTGCCTATTGTTATTACACAGCACATGCCGGAAGAATTTACGGTCGGGTTGGCGCGCTGGTTGAGTAAATCCACCCGTTTACAGGTGCAGGTCGCTGTAGATAATCTCGTTTTACGGTCGGGTGTGGTACACTTAGCCCCGGGGAACGCGCACCTGACAGTCGTTCGTCATCACAGGCAGTTGGTGGCGCGTCTGGTGGCGGAACAAGGCGGCCACCGCTATTGTCCGTCGGTAGATGTGCTGTTCGAATCCGTTGCGGAAGCCTGCGGCGCGGCGGGCGTGGGCGTTGTGCTGACCGGGATGGGCGATGACGGCGCGGCAGGGCTGCTGGCGATGCGGCAGGCCGGGGCGCTCACGCTGGCGCAGGACGAGGCCACCTCGATTGTCTATGGGATGCCGGGCGCGGCAGTCGCGCGTGGAGGCGTACAGAAAGTGTTAGCATTATCAAACGTTGCGACCACACTTCTCAATTTAATCTGATGTACACTGAAGGTAAAAGAAGGCACCTATGGCGTTAGAAGCGCTGCTGATCGAAGATAGTAAAACCCAGGCCGCGCAGATTAAGGACACGCTGGAGAGCATGGGGCTGCGGGTGCGGGTGGCTTATGATGGCCCGGAGGGCCTGCGCGAGGCCACCGAGAACCCGCCAGCGTTGATCGTGCTGGATGTCAAGCTGCCGACGATGGACGGTTTTCAGGTGTGCCGCCGCCTTAAGCGTAACCCGGCCACGCAGGATATCCCTGTGGTGATGCTGACGGAGAAGGCCGACCCCAAAGCCACCATGTCTGGCCTGCGTGCGGGGGCGGACGATTATATTCCCAAAGATATTTTTGCTGCCGAGCATTTGGTGAATACCTTGCAAGAACTGGGCATTCTGTAGGGCAGAGGCGCGTATGGCTCGATCAAAAGGCCCCTATGTCATGCAGCCACCTGTCATGTCGGTACAGGTGGAAGATAGTATGGATGTGATGATCGTCCGCGATACCGTGCGTCAGGCAGGCAGTCTGCTTGGCTTTTCGCCTGCCAACCGCGCCCAGCTTGCCAGCGCTGCGGCCACGCTGGCCGAACTGGTGCTGAAGACCGGCGATAGCGAGACGCTGTACCTGAACGGCGTGGGGCAGGGGACAAAAAGCGGCCTGCAGGTGTCGGTGGATGCGCCCTGGCTGGAGAATGTGTCTTCAACAAATGTGCTGATCGCGCTGCGGTCGAAACTGGGTGATCTGGTGGATGAAATTCTGCTGGAAGGCGAAAAACCGCCGACGATTTTCATGATTATGTGGCTCAACGACGCGCGCAGCACCACTGAGGTTGAACAGGTTCACAGCGATGATAACCCGCCCACCCAATGAGACTGTCTGGCTGTCGTTTCTGACGTTCAGCCTGGGGCCACAACTTTACGCGCTGCCGATTGAGGACGTGGTAGAGGTGGCCGCGATGGTCGAACTGGTGCAGGTTGTGGACGCGCCGCCGGAAATGCTGGGGCTGGCGAACCGTCACGGCGAGGTGCTGCCTGTGCTGGACCTGCGCCCGATTTTCCGTCACGGGAAATCCAGAATTGGCGCGTCAACGCTGTTTGTGGTGGCGGCGCACGGCGAACAGAAAATGGGCCTTGTGGTAGACGAGGTACATCAGGTGGTGTATTTCAACATCCAGCAGTTGGTACGCGCCTCCACCAGAGAAAAGTATGTACGCGGCATCATCCCGCAGGGAGATAATCTGATTCAGGTGATCGCCTTGCCTGCGCTGCTGGCTCATTTCATGCCGCAGCAAAGCGACAGCAAGTGATTGAATGTTGAGGTTGATTCATGACCGTTGAGAACGGCAGTGAGCGCATTCTGGTGGTCGCCAAAGACGAAGACCTGCACATGGCGTTGGGCGAAACGCTGGAGAATGCGGGCGGTTACAAAACTGCTCATGCCACGAACTTTGAGGAAGCGCTGAGCGAAATCCTGCTCAGTGATTTTGGCCTCATTATTACCGAAGCCGAACTGCCGGATTTAAGTGGTATGGACTTGCTGGCGGTCGTCAGCGGCCTGCGCCCCAACGCCAAGGTGATCGTGATTGATGATGACCTCTCGGCCAAGAGCGCGGTCGCGGTGTTCCGGCTGGGCGCGGTGGATTACCTCTACAAGCCGCTGAACATGACGTTCGTTCTAATGCAGATCGAGCGCCAGCTTGAAAAGACGCGCAACACTGTGCCTAAGCCAGAGCAGCCAGAGCAGCCCAAGGCGCAAATCGCCACCCGTGACCGCGCGCGCCGCCTCGACCCGCGCACCCGCCCGGCAGCGCTCATGCTGCGGCGGCAGCAGTTCAACCTCATTAATCAGGAACTTAACCGCCTGCTCAATCACGTCAAAGCCAGTTTTGTCGGCCTGGTGGATAGTGATGGCAATATGCTGGGGGCGGCGGGGACACTGGAAGATTACGACCTGCAACTGCTGACGCGGGCGCTAAGCATGGATCATACCTCGCAGCGCTCGCTGGCGCACCTGCTGGAAGAAAACAAGTTCCATTCCACCTTCTTCGAAGGCGAGCGCAGCGGCGTATACATCATCGAGTTCGGCACACCGTACACCGTCTCACTGGCGGTCATCTGCGGCTCGGACGTAAAAACCGGTATGGTCTGGCTTTACAGCAAGCGCACCGCTGCCATTATTGATGAAATTTTTAAGGCCATCCCCCAGCCGCGCAACGTCCCCCGCCTGCAGGGGTAGCGGTTTATCTGATCTGCTTGTACAGGGCGGCCATATTTGCCTCGTCCAGATGAGTCTGCTGGCGATTGACCATATAGGCCGCCAGACGAGTCAGCCGCTCCACCTCTTCTTTGGGCAGCACACCATGTTTAACGCTCTGGTCAAGGCAGATCACCCCCTGATTTTCGACAGGCACGAAAACAACCGAGCGAATCTGTGGAATCGAATGATTGGTGTTGGGCGCGTTCGCCGGGTCGGTGCTGAGCGTGTAGCTGTCCGTGATGATAGCCTGCTTTTTCTCCAGCGCGATTTGGGCGTACTTCAAGTAGCTGGCTTCGATCTCTTCCAGTAACAGGTTGATAGTTCCCAATACCGTTAAGCTGGTATCAACGGCGAAAGCCCGCTCCACACCGGTCGTGTCCAGCGCCATACGCATAAAATTCAACAGGAAAGATTCATTCATAAAAAATTTAGCGCGGAGACCCCGCATTTATGCGGGGGAGGAAGCGCTCTCCCTTTCGAACTGATGCACGAGCAAACCCCCGAAGGGGG
>CAZJSU010000143.1:0-8962 GCA_964548765.1 uncultured Anaerolineaceae bacterium
CTGCCCGGTTTTACGATGGCGATTGAGGATATGTTTCCGGCGTGATGAAGTGGCTAGGGCGTGGATTTCGTTTAGCCCGGCGTGTGCTGGGCTATTTTATTGTGCTGCTGCTGATGCTTTATGGCCTGCAATATTCCAGCTATCCCCTCGGCCAGCAGCGGACGGCGATTGCCTCAATTGTCGCGGATTACGTGTTCGATTACGTGACGTGGGAAGTGAACGCGCTGGCGGTCAAGGCCGGGCAGACGCTGTTTGGGCTGCACCCGTTTATGCAGGAAGAAGCGCGCAGCGAGTACGTCCGCGCCTATCTGAGCGATCTGGCGGAGGCGCGGCGGCTGGAAGCCGAGGTCAACGCCATCTTCACCGACCCCGACGTGGCCGACCCGCAGGCCGCATCGGCGGAAACCCGCGCGCGGCGGGACATGCTGCGGGCCGACCTGCGCGCGCGCCAGCCGCTGGCCGAGGCCATCCTTGAAGGACAGGTTGCCACCGTGTTGGTGGAGCAGGGCTTCGGCACGCTGGGTCAGCTTTTGCCGCCAGTCTCGATGCACTTTACGCCGCTGCCCAACCTGCTCATCGTCTCCCCGCGCGATGAGATACGCTTCGACATTTCGATCAATATTGACCCGCTGCCGGTAGACCAGATCGCCGCGCTGGAGGCGCAGATTGACGCGCAGGAGGATGTCTCGTCGCTGATCGTGCCGCTGGGCGGGATCGCGCTGTTTCCGGCGATGATCGTCGAGACGACTTCGGTAGAACGCGCGGCGGATGTTTTCGCGCATGAGTGGCTGCATCATTACCTGTTCGCCTTCCCGCTTGGCCTCAGTTATGACTTCGCCGGGGAAGCGCGCATCATCAACGAAACCACCGCCAACATCTTTGGCCGCGAGATCGCGCCGCTGGTGATGGCACGGTATTACCCGGAGATCGCCTATTCCGGCGCAGGGGCGGAGGCAGCCTCTATGCCGCGCCTACAGCCTGCCCGGTTTGCCCCGCGCCAGCAAAACGACTTTGACTTTGGCCGCGAACTGGACAGGACGCGCCGCCGGGTGGATGAACTGCTGGCCGAGGGGCGCGTGGCGCAGGCTGAGGCTTATATGGAAGAACGCCGCCGCCTGTTTGTGGAGAACGGCTACCTGATCCGCAAGCTGAATCAGGCGTATTTTGCCTTCTACGGCGGCTATCAATCCGGCGCGCCGGGGGCGGGCGGCGCAGACCCGATCGGCCCGGCGGTGCAGGCGATTCTGGATGCCAGCTCGTCGCTGCATGACTGGATCGTGACCATGCGCGGCATCACCACCCGCGCCGAACTGCTGGCCGCGCGCGACAGGCTGACCGAGGGTGCGGCGCGGCATAGTTCCTGAACGCGGCTTCAGCCAAAGAGTCCAGCATCACAGGACAAAACCCGGCATATAATGAGGAAAATACGCCAAGTCAGTCATTGAGGAAGATTATGCAGCCCACGTGTAAAGTGATCCGTTCCGCCGGAAGTTATGAAGGTAAGCAGGGACATACGTATTTTGAGGGCGTGTCGGCGCAGACGGTTGGCGCGCAGGCGCTGTGCATGATGACGCTGAGCATCCCGCCCGGCGGCAAAGCCAAAGCGCACATGCACGAAAACCACGAAACCGCGATCTACGTCCTTAGCGGCGAGGGGCAGATGTGGTATGGCGACCGCTTGCAGGAGCATGTCGTGGTGAAGGCCGGGGAGTTCCTGTACATCCCTGCGGGAGTGCCGCATCTCCCGGCCAACAACAGCTCAACCGAGCCATGTCTGGCGGTGATCGCGCGTACCGACCCCAACGAGCAGGAAAGCGTGACGCTGCTGCCAGAGCTGGACGCGCTGGTTTAGTATGACTGTTCTCTGGCTGCTGCGTGGTCTGCTGGCGGCGCTGCTGCTGCTCGGCAGCGAGGTGGTGCTGTGGCGCAGCCCGGCCACGCGCGGCCTGCTGGATTGGCTGCTGCTGGCGGCGGGGTATCTGGCGTTGAGCGCGCTGCTGCTGGACTGGCTGGCGCGTTACCGGGTGCGCGATCTGTTCGCCGGGCTGCTGCTGGCGGGCGTGTATGGGCTGGCGCACAGCCTGTTCCTCAGCCCGCCCGCAATGACCGACCTGGATATGTTCTATCGTCTGGTGACACTGGCGCTGGGGGCGCACACGCTGTTGGGCGGCGCGGCGCTGGTGCTGTGGCTCGGCCTGCTGCGCGGGCGGGTGGGGCGCGGGGCATGGCTGGGCGCGGCGCTGGTGGGGTTTGGCTGGGGGGTGTGGGTGCGATGGGGCGCGGTGGAGGCCACGATTCCGGTCGTGCTGCTGGCGGGCGCGGGCGTGGTGATCGCGGCGGGCGTGTTGTGGGCTGCCGCGCGGCGTGGGGCGCTGCCGCCGGTGGACATGCGCCTGTCTGTCCCCGCGTGGCTGATCGTGCTGGCGGTTTTGGGCGGGCTTTTCGCGCTGCAATCGGATTTCGCCCATCTGGACGTACTGTTTATTGTCATCAGCGCGGTGCTGCTGGCCTACTGCTGGCTGATCCTGTGGTTTCAGAAAAGCGAACGCGGCGGGACGCTGCTGGATGGCGTGGACGGGGCGCAGGGGCTGGCCGTTGTTCGTGTGCTGATCGTGGGGCTGCTGTTTCTGGCGGCGGGCGTGGGCGGTTATCTGTTCCCGTTCCTGCCCGGCGGGCAGCAGCGCGAGGTTCTGATCGGCGTGTTTTCGGCGTTTGGGCTGGTGTGGCTGCCAACCGTGTCGCTGGTGCTGGGCATCCGCACATACCGCCGCCAAACGCGCCAGCGCCAGCTTTAAGCGTTTCAAAAACGAAACATGGATTAGGAGTTAAGACCCATAGGGTTCTTTATGCTTTTCACGTAGGCTATGCATGGTGCATTTTACGTTTTTCACGGGATTGACCTTATGCGTGAACAACAATACCGGGTAGGCGGTTTCTGGATAGGCTTATCGCTGCTGTTGGTGGGCATTATCGGCCTGCGCTTTACCAACGAGATTGAGGCGGCAGAGCGCCCGCTGCGCGTCCTGGACGCGGCCAGCACCCGGCAGGTCGCGCAGTTCGGGCGTGGCTGGATCAACGATCTGGAATGGTCGCCGGATGGCACGACGCTGGCGGTCGCCAGTTCTGCCGGGATATGGCTGTATTCAGATGCACAGGCCGAGCCGCGCGTGCTGGACGGCCACACGCGCCCGGTCAGCAGCGTGACGTTCAGCCGCGATGGCGAACGGCTGGTCTCCGGCGGTTGGGATGGCACCGTGCGCGTCTGGGATGTCGCGCGGGGCGAGGAACTGGCGACGCTGACCGGGGCGATGGGCGACATCAACAGCGTCGCGTTCAGCGCCGATGGCTCGCTCATCGCGGGCGCGGGCTTCGATTATCGCATCTGGCTGTGGGCGGTGGAGGGCGACGACATCGGCAGCGTCAGCGCGACTGTCGAGGGTTACAGCGGCTCGGTCGAAGGACTCGCCTTCAGCCCGGATGGGCGTACACTGGCCTCTGGCGGGCGCGATAATCTGGTCTGGCTGTGGGATGTGGCCTACGAGGATGGCACGATTGCCGTGGAGAAACGCGCCACGCTGGAAGGACACGAGGGCTGGGTGAATGACCTGATCTTCGCGCAGGACGGCGAGACGCTGATCTCTGGCAGCCGCGACGGGGATATTCGCGTGTGGGATGTCGCACAGGGGCGCACGATAGAAACGCTGGAAAGCGGCGAACTGGTGAACAACCTGGCGCTCAGCCCGGATGAGGCGCTGCTGGCTTCCGGTCACGGCGAATCCAGCGGCAGCGACTTCACCGTTCACCTGTGGGACGCGGCGACAGGCGACGCGCTGGCAGCGCTGGCGGGGCATGACAGCCCGGTGAGCCAGGTCGCCTTCAGCGCCGATGGCACGCGCCTCGCCTCGGCCAGCACGGACAGCATCCTGCGCTTCTGGTCGCTTGCGCCGGGCGGCGAGGCCGAAACCGAAGCCGTCATCACCCAACACAGCGGCAGCGTGAACAGCGTGGCCTTCGATGCTGCTGCCGACCAGTTGATCGCGGGCAGCGGCGATATTTTCAGTAACGACACGCGGGTGCGTTTGTGGGACGTGGACAGCGGCGAACTGGCGAAGATTTACGAAGGCGCTTCAACCCCGGTGAGCAGCGTCCTGTTCAGCCCGGACAGCCGCCTGCTGGTCGCGGGCGGGCAGGATGGCAGCCTGCGCCTGTGGCAAACGGGCAGCGGCGAACTGCGCCACACACTGGAAGGCCATACCGATACGGTGCTGAGTCTGGCTTTCAGCGCGGACGGGCAGGCGCTCGCCAGCGGCAGCGAAGACCAGACGGTGCGCATTTGGGACATGCAGGGCGAACTGCTGGATGTGATCTGGCAGGACGGGCCAGCGCGCACGGTATCGCTGGACACGCAGGAGCGCGCGCAGCGCTTCCAAAATCTGGTGAACATCACGGTGCTGGAAGACGAAGACGTGAAGGAATTCGTCGCGCTGTGCGGCGGGCATAACGTGGATGTCTCGGCCATTGCTTTCAACGGCGACAAGACACTGGCCGCGCTGGGCGACTGGAACTACAACATCCAACTGGTGAACCCGGACAGCGGCGAACAGCTTTTATGGCTGCGCGGCCACACGCGCTATGTAACCAGCCTCGCCTTCAGCCCGGAAGGTAAGCTGCTGGCCTCAGCCAGTTATGACGATACCGTGCGCCTGTGGGATGTCGAAACCGGGGCGGAACTGGCGGTGCTGCGCGGGCATGACTGGCCTGTGCTGAGCGTGACGTTCAGCGCCGATGGCTCGCTGCTGGCTTCCGGCAGTCAGGATGGCACGGTGCGCCTTTGGGCCAGCGAGTAACCTCGATACTGCAATACAGCGCGGGGGCATGAACCATCATGCCCCTGCTGATTCCTTCAGGGTCGTCAGCACAGCGTCTGCCCAGGCAGTCACGCGCTCCACATACCCCTCCAGCGACGCGCCCGCTGCATCACCGACGGTCATCGGCCACGACATGGGGCGGTCATATGACGCGGGCTGGCCTTTGGGCTTCAGCGACCAGTCGCGCTTGCCAGAATCCATCATCTCCCGGTTGCGCCGGCGCATCTCGGCAGGCGTTACCCCTTCCTCGATGAAACGCCGCAGCAGCGTCTGCTGCGTCGCCAGTCCTTCTGGCGAGAGCAGGCTGGGGTGCTGGATGTAATAGCACAGTACGGTCAGGTGGTGGACAGAGCCAGCTACGGGATCGGTAAATTCCCACTCAAGCATCTGGTGGAAATGGTCGGTACAGGTCTTGCCGTCGTGCCAGCTTGCGCCGCACTCCGGGCAGATGCTTGTGGTATCGGTCATGGTCGCCCTCGTTAATCAGATGTTTACATTGACAGTGTACTTCAGGAAGCAACCCGCACGCAAGCCCTTTGTGAACCATAAAAGCCTTCCATGACCGGATAAATGCCAGTAGGGGCAAGTGGGTGTCTTGCCCTGGGCGAAGCACCGCTTCGCCCCTACGAAAACGAATTCGCCAATGGTGGGCGCTGTGGCGCGCTGGCCTTATCTCCGCGAAAATGTTATAGTAACATAGTTCGTTATTTGTGCCGGGAGAAACTTTCTTGGGCCTGAACCCTTATAAACCCGTTCATCTCGCCCGCGTTTTGCTGGATCGCCGCTATAACGCCCCCATCACCATTGAGGATTTGAGCCGGGAAGTCGCCCTGTCGCCTTATTACCTGATCCGTTCATTCAGGCGCGCCTATAAGCAAACGCCGCACCAGTATCTGGTGGCGCGGCGTATTGCCAAAGCCAAGGAACTGCTGCGGAACTCTGACCTGAGCATCACGGAAATCTGTATGGCGGTTGGCTTTGAAAGCTTAGGCTCGTTCAGCACGTTATTTCGTAAAATGGCCGGGGTGTCGCCCCGCGCTTATCGCAGCAGCAGCCAGCCCACCCAAAATACCACTTATATCCCTCTTTGTGTCTGTGTGCGTCACGACATCAGGGAACATCCCGACCCCTGAAAACAGAGCAATTTTCAAGAAGTTCGTGTAGCACATATGTGTTAAAATTTCAGAGTGTACATACAGCGAAGAGGAGCTAACTGATGATAAACAGGCTTTCGGTAGCAACGATCTGGGTCACAGATCAGAACGAAGCGCTGCGTTTTTACACGGAAAAGCTCGGCTTTGAAATCCGCGCCGATGTCAGCAACGGCGATTATCGCTGGCTGACGGTCGGCCTGAAGGACCAGCCCGATCTTGAATTTCAACTGGCGGCGGTGAAGGTCGGCGGCGGGCTTAGCGAGGAAGATGTCGAGCGGCTGACCAAACTCGTGGAAGGCGGGCAGCTTGGCATCGGCCCGTGGAAGACGGACGACTGCCAGAAGACTTACGAGGCCATGAAGGCCAAAGGTGTGGAGTTCCTTCAGCCGCCGACAGACCGGCCATACGGCATTATCGAAGCCATGTTCAAGGATAACAGCGGCAATATCATGGTGCTGGCACAGGACAAATAACCACAGCACTGACGATCCTGGCGGGCAGCCGACTGCTCAGGCAAACGCGACACACAGCCTGTGCCTGAGCAGTAAGCATTTTCACGGGCGTTACAAGGAGAAGTTTGTGGGCGTAAAGGCGAATACACAGAATGCGGCGGGGTTCACCGCTGAGGAAAAGGCTGCAATGAAGGAGCGCGCCAAAGAGCTAAAGGCCGAAGAGCGCGCGAACAAAAAGCGGGAAGAAGGCGAAAAAGACCTGCTTGCGAAGATCGCCGAGATGCCGGAAGCAGAGCGCGCGATGGCGCAGCGGATCCACGAGATCGTTACCGAGAACGCGCCGGAACTGTGGCCGAAGACATGGTACGGGATGCCCGCCTATGCCCGCGACGGCAAGATTGTGTGCTTCTTCCAGAGCGCGGCCAAGTTCGACACGCGGTATGCGACACTGGGCTTCAACGACACGGCCAACCTGGACGACGGTAATATGTGGCCGATCTCCTTCGCGTTGAAGACGCTGACCGCCGCCGAAGAGGAAAAGATCGCCGAATTGGTGAGGAAAGCCATCAGTTAAAGGCTGAGAGAACACAGGTGGCAGTCCAGACTGCCACCGTCCCGCTTTCCAGAAGCAGCCCTCAACCGCCAGATTTCTTAAAACCTTCGAGTATAGTCGTCCAATGCACGCGCATAGCCTCGCGCTGGGCGGCGTTTTCCAGCCATTCGTGATGGACGCTGATGGTCGTGCCGGTTTTCGCCGGGCGAAGGCGGATTTGCAGCGTGGAGTTTACGTCCCAGCCGCGCGGCTGCCATTTCATGCGAAGCAGGCTGTACTGCTCATAACTTCTGATCTCGACGCGCGTGTGGTCGCTGGTCTCAAAGGCCGCGCCGTTTTCCTGCCCGCCGTCCTCCGGCGGCAGGCCAAGCGCGTCCACGATGAGCGCCCATGCCTGCTGGATGCCCACAGGCAGCGTACGGCTCACGCCGATCTCCCAGCCCTGACTTTTGGTTTTGCCAATCACGCGCCTTCTCCTGTTTCTATCACCGCGACAGCCTCGATCTCGATGAGGAAATCGGGATGCGCCAGCCCGGCGACGATAATCGCGCTGATGGTCGGCGGCTGTGTGTCTGGTGTCCAGAACTGCTGCGCCGCCGCGAAGCCTTCCTGTAACGGCTGCCCCGGAACGAGATAGATGGTCATCTTAACCACGTCGCGCAGCGTCGCCCCTGCCCCCTCCAGCGCGGCGACGAGGTTCTTCATCACCTGCGTGGTCTGGCTGGCAATATCCTGACCGACGACTTCGCCCTGTGCGTTGACCGCGTTCTGCCCGCCCACAAAGACCAGCGCGGCGGGCGGCTGGACAACGGCGACCTGTGTAAACGCTGGATTTTTGTGCAGCGTATCGGGGTTTAAGCGGGTGATCGTCATCATCTGTACTCCTGATCCGGTTTTAACATCTGCTCTTACTGTATAATACATTCCGGTCAGGTTCAGTCCTGTTTAGCGAGGAATTTCTGATGTACACGCCGACAACACGCCTGCTGACCATCCTGGAACTGCTGCAATCGCGCGGGCTGGTCAGCGCGCAGGAACTGGCGCGGACGCTTGAAGTGGAAGAACGCAGCGTCCGCCGCTACGTGATGATGCTGCGCGATATGGGCATCCCCATCGAGAGCGAACGCGGGCGTTACGGCGGGTATGCGCTGCGACCGGGCTATCGCCTGCCGCCGCTGATGTTTAACCGTGATGAGATCGTCGCCGTGATGACGGGCTTGATGCTCATGCGTGAGATGGGCGCGGTTTCCGCCGCCTCGGTGGACAGCGCGGCCTCAAAAATTGAGCGCGTGCTGCCCGACGACCTGCGCCAGCGGTCGCACGCGCTGCGGCAGGCGCTCACGCTGGAACTGCCCGTCACCTATCCGGTGTCCAGCCAATGGCTGCTGACGATCAACCTTGCCGTGCTGAACAAACAGTGCCTTGCCATTACTTACGCAGCGGCCAGCGGAGAAGTGACGCAGCGGGTCATCTCGCCGTATGGGGTCGTCGTGCATGGGCAGGCGTGGTACGTCCCGGCTTACTGTCATTTGCGCGAGGGATACCGCGTCTTTCGGCTGGATCGTGTGCGCGAAGTAGGAGAAAGCGCGCTCCCGTACCGGGCGGCAGAGGTCAACGCGAAGGCACTTGTCATGCAGGCGCTGGCGCAGATGCCCGGCCTGCACGCTTTCGAGGTGGTGCTGCACGCGCCGCTGGCGACTGTCACCGAATATGTGCCAGCGTCTATGGCGCTGCTGGAAGCCGAAGCCAACCGCACGGTCATGCGCTGCTACTCGGACGATGCCTACTGGCTGGCGCGTTACCTGCTTCGGCTGGAGCTGCCGTTCACCGTGCGCCAGACCGAGGCGCTGCGTGCCGCCCTGCGGGATATTGCCGAAAGCGTGCTGGCGAGCGTGGCTACCACACCCCCGGAAACAGGCGATAGCGCGTCTGCCG
>CAZJSU010000144.1:0-4795 GCA_964548765.1 uncultured Anaerolineaceae bacterium
CTGCTGCCCGCGCTGCAAGCCATCCGCCCGCTAGACGGGCTGGACGTGATCGAGATGGGCGCGGGGACAGGCCGCCTCACGCGCCTGCTTGCGCCTGTTGTGCAGTCCATCCGCGCCTATGATGCGTCTGCCCACATGCTCGAAACCGCCCGCGCCATGCTGCAAGCCACCGGCACGTCCAACTGGACGCTGGAAGTGGGCGAAAATCACGCCCTGCCCGCGCCAACCGCCAGCGCTGACCTGTGCATCGCGGGTTGGAGCTTCGGCCACTGCTGCGGCTGGTATCCCGACTCATGGCGCGACGAAATCGGCAAAGCCCTTGCGGAGATGCGGCGCGCTCTGCGTTCCGGCGGCACAGCCATCATCCTCGAAACGCTCGGCACAGGGCGCGAGACTCCCGCCCCGCCCACTGAGGCACTGGCCGCTTACTATCACTGGCTGGAGCATGAACACGGCTTCTCATCAACATGGATTCGCACCGATTATCAGTTCGCGTCGGTGCAGGAGGCCGACGAACTCACGCGCTTCTTCTTCGGCGCTGAGCTGGCAGACCGCGTCCAGCGCGAACAGCTTACCATCATCCCCGAATGTACAGGCATCTGGTGGAAACCCACCCCTACATAAATGCTTGATACATCGCCCGCAGTGCCTCGACGGTGTGCCGCACACTGAACTGGTCGCGCACTGTCGCAGCCGCCGTCTGGCGCAGCCCATCCAGCCGCGCGCCGTCGCGCAGCAGCGAGGCAATCGCCCCGGCCAGCCCGGCCTCGTCCCCCGGTGGTACGGTCACGCCCAGCGCGGGATGATCGGGCAGCAGCCCCACCGCTGTGCTGACCGTCGGCAGGCCGCAGGCGGCGGCTTCCAGCAGCGCGATCGGCACGCCTTCGTTGCGCGATGACATCACGTGCAGCGCCGCGCGGCGATAATATTGAGGCAGGTCTGAATGCGCCACATGCCCCAGAAAGCGCACCCGTTCCTGCAAGCCCAACTGCTCGATCCAGCCTTGCAGCACGGGCTGTAACGCCCCTGTCCCGATAACATCCAACCCCACGTCGTGCAGCCGTGCCAGCGCCCGCAGCAGCAGCGCCTGATCTTTCACGCCCACCAGAGACCCCACATGCAGCAGGCGTGGGCTGCGCGGCGTGTCGTTACGATAAAACACGTCGGTATCCACCCCCAGCACCAGCCTGCGAATCTTCGCGTCAGCGATGTCATAGCCCGCCTGCCGGATCAACCCGCGCGAGTGCGAACCGGAAACCGTGACGACATCCGCGCCGTAAAGCGCCTGCCCCACCGTCCAGCGCCCGAACACGCCGCGCTGCATCCCGTAAGCGATGTCATCAAAGCCGACCAGTTCCCCGCCCGTGATGGACACCACGACAGGCACACGCAGCCAGCGCCCCGCCCACGCCGCGACCAGCCCGGTTTCGTCTGCCCACATCGCGTGCAGCACGTCGAAAGGCCGTTCGCTGTGCAAGCGTCGGATCAGGCGCACCGCGTCCAGCCACAGCGCCAGCCTGCGCCAGCCGCGCGTCCACGCCCCCACGCCCAGCGGGTACACCTGCGCGTCATAGACCCGGTACGGCCTGCGCTGGTGCGGGTAGCGCAGCGCGATAATCCGCAGGTCATCAGTGGCGCTCAACAGGCGCGCGATGTTCTGCTGCACCGGAATCGCCCAATCGTCCTCGTCCGCGCTGAAGCCCGGCAGCAGGATGCCAATGTTCATCAGCGCCTCAGCGCAGGCAGCGCCAGCAAAAACACCATCATGACCTCAACCCCGACCAGCCCCCACGCGGCTCCAACAGCGCCATATGCCGGAATCAACCACAGGCTTAACAACCCTTGCATCAGTACCGCGATCATTGTCACCCGGTTAACGTACTGCTCCCGGCCAAGCGCGTACCAGTATAACGTTTGCCCCGCGCGCAGCAAGCCAGCCAGCAGCGCCCAGCCCAGCACTTGCAGCACGCCAGCAGCAGGCGCGAAGTCCGGCCCGTAAGTCAGGCCGATGACAAGCGCGGCCAGCAAACTCAGGCCGAGCGTCGAGACAGCGCCAAAAGCGGTTAACCCCAGCAGCACACGCCGGAAGGTCTGGTTTAAGCGCGGCACATCGGTGGACAGCGCGGCCAGCGCCGGGAACAACGCGCCGAAGAAGGCGTTCGGCAGTAAGCGCAGCGCCTCGACAAAGCGGCTGGACGCAGCATAGTAACCGACCTCGCCCGCGCCCGCGAACTGCTCCAGCAGGATAAAGCCAAGCCGTGCCTGCACCGCCGCCAGCACCCCGGCCAGCGCAAACGGCCACGCGCGCCGCAGCAGTGCGTGTGGTTGTGAGGACAGCATAGATGCTGTCCTTACGGATGTCATCCCAGAGGCGCTGAACCACCTATACCAGATAAACCACGCCGCGACCAACTGCCCGGCGGAGGTCAGCGTATTGATCGCCAGCGCGGCCAGCACGCCCTGGCCTGTACTGAACACCCACAGCGTCAGCACGACCTGTGCGGCCAGCATCCCCAGGTTGAGCGCAGCAATCGGCCACATTACCCGTCGCGCCCGGAACACGGCGGTATAGGCCCCGAACGCGGGCGCGATCAGCACCAGCGGCGCGGAAAGCCGGATGCCTTGTATCACCGCCGGGTCACTGCTCAACAGCGGCGCGGCCAGCACCAGCGCTAGCATCAGGCCGCTGCCCAACAGCAGGCGTGGGCGGTGCGTGGCGTGCAGGTAAGCGCCCGCGCTCTCCGGCACCTGCGCGACTTCGCGTGTAATCAGCGTCCCTAAGCCGAACTCGGCCAGCAGCGCCAGCGGGAACACCCACGCCAGCGCTGCGGCATACACGCCAAGCCCGCCCTCGCCCAGCGCCCGCCCGATCATCACCGACAGCAGAAACGACAGCATCGCGCTGCCCGCGTTGCTCACCAGCAGCGTAAAGGTGTTCGCGGCTAACTTCGAGGTCACGTGCATAAAGACTCAACGCAAAGGTCGCAAAGGGGCGAAGAACGCAAAGAAGTATTATTATATCGCTTTGTTCCTTTGCTTCTTCGCGCGCTTTGCGTTAAGTTTTGAATAAGTATTTGGTATTGAAACCAACCTTAGCATTATTCGTATGACACGACTTGGCATTCTCGGCGGCGGCCAACTGGCGCAAATGCTCACGCAGGCCGCTATCTCATTGGGCATTGAAATCGCAATCTTCGAGCAGCAGGCGGACAGCCCTGCCGCCCGCCTGACGCATCAGCAGATCGTCAGCCAGTGGAACGACGAGGAAGCGCTGATTAACTTCGCGCTGCTGTGCGATACCGTGACACTGGAAAACGAATTTGTCGATTCGCTGGTGCTGCGCTGGCTTGCTCAGGCCGGGCTGGCGGTCTATCCCTCCGCCGATACGCTGGCCGACATTCAGGACAAGCTGCTGCAAAAGCAGCGCGTCGAAGCCGCAGGCATCCCGCTGCCGGCCTTCAGCCCGGTTCACTCGCTGGATGATGTTCACGCGGCTGCGGCGGCGTTTGGCTATCCATTTCTGCTTAAGGCGCGGCGTAACGGCTACGATGGTTATGGCAATGTGACCATCCGCAGCGCTGCGGATATTCTCCCCGCGTGGCGCAAACTGGGCGCGGACACCGGGCGCGAACTGCTGGCCGAGGCGTTTGTGGCGTTTGAGCGCGAATTGGCGGTGATGGTGCTGCGTGGGCGCGATGGCGAGGCGCGCACTTATCCGGTGGTCGAGACTGTGCAGCAGAATCACATCTGCCATATTGTGCGCGCGCCTGCGCCAATTCCCGCTCAGATAGCGGAGCAGGCCGCCGAAATCGCCTGTCGCGCGGTGGAGGTGTTTGAAGGCGTAGGCGTGTTCGGCGTGGAGTTGTTCGCGCTGGCTGATGGCACGGTGCTGTACAACGAGATCGCGCCGCGCCCGCACAATTCCGGCCATTACACGATTGAGGGCTGTGTGACCTCGCAGTTCGAGAATCACCTGCGGGCGGTGCTGGGCTGGCCGCTCGGCTCGACGGAGATGCTCGCCCCGGCAGCGGTCATGGTGAACCTGCTCGGCAAGCGCGAGGGCAAGGCCGACCCGAACGGCATTCGCGCGGCGCTGGCAGTCCCCGGCGCGCACATTCACGTCTATGGCAAGCGCGACGTGCGTACCGGGCGTAAAATGGGGCATATCACAGCGTTGGGTGATACACTGGAACAGGCCGAAGCCGTCGCGCGGCAGGCGGCGGAGCAAGTCAGTCTGTAAAGAAAAGCGCAACGCAAAGATGTAAAGTTGTTTTACAGCGTGTGTCCACTGTGCAGGGACGCAATCCATCGCGTCCGCAATAGAACCTGATATTTGAGGCTTATATGGTTGCACTTGTTGGTATCATCATGGGCAGCGACAGCGACCTGCCCACCATGCAGGCGGCTGTTGACATCTGCCGCGAGTTCGACGTGCCGCATGAAGTGCGCGTCGTCTCGGCGCATCGCACCCCGGCGGATATGGCTGACTATGCGACGAATGCTCACACACGCGGCCTGCGCGTGATTATCGCCGGGGCGGGCGGCGCAGCGCATCTGCCCGGCATGGTCGCGGCCTATACGCCTCTGCCCGTGATTGGTGTCCCCGTGCCGACCACCACGCTCAACGGGCTGGACTCGCTGCTCTCGATTGTACAGATGCCGGGGGGCGTACCTGTCGCGACAGTCGCCATCGGGCAGGCGAAGAACGCCGGGCTGCTGGCGGTGCAAATTCTGGCAACCGCTGACCCGGCGCTGCTGCAAAAGCTGCTTGACTATAAGAAGTCGCTGGCGGAGG
>CAZJSU010000144.1:4895-8708 GCA_964548765.1 uncultured Anaerolineaceae bacterium
GGCTTAGCGTCTGCGCTCGAACTCGATCCAGTAATGGTCGGCGAAGCGTGCCAGCGCAGCCGAGCGCCCGAAGCGATCTTCCAGCGCGGTGAGCAGGCGCAGCAGACGCGGACGCTTTTCAATCACGCCGTAGACATCACTCGGCGGCAGGCACAGGCCGAGGCTTTCGACATGAATGCAGCGGAAATATGGCGCGAAATCGCTTTTCAGGCGGCCAATCGCGGGGTAATAAACAAGCAGCGACTCTGCACCCGGCGCGGGCCAAAACGTGGCCTGCCCACGCAGACGACGAAAGGCGGTGCTGAAATCCCCATGCAGCCCATGCCAGCCCATCTCCCACAGGCACAGCGGCCCCATCACGCCGAAGGCCGCGATTCCGCCCGGCTTCACCCGCTCCGCCAGCCACGCCGCCAGCGGTCGCCAGTCATCCAGCACGTTCAGCGGCCCAAAATTGGAGAACACGCCATCGAACGGCGCGGTTTGCTGAGGCGCAGCGTGCTGCGCCTCTACGACAGCCTTAAGATCAAGGTGTTCCACATCCACCAGCGGATGCCCGGCGACCTTCGCGCGTGTCGTTTCCAGCATGGCCGCGCTGGCATCCGTCGCCAGCACGCGCACACCGCGCTCGGCCAACCGCAGCGCATCCTCGCCCGTGCCACAGCCGAGTTCCAGCACATGATCGCCTGCGTGGAAGTGCCGCGCTAAACGCTCATGCACCCGGTCACGCAGGCGGCGGGCAATCGGGCTATGGGTGAAGTCGGAGTCGTAAGTTGGGGCAAGGCGGTCAAACGCCTGCGGCTGGCTCATGGATGAGTCGCCCCTGCTGCTCTGTCTGCCCTTTGGTGAGCGCCATCCCCAAGCGCCCGATTTTGGCATTCGCAAACAGCTTCAGCCGCCGCTGGAGCGAAGCATTCCCCTTCAACCGCGCGCGGTGCAGCGCGACCTCGCTCACCATCCAGCGCGTGGCAAAGCTGTAAAAGCGCTTCGAGTAGCGCCCGGCGACGGTCAGATCACGGTCGCTGCGCGTGTTCCAGTCTTTATCGCTCAGGATGCGGCTTTCGACGGTGGAATAATACGGCGTACCTTTAATCGGATAGGCCACTGTCGTCAGGAACACATCGGGGTTGGAGATTTTCAGGTGTTCGACGGTTTCTTCAAGGTCTTGCAGCGTCTCGCCCTCGTAGCCGAGCATGATGAACATGCCGGTTTCGATGCCTGCCTGTTGCAGCATGTGCGTCTTTTCCTGCACATCGCGCACCTTCACCTTGCGATCCATCGCGTCCAGCACGCGCTGGCTGCCGCTCTCCGAGCCGTTCCACAGCCGATAGCAGCCCATCTCCGCCAGCGTGTCCACCACCTTCTGGTTCAGCCTGTCGGCGCGTGAGATGCACTCGAATGGAATCCGCACGCCACGCTTTTTCAATTCCTCGGCATACTGGAAGAACCAGCGCGAGTTAATCGTGAACACATCATCGGCGTACCAGATCAGGTCGGGGTTGTAGCGCTCCTTAATCCACAGCACTTCGTCAGCGGCATCTTCTGGCGTGCGGCGGCGGTGCGTGTTGCCATAGACCGAGTGGCTGCACCATTTGCAGGTATAAGGACAGCCCCGCGCCTGAATCACGCTGACCGAACTCTGGCCGTGATTGTCCTTCCATACGCGCATATAACCGGGAATATCAATTGCCTCGCGGTCAGGCCACGGGTTGGCGCTCAAATCCTGAATCTGCATCCGGGGCAGCGTTTCGACCACTTGGCCGCTGTCGTCGAGGTACTGAACGCCGTTGATCGCGTCGAGTCCGGTCAGGCCGTGCCGCGCCAGATGTGGAATCAGTTCCGCCAGCGTGACCTCGCCCTCGCCGCTCACGACAATATCCGCCCCGGCGTGCAGATAGTCACGTGCGTAGTAACGCGGCTCTGGCCCACCGAGGATGACTTTCGCGCCGTGCTGCTTACAGTGCGCGGCCATCGCCAGCACGTTACGCTTGGTCATCATGTTGGTGTAAATGCCCACCACGCCCGGCCTCTCCCGCGTCACCAGCGCCCTGAACTCGTCCATGCTGCTGAAGGTCGCGTCAAAGACCTGCACCGCGAACCCCTGCGCCTTGAGGTAGGAGGAGATGTACAGAATGCCCAGCGGCGGGTAGGGCTTCATGACCTTCAGTTCATGCGGGTCTTCGTACAGGAAATAACCATGCGCGAGGAGGATGTCCATAGGTACGCCTTCGCTCAACCAGTTTTTCGCTGTGGGTTTAAACCACAGCTCATACACAAAGCATAAAACCTCTAAAGAGGTTGAAGCAACCCCTTCAGGGGTTTCCAGAATTTTATAGCTGGCCGTTTTGAACTGCCAGCGCTTTAGTGCTGGGGCAAATTTACCCCATCTGGCGGCGTACATCAAAACTCGGCTGCGACGATCTCCGCCATGCGCTGGGCCAGCAGGTGCGTGGCGTAGTCGCTGTAATGGGTGGGGTCGGCCAGCAGTTCGTATGCAGGGTCAGCATCATCAAAGATGCGCGTAAGGTCATAAAATGTGTCGGGTGTTTCGCCCGCACGCACCCCCGCCTGAAAGGCCAAAAAGTCAGGATAATCATCCCAGAAGGGCAGCGGCTGCAAGAAGAAATAAGTTGCTACGTCAAATTCCGTGCCAATTGCCGCCGCCATCCGCAGGTTTTTGAGATACTGCGTCACCCCATACTGCATCCTATCAGTCACATAGGGGTTTTCCGCCAGCGCATAATGGGCGCTGAACAGACTCGGCGGGTTGGCCTCCACCAGGCCAAACTGATGCGCGAGACGATTAGGGGGAAAAGCATAATTAAACGTGACCCAGGGTTCATCCTCTGGATGTACCATTGCGGCGACCTGTGCCTCCCAGACAGCGGCCAACCGTGATGAAAACGGAGTCTGTCCATTATTTCCGAGGGCATAAAGCTCGTTCAGACCATCGAGAAAGGTGACAACATGCGGAGCAGGCTGGCGACGGAGATGCTCTGCAAACAACACCACCTCCTGTGAGGAGAAATACCAGGGAACACCAAAATTCCATACCTGCACCTGATACGCTGGCAGCCGCGCTTGCAACGCAACCTGTAACTGCGCGGCCAGCGTGTAGGCATCTGGCACTCCTTGACCAAATGTCGTCGAACCGCCAAATGCCCACACAATAAACGGAGGCGCATCGGCATAAGCTGGGTCGGGCGGCGGTGTGATACGGTAGCCATCACGGTTGATATTGAGCTGTTCCCCGCTGAACGGGCGCATGGTCAGCCCTGTCCAGGGATGCACCTGCCAATGACCTTCACTGGCGAACTGGTCAAACTCACGCGCCATCTGCTCTACCGCTGAGCGTTCACTGAAATAGTGCGCGTTCAGGCGCATAGTGGCAGAGTAACGATAATTCACGCCTACGCTGTTGAGTTCCGGCGCGGTCAGCAGCGCCTTTTCTTCATCGGTGGGCGGCCTTGTGAGCAGAGCATTCGTAACCAGCAGCGCCAGAATGAACAGGATAACGGTATTGAGGAAAATCACCGCGCCGGTCTGATACAGCGAGACAAGCCGCCGCCAGCGGGAAGGTGAAGCAGGGTTAGGTGTCATTGGCCTTGAGAAGGGCGAAGGCGGCTTCGATAGATCGCCAATCGCTCACTCCCTCCCGTTAACGGCCACTTCCAGCGGCTTACGCACAACGGCGGCGTAAAAATAGCCGTGAAAAATCTCCTCACGGCGGTAGCCGTTGCCCGCGCGCTGCATCCATTCCCACGGACGGCGCGAGCTGTCAGCAATGATCGCCGTGTCAATCAGGTCATTGAGGAA
>CAZJSU010000145.1:0-8668 GCA_964548765.1 uncultured Anaerolineaceae bacterium
GCGTCCCTACGACCTATTGCAGGGACGGCACAGACCCGTCCGCTGGTAAAATCGCCCACCAAATGTCAACACAACCTAGTCGTTCGCTTCTTCCGTAGCATCAGCGGTCGGTTCGGGGGTCACTTCCGCTTCAGGGGTCACGTCAGCCGTTGCTTCCGCTTCGGGCGTAACCTCAGGAGTCACCTCGGCGGGGGCTTCTTCGCCCGCGCCCCCGGTCACTGACGGCGGCACCAGCACCTGATTGATGATGTGAATCACGCCGTTTGCCGCCTGCACATCAGCGCGGGTCACGCTCACATTGTCGTTCAGCACCACACCAAAGTTGCCCTCAGAAAAGCGGATGTCCTCGCCTTGCAGCGTGGTCGCGCTGTCCAGCCCCACCACATCAGCCGCCAGCGTCGTGCCTTCCACCACGTGGTAGGTCAGCAGCGTGGTGAGCAGGTCAGTGTTGGCGAGCGCTTCTTCCGCGCTGACACCCAACGCCTCGAAAGCCGCCTCAAACGCGCCATTAGTGGGCGCGAACACGGTAAACGGCCCGCCCTGATCGAGCGTCTGCGTCAGCCCTGCCGCGTCCAGCGCAGCCACCAGCGTACTGAAGCGCTCGTCGGCCACCAGAACATCGGCGATGGTGTTCGCCTGCGCGACGGACTGCACCACAGTGGTCGGCCCGTCTGCCCCGCCAGCCACCACGATCAGATAACTGCTGTTGGCGGCCAGTTCCGTCCCCGGCAGATCGAGCAGCACCGGCTCTGTCGTCCCGGTTTCCACCACCTGAAGGTTATAAACACCGCCCGGCACTTCGATTTCAAAGAAGCCGTCGTTGTCTCCCTGGCTGCCGGGATAGCCAAGCTGCGTGATAATCGGGCTGCCGTCCGACAGCACGTCCACCGCCGGAGCGCCTTCAAACGCATGGAACACGCCCACGCGCGCGTTGCCCAGCCCGATGTCGCCATAGTTCTCGCTGATGATCGCCGGGGCGAAACTTTCATCTTCCAGCGACCCGACCGCAGCAATCGTCGTCCATGTCCCGGCGTTGAACGTCAGGTCGGTTGGCCCAAGCAGTGAATCTTCGATAGAGGTGCCTGTACGGGAGACCACGACGCTGTGCGTCCCCGCCGGAACTTCAATCCAGTCCGTCACCCCAGAAAATTCGAGCGCCTGCACGTCGCTCAATTCACCGTCAAGATATACGTCCACACCACCCGCGTCCGGCGAGAAGTGTGCCACACGAATATGGGCAACATCAGCAGTCGTGTCGTCCTGCCCCGCCGCTGGCAGGACAAACATGACCGTCAGGGCCAGCAGCGCCAACAAAAAGAGGAATTTACGCATTGAAGCACTCCTTCAGGACTAGAGCCAGATTGAAAATGATTGTGTTCATCGTGCTGCACGTAAAAGAAACGCTCGACAGGCGCGCTACGATAACCGCCTGTAGTTCTACGTTTCAATTTAAAAAACATGCATGAGTAGGGGATGATGAATATTGTAAAATTTTATTAGGAAAGCCGCCCATCATAATTTATGCCGCTTGAGCGACCGGGCAGAGGCGCTCAGGAAGGCGGGTCATCGTCCATCGAACCCGTCACCGCGTAAACCAGCACCCCGATAGAAGCCATTAAAAACCCGCCCAGCAACCCCACCGCCTGCCAGGGGCCGAAAAAAATATCGGTGGTCGCTGTCCGCACGTTTGACCCAAAGCCGAGAATATCGGCCAGCCCCACCATCGCGCCCAGCATCAACCCGGTCAGCGAAAGCCGGATGCCGATCTGCTGCGCCAGCGTGGCGCGCTGCTTCTCGTAAAACGTGTATTTCACGTAAATAAACGCGCCGCCAATCAACAGGCTGAAGCCTGTAATCGCCATTAATATCTGAACAATGCCGATGCCGGGCGTTGGCTCAACACCAGTCACACCGGGGAACAGCCCCATCAGCGTGAGGACAATCCCCAATGCGCCGACCGCGATACCAAACTGCGAAAGACGAACCATGAATGCAGCGGCCTTTAACCGGGCAGCGCCGCGCGCAGTTTGCGCAGTATATTACCGCTTAACACCGCTTCAATATCCACCTCGGCAAAACCGCGCTCGCGCAGCAGCCCGCCTACCAACCACAGATCGCCCACAGTATCCAGCCCTTCTGGAATGCTCTCTACACCAAAGCCGCCGTCAAAGTCCGTCCCAATACCCACATGCGCCGCGCTGCCGGTAAGCTGGCACACGTAATCAATCGCGTCCGCGATGATCGTGAACGGCAGGCGCTTCTTCCTGTCCCAGTCATTCGTCAGGAAGGCGTTATACGGCACAATGCCCATCACGCCATCGCGCTCGGCCAACCGCCGGATCATCGCGTCGGAGAGGTGGCGATCCGTCTCGCGGAAGCGGCGCGGGTTGCTGTGGCTGGCGATGATCTGCCCCTCGTAACGGTCGAGCGCCTCAAAAAAGGCTTCCTCGGCCATGTGCGACAAGTCCAGCATCGCGTTCAACCCGGCCATCACCTCCAGCAGTTCGCGCCCCAGATCAGTCAGCGACCCCGGCTGTCCTGTGCCGCCGCTGTAGCGCGTCCCGGCCCACGCCGGCCCCACGATGCGTACCCCGCGCTCGTACCATTCCTCAAACTGCTTCGGCTCAAGGATCGGGTCGGCATTTTCCATTAGCAGCACCAGCCCCATCCGATGATCGGCCAGTTCTGTGCCTTCCGCCCATGTCGCCAGCACCGCGTCAAGGTCGCTCTGGTCGCGCACCAGCCGCACCAGTTCGCTCTCATCAGCCAGCCGCTCGTAATAATCCACCTGCCGCGAGGCCAGCGTGTACGCCTGCTGCGCGTCGGCATAACTCAGCGCATCCCACGGGCTGGTGTGTTTGGTCTGTGGCGCGACGAATACCGTCGCAAAGGTCAGCGCGACCCGCCCCAGCAGCGCATCCGGCAGGCCGACTGTGGCCGTGCCGTTGACCGACGGCACATCCGTCCCTCGCTCCAACTGGCGCGTATAGAGTGCGCTGTGGCGGTAGTCTCGGCCAAAGCACAGCGCGTTATAGGCAATATCCTCGTGCGCGTCCACAACAATCATAAACATCTCTCATGTTAGATTCAGGCCAAACGGGTAACATTGTAATGCCGCAGGCGTGAAAAATCCAAAGTCTGGCATCACCACGTAAATGTAATAGAATCGCAAGAATGTCGGTCTAACCTTTATAAAAAGCAGGCTTACTAGCAAAAGAGAGCAAACCCTATGGCAACCACAACAACCGACAACACCCCAATCGTCACACGCGACACCAGCGACAGGCCGCATTTCCTTGTTGGTGCGCTGGTCGGGCTGATGCTCACCATCGCGGCGACCGCCGTTTTCCTGCTGGGCGATGTCCTCTTTGGCGTGCCTTTCGTCCCGTTCGACGTGCTGGACTGGATCGCCCGCACCCTGCCCGGCGGCCTCATCACCTTCGGTATTGATACGATGGTGACGATCATCACCACCCTCCAGCTTGGCGAAACAGCCAGCGCCGCCAAAACCGCCGAACACATCATGGCGATCAGCGGCCTGATCGTGACAGGCACGGTCATGGTGGCGGGCTTCTTCTTCTTCCGAAATCGCACTCACGAAGCCGCCAGCCATAACCAGATGCCCGGTGTCCTGCTTGGGCTGGCGCTCGGCGTACCTGTCGCGCTCATCAGCTACACCACCAACTTTACGGCCACCGCCGCGCCGCTGGTCAGCGTCGTCTGGATTTTAGCCGTGTTTGTCGGCTGGGGGCTGGCCGCGCACTGGGCTTATCAACGTCTGGACGTGCCAGACAAGCCGAGTGTGTACGTCGAGGATATTGACCGCCGTGCGTTCCTCATCCGGCTCGGCGGCGCAACAGCCACCATCACCGTGTTAGGCGCTGGCCTGGGGACGCTGCTGCGTCCCACCCCGCCCGAATCCAGCGGGCTTGCCTCCGTGACCGTGCCGGAAGATGAACTCGGCCTTGACCCGCAAGACCTGCCTAACGCCGATGCCGAGATTGAGCCTGTTCCCGGTACGCGCCCGGAGTACACGCCCGTCGAAGACCACTACCGCATTGACATCAGCGCCCGCCCGCCCATCCTTGACGAGGCAGGCTGGATGCTGCCTATCGAGGGGCTGGTGGATAACCCCCTCGCGCTCCGGCTGTCTGACCTGCGCGACAACTACGAGCCGATGCACCAGTTCGTCACACTGGCCTGCATCTCCAACCGCCTCGGCGGCGACCTGACCAGCACGACGATGTGGACAGGGGTTAGCCTGCAAACCATCCTTGCCGAGGCCGGGGTGCAGGAGGGCGCACGTTATCTGCGTATCTTCAGCGCCGACGGCTTCGACGAAACACTGAACATTGACCTGATTAATCAGGACGAGCGCATCATGCTGGCCTATGCGTGGGACGAAGCGCCGCTGCCCATCCAGAACGGCTTCCCGCTGCGCGTTTATATCCCCGACCGCTACGGCATGAAGCAGCCCAAGTGGATCACCGAGATTCTCGTGGTCGCCGACTACGAAGAAGGTTATTGGGTGCGGCGTGGATGGGATGAGGTGGCGCAGATGAAAACCACTTCTGTGGTGGATACCGTCGCCACCGATTCGATCATCCGCCGCGAAGGCCAGTTTTATGTGCCTGTTGGCGGCATCGCCCATGCCGGGGCGCGTGGCATCTCTAAAGTCGAGGTCAGCGTGGACGAGGGCGAATGGCAGGAAGCCCTGCTGCGCGAGCCGCTCTCCGAAACCACATGGGTACTCTGGCGCTACGAGTGGCCGTTTGAAGAAGGCACGCACACCTTCCACGTCCGCACTTACGACGGTAACGGCTCGCTGCAAATCGAGCAGCGCAACCCGCCGCACCCCAGCGGCTCCACCGGCATCCACTCCCGCAGCGCGACGTTGTAACGCAAGCGTTATCTTTCTTCAGCACTATGACAGGCGGTATTTCTCACTGCCTGTCTTGATTTTCTGAGGCAGGTTGTGGTATTATATATAATACCATGAATAACATAGTCATTGATACTAACGTCTTTGTTGCTGCCTTGATGTCAAAGCGAGGAGCATCAAATAAATTACTGCGACTAGTAGGCACAGGTTTTTTTGACATTAGCCTTTCAGTATCTCTCGTGCTGGAGTACGAGGATGCGTCCAAGAGATTTCTAGGCTTAAGAATAAATCTCACAGAACAGGATATTGGCGATATTATTGACTATTTGTGTTCCGTAGCCATACAGCGCAAAATATACTTTCTTTGGAGACCAGTGTTAAGAGACCCTCGTGATGATCTGGTTTTGGAATTAGCGGTCAGCGCCGGGTGTGAGTTTATCGTGACATATAATGTAAGAGACTTTCACTCGGTTGGAAAGTTCGGGATAAAGGCTATTCCGCCCAAAGAATTCCTGAAGGTTATAGGAGCATTACCATGAGTGCAATCAGTGTACGTTTACCTGAATCACTCCACGAAGCAGTTCGGGAACTCGCAAGTCGAGATAACGTCTCGATCAATCATTTTATTACGCTCGCTTTGGCAGAGAAGGTGTCTGCCCTGATGACCGAGGAATATCTCTCGCAACGCGTAGCACGCGCAAGCCGGACGAAATTCGAGGCTGCGCTGGCGAAGGTTTCAGACGCAGAGCCGGATGAAGAAGATCATCTGGAATAAGGGGTAGGGTTCACTTTTATCGTTACACCCCGCAGCGCGACGTTGTAACAATTTACAAAACACCCACCCAAAGGCCGAGCGGGTGTTTGTGCTTTACGATAAAAACGCTTCCCCTCACTCCCCCGCCACCGCTGTCGCGGTCGCCACCAGCACCGGGCGCAGCGTCGGGCGCGCGGCATCCACCGTCGCCTGGAAGTTGGCCGCGTCCTCGGTGCTGCGCGGCAGCGCCTGCTCCACAAAATAATTGCGCGTCAGGATGATCTCCGTCTCCACCTGATCGTATTCTTCAGTAGGGGCCTGGACACCCAGCACACCCACCAGATATAACCCGACGACGAACATCACCAGCGCCACCAGCGTGACGACCATCCCCGCACGACGGTTAGAAGCGATCACCTTCGGCGTAAGCTGGCGCAGATGCAGCGCATCCGACGCTTGCAGCCGTTCGCGCAGCGCTTCGAGGTTATACCCCGCGCGGAAATCCACCGCCGGCAGATGTTCGATCAGCTTTGGCAGCGGCACGTCCTGCACCAGCACAGGCACCACGCGCCTGTTCGCGTCCAGCACCGCGCCGATGTCCCGCGTCACCGCCGGGTCGGCGTTGGCCTGTGCCGATACCACCACAACCACGCTGTTCCCTGCTCCGGCCTCACCCTCCTGCTGCAAATCCGCTTCAATCCGCCGCGCCAGCGCTTCATCAGCGACGTTATAAATGATCTTTAGCATGATCTCATGTCCTTATCCGCTTTCGCTTCAGCACGTTCTAGGTGTTACTCAGCACTGCTCTTAAATAATTCACAATATGCCAGCGCTGCTCATCTTCCAGCATGTCATCACAAGGCGGCAGGTTCTGCCAGCCGTTTTCCGTAATCTGGTACAGCGCTTCATCGCGCAGGCTCGGCAGCCGCTCCGCCATCTGCGTCATCGTCCGCGCCTCCCAGCCCGGACAATGCGCCGTATACAGCGCCTCGCCTGTCGCCAGCGACTCGCCATCGGGCAGCGCCGGGTTCACCATCTGCGGCAGCGGGTTCACCATCGCTTCGTAATCCGCCGTCCCCTGCTGTGCCAGCAGCACCGCCAGCGCCGTAAATATCACCAGCGCCAGCACCGCGCTGACCGCCGCTGTCACACTCGCCGGGTTCCAGTCCAGCCAATGATACAACCGCCGCAGCGCAGGCAGCGCCGCGTACAGCAGCGCCAGCCCTACCCCAGCCAGCGCCGCGAGGTGTACCCAGCCGGGATCACGGCTCTGCACCACCGCGCCCTCCTCGCTGATCGCCCATTCAAAGGCCGCGCGCGTTGTCTCGCCTTCTGGCGGCGTAATATCCAGCAGCGCCCACCAGCCGCCCGCCCGGTCAATCTCCGCGCCAGCCGTCACATACAGCCCGCTGTCCACCAGTTCCGCCTGCTGCCAGCCGCCGCGCCAGTCCCGCGCGGGGTTGGCCCATTGCAGCCGCACATCGGCCTCGGTCACTGGCACGCCATCCCGCAGCAGCACAGTATCATAAGTGTTTATGCCCGGCCCGCCCGGCAGCAGCGTCATGCTCACCGTGTATTCGCCTGCTGTCTGCGTGGCCGATGGCGCTGGCGGGGAGTTGCTGAGGAAGTCCGGCTCTGGCACCGGGGTCGCGCTCAACAGCGCCACCGCGCCCAACACGACCAGCGCCAGCACCGCCTCAAGGCGCAGCGTGAGCGCCAGCGCCCCCAAGCGCCCGACTCTGCCCGACCAGCGCGTAAAGCGTTCCGGGTTAGCCGCCATGTGATGCGCCGCGCCCAGCGCCAGCAGCAGCGCCACCATGCCTACCTTAATCAGCAGAGCGCCGCCCCAGGCCGTCTGCGTCAGGTCAGATGGGGTGTATATCCAGTTCGACGCGCTGTAAACGCCTGTCGCAATCACCACACCGACAGCAGCGACCGCCAACCGCGAGAACCGCCGCAGCACGGCCAGCAGCGCCTGCCGCCGGGCATCTTCCGCGTAAGGCTTCAACGCCGCAGGCAGCACCAGCACCAGCGCGGCCAATCCCCCAGCCCACGCGCCGACCGCCAGCGTGTGCAGCCAGTCCATCACCACCGCCGCCCATGGCCACAGCAGCGACCCCGCCGCGTGCGCCGTGATGCTGAACGTCCCCAGCACCAGCGCCGCCGCCCATACATTGGCCGACCAGAACGCCTGCACAAATCTCGGCTGCCGCGTCCATAGATACAGGCTGCCGCCATGCAGCAACGCCACCAGCACCAGCAGGAACATGCGCCCGTTCCACACATCGCCGAAGCGCGAACTGACGCGCACCACGCCCCACAGGCCGCGCGCCAACACGTCGCCCATGTCGGTATTGAAAAAGACCATCGCCTGCTGCACCAGCGCCAGCGCATTCGCGCCAAAAGCCACCGCCAGCGCCGCGATAATCACCACGTTCAGCCGCCGCATCACCCGCGCGGGCAAGCGCCCCGCCGCGTGCTGGTCGCTGCCCCACGCCGGGACAAGCACATACGTGTAAACCACATACGCGCCGAACAGCAGCACCGTCGAGGCCAGCAGCAGCACCCGCCAGACGACTTCCAGCGGCTGCACGTCGTAGCCGCTCGCGCCGCCGCCCACGCCGCCCACTTCCTGCCCGACGAAAAACGCGCGCATTTCCGTAATCACATGCCCATCGCTGGCGAACGCCAGCCGCAGCTCAGCCAGATACGCGCCATCGGGCAGTTCTGGCGGCACGCGCAGCATCATCAGCGCGTAATTATCTTCGGCCACGCTGCCTTCGGCGATCAGCTCGCCGTCCGCGTTACGCAGCCTGATATAGCTGTAATCCGGCTCTAAGTCCTCGCTGAACCAGTATTGCAGGCGCACCGGGGGGCGATCCAGCACGGCGCGGTCTTCCGGGATCGAGCGCAGGATATAGCCGTGCGCGCTGGCGGGGGCTGTAAGCAGTAGGAAAGCGACTGTGAACACCAGCCACAGCCGTACATCAAAACGCATGACTCCACTACCGGGATACTATTCATCAATGCCC
>CAZJSU010000146.1:0-1857 GCA_964548765.1 uncultured Anaerolineaceae bacterium
ACCTGCCCCATGCCCACCGTCGTCTTGACTCCAACCCCGCTGTATGCCGCGAACTGTGCCAGCGCATGGAGATAGCGCCGCTCCGCCGGACGACACAACAAACGGTAGGTCACTCTACCCGTAAAACCCGGCACAATGCCTTTTTGCCCTTTGGAGAACGAGAGGGTTTCTGTCTGGATTCTGACATGATCCACAGCGATTTCGGCCTGCATCGTGTCGTACAGGGTTTCCGGCAGCCGGAATGGCGCAAACGCATTCCACCGATCCAGCAGGCTGCTGAACACCAGTTCCGGCTGTGGCAAGGGGGTGAAGTACCCGGTTGTCCGCTTGAACGACGTGGGGGATTCAAACGAGAAGGTGATAAAGGGCTTATCCCCTGCTTCCTCGACCAACTGCACATAATCTGCCTGATAATGCTTATCAGCCTCAACCTGCACATGCAGCGTCTGACCGTGCAGGTCAACACCCGCCTCCATCCACAGCGGCAGCATCCCCTGCTGGAACAGGGCGGTCAACTGCGGATGCAGCGTGGTATAGCGCAGGTGTAGAGAATCGCCAGGTCGCAGGCCGAGCAAATCTCCCTGCCTGCGACCGCCCATCAGGGTGCTGCTGGTAAAGGGTTTAGCGCCGGGCGCGTCATGGATGGCCTTCGACAGCTCAGGGTGCAGGGTTTCGAGCGTATGGAGGAAGTTGGCCTGCGCTGCCCGCCCCAGCCACATCGGCACTTGCGCTGCACGCTGTGGCTGAAGCGCCAGCGTCACCGAACACAACTCAGGCATTGGGCTATTCTCTGACCTGCGGATCACTTGGACGAGGGAGTACAGGGCGACCCTGATAATCATTACCTCTTTCTGATTCAATCCGCATGTAGCTGAATTTACGACTCTTCAACTCCTGTTTTCTCACCAGTATCTGCAATTCCTGAATGCGCTTCTTATCGAAATTACCGATCTTTTCCTTAAACGCACCAATGAATGCAGTATGCTCTTGAGGCTCAACACTGTATTCTGCACTGAACCAGTGACCCTGCTCATCGAACAGCCGACTATAACGTTCCCGACGCGAGGTAAGGACAAGCATCGTTTCCAGCTTCACTACCCCCAGGCCAAAGGGCTTACCCATACCTAACTGATGCCGTGCTTCGCTGTCGCCATCGAACGTTAGCACCCACGCCAGCGCACCGAGTTCAGCATCAGTCAGATTCTCAAAGTAAACTTTGAAGGCGAACTGCACATCCTTACGTACTGGTTTGATGATCGTGTGCTGAGTGCTGGTATCTGGGTTTTTGTCGGTATCCGATTCCTGCACGGATTTGAGATCGGCGATCATCTGCCGCCAATAGAGCTTGTGTCCCCGAAGCCGTGTGGCATCGCCGTAATGACGCAGTTGGTGTGTTGGGGTCTGCCAGCCATCAGGCTGTTCCAGATAATGCTGAAAGGTCGTTGGCTTGGGAGAAGCCAGAATACGCGGCACAATGGTTTCATCAAAGTAGTCGCCTTGTTCCTGCGTTACGTAGGCGCTGGTGACGAAGACACGTCCTGCATAGGCGGATGGGACATGGCTTTCCTCAGACACATAGCCGAACAGCGCTTCCGCATAATCCAGACGGGGGTTGTCCTGACGTAGATCACGGGGAATACGGTCTTGTGGAGTAACAGCCCTCAGCTTATCATCTTCAATAACCAGTGGGGCAATACGGAAATTAGGGGTATGTCCAAAATGAATGACCTGCCCACCCTGCTCAATATAGAAAATCGGGCGGCCATCCACCAACATGCCGTAATCTTTATGGAATGGCTCCTCTTTCTGGAATGCGCTGCGCCCTTCGATGTAATCCTTGATTGTCTGCTCAGGAAT
>CAZJSU010000146.1:1957-8667 GCA_964548765.1 uncultured Anaerolineaceae bacterium
CCGCGCAGCGAACTGCCGGGAATGACCGGGCGCTGACGGTCAATGCTGAAGGCATCCGGGTTTCGGCGGGTTAGCTCGCTAATCTCTTTATCGGTTTTTACTTTTTCGACTCTATTTTCTTCATGGGTTATATCATGTTTGGTCAGCATCCCGCGCACAAACAGCGGCGTTTCGGTGGTCAGCGTCACATCGAAATAGCCGGTATGCCGCCCCTCGGTGTATTCATCATGCCGCTGCGGGATACGGTTCTCATCCTCGGTGTCATGTTTATGCTGAGGTTCCGCATACAGCGGCTTGTCCGGCATCGGCACGAAATTATAGGGGGCCCATGCCTGCTGGTAATGACGGCGATTGCTGCCCGGCTTACGTTCCCGATCCTGTCGCTTATGCATGAGTGACCTCCAATCCAATCAGGCGGCTGATGGTAATGCTGTTCACACCGAGTTCATCCTCGGTCAGATAATGACGCACGGCCAGACAGGCGCGTTTCGGCTTTGATTGCGGCTCGTTATCGTTAAGCAGGCCAAGTTCCCCGCTCAGCGTCTTGCTGCCTTCAAATGGCGGGATGATATAGCGCAAGCCCTGCGCGCCATCTCGCAGGCTAACAAAGTCATTCTCAAGCTGTTCAGCGTCAGTCCCGGTTAAAAGCTGTCGTTCGGAGATAGCGACTGCCGCCGGGTCTGCCACATCCGTAATGCGAATCGCCTGCCATTCATCTCCCGCCCGCCACAACCGCACCTCGTAATCGGCATTGAACAGGCGCAGTTGTTGCAGCGTTTCCAGGCGCAGCGGCGGGCTGACCGCTGGCGCAACATCGTGTGATGTGTAAATCCGCTGGGCATCCACCTTGCCCCAGATTACCCCATCTATCGCGTGTGCCAGCAGGTAGCAATACGGCATGGATTGCTGGCACAGCCACGTCTCCAATGGTTGGCCGAACGCGACTGGCTCGATCTGAGGGCGAAAAGTCTTGATACTGCGGCTCATGACTGCACCTCCAGGTAATCCCACAGCGCCTGCACATACTCCTCTAACCGACCAGCACCTTGTGGATGGCTAAAACCGTGTTCCCCAAGCTGCACATCCGCTTCAAAATCGGGAAGCCGGAAAATCAGATCAGCGGCCTGCCCGCGCACCCGCCCACGCCCGACGCTGGCTTCACCGCCCAACGGCAAATCCTCCGTCCACAAGTCTTTGAGTACCAGCAGCAGCAGCCCGACCTGCGCGTTCAGTTTGTGCCGCAGCCCCTCATCCGCCGGGCAGCGCAGTTCCAACTCAACGCGCGTGTATGTGTCATCCCGCGCGAACAAGGGGCGCTCGGTGAACAGGGCGGTCTCGAACGCGCCACCCGTGAAGCGGTCAATCTTGACGCGGTTCTGGATGTAGTCGAATGCGCCATTTTCAATCGTGCTTTCCCGAATCTGTACCCGGCTGGCGCTCAGGCTTTCGCTCTTGCCTTCCGCTCCATGCTGGCCGAACAGATCATCCACCAACTCATCAGCCCCATAGGTGGGGTTGACCGTCTTAGCGATCTTCAGCGCCCGCGCCCGCAGCGCCCCGGCCAGAGCGGTGCCGCTCAGCACAGGCTGCCCGCCGCTGGTCAGGTGTTCCTTCTTGGCGAAGTCGGACTCGGCGCGGATTAGCAGCGAGTCGCAGAGCTTGAAAGTCGCCACCACCCGTACATACTGCCGATGGTCGGCCAGACGCGCGGCGGCAAAAAACGCCTGTGTGTCATCGGTGTGGAGTTCACCGCGCAGCCACGCCCCTAAATCCACCGGATTTGCCAGGTCATAGTGACAGACGTGCCAGTTTTCGACATGCACACGCCCATACCCGCGCTGTTTGCGCCCGCCTAACGAGATTTCACCTTCGCTCAATGCCCACAGCGCCGCCGCGAACGCCTGTGCAAGCGCGTCCGAGTCGCGTTCATACAGGACAAGCTCAAAGCACAGATCAAAGGTCGCCCCTGCTTCCCAAACCTGTGTCGAGAACAACATCCCCTCATCGGCGGTGCGGGTCGCCCCGGCGATCTTCACCCCTTCGCGCCGGGTAAGCTGACCCTCTCCCGGCGCATCCGCGACGATCACGCGGCTTTCCATGCGTACCGTGTCGTTATCCAGCGCCTCGCCAAACAGTTGGGTCGCCAGTGTTGTGCTGGCATCCTCTGTCCGATACCCCTTTTCACGAGTCAGCACATAGTGGCGCAGCGCCCCCGCCAGCGATGCCCCCGGTAAGAGCGGTGTGCCTTCAAGCGCGTCTTGCAGGATGACGATCTCCGTGCCGCTCGTCTCGCCACTACTGAAGCTGGCCGGGGTATCCAGCACCAGTTGGCCGGTAATCACATAGCGCTGCCTGATCTCACGTGAGGAACCCGGTTCCCAGTTCGCCATGTTATTTGCCCTCCCGTTCACGATAAGCCCGCTCCAGCACGGTATCCACCAGCCGCAGCACGTAGCGATCCTGTTTCGTGATGTTGTCGCTTAAGCCTTCGAAGGTTGGTTGACTCAGCCATTCGCTGAGCGGCTGGCTGTTGATCCGGGCATTGTTGAACTGCCGCCCGCCGGCTTTGCCCCTAATCTGTTCCAGAAAGTTATTGATAACGGCCTGCCTGTTTTGGCCTGTCCGTAACCCATTGGCAATCACCGAGCGCAGCCGTGAGATTTGCGTGCGGCTGATGTCGCCGTAGATGGTGTAGCGCCGGTCATAGAGCAGCCCAGCGACACTTTCCTCAAGCTGCCGGTCGCGGATACGCCCACGAATATCTTTCCACAACTTCTGCGAATCCGTACTCAGCGCAGGTGCTGCGGGTGCTGGCTGATATTTCACAGCGCTCAACAGGCGTTGGTTCTGCCAGCCAAGCACCACCCGCCCGAAGCCATCCTCGCGCCGTTCGCCGAGGCCCTCACTGAGCAGCCTTTGCAGCGCTTCCCGGTCAGCAGGGGTGATCCCGGTCAGGCGGAACACACTGCCGCGCTCGATGGCAATCGTCTGAGGCAGTGGCAGTCCCCACTTACGATTAAACCCGCCCACCCAGACGGTTTTCAGGCTGACGGCTTCCACTTTGGTTTCAATTCCTTTAGCCTTCAGATGTGTTTGCAACACCGCCAGGGTCGGCCTGTAGACTCCGTTCTCATCACGCAGCAGTATATCGCTGGCGCAGGTCAGGATAAGCTCCGGCGCGATCTGCTCCGGCAGGGCGACTTCCGCCCAATCCGGCACAATCTGTACGTCTGAGAGGGTCGCCCGGCCATAGCCCGCTGTACGCGACCCGCCCAGTGTGATCCCGGTATGCGGCAGCAGCAAATTGTGTAAATAGTGTGCGTCCTCGTCGCTGGCACACAGGATCACCCCAATGAAGGTCTGCCCATCGGCCAGCGCTTCGTAGCGGAACACCTGCTGCTCACCAGCATCCCGGCGGGCGCGCACGGTATGGACGTTGAAAGTGATCTGCGGCTGGTAAATATGGGCGGCAGCGCCCTCCACCACTGTGAAACCGGAAAGGTTTTTCTGTTTCGCGCTGGATTTCGGCGTATCTGCATCCACCAGGGCGCTGTCGGTAATAGCATCAGGCTGCTCGCTGGTGCGATATTTGGGCTGCGTCCACGTCGCCGGGACAGGCAGCGAACGCGCCCCGTTGATCTCCGGGTAGGCGTTGAGGTAGCGCGTGGCTGGCGAGAAGAACACACGATGATAACCGTCTGCCGCCGCGTCCAGTTCAAAAGCCGGGTCATGCTCGCGCAGCATCAGACCGATGACCAGACCCCGCACTGCGCTGCCCGGAATATATGGATAGGACACCGCGCTGTTGGGGTCGCCGTCCAGCGTGGAGAAAATCGCGGGTTCGTTGAGATGTATCCGATACGTCACCGCAATCATGCCACACCGCCGATAGACTCAATAAATCCAGCCAGCGGATCGCCACCAGAAATATCTGTCAACTCTACTTTCAGCCGACCCAGCCCGCGTGTGCGATTCTGGCCGCCCCATTTCATGCCTGCTGCACAGGCCGCCAGCAGTTGATAATCCTCGTCTACCAGTTCACGGTCACTCTCAAGCGCGGCCTCAAACGCCGTCTCGCGCAGCACCACCCGGATCGAGCGCAGCGAACCCTCTTTTGGCATGTCCGTTGTGGTATCCACAGCGGTCTGGTGGCGAATGGTGGTGAACGCCTGCAACATCTGCGCGGCGGTGTAAGTCGGTGTGTCCTGACTGACCTGCACCAGCACATACTGTCGGAAATCGTCCGGCAGCAGCGCCGCGCCCACGTGCAGGCAGCCTTTATCCGCCAGGGTGCTGCCCGGCTGACCAAACAGCTTTTGGGCGGCCTGCTTATAAGCCCCTTCCGCTGCATTGCCCTGAAGATGCAGCGCATACAACAGGTCGGCACAGGCCTCGACCAGCAGCCCTTTGATCGTGCGGCCTTTGATGAAGGGCAGCCCGGTGCGGGCATCATGCTCGACCTCGCTGTCCACCAGCCCGGCGACCCCATCACCACGCCCGAAGGCGCTGTCGCTCAGCAGTTTAATGCGGAGTCTCATGCGGTTGTTTCCTCCTGTGCAGCAGTTGTCAAAGCAATGTATTTGTCCATTAATTCCAGCGCGTCGTAATAGCCGCAATATCTATCCTGCCAGCCTTCCTGCTCGAAACCGCCAAACGCTGGCAGGCGCGGGGAGCGGCTGTCCGACAGATAGCGCAGCCGGTAGACAGCGGTTTCCGCCGCGCCCTTCCGCAGCACCTCGCGCAGACCCTCCGCCTTGTTGTGATGATCCTGCCAGCCCGTCTGGAATTCCGTGAGGATGCGGCGCACCATGTACCAACTCCGGCGGTGCAGGGGATGTTCCGGGTCAAAGTCGCCGAGAAACAGCGGACGCAGCGTCAGATTGCCATCAGCCACGCAGTATTCGCGCTGGCGTATCTCCTCCAGATCGCCATACAACCCACCTGCGGTGACATGCCAGTCCAGCGCGCTGGGGGCAAGTTTTCCATCAAACCAGTGGCGGGTTTGAAGCCAATGGCGGGCTTGCTTGGCGCTGCCAGCAAGTTCATCGGCCAGTTCATAAGCGCGGGCGAAGGGGTAATGAGTCTTCACGATGGCGATTCCGGCGCAGGCTGTCAGCCGCTGCTCAAGCTGTTTGATAGATTCACGCTCGAAGGCTTCCAGAAATGTCACCGCTAAATCTAACCCGATGCGGCCATCGCACACGAAGGTTACGTCGTCCCCACCAGAAACCAGCGGGCGAAGCGGGAGGATGTAGCGGTCATCATCCTTCCCTTGCTTTAACTCGATGACTTCAGTCTTTCGCCCGAACTCCGGCAGGATCACTTTGTCCTCAGGCTCCACCGAGTTGATGATCTGCTCAATCATGGCACGCTGCGCGGCCTGCGCGACGGCCTTCACGCCCTCAGAAAACCGACGCATGTGTTTGATATACTCGCGGTTCTTCCCGGCGGGGAACTGTTCCTGCAAGCCCTGAATCATCTGCCCCAGCCCGTTGCCGTCCGCATGAACGACAGCGATATAACTGGTATGGCCTTCACTGCGCCCCAAATAGTCGAGGTCATTGGCAAACCGGTAATCTGTCCGTTCCAGTTGCAGCGTATCCCGCAGCAAACGGTTCGCCACCTCAGCCGCTTCCCGTTTAGCGACTGTTTCCGCAGAGTACGGCTGCCAGGGGTTCTGGCGATCATCCTCCGTATCCCTCGTATCCCGCGTTTCCTTATCCAGCATGATTGCCGGGAAGCCGGTGGAGACATCCATCATCTGTACCCCCAGCCCGGCATCGCCGCGCAGGGGCGGCTGCTGGCTGCGCGCCTGCTTCATCTTTTGCAGCGTCTGGCTGACGGTACTGCTCAGGCTTTGCTCCCACGTGAACGGCAGCGCGCTGAAGGTTAGCCGCAGGCCGGGCGCGGCGCGCTGGACTCTGCGGGATAGCTGGCGGATAAACTGGCGTGACAGTGCTTGCTCTGGCAGGTAATTCTCCTGAACGGCGGCCATCACCTCCAGCGTCTCGGCAAACAGCAGGACGATGTTGCCCCCGCCGCTGTACAGCACCTCGACATCCACCTCCCCCGCTTCGATTTGTGCCGCGCGGGGCGACAAGTCCGCGTTCACGTTGCTGCGAACAGCCATGTCACGGACAATTTCCCGCGCCCAATCGCCAGTGGCCGCCGCCACCAGATACGACGCGCCGACATTTTCCCGCAGCCTGTTACTGGCGAAGATATAGCCCTGAATATGGGCTGTCTCCACAGCGACGACGACATAACCCCTATCCCCCATCAACGGCCTCCTCGTGTTGTGAGTAACATCTCTTTCATTTCTCAGTATATCCAGAAAAGCAACCTGTGCTTGGGGGATGTCCCCTAATTTACGAAATAATTCATAAATGGGGTCTGTGACTTCAAATGCCGCTCATTATTAGACGTTGACTTAATTTCCTTTCCCGTGACTTCAAAACGTGACACCGGGTCGCAAACAGCGTATTCGGGGTGATCTGCTAGCGTCCCAGCGAGTTCACCCTGCTTTTTCGGGGCTTAAAATCAGCCGCTGATTCCCCGATTCCCACACTTTTTGGTTTCTTTTTTGTAATGCCTGCGAGCCAAACAATTTTGCCGCCCTGACTTGCGCTTTTGCATAGAACTGACTATGATATGAATATGAAGTCAACTGACAGTCACTGCGGTGGCTCACCCCTACGGGGGACTGAAAC
>CAZJSU010000147.1:0-8487 GCA_964548765.1 uncultured Anaerolineaceae bacterium
TTTTACCGCGTCAACTGGTCGAGGCGGTCTACGTAGTCGGCAAGGATGGAGAACGCCTTCTCGACAGGCTCCGGCGTAGCCATGTCCACACCCGCCCGCCTGAGCGCGTCCACCGGATAGAGCGAACTGCCCGAACTGAGGAACGCGATGTAATCCTCCGCCGCGCCCGGCACGCCTTCCAGAATGCGCGCCGCCAGCGCATGAGCCGCGCTGATGCCTGTCGCGTACTGGAACACGTAGTAATTGCTGTACAGATGCCCGAACTGCGCCCACGTGATGCCCACCCGGTCGCGGTCAATGTGCATCTCGCCGCCGTAGCCTTCCTCGAACAGGTCAGCCATCAGGTTAATCAGGTCATCGGCCGTGATGCCTTCGCCGCGCTCCACCCGTGAATGCGCTTCCAGCTCGAAGCGTGCCAGCGTGGGCATGATGAAGAAGTAGCGGTGAATGTTGTCCATCGCTTCTTCAATCACGGCGATCTGGAACTGCGGGTCAGGGTTGTTCTCGAACAGGTAGGCGCGGGTCATCGCCTGATTGAAGTTAGAGGCGACCTCCGCCACGAACAGCGTGTAATCGCCGTAAACGTAGGGCTGGTGCTTGCGCGTCAGGTAGCTGTGCATCGAGTGGCCGAGTTCATGCGCCAGCGTACTCATCGCGCCCAGTGTGTTGTCGTAGCTCATCAGGATAAACGGATGGGTGTCGTAGGTGCCGTAAGAGAACGCCCCGGCGGTCTTGGCCTTGTTGGGGTAAATATCCACCCAGCGATCCTGCAAGCAGCCCTGCCGCAGCGCGTCCACGTACGCCGCGCCCAGCGGCTTCATGCCTTCGCTGATCCATTCCACCGCCTGCTGATAATCCACCTGTGGCTCGACGCTGGCAATCGGGGCCCAGATGTCATAGGGGTGCAGCGTGTCCACGCCCAGCGCCCGCCGCCGGATCGCCCAGTATTTATGCCATGTCGGCAGGTTCTTTTTGAACACTTCAATCAGGTTATCAAAGACTTCCTGCGGCACGTTGTTCTGGAACAGCGAGGCTTCCAGCGCGGAGTTGTAGTGCCGGGCGCGGGCATAAAACACGTCGCGCTTGACCGAGGCGACGTAGTTGCTGGTTAGCGTGTTCTTCAGCGACAGGTAGCTGTCGGCGTAGCTTTCCCACGCGGTACGCCGCGCTTCCCTGTCCGAGCCAGCCAGAAACGTGCCGATATTCCCCTGTCCCACCTCGACGCTCTCACCGCTGTCGGTGGTGGCCGGGCGGAAGGTCATGTCGGCGCTGGTGAGCATTTCCTCGGTCTGGTCTACCGCCGCGAACGGCTCGCTCGCCATCGCCAGCACTTCCTCGACCTCGCTGGAACGGACATGCTGCTGCAAGCGGAACAGGTTCTGGAAGTAGTGTTCGTAAATTTCCAGCCGGGGTTCGCTGTGGACACTGCTCATCACCTTGTCCTCGCCCATCGCCAGAATCTCCGGGTTGGCGAAGGCGGTCGCGGCGGCAAAACGGCTGTACAGGCCGCCCGCCCGGCTGGTCATGCCGATGGCGGTCTGGTTACTGGTTTCGACAGCGACGGACATACGCGCGTAGAAGTACAGTTTTTCGACACGCCGCGCCAGCGCCTCCGACGTTTCCATCCATTCAGCCAGCCGCGTCGGGCTGACACCGAGCGTTTCGGGAAAGGTGCTGAGGGCGGCCAGTTCTTTGCTGATCGCGTCGTACTCCTGCGCCCATGCTTCCGGCGTGGGAAAAACGCTCTCGGCGTTCCACGTATGTTCATGCGCGATCTCGCTGCGGGCTGGTAAAGTCAGAGCCGAGGTAGACATATAAATCTCCTTGAATGTTCAAATTTTATTCGATAGGGGTGATTATATCCTACTCAATAGTACAAAAAAACAAGGAAATCACCCTGGATCAGCCTGACACTTCGGTCATCTGCATGGGGCGCAGGTTGTCGTGCAGCGGCTGGTAGCCCACGCCGATCGCCGTGCCGAGCATGATCGTCGCTGGCAGCATATTCACGCTGGCGGCAGCCGTGCCATCGTGAAGCAGCAGCACCTGCGCGGGCTGGCCGAGATGCGCGCTAACGTGCTGCGAGAGGTCGCGCTGGAGGTTGTCGGTCACGGCGCGTAGTTCGGCATACTGGCCGCCCTGTCGCTCATACGGCTGGCCGTCCGGCTGGATGTAAGCGGCCACCGCCACCGGAATCAGCGGCGCGGGCGGGGCGCTTTTCTGGCTGGCCTGCGCCCACGTTTCGGCGATGGTCGCCGCCATAAATTGCAGCCGCGCCTGTTCCGCGCCCGGCTGGTTGTGCTGCGTCGGCACGGCAGGCAGCCGCCGGATGTCGCGCAGCGCCCCCGCTGTATAACGCGCCACACCGCGCTTGATGTAGCTGCCGCCGAAGTCGAAGACCAGCGCGGCCTCGTAACTCGCCGGGGCGTAGCGTGCCGCGCCCACCAGCGCCAGATCATCGCGCAGCCGCCCATCGGGGCGTACCGGAACGATGGAGTCCTGAAGGCGATAACCCGCGCGGCTGAAGATGCCGGACACTTCGCCGAGGAAGCCCGCCAGCCCGCCCTTGAGCAGCCCGCCGCCAAGCTGAACCGCTGTCACCTTTGCCCAGTATGACCAGTAGGAGTCGTCCCAGTCTGGCCGCGCTTCCCGGTTGACCGCATCGCCGCGCTTGAGCGCCAGCAGCAGCCAGCCCAGGTTACGCCCGAAGCGCCGCCCTATGTACGCTGCTGCGGCGCGTATCGTCGCGTCCTGTGATGCAAGGCAGGCATCCAGCAGCGGCGGCATGTCGCGGTCTTCACGGGCGATGTCGGCGGGCGCAAGCCGGAGCGCGTCGGCCTGTTCGCGGATCATCTGCGCCAGCGCCGGGGTCGAGAGCAGGTCGAAGCCGGTTTTACCGCGTGCTTCCGCGTCCAGCGCGATACCGGGCAAATCCACGATCCGCAGGCGATTGAGGGATGCGGTGGGGGTCAGGTGGCGCGGGTCGAGCGGCAAGGCGGTTCTCCTCTGAACATTTGGGTTGATTGTAGCTATACTCTGGTCATCTCTACAACGCATCGCAGGAGCAGTGACATGCAGCAGAAACCGACTGATGGACAGGTGTGGGATACCAGCGAACTGGCCGCGTCCTACCCGGACGGTTATAACGAGTTTTTGCGTATCCCGGCCATGAGCATGGGCATCTACAAGCTGCCCGCTGGCGGCGTGGATGGTCAGCAGCCGCACCACGAGGACGAGGCCTACTATGTCCTCAGCGGCAGGGCGAAGATCGAGATCGAGGGCGAGGTGTACCCGGCACAGCCCGGCGCGTTGATCTTCGTCGCGGCGGAGGCGAAGCACCGCTTTATTGACATTGAGGAAGACCTGACGCTGGTGGTGTTTTTCGCCCCGGCGGAAACCAAAAGCTAAAAAGTTGGTACGATGACCACATTTGTGGTTCAATCAGCGCACATTGGCGAAGGCAACGAGGCAGAATACTATGGGCTTAATGACAAAAGTGCGGGCGCGGCATATTGCGATGATGGAGCGTACCTGCACGATCATCAGCAACCTTGTGCAGACCATCACCCCAGAGCAGGCTGTCACCCTGCGCGACCCCCGAGACGGCGATAAAGGCTGGACGGTGCTGGAGGTGGTGAGCCATCTGGCGGAGTTTGATGGGTACTTTTACCTGCGCGCGGTGCTGATGCTGGAGCAGGTTTATCCCACGCTTCCGGCCTACGATCAGGAAGCGCTGGCGCGGGAGCATGACTACATCAATCAGGACATCAACGAGGCCTATGCCCGGTTGGCACAGTCGCGCAAGCGGTTTGTGGACTTCTTCAACAACCTGACCGAAGAACAATGGAATCGCGCCGGGGTACACCCCGAAAAAGGCCATTTCACGCTGACCGACGCGGTGATGCAGGTCACCAGCCACGACCTGACGCATATCGAGCAGATCACGCGGATTGTGGCGCAGGAAGTCGCCAGACCGCCCGGCGCATAGCACGTGGTATAATGCGCCAGCAATCTGTTAAGTGGAGTGTGGAAAGGATACGCCAGCTATGCAAGCCATAACACAGTCTTCCCCCTCGCGGGCGCGTAAGCGCAGCCTGACACTCAGCGTCGTGATCCCCTGCTACAACGAAGTTGAGAATATCGCCGAGGTGCTTCAACGGGTCGAGGACGTGGGGCTTGCCAGCGAGATCATCATTGTGGATGATGGCTCTACCGACGGGACACGAGCGGTTCTGGCAAATATCGAGGCCGAAGAACGCCCCGGCGTGCGCGTGTTTTATCATGAGCATAATCAGGGCAAGGGCGCGGCACTGGTGACAGGGTTCAAGGAGGCGACGGGCGATGTGCTGCTCATACAGGATGCCGACTTTGAATACGACCCGCGCGAGTACCCGGTGCTGCTGAAGCCGCTGGAAGAGGGCATCAGCAAGGTGGTGTATGGGTCGCGCTTTCTGGGCGGGCCGCGCAAGGCGATGAACTTCTGGAACATGGTCGCCAACAAGGGGTTGACGCTGGTAACGAATATCCTCTATAACGCCATCCTCAGCGACATGGAAACCTGTTACAAGGTCTTTCTGCGCGAGGTGGTGCAGGATATGAAAATTCACGCGCGCGGCTTCGAGTTCGAGCCGGAGTTTACCGCCAAAGTGCTGAAGAAGGGCATTCGTATCTACGAAGTGCCGATTTCCTACAACGGGCGTGAGTGGACAGAAGGCAAGAAGATCAAATGGACGGACGCGCCGATCGCCCTCTGGACGCTGGTGAAATATCGTTTTGTCAACTAAGCCGATACACAGCAGGGCAGCCCGCCGGGGTTGCCCTGCCCGGTCAAAATCCCCTCGACAATTCCCCGCTTCGCTTTACAATCCACTGACTGACAGCAGAAGGAAACAGGTGCCAATGCGTAAGCTGATATGGCTGTTTTGTGGAGTATTGTTATGGGGCGCGGCGGGTGCTGTCGCGCAGGAAAACGGGCTGGTCGTGGAAGATGTCAGCGTCAGCACGGGGGTGGATGCCTTTGGGCTGGAAGTCACACTGGCCGAGGGCTTGCTGGTGAACGAGGGCGACACCGCCTACAGCGACGTCAGCCTGCTGGCCGAGGTCTACGACGCGGATGATGCGCTGATCGGCGAGGGGTTCGGCTATCTGGTGACGGCCTGCGGCGAGGCGCTGCTGCCAGACTTCACCATGCGCCCCGGCCTGACCGAGTCGTTCACCATTCCGCTGGATATTTTCGACACCGAGGCGGAAATCGCGCGTGTCGAAGTGACCGCCGAGGGGAGCGAGGCCGATACGCCCACCGCGCAGGCACGCCCGGCGCTGCTGCCCGGCATCACCGAAGTGACCCGGCGCGAGGTGGTGCGCGTGGAATGGATAGACAGCGCCAGCCTGCGTTACGGGGCGGGCTGCCGCCGCGACCTGTTCACCGAACACGCATGGTACGAGTATAACCTCAGCACCGGAGTGCAGCGGCCAGCCGAACACCCCCGCGCGGGCGAGATCACCGACACGCTGCGGTCGGCGCTGGGGCTGGAATCGCCGGAGTTGTTCGAGCGCTCGTTTTTCAGTTTCGCGCCGGGGGAGCGCCGCGCGGTTTACCAAACCGACCTCAACACGCTGGTGACGGTGGAGCCGGACGGCAGCTTTGGCCGCGTCCTGTATGACCGCCTGTACAACATCTCGCTTCAGGGCATCCATTTTCCCAACGCCGGGGGCGGGGTGTTCATCGCTTATTTTTACGGCGGTTATGGCGACCCGGTGAGTTACATCACCGCCAACGTCAACGGCCAGCAGTTGAGCCAAAGCCCCAAAGACCCGGAAAACGCGACCGCCATCAACCCCAATTTAACCTCGATCACCCTGCCCGGTGTCTCGCCAGACGGCAAGCGGGTGATCGTGACGCGCGAGGTCAACGGCGTGACCGGGTACTATCTGCGGGCGACCGATACCGACTTTAGCCAACTGCTGTTCGAGGCCGAGCCGCCGGGCAACAACTGGCCCGCGCCCGCCTATCATATCACGACGGAAGGCCAGCGCCTTGTTTATATCGCGCGGCCAGTAGACGGCGAGGCGCGCCTGCAATGCTACAACATCACCAGCCAGCAGCTTCATGACCTGACGCGGCTGCCGCTGGAACTGGCGGAGGCCGCGCGCGGGGCGATGTGGCTTGCGCCGGATGGCGCGCATCTGGCGCTGGCGGCGGATGGCGTGAGCGGCGGGTTGTGGCTGGTGGATCTGACGGCGCTGGACGGATGCGAGTAGACACACAAGCACGACACACAGGGTTTTTAAGCGGCATCGCGCTCATTTTCGTGCTGCTGCTGGCCGGGCTGCTGCGCTTCGGCTGGGCGGGCGTGAGTTCGTTCGCCTTCGACGAGGCGCGGCTGAGCCTGATCTCGCTGGCGATGGCGCGCGGCGGGCAGTTCGCCTTTCTGGGGATGCCGTCCTCGGTGGGCGTGCCGAACCTGCCAGCGGCGGCGTGGATTTTCGCCCTGCCTTACGCCCTCTCGCCCGACCCGCTGCTGGCGACGCTGTTCGCCGGGCTGCTGTCGCTGCTGGCTGTGGTCGGCGTGTGGTGGCTGGCGCGGGATGCGTGGGGCGGCTGGGCGGGGATTGTCGCGGCGCTGTTCATGGCCGCCTCGCCCTACAGTGTGCTGTACGCCCGCAGCATATGGGCGCAGAACCTGCTGGCACCGCTGGCCGTCCTGTGGGGGATCGCCGCCTATTACGCTGTCACCCGCCGCAGCCGGGTCGCCCTCGCGCTGAACATCTTCACCGCCGGGTTCGCCTTTCAGGTGCATTTCGCCGCCGCCGCGCTCGTCATTGGCAGCGTGTACCTGTTTGTGCGCTATCGCTGGTGGCGGCAGCGCGTCGCGGTGCTGGTGGGCGGGGCGCTGCCGCTGCTGACGCTTGCGCCGTTTGTGCTGCATGTTGCCTGCTGCGCGCCCGCTGTGGCGGAGCAGTTCGGCAGCGCGCTCGGCGGCGAGGCGCAGGTCAGCCTCACCAGCTTTGAGGAGACAGCGCGGCTGGCGCTCGGTTGGGATTGGGGCTATCTGGCCGCTGGCGACTGGCCGCTGCCCGCTGCGCCTGCACTGACGGCAGCACTGGCGGCAGTGATCCTGCTGGCCGGGGGTGTCACGCTGCTGCGCGCGCTGTTTCTAAGGACTCCTGCCCCGCCTGAAGCCTCACAACCAGCGCAGGCCGGGAAGGGAACGATCCTCGTCGAAATCGCGCTGGTCTGGCTGTTGATCGCGCCGCTGTTTTTCCTGCGCCACAGCACCCCGGTCTTTATCCATTACCAGCTTACCTCGCTGCCCGCGCTGGCGCTGATCGCCGGGGCGAGTACCCGCCTGCTGGCGCGGCGCTGGTGGCCGCCGCTGCTGACCGGGCTGGTCGGCCTGCTGGCGCTGTTGTGGGCGGTGCAGGTCGGCGCAAGCCTTGAGGAAGCCGGACACGTCGCCCACCGCGACGGGTTGGGTACGCCGCTGCACATCACGCGCGGCGTGGCGCAAAACCTGCCCGCTGACCGCCCGGTGCTGTTCTTTACGCACGGCGACGATCCGCTGGTGGATGGCGAGGTGGCGGTGTTTGAGGCACTCGGCTGGGGGCGCGACCAGCGCATTGTGCAGGGCGAAACGCTGCTCATCCTGCCCGCGCGGCCCGCTTACCTGCTGGCGACACTCGCGCCGTTTCAGGCATGGGAAGAAATCGAGGCGGCAGGGCTGGCGCAGGATGTGCGGGAGTACCCGCGCCGCCGGGACGAAGGGCCGGGTTACATCGGCACGGCGTATGATGGCGAGGCCGCGCCGGAGGGCTTTACGCTGCTGGACACGCCTGTGCGCTTTGCCAACGGCGCACAGATCGAGGGCTGGAAGGCGCGTCTGGTCGGCCCGCGCTTACGCATCTCGACCCTGTGGCGCGTGCTGGACGATCCGCCGCCCGGCACGTATCAGCAGTTTCACCACCTGCGAACCGAGGACACGCTGGCGGGCGACCCGTTCATGGTGTCTGACGTGCCGGTGACCGCGCACAACTGGCGCGTGGGGGACAGGCTGATCGTGATGGCCGACTTTTTCGTGGATGACTACCCGCCGTTCTGGGTGGACATCGGCCAGTACACGCTGCCAGACGTGCAGCGCATCCCCCGCGCGGACGGCGACGGCGATCACCTGCGGTTGGGGCCGTTTACCATCGAAGCGCCAGAATAACGGCATAAATAAATTCTAACCCGCAAATAATTGACACCTCTCGAACTGTCGTGCTATTCTATTAATATAAAAATGACTCATGTAAGAGAGGACTTACAGCCATGACTACTCGCCACCTGACCAAAGACAAGGGCGATCTCGCCGTCGCGATGACGCTGGCGCACCTGCGCGCCAACAATATCTACGCCTGCCTGCCGATTTCCGAACATCTGCCCTTTGACTTGGTGGCGGTGATGCCGGACATGACCACGCTGCGCCGGGTGCAGGTGAAGTACCGAGC
>CAZJSU010000148.1:0-8385 GCA_964548765.1 uncultured Anaerolineaceae bacterium
TGGGCGGGCTATCTGCGCGAACTGGCCGCGCTGCCCGGTGATCGTGACCTGCTGCTGGAATTCGTGCGCGACGACGCGCCCGCCGCCTTTTTAGAGGATGCCGCCGCGTTAAAAGCGTGGCTGGCACAGGTGAACGCTGATGGACATTGATAGCTTCATTCACGGGCTGGCTTCCGCCGAAACCGCGCCGGATGCCTTCAACCAGTACGCTTATGGCAACCCGTATAACGACCTGCGCCGCGCCAACTTCCGGCGCTACCTGCTAACACTGGCCGAGCGCCAGCCGTCGGTCATGCTGGTGATGGAAGCGCCCGGTTATCGCGGCAGCCGCTTAACGGGCATCCCTGTCACCAGCCGCCGGATTTTGCTGGAAGGGCTGCCTGCGCTCGGCCTGTTTGGCGTGCAGAACGGTTATCAGGACGTGCCGGAGCCGGGTTTTGAGCGTATTCAGGGGGAGCAGAGCGCGACGATTCTATGGGGCGTGATGGCCGAGACGCGCACCGTGCCGCTGATCTGGAACAGCTTCCCGTTTCACCCGCACCGGCTGGGCGAAGCGCTGACCAACCGCCGCCCACGCCAGCCGGAAGTGCGGCAGGGCGCGGCCTTTCTTCAGCAGATCATGGCGCTGTTTCAGCCGGGGCAGATCATCGCTGTCGGCAACGTGGCCGAGGAGTCGCTGCGGAAGCTGGGCATCGGCGCGGCGAAAGTGCGGCATCCGGCGCAGGGTGGCAAGAACGATTTCGTCGCCGGGATGCAAAAGCTGCTTGGTTAGGTTGTGCTGGCGTTTTGTGTAACGGACGCGCCATTGCGCGTCCCTACGAACCCGGTGCATACGTACCCGTCCGTTAAACAGGATGAAACGCCAACACAACCCGAATTTTGGACGTTATCAGGCCATGTTTTGCTGCTGCCTGCCTGTGTCGCTTTGGTCGCCCATCCCGCGCAGGCGGAAGGCCAGAACAAGCGTAATGACCCCGAAGATAATCGCGTAAATCGCCACCAGCGCCAGCAGCGCCAGAATACCGCCGCCGGGGTTGATAATCAGCAGCACGCCGAAGATGACCGAAAGCAGGCCGCTTAGCCCCAGCCAGAACTCGCCTTCAATCTCCTTACGCAGTTGAATGGCGGCGATGATTTCCGCAACGCCCGTGAAGATCGCCCAGAAGGCGACGATGTACAGCACGAACAGCGGCAGCGTCATGAAGGCGAACAGCGGGTTTGCCAGCACCAGCACACCCGCGACGATGCCGAGAATGCCTTCCAGCAGCAGCACCCACCAGCGCGGCTGTTCCCGGTTGCGGATGGCGGCAATCAGGGTGAAGATGCCGTTAACCAGCGCGTATGCCCCGAACAGCAGCACAAACGTTTCGATGGCTAACAGCGGAAAAAGCAGCACCAAAATCCCGAAGATGATGGATATCACCCCGCGCAGCGCAAGCACCCACCAGTTTTTTACAAGCATGGTACGCATTTGTCCCACCTCCTGATTGATTTAAACAGGTCTTCGCCGCTTAAGATAACCTGAAATGTAAGAATTCGCTAACAATGTTATAAACGCAGGGCAGCCCGGCAGCCACCCTGTAATAAACGCTGGCTCAGGCGTACTCTGGCGACTTCAGGACATGCTCGGCGAAGTAGCACCCCCACGAGCTAAACGCGCGTCCCTACGGTTGGCGGGTTGAATGTGTAGGGACGGCATATGCGCCGTCCGGCGTATGATCGGGGTGGGCATTTTCGGACGCGATGTGTGCCGTTGCGAAACAAAGGCGCTGTAGGGGAGGGTCTGTGACCCTTCCGGCGGGCGGGTTTGAAACCCGCCCCTACGCACGAATGACGATTGCACGCGGACGCGATGTCGCGCGTCCCTGCAAATGATGCGATCAAAGGTCAACACAACCGTATTCATCAAAAGAGTATACTCATATCACCCAACTGACCCATGCGCTATCCATGATTTCCCCTATCATAAAGCTTGGAAGAAACTTAAGGATGATATAACCAGCCATGGAAACCCAACACTACGACCTGCTGAACCCGCTTCCCGGATGGCTCCGTTTTCGCAACATGCAAAACGGCGCGCATATTGACATCAACCCCTGCGATGATACCCATCAGCAGCTTTTGCCTTTTTATATGAAGCACCCACAATGGCAGCTCATTGATGAAGGGGCGAAATCGCGGCAGACGGTGACTTTGCAATAATGACCATTATCTCCAGCATGTGAATACAGGGGTACAGCGCCCCTGTATTTTGTTTCCCCATCTCCCTCCCCCGCTAACAAACACATTCATCCACCGTTAAACCCCTGTCGCGCGTAGTGACTCGGCGCGGTTCACGGTACAATGAACGGCCTGAATGGATTACCCCAAACCTGAAAGGCTTTCCATGAGTGAACCGTTTATCCTCGGCGTGAATTACTGGCCGCGCCGCAAGGCTATGTACTGGTGGTCAGACTTCGACGCGGGCGAAGTGCGCGAGGAATTCGCCATCATGCAGGAGATCGGCCTGAACGTGGTGCGCCTGTTCCTGCTGTGGGATGACTGGCAGCCCACGCCGGATACCGTCTCGAAAGCGTGTCTCGATAATCTTGGCGTGGTCTGTGATCTTGCCGCGCAGCACAACCTCGGCCTCGACGTGACGTTCTTCACCGGGCATATGAGCGGCCCCAACTGGGCCCCGGGCTGGATGCTGGAAGGGCCAAAACCGGCGTGGCTGCGCCAGTTGGTCAGCGGCGGCAAGGTCGTGGAGTCCGGCTATCGCAATTATTTCACCGACCCGGTGAGCCGCCAGGCACAGCGCCTGCAACTGGAAACCGTCGTCAGCGCTTATAAAGACCATCCCGCCATCTGGATGTGGAATTTGGGCAACGAGCCAGACCTGTTCGCCATCGCGCCCGATCAGGAAACCGGGCGCGCCTGGGTGCGCGAGATGGTGTCGCTCATCAAGGACATTGACCCGATGCATCCGGTCACCTGTGGGCTGCATGTCGCCAGTCTGGGCAACAGCGAGGCGCTGCGGATTGACCAGTGCTTCGCCGAAACCGATGTCGCCGTGATGCACAGCTACCCGATGTACACCCCATGGGCGCGCAGCCCGCTTGACCCGGACTTCGTGCCGTACACCTGCGCGCTGACCACCGCGCTCTGTGGCAAGCCCACGCTCATGGAGGAATTCGGCGGGCCAACCGCCGCGCCCGGTCAGGACTCCTACACGTGGGAATGGACGGCCTACGGCCAGCCGCGCACGCAGTTCATGGCCTCTGAAGAAGACTTCGCCGAGTTCATCCGCGCCACGCTGCCCAAGCTTCAGGAAGTCGGCGCGACCGGGGCGATGCTCTGGTGCTTCGCCGATTACGTCGAGGAACTGTGGGACAAGCCGCCCTGCTCTGAGTCGCGGCATGAGCGCTTCTTCGGGCTGGTGCGCCCCAACGGGACGCTGAAGCCGCACGCGCAGGTCATCAAGGACTTCGCCGCCACGCGGCCCACCGTGCAGCCCGCCAGCCGCCGCGTCGCGCTGGATGTTACGCCGGACGAATATTACGCCAACCCCTACGAACACTATCAGCGCCTGTACAAAATTTACACCGATCAGGGGTAAATATTCGCGCATTTGACCGGAAATTGTTGTATCATTAAGCAACATCGAAAACCTTTGAGAACCCAGGAAGATGGTTTTGTCGCAAACAGACACAGACACCAAGGCCGTAGCCAACCAGATTGCCGACCAGCTTGGTGAAAAGCAGCGGGGGCCGCGCAATCTCGTCTTTGCTGTGGTGAAAAGCTGCGGCACAGAGTTCGCCCGGCAGCTACTGCGGGACGCGCAGGAGATCGAGCGGTTGGGCGGCATGTTGACCACGGAAGGCGACCGCCGCCGCACGATTGGCGGGGTGTTCTTTTATCTGGCACGTGGGCGAATGTCTAAAGAACTGCGCGACCAGATTTTCCCGCATCGCACCAAGCGCAAAAAGCAGGGCAGCGCCAGCACCAAACCGCAGGAGCCTGAAGTCACGTACCCATCTTTTGATTGGGAAGAACGCCTGACGCTGGTGCCTGTGCTATTAGATGAAAAAGGAGTGGTGAACACCGTGAAAATCACTTTAATTGGCCGCCCCGGTAAGATTGAAATGCGTCAGGACCTGGTGATTACCACGATGGCGCACGAGGCCAAGTCGCCCACGCTGCCCAAGGGTGTCCCCGCGCCGCCACAAACCCCGACGCTTTACACCGTGTACATCGGCGCGAAGCAGTGGCGCAAGGTGGAGCAGGCCGCGCAAAACCCGGACGACGCGCTGATTATCGAGGGCATGTGCGCGTTTGACGAAGCGTTAAACGGCATGGCGGTTTTTGCCACCAATGTCACCAGTAAGGCGATTGAAACCGAAAAGCGGGACAAAAAAGCCGCCGAGGATAAAGGCAACGGCGCTAATAACGCCGCGCCCAAAGCCGCGAAGCAGCCCGCCTCATCTGTCGCATCCGCCCCGGCAGCCGCGCCTGCCCCGGTCACGCCGACGCTGCCCGCGAACGTGTCTGACGAGGACGCGCAGAAGCTGTCTGGCCTGTACGCCGCTGCCGACCTCTACCGCCAGAAGATCGCTAATCTGGAAAGCAAGCCCAGCAACCAGCGCTTCGGGCTGGAGATGACCCAGAAGCTGCTGAAGAACACCGAAGACGAAATCGCGGCGATTGAGAAGAAATACGCTTAGAGTACGTGATGGTTCACGCATAAAACAATCACATCTGTAGGGGCGAAGCGGTGCTTCGCCCCTACCACTCCCCGCTTATTTAACTGCATCTCATCCACATCCCACAAATGGATTGTACGCTTTAACTGTTTGCCAGTAAGCAGCAGTCCTTACACACGTAAGCTGCAAACAGGGAGAATGCGATGAACAGGCTATGGGTTCGACTACTGCTGATCGCCCTTCTGCTGGTCGGCGCGACAGGCGCGTATGTGCTGGCGCAGGGTACAGCCACCCCCACCCCAAACGAGGCCGAGATTTCCGGCAGGCTGAACGCCTTTCGCGGCTCCACCATGATTGTAAGCGGGCAGGTGATTGACGTGTCCAATGCCGAGATCGTGGGCAATATCGAGATCGGCGTTCCGGTGCGCGTCCGCGCGACGTTTTCTGATGGCGGCATCTGGATCGCGCGGGTGGTGCGCGTGGATGATGGCAGCCTTGACCCTGTTTTTACGCCCGAAGTCCTCGCGCCAGTTTCTACGCCGGAGGTCGGCGCGGGGGATGATTTCGGCCCGGTCACCACGCCCGAACTGCTCGCGCCTGTCTCCACCCCGGAAGTTGGCGCTGGCGATGACGCGCTGGACGATGACGAGGTGCGCCTTACGGGCGTGCTGGAAGCGGTTGGCGAGGGCGTAATTATCGTTTCCGGCCAGCCGATCAGCATCACCAATGCCGAACTGGACGACGCGCTGCTTCTGGGCGCTGTCGTCAGGGTTGATGGGGTCATCATCAACGGCCAGTTTATCGCCAACGAGGTCAGACTCCGGTCGTCGCGCGGCCTGAATGACGACTTCGATGATAATGACGATTTCGACGATAACGATGACCGGGATGATAATGATGATTTCGACGATAACGACGACCGCGACGATTTCGACGACGACGACCGCTAACCCCGGCTAAGACCTCCCGCTTCGGCCTTCGTAAACCCACAGAGGCAGCCCGCGCCTGTGGGTTTTTACGTGCAGCCCCCCTACGAACTTTGCGCCGATGTGTTTATAATGCCCGCGCGTCGTTCCACAGGAGACACATCCAATGCCAGTTCTTCAACAGACTATCCGCCCCCGCACATGGCTGCTGCTGGGCCTGATTATGCTTTTCGGGGCGGTGATGCGGATCGCGTCGCTGGAATACGCGCCCGTCGGCGGGCATGGCGACGTGGCATGGAAGGGCATTAACGCGCTCGACTGGCTGGACAGCGGCGTTTTTCCGTATTACGTGTGGGAACTCTACGCGCCAGAGCCGATGATCGTCATCCTCTCCGCGCTGGCGATGCCGTTTACGGGCGTGTCGTATCTGGCCGGGCGCACGGTGACGATGCTCTTTGGCGTGCTGTTCAGCGGCTTTTTGTTCGGCGCGGCCTGGTGGCTGATGGCCGAAACGCCCTACCGCCGCCGGGAACTGGCCGCGCTGCTGGCGGCGCTGGCCGCCGCCGCCAGCCTGCACGCCAATTACCTCAGCCGCCTGGGGATGCGCGCCGCGATCTTCCCGGTGCAGTGCGCGCTGCTGACGTGGCTGGTCGCCTGGGCGTGGCATAAAGGCGGCTGGCTGCGCTGGACGCTGGCGGGGGTCGTGCTGGCGTGGATGCAGTACACCTACATCCCGGCGCGGCTGTTCCCGGTCGTGCTGGCGCTGTGGTTCGCGCACGGTTATTTTGCCGACCGCCCACGCTGGCGGGCGCGCTGGCGCGGCGGGCTGCTCATGCTGGCGGTGGCCGTGCTGCTGTCGCTGCCCAACATCATCACCTTCATCGCCACGCCGGAAGCCTTCACCGCCCGCGCCGACACCGGCACCGCCGAAACAGGCGGCTGGATATGGGACTACGACACCAGCGCCGAGGGCGGCATGATCGCGGTGCTGCTGAAAAAGGTCGGGCTGGAGCTGCTGGCGGTCGGCGTGAACTGGGACGGCGCGTACAGCATGATGGGCTATCCGATGCTCACGCCGCTGTTTTTCGTCGGCTTCCTGTTCGCTGTCGGCCTGCTCATCGCGCACCCACGCCGCATTGTCACCATGTGGCCGACGCTGGCGCTGCCGATCATGTTCTCGACGGACTTAATCAGCGGCGCGGTGGTGGATATTCACGGCCTGCGCCAGACCGGGGTGCTGCCGTTTGTGCTGCTGCTGGCGGGGGTGGGGCTGGCGGCGGGCTGGGAGTGGGCGCTCTCGCTGCTGAAAGCGCCCGCCGCGCGGCGTGTGCTGCACGCGGTGCTGATCGCGCTGGCCGTGCTGCCAACGCTGTGGGGCATGTGGCGTTATCTGGGCGTACACATCCCCGCCGTTTACGCCGACCCCGATACAGGCTGGCGCACCGAGCAGATAGACGTGGACATCAGCCGCCACATCATCGCCCGGCCAGACCGCGCCTATCTGGTGCCATTTGACGAATACAACCGCGCCAATATCGCCTTCCTCACGTCGCAGGTGTTCCGCCAGCGCCACAGCGCGGTGGACGCGCAAGGCACGCTGAACATCCCCGCCCCGCCCGAAGAACTGGTGATCGTCACCGCCAGCGACCCGGAACGCATCCGTCACGATGGGCGGCTGTCGGTGTGGGATAAACGCCTGTGGGTGCTGCTGCGCGATGACGAAGCGCTGTTCCTGCCACCGTTCACGCCAGCGCAGACGCAGGCCGTTCTGGACGCGCTGGCAGCGGGCGACCCGGAGCGCCTGACCGACCGCAGCGAGAGCGAAATCGCGCAGTTCTACAGCGTGACCACGCCAGAGGGGTTGTTTGCCCCGCGCCAGGTGGTGGCCTACCCGATGCAGGCCGATTTCAGCCTGCCCGGCGGTGGCGAGCCGGAAATCCGGCTGGCGGGTTATGACCTGCCGGACGAAACCCTGAGCGCAGGCGCAATCACTTACATCACGCTCTACTGGCAGACGCTGCGCCAGCCGAGCGAGGATTACGAGATTTTCGCGCAGGTCTGGAACGACGCGGGCGAGGCGGTGGCCGGGGCGCATGACTTCCCCAACGGCGGCATGTACCGCACGCGCATCTGGCGCGAGGATGAGCTTACCGTGACGCACCACTGGCTGCGCCTGCCGGATGAACTGCCGCAGGGCGCGTACTCGCTGGCGGCGGGTTTGTACCGCGTGCTGCACAACGAGCCGCTGGCCGCCGCTGGCGCGAATGCCAACGCCAACGCTGATCTGGCGCTCTCGCGTGATCTGCGCGTTCTGGAGCAAGTGCCTGATGCGTCCGGCGCGCCCTTCGCGCATGACCTGCGCTTTGGCGACCTGCTGGCGGTGGCAGCGTTGGAAAGCGCCGAGTTCACCTTCGGCGAAACGTGGCCCGCCGCGCCCGGTGAAAGCCTGACGCTCGACCTGTACTGGGCGGTGCTGGCAAGGCCGCGCCTCGATTATTCGCTGTTCCTGCACCTGACCGCCGCAGACGACGCGCCGCCCGTCGCGCAGGCTGATGTTGCGCTCGGCGCGAGGGGCCTGCCATCCGGCGTGTGGTATCCCGGCGACCAGTGGCACGACAGCGTTACGCTCGTGCTGCCCGCTGACCTGCCGCCGGGGGAGTATACGCTGTGGATGGGCGTGTACTACTATGCGGACAACAGCCGCCTTAACCCTGTGCTGGATGGCGAGCCGCAGCCCGATGGCCGCGTGCAGGTGGGGCATGTTATAGTGGAGTAGA
>CAZJSU010000149.1:0-8287 GCA_964548765.1 uncultured Anaerolineaceae bacterium
GAGAGGGAGACATGCGCAGCGCCGCCAAAGCCATTCACAAACCCCGTTTGCTGTACGAGGCACAGGTGCAGCGCCGCCGTTACTGGCGCGAATGCCGCCGGGCGTTTCTGCTCATGCTGGTCGCGCTGCTGGCGCTGGCCGCGCTGGAGGTCGCCCGCGCGCGCGACGCGGCAGACCCGCTGGCGCTGGATATCGGGCGGCTGGCGGCGGCCTTTCTGGCCGGGCTGCTGCTCGTCCGCGTGGTGGTGAGCTTCATCCGCTGGCGCACACGGCCAGATGAACGCATCCGCGTGTACGATCAGGGCTTTACATGGCAGCGCGGCGGCGAAACGCACAAGTATAGCTGGGGCAAGCTGGCGGCGATCCGCGAGGGCGGACGCGGGCTGTACCTCGGCCAGCGCCCGCTGGTGCAGTGGGGCGCGCACACCCTGACGATGGCCGATAAGGAAGTGTTCCGCTTCAGGCCGTATCATGGCGACATGCGGGCATTCATCCGCGCGGTGCGGCCTTACGCCGCCGACGTGACCGGGACGCGCATGGGGCGCATCCTGCGGCAGGAGAAGCCGGTACGCCTGCACCCGAAGCTGGTCGCGTGGCCGGGCGGGCTGGCGGTGGGCAAAAAGGAGCTTCCATGGGCGACGCTGGATGTGGACATCGCCCGCCAGCGGTTGATTATCCGCGCGCGCGCTAAAAATGGCCGTTATAAAACCGTCCGCAGCTATCCGGTGTCGGCGGTGGATAACGTCGCCGGGTTTTACGAGCTGGCGACCACGACGATTGAAAATCACAAGTAAAGTAACGAGTGAAAGTTTGCAAATTCAACAGTGAAGCACTGCTCTACCTCAGCCCCTCAGCCACACGTGGAGAGGGGGCAGGGGGTGAGATTCAGCGGAAAACACCAGTGCAACATCCATCTGCAAATCTGTAACGAGTGCCGAGCCATGAGTAAAAGACGTGTCCTGAGCCGCCACCGCCTGCCACACCCGTACCGCGTGGGGCTGACGGCGCTGTGGCTTGCGCCGTCGGGCATCCTGTTCGCGCTGCTGATGCTGCGCTGGGGGCTGACAGGCGCGCTGTTCGACCTGCGCCTGCTGCTGCCGCTGGCGTTGATGACGCTGCCCGCGCTGTACGTGTGGCAGGAAGGGGTAGACGCGCTGCCCGATGGCATCGTGCGGCGGGTACATCTGCCGCGTTATTACGCTTACGACAGCCTCGATTACTGGCACTACGACACGCACCCCACACGCCAGACGCTGACGGTATGGGACGCGGACAGGCGTAAGGCGCTGGAATGCCGCGCCGCCCACCTGACCGACCTGCCGCTGCTGCTGCGTACCCTGCGCGAGAATCTGCCGGGGCGGTGACGTGTTCGCTACTTGCTTTTGCGCCGCAAAACAGGCCATAATGCCGAATGCAGCAAAGCAGTTACTGGAGTAAGCGACGATGAATTTTCTGAAAAACCTGTTTGGTGGGGGCGCTGGTAAAAACACCGAAAGCGACGGGCGCGGCCTGTATCTTTACGTCAGGCCGAACCGCTGCGAGGATGTGGTGCGGGTGCGGGTGGACATGCACAACGACCTGAGCCTGAACGATGATAACTCCGGCTACTGGGTGCGGAAGATGGTCAGCAGCACCAATTACAAATGCACCCAGGTAGAGCTGACGCTGTACTTTGATATGAATCGCCAGTTGCAGGAAACCGATGCACAGGGCGGCAGCGTCGTCACCCGCGAGGCGTATGACGAGTGGATGGCCGCGCGCGAGGCGCAGCCTTAAGCTCAGCCAGCGGCGGTCACTTTGCCCAGCGCGGCGCGTAAATCCTCCACCGTCTGGAACGGGCCATCGGTTGAGTTGAGGACGGCGCTGGTCATACGCAGCAGCGCGCTTTCCGGCATATCGGGGACGCGCTGGCGGTCGCGCACGGGGTAAAAATACTCGCGCGACTGTTGTACCCGCGCTTCCAGCCGCTCCCGGATGTTTTTGGTGGCCTCCGGGGTGGTGATGATGATAAAGTCTTCCGTCCCTAAATGCCCGATAAAGTTGTCCTCATGGCCGAACTCGCGCACCGCGTTGCGGATCATCAGCGCGACCGCCCGCAGCACGTCGTCCGCCGCGACAAAGCCGTACAGGTCGCGGAAGGAACCCAGATTATTGATGGAAAGCACCAGCGCCGCCCATTTATCCTCGCGGTAAAGCAGTTGGCTTAACTGGCCTTCGACCAGCTCGCCCTCTGGCAGGTCGGTCACGGGATTGACCAGCGCCTGCCGCGCCGCGCGGTGGATGGCGTTACGCACCCGCAGGCGCAGTTCCTGAATGTCGAACGGCTTGGTGATGTAATCCACCACGCCCAGTTCCAGCCCCTGCAGGCGGTCTACCCGGTCGCGCTTTTCGGTCAGGAAGATGATCGGGGTGTTCTGGGTCTGGCGCTGGCCGCGCAGTTGGCGGCAGATTTCGTAACCGTCAATATCGGGCAGGCGAATATCCAGCACGATCAGGTCTACCGGCTCCTCAAGGCTCAGCCGCAGCGCGTCCGCGCCCCAGGCTGCCGTCAAGACCTCATAATTCTGCACCCGAAAATAGGCGCTGAGCATTTCCGAAAGATCGAGGTCATCTTCGACAATCAGAATTCGCGGCTTATCCACCACCTTAACCCCCTACCAATTGACCAATAGGTTTCTTGTTAATCATAAAAACGCATCTGTCGCTGCTATTGACCGCGCTGCACGTCTGCTCGTACACGTGAAATTCGTAACCCCCCGAAGCATAGTGCAGGCAGCCTTGCAGCATACCAACAAAGACATGACAAACCGGCTTGTCCGAGACGCGCCCCCACGCCATGGCGCTGTTGAGCATGACCCATGAGTAAGTGGCGTTTTGCTGTGCCAGCGTGCAGCGCTGGTCGCTTGTGGTGGTCAGCGTTTTTGCCAGCGCGATCAGGCTGATGTCGGCACGGCGGGACAGTGGCAGCGCGCGAAAGTCGGGATGTGCCAGCCCTGCCAGAATACCAAAATCGCGCAGGCCGCTGCCGAACCACTCCCGGCCAATACGCAAGGCCAGCCCACGCCCACCGCGCGCGCCATACACTTCCTCCAGCGCCTCGCAAAGCGCGGCGAAAGCGGCGAAATCAAATTCACGCGCCAGGTCATCTGCCGGAAGCTGCTGGCTGTAAGCCGTAAGATTCGCCAGTGCTGCCAGCGCGTCCAGGCCATTTTTGCCCAGCACGTCCTCCAGAGTCAGAAAAAAGGCACGCGCCAGACGGTTTGGGTAAGCAAAACCGCTGCGTTCAGGCACGGCAACCACAGCCTTTCAGGCGCGATCAGACCAGTTTGGACAGGTCTTCGACGGTGCGGTTCACGTCCAGAAAGATCAGGCCGAGCTTGGCCTCTGGCCGTGCCAGCACCGTCAGCACGGCTTCCTCGCCCACGTTGGTGAGAATGACGTAGCCGCGCTCGCCCTTGACGAAAACCTGCTCCAGCAGGCCGCGCCCCAGTTCGCTGGAAATGCGCTCGCCCAGCGACAGCATGGCCGCCGACATGGCGCTAACGCGGTCTTCCTCGACGTTATTCGGCAGCGCCGAGGCCATGCTGAGGCCGTCTACGCTGACAATTGCCGCGCCTTCTACATCGCCAGAGCTGGCTTGCAGGTCGCGCAGACGATCTACCAGTTGTTCAGTCCGTGATTTAGCCAAAAATAAAACCCCCGTGATGAAAAATATACGCTCTCTGCATTCTGGATTGTAGCACAGAATTGCCGCAGACAATTAAAACTCATGTCCTGTAGCGCAAGAGTATAAAGGGGTAGAAGGTTCGTAGCAAGTTGGCGTGGGGTAGGCGTTGGGTAAGCAGCGGTCTGCCGAAAAAGCGCAGGGGCGGCCAGCGGGGCCACCCCTGCAAACACATGGGATTGGGAGTTGGTGTTTAGAGGTTGTCGTCGCTGATTTCGCGCACGATCTCGATTTTCACGCGGGCGACCAGCGCGGCGAAAGCGCCGATAGCGGCCAGCCAGGGCGCGGCCAGCGCGATCGCGCCGCCAGCGACCGCGCCGACGGTCAGCGGCACTTCCAGCAGCACGTCGTCCTCGGTATTGCGGATAATCAGGCGGCGGACGTTGCCTTCCGCGACCAGCCGCTTCACTTCTTCGACAGCACGATTGCCCGCGACTTCGATCTCCTCGCTGAAGGTTTTCTTGTGCGGCGCTTCGGTCACAGGGACATCGTCGTCGTAATTATTCTGGTCAGTCATTTCATCGTCTCCTTAGGTGATGGTTGATTTTATGTGCGTTCAATTGCCTATACGTTATGCGATTTAAAAAGTTGCAAACAGGGTCTCCTGTCCTATATTTTCCCTGCGCTTTGCCTACGAAGTGTGCGTTTGCGCGCCAAGCTGGTTATAATTGAGGTAATAATTTTGCCTCGCAGCCGGGGCAAGTCCTCATCCACAGGATTATTGAGGAGCCACAACCATGCGTAAAGTCCTTATTCTGCTCATGCTTCTGCTGTTTGTCGGGGCGCTGGTGGTCAGCGTACAGGCGGATTTCGGCACGAACTGGTCGGCGACGGTTTACAATAACCGCCGGTTTGAGAACGCGGTTGGCAATTTCACGGGCATCAACGGCGTTAACTTTAACTGGGCAGCACAGCCGGTGATTAACGGCCAGAACGTTAATGTGAACAACCCGGATGCGTTCTCGGTACGCTTTACCTCGACGCAGACCTTTATTCAGGGCAATTACCGCTTCGACGTGACATGGGACGATCAGGTGCGGGTGATTATTGACGGGCAGACCGCCTTTGAGGACTTCGGCACCGACGGCATTTACCCCAAGCAGCGCACCTTTGACCGCGAGATGAGCGGCGGGCCGCACAGCATCACGGTTGAACTGGTGGAGCGCGGCGGCGTGGCGGTGATCCAGTTCCAGTGGAATCTGGTTGGCACGAACATCACGCCCGGCGTTGGCACGGTCTTCCCGACACTGATGCCAAGCGGTACGCCTGTCCCGCCGCTGACCGCCAGTCTGGTACAGGTGCGCGGGCTGGCGGTGCGTACCGGGCCGTATCTGGGCGCGACGATGATTACGACCGCCCTCACCGGGCAGCAGTACCCGGTGTACGCGCGCGCCTTCAGCGAGGAAGGCGTGACGTGGTACAAGATCACGGTGAACGAGAAAACGGGCTGGTCGTCCGGGCGTTACCTGACCTTTACCGCGCCAGTGGACGGCCTGCCTGTCGAGGGCAGCGTGTTCGATACGCTGGACAACGCGCCGGAAACAGGCGTGATCGCCTCGCCGCGTTCGATCATGAACCTGCGCGCCCGCCCCAGCGTTCGCACGCCGATTCTTGACACGATCCCCTGGGGCGCGGAACTGCCGCTGCTGGGGCGCACGGTACAGGCCGGGATTGATCGCTGGTATCAGGTGCGCTACAACGGGCAGGTGGGCTGGATCGTCGCGCCGTATATCTCGGTGCGCGGCGACATCCGGCAGGTGCCGATTCATTGAGTCGGCAGTCAAAAATTTGAACCGCCAAGCCGCAGAGGTTTAGAGGTTTTTGTAGGGACACCCAACGGGGTGTCCGGCGTTAGCAGAGAAACGATTCGTATTGTGTAGGGACGCAGCATCGCTGCGCCCCTACCCTACGGAACCCCGCCCCTACGCATGATCGGGGGTGGGTTGGGAACCAAACAGCGGGTTTGAGCGTCCTTTAGGCAACCGACCACTGCTTAAAGGAGTACCCGACCCCATGAAACGCTTATTTTTGCTCAGTCTTTTTGTTGTGCTGCTCGTCGGCGCGGCCAGCGCCAGCGCGCAGGTCATCCTGCCGCCGCCCTGCCGTGAAGTCCCCTGCGGCGGCGTATTCACCGACCCCGACTGGCTCAAGCTGGATTACCACCGCGTGAATGTGGACATCAACCAGCAGATCGCTACCACGCATGTGGACATGCAGTTCACCAACGAGGGCGAGGCGCTGGCCGAAGGCACGTTCATCTTCCCGCTGCCAGAAGGCGCTGCCGTGAACCAGTTGACGATGTGGGTCAACGGCGAGGCGATTGACGCTAAAATTCTGGCCGCCGACGAAGCGCGCGAGATTTATGACGAGATCGTGCGCCAGTTCCGCGACCCGGCGCTGCTGGAATACATCGGCAATGGCGCGATTCAGGCCAACGTCTTCCCCATCCCGCCCGGCGAGTCGCGGCGTGTCGAGATCAGCTACGGGCAGGCGCTGGAAGTGGATAACGGGCTGATCCACTACGTTTACCCGATGCACAGCGCGGTCAACAACCGCCGTTTGATCGAGGACATGAGCATCCGCGTCGAGGTGAGCGGGAACGACCCGATCAGCACCATTTACTCGCCCAGCCACAACGTCGCCATCAACCGCGACGAGGATGACCGGGGTTTCAGCGCCGGGTTCGAGGCGCGTGGCTTCAGGCCGGATACCGACTTCAGCCTGTATTACGGCATCGCCAGCGATACGATCAACGTGAACCTGCTCACCTACCGCGAGAGCGCCAGCGAGGACGGCTTCTTCATGATGCTGGTGCAGCCGCCTGTCAGCCTGCCGCAGGAGCAGATTATCGCCAAAGACGTGATTATCGTCCTCGACCAGTCCGGCAGCATGAGCGGCGACAAGTGGCAGCAGGCGCGCGACGCGGCGGCTTATGTGCTGGAGAACCTGAACCCGGAAGACCGCTTTAACGTGGTGCTGTTCAGCACAGGCTGGCGTATCTACAGCCAACAGATGGAATCGCCCGCGCGGGCGGAGGACGCGATCAACTGGATTCGCGGGCAGGAGGCGGCGGGCGGCACCGACATCAACGGCGCGCTGCTGACCGCGCTGGACATGGTGGGCGAACGCCCGACGACGGTGCTGTTTATGACCGACGGCCTCGCCACCGAGGGCGAGACGATTGTGACACCGGAAATTCTGTCCAACCTGCAAAACGCCGACAGGCCCAACGCGCGCATCTTCACCTTCGGCGTGGGCAATGATGTGGACACCGTGCTGCTGGACTCCATCGTGCGCGACTTCCGGGGCGCGGGGGCTTATGTGCGCCCGACAGAGCGCATCGAGGAAGAAGTCGCCAGCCTGTATAACAAGATCAGCGCACCCGTGATGACTGACCTTGAGCTGGACTTCGGCGGCGCGCAGGTGGACTGGCTGTACCCTGCCGACCTGCCCGACCTGTTCGCGGGGGAGCAGCTTACGCTGGTGGGACGCTATCGCCAGTCTGCCGATAACCTGACCGTCACTCTCAGCGGGCAGGTGGGCAGCAATACGCAGACGTTTACCTACGGCAATCTGTCGCTGCCGACGCGGGCGGGCGGTGAGCCGTTCATCGCGCAGCTTTGGGCGACACGGCGCATCGGCGACCTGCTCAACAGCATCCGCCTGAACGGCGAGAGCCAGGAACTGATTGACAGCGTGGTCAGCCTCAGCCTGCGCTATGGCATCATCACGCCGTACACCAGCTTCCTGATCGAAGAGGACGACATCCTCTCGCAGCAGGGGCGTGACCGCGCGGCGGCCACTTTCGCCGAGGAAGCGGAGACGCTCGCCCGTGATTTCACCGGCTCTGCGGCGGTGGATGCGGCTGACGCGGCGGCCAGCATGGCCGAAGCGCAAGCGCCGATGGCTCCGCCGCCCGCGCCGACGGCTGGCGCAGGGGCAGACGGTGAGATGATGCCCTACGACGAGCGCGCGCGCGATCCGATCCAGTTAGTGGCGGGCAAGACCTTTATCCTGCAAGGCGATGTCTGGATGGACACCACCTTTATGCCAGACACGATGGAGACGCAGAAGGTCGAGTTCCTGAGCGATGCCTACTTCGACCTGCTGGCCGAAAAGCCGGAACTCGCGCCGTTCTTCGCGCTGGGCGAGCGGGTGATCGTGGTGCTGGATAACGTCGCTTACGAGGTGCAGAGCGCCGAGTAGCGCGGTACGGAGTGAGCCTGTAAATGAACCCCTTTCCATTGGAGAGGGGTTTTTAGTTTGCAGCGGCAAAGGTGAAGAAAGGCCGCGCCTGTGGCATAATGACGGGCATGGAAGATGAAGCGCATAACCTCCACGCCGTTTGATTCAGGAGACGATTTATGTCTGCACAACTTGACGCTGCCCACACTTCCATTGGCAGTATTCCACTGCTGAAGCGCTGGCTGGTGATCGGATCGCCAGCGCCTGCGTCTTCAGCATGGCGCTGACCAGCAGCCTGATCGGAGTGCTGCTGGCGGCCTGCTGCTGAATCTGCTTGTACCGCTGGGGTAAGTCGTGAACATGCGAGGAGGCATCACC
>CAZJSU010000150.1:0-8266 GCA_964548765.1 uncultured Anaerolineaceae bacterium
TCGCTGATGACCGGCACCCAGTCACCCTCGTGCGAGTTGTCGAAATCCGTGCCGGGGAAGTTCAGCACCCGCGCGTCTGCAGGCGTATTCTCGCGCAGCCATTCCATCGCCTGCACATCCGCCTCAGACGCGAACGCGCCGAAGAAGCCGACACGCCCCTTGCTGAAGGCCAGCACGTCATCGCGGAAGGCGAACAGCAGCAGGCCGATGATTCCGGCGAGGCTGAGCAGGATGTAGGCATAACGGTGCAGCGTCAGCCCGACGCGCCGCTCTGCCAGCCCGTCCCACAGCCACAGCAAGCCCGTCCCGCCCAGAATGGTCACGGGAATGATTGGCCCGTGCCACGCGATGCTGAACGGGTAGTCGTAGCGGAAGATGGGCAGCCAGCCGAACAGCGCCTCGGTGATGCCCAGCACGGCCATGTCCAGAATCAGGATGAGCCAGCCAAGCGCCAGCAGCGTTTCCTGCCTGCGCCCACGCAGGCCGACCACCAGCCCGGCGATCACCAGCGGCAGCAGCCACAGGCCGCCGTAGACCATCATCACGCGCCCGTAATCGGCGCTGCGCTCAAACGGCGAAACGATGTCGCCACCCAACTGCCCGGCGACCCGCAGCAGCCAGGGCGCGATGCCCGCCAGCGCGATCAGCGGGACACCAGCGGCCAGCACCAGCCAGCGCGGCCACGTGGGGCGCGGCTGGCCGAACCACTGTGTCAGCAGCCAGGGGACATAGCCCAGCGCGAGGATGATCGTCATATCCGGGCTGCACAGCACCACCGCGCCTAACGTCAGCCCGGCGGCCACCGCGTCCGCCCGCAGGCCGTCACGCTGGTAGCGCAGCGCGTAAATAATGAAGGCCAGCGCAAAATCCAGCGCCAGCAGCGTGGTATAGTGCGCGTCCATGTAGGCGGTGAACAGCCCGCCGCCCAACAGCATGACCAGCGCCAGCGCCCGCCCCAACCGCTTGTCGCGCAGTTCCGCGCCGAGGTCATACGCCAGCAGCACCGCCAGAAAAGCCGTCACCGCGCCGACAGCCAACTGGACATCGTGCAGCCCTTGCCCCAACTGCTGGCTGAGGTAAGCGGTAATCAGCGCGAAGCCGGGCGAATACAGATAAGTGATCTCCGGGTGAAACGGCGCGAGCGACTGGAAGCCGCCGCCCAGCCGCGCCATCAGCGCCAGATAGCCGAAGCCCTGCGCGTCGGTATCCAGCGGCACAGGCAGCGCCAGCGCGGGCAGCACGAACACCAGCGCGGCCAGGCAGAAGAACAGCAGGTCACGCGGCCCCGGCCAGCCCTGATCGGCATCCAGAAGTTCCTCGCCACGTTCCTCGGCGCGCTTCTGCCCGTAGGACAGCGTGCCGCCCAGAAAGATGGTCGTCACCAGTACAAACAGCAGATAATCAATCACCAGCGTGTCCCAGCCGGTGAGCATGGCGACGAACAACGCCCCGCCGATCACCAGCGCCAGCGCCAGCGCGCCCGCCAGCCCGATGCGCGGTTCACGAGTAGGCCACGCGGGAGCCAGCATCGCGCCCGCGCCAACCACCACTGTGCCGAAGATAAAAACCACAAAAAGGGGCATTCGCCCTCCCGCCTGTCAAACAAATGAAAGCTCAGTTAAGGTTATAGGACAATGCTACATTGACTGTACCAAAAGTCCCATAGCCAACCTATAATCCTGAGTGTTATAAATATGAAAAATGTAAAATCACACCCGGAGCGAGGGTATGTTTGCGACTCCCCAAAGCGCAGTACGTGAGTTCACCACGATCACCCGCCTTAACGCGGTCAAAATGCGCGAACAGGCTGTTTTACAGGACGATTACAACCAGCCAGTCCGCAGCATCACCTTCAGCCCCGACAGCAAAACACTCGTCGCCTCAACACTGGACAGCCTGACACTGTGGGATGTGGCACGCCGCAAAAAGCTGGCGCACAGCAAAATGTCTGCGCTGCACATCGCCTACAGCCCGACAGGCGACACGCTGGCCGTGACCGGGCGCGAGATCATCTTTCTGGATGCGCGCACGGGCAAGCTCAAGCTCACCATGCAGGGCCACCGCGACGGCACTACCGGCATCGCCTTCGGCCTGTACGGGCGCTTGTTCGCCTCTGGCGGCATGGATGGGCTGGTGAACATCGGCGATCTGGTGACACGCAAGCTGGTTGCCCGCTTCAAGCATGAGGCCCCGGTGCGCGGGCTGGCGGTCAGCCCGGATGGAAACACCCTCGCTACCCTGTCGTGGGGCGACCCGCAAATGCCGCGCGCGCTGACGCTGTGGGATATTCGCACCCGGCGCAGAAAGGCCGAACTCAAGTGTGGCACCGAGAAGAATCTGGTCTTCAGCCCGGACGGTAAAATGCTGGCGATGGATGGCCTGATTCTTAGTGTGGCCGCTGTTGACCAGTTATATGACCTGAAAGAACGGCTGGTCACTTTCAGCCCGGACAGCGCCCTCGCCGCTTCCTGCCGCAGCGATTTTAACTCCATCGGCATCTGGGACATGGCGACCGGGGAGCAGATCACGCTGCTGAAAGGCCACAGCGAAGGCATCTGGTCGGTTGCTTTCAGCCCTGATGGCAGGTGGCTGGCCTCCAGCAGCGGCAGGCTGGATACCCGCGCGCTGCTCAAAGGCGACTCGATCGCCAGCAGCGATAACAGCGTGCGGCTGTGGGGGGTGGAACTGGAAGAAACCAGGCCGCTGCGCTCGCACACCGGGCGCTTGCAGTCGCTGCCGAGCCGCAAACCGGACGGCGGCACCCTGACCCGCCCGCTGAAGCGGTTATGAAATTTGCAAATTCCACCGGGGCATGACAGGCATCATGCCCCATCCATCTTCACACGCGCGGCAAGCTGCGGTACAATTCATAACATTCCCTTTGCGAAACCAACACCTTAAAAACCAACAGCATACCACTGGCAAACTGCTTCCCTCACCCGACCCCTGCTGGCAGAACGGGCGCGATGTGGATGAGGTCCGGTAACGAACCCTGAGCATGATCTCCAAACTGAGAGTGAAAGGCATTTGCAGCAACGTGTTCTATTCAAAACGTATCATCCCGGTGATGGTGTGTTTCGTCTGGCTGGTTTATCCCTCACTGGCACAGGTTGCCGAAGTGACCGCGCTGGCCTTATGGAACGTCGAAGTGCGCGATGGCCCCGGTTTTGATTATGAGCGTGTCGGCCTGTGGGACGAAGGCAGCAGCGCGCGGGTTATCGCCCGCAGCAGCCAGACCGCAAGCTGGCTGCGTATTGACTTTGAAGGCGGCAAGGGCTGGGTGGCGCGCTTTACCGCGAAGCTGGAAGGCGATATGGACGCGCTCAACGTGATGACCCCGATACGCCCAACACTGACTGCCACGTCAGTGAACGACGATCAGCAGACCCCGATAGCTCTTGCAGAGGACGAGGTGATTATCGCCAAAGCCTTCCGCACGGTGAACGTGCGGGCAGAACCCTCTACCCGTTCAGAGATCATTACCCGGCTGAAGGACGGCGATGAGGTGATCGTGCTGGCGCGCAGCGACGAGCGCACTTCGTGGTTGTGGGTAGACCTTGAAGGCACGCAGGGCTGGGTGGCCTATTTCACCGTTTCGCTGTTAGGCCGCGCCGAGGCGCTGCCCGTGATTGACCCACAGCCCGACGCAGCCCCGGAGGATGTGCTGCCTGTAAGCATCCCGGAGGGTGGGGTAGTGGCGCAGGCCTTCCGCACGGTGAACGTGCGTCGTGGCCCCGGCATGGAGTATGAGCAGATCGGCCAGTTGCAAAATGGCGACGTGGTGCTGGTGACGGGGCGCAGCAACGACATGAGCGACTGGCTGGAGATTGACCTGAACGGCGAGGTCGGTTGGGTGGCCTATTTTACGGTCAGCGTCTCCGGCGATCCTGACACGCTGCCCCTGATCGAAAGGTCAGTAGAAGACCCCGGCTAAAGGCTGACGTTAGATGTCAGGTATTGGCGGTATACTTTAAATTGTGAACAAAGAAGCAGGTTTCCACGTATCTATCTGCTAGGGACGGCCAGGTACAGGCCGCCCCTGGCTCTTTTTCTGAAGGTTCACGAGGGTTGACAAAGGGTCAAAAGTGATGTTTAATTCGTACTTGCTCACCCTTTAATCCGTGATATAATCTCGCTTACGAACACCTGTTCGCTACACACTCACCCCTGTCCAGCTAACCAACGGAGGATGACCTTTGGCTGCAAACGCAAACAGCGAATTCACCGTCGCCAGCGCTTACACCTATAACCGTTCCAGCCCCATACGCTGGATTCTGTCGCATGTGTGGCGCTACAAGTATTTCCTGATCTTCACGTGCGTTCTGTATATGGTCGCGTGGGTTTCCTTCTCCGGCAGCCGTTTTCTGATCGGTGTCGCCGCTGAGGAAATCGTCAACCCCACTTCGCCGGATGGCATCCTGCGTATCGCCCTGCTGATTCTGGGCGTGCTGCTCATCGGGGACAGCCTGTCAGCGCTGGCGGGCAGCCTGTCGCTGGAGACGATTGCCCAGCGGCTCTCGCGCGATTCGCGCGAGGAACTGTATATCAGCCTGCTTGGCAAAAGCCAGACCTTCCACAATCGCCAGCGGGTGGGCGACATCATGGCGCGCGCCACCGACGACGTGAACCAGTTGAACGTCATGGTGAACCCCGGCATCCTGTTTATCTGCGAGATTGTGCTGGGCTTCGCGGTGCCGATGGTCTATATCGCCATCGTGCGGGTAGACCTGCTGCTGGTGCCGGCGCTGTTCGCGCTGGCTTACGTGGTGACAGTGCGCCGCTACATGCGTATCCTGAACCCCGTGATCTGGCAGCAGCGCGAGGCTTACGGCACCATGACCGCCGGGCTGGAAGAAAGCATCTCCGGCATTGAGGTGGTGAAGGCCAGCGCGCAGGAGAAGTTTGAGCGCAAGAAGTTCTACGAGAACGCCCGCCGCTATCGTGATTTCTTCGCGCAGCAGGGGCGTGTCGAAGCCCGCTACCTGCCGATGCTGTTCTATGGGCTGGCGCTGGGGCTGTTCTTCCTGCACTGCATGGTGCTGTATGGACAGGGGCTGCTCAGCATTCCGAGCATCATCGCCGTGATGGGGCTGATGGCTGCCGTTCGCTTCCCGATCTTCATCTCGATCTTCGCGTTCTCGCTGGTGCAGCTTGGCCGCGCCAGTGCCGAGCGCATCCTGCACATCATCAACGCCGAAACGGAACTGGACGAGAACGAAGGCGGTTACAACGCGCCGATTCAGGGCGAGATCGTGTTCGAGAACGTCACCTTCGGTTATGAAGATGGCGACGTGCTGAAGGACATCTCGTTCACCGTGAAGCCGGGCGAGACGGTTGCTATTGTCGGGCAGACGGGCAGCGGCAAGAGTACGCTGACCGAACTCATCAACCGCACTTACGATACCAATAAGGGGCGCATCCTGATTGACGGCGTGGACGTGCGCGAGTGGAGCATGGCGGCGCTGCGTTCACAAATCTCGAAGATCGAGCAGGATGTCTTTCTGTTTTCGCGCAGCGTAGCGGAGAACATCGCCTTTGGCGCGCCGGAAGCCACGCAGGAGCAGGTCGAGCAGGCGGCGAAGGAAGCCCAGGCGCATGACTTCATCCTGTCGTTTAACGAAGGTTACGACACGAAAGTCGGCGAGCGTGGAGTCATGCTCTCTGGCGGGCAGCGGCAGCGGCTGGCGCTGGCGCGGGCGTTCCTCAATAACCCGCGCATCCTGATTCTGGACGACAGCACCAGCGCGATTGACAGCGCCACCGAAGACGAGATTCAGAAGGCTATCCGCCGGGCGCAGCAGGGGCGAACCACCCTGCTGATTACCCATCGCCTGTCGCAGATTCGCTGGGCCGATCATATTCTGGTGCTGGAAGACGGGCAGATCATCGCCAGCGGCACCCATGAAGACCTGCTGCGCGTGTCCGAACCTTACCGCCGCATCTTTGCGCGCTATGACGCAGCGCTGCCGCCGCTGGAAACCAGCGCCGAGGCGCAGACCGCGTAATCCCGAACCTCACCCCCGCCCCTCTCCATAAGCGCCATACATGGAGAGCGGCGGCCAACGTTCGCTGAGCTTATCACAAGGAGTGCTACACGTATGGGCTTTATCATGGACGGCCTTGATGCCGAAGAGTACGATCGCAAGTACAGCGATGGTGAGTTAGTCCGGCGCATTATCGGTTACTTCCGCCCGCAGGCGGGGCGTATGTTCGTCGTCGCTCTCGCCATTATGCTCACGTCGCTGATGAACACCGGCCTGCCCATCTACATCTCGCAGTCGCTGGACGAGCTTGTGACGGATAACTCCACCGCCAACCTGCTGCGTATTACGACGGTGATTGTGGTGCTGGGGTCGCTGGGCTGGCTGTTCAACGCGGTGCGGCAGTGGCTCTCGGCAGCGGCGATTGGCAATGTCACGCTCAAGCTGCGTGAGGATGCGTTCGACGCGGTGCTGAAGCGCGACCTGTCGTTCTATGACGAGTTTCCATCGGGCAAGATCGTCAGCCGCGTTTCTTCTGACACGCAGGCGTTCTCCTCGGTGGTACAGCTTGCAACCGACCTGATGAGCCAGATACTGCTCATCTTCCTGCTCATCGGTTATCTGTTCACGGTGAGCGTGCAGCTAACAGTGGTGCTGCTGGTGCTTGCGCCCTTTATCGTCTTCGTGGCACTGCTGTTCCGCAAGATCGCCCGCGACACGGTTACACAGTCGCGCCGGGTGAACGCGGTCGTCAACACCCACATTCAGGAGACGGTCAGCGGGATCGGCGTAGCCAAGACCTTCCGGCAGGAACGCGCGGTTTATCAGGAGTTTCTGCAAGTCAACAAGCAGTCCTATGGCATCAACCTGCGCACCGGGTATGTCTTCAGCAGCATCTTCCCCATCCTGAACGCGCTGGCCGCCTTCGGCACAGCGGCGCTGGTGTACTTCGGCGGGGTGAACGTGCAGACAGGCTCGCTGACGGCGGGCGAGTGGTATCTGTTCATTCAGGGGCTGGCGCTGTTCTGGTTCCCGCTGACGAGTATCGCCTCGTTCTGGAGCCAGTTCCAGTTGGGGCTGGCGGCGGGTGAGCGCGTGTTCGCGCTGATTGATGCCGAGCCGCGCGTGGTGCAGAGGGACAACATCAAACTGCCGCACATTAACGGCGAGATACGCTTCGAGAACGTGGACTTCCGTTACACCGACAAGGAGCAGGTGCTGGAGAACTTCTCCCTGACCATCGCGCCCGGTGAGACACTGGCGCTGGTGGGGCATACGGGCAGCGGCAAGTCGAGCATCGGCAAGCTGATCGCCCGGTTTTACGAGTATCAGGGCGGGCAAATCCTGATTGACGGGCAGGACATCCGCACGCTTGACCTGAACGCCTATCATGGCAAGCTGGGTATCGTCACGCAGACTCCGTTCCTCTTTGATGGCACGGTGCGCGACAACATCCGCTACGGCATGGCCGACGCAAGCGACGAGGAAGTGGCGCGGGTGGCCTCGCTGGTGGGACAGGGCGACTGGATCAAGTGGCTGCCTAACGGGCTGGATACACAGGTGGGCGAGCGCGGCAGTAACCTCTCGATGGGGCAGCGGCAGTTGGTGGCGCTGGCGCGCGTGCTGCTGCAAGACCCCTCGATCTTCATCCTGGACGAGGCGACCGCCAGCGTTGACCCGCTGACCGAGACGCTGATCCAGGAAGGGCTGGACGTGGTGCTGGAAAACCGTACCTCGGTGGTCATCGCGCACCGCCTCAGCACGATCAAGAACGCCGATCGCATTATCGTGCTGCGGCAGGGCAAGATCATCGAGCAGGGGACACACGACTCCCTGCTGGCCGATGGCGGTCACTATGCCGAGCTGTATAACACCTACTTCCGCCACCAATCGCTGGAATACATCGAGCAGGCGGGCGCGCTGACCGCGTAGCCGGGGCGCATCCCCAGCCTGCTTTTCCCAACGCGGAGCGGCGACTGCCCTCCGCGTTTTGTTGTATGATGAAAATGGCTGAAAAGCCTTTTGTCAGCGGATGGTATTATGTATGCCGTCCCTACAGGCGCGTCTATTGCGTAGGGGAGGGTCTGTGACCCTCCCGCCGTTCCACCGATCCCTAATGGACGGGCGGGTTTGAAACCCGCCCCTACACATATATCGCGTCCGCGCGACTAGACGAAATTGCTATAAGGCTTGAATATGAGTGCGCAACCCGACAAACATTGGACACCGGAAGAATATCTGGCTTTTGAGCGCGCCAGCGAAGAAAAGCACGAATATCTGGTGGG
>CAZJSU010000151.1:0-8218 GCA_964548765.1 uncultured Anaerolineaceae bacterium
CGCTACTATCACCCACACAGCGAAACGCAGCGCAAGCGAGGCCAGCATGACCACTCGTTCCCAAACCCTTGACTCCCTTCGCCAGCAGCCCCAGGTAGACGTGCTGGTGATCGGCGGTGGCATCAACGGCATCGGCACCTTCCGCGACCTCGCCTTGCAGGATGTCAACGTGCTGCTGGTGGATAAGGGCGACTTCTGCGCGGGCGCAAGCGCGGCCTCGTCGCACATGGTTCATGGCGGCCTGCGCTACCTCGAAAACGGTGAGTTCCGCCTGGTGCGCGAAGCCCTCATCGAGCGCAACCGCCTGCTCCAGAACGCGCCGCACTACGTTCACCCGCTGCCCACGACCATCCCCATCTTTAGCTGGCTCAGCGGGATGCTCAACGCCCCGCTGAAGTTCCTCGGCCTGCGCGACAAGCCCGGCGAACGCGGCGCGCTCATCATCAAGGCCGGCCTGACCATGTACGACCAGTTCACGCGCGGCTTCCAGATGACCCCCGCGCACACGATGCACTCACGCGCGCAGGCGCTGGCGGAACGCCCCGGCCTTAATCCTGACATCGTTTGCACCGCCACCTACTACGACGCATGGATGCCGTACCCGGAACGCATCTGCATGGAACTGATCGCGGATGCAGAAGCGCTCACCGAACGCGCGAGGGCGGTCAATTACCTGAGCGCGATTGGCGGCGAAGGCGACAGCGTGACGCTGCTGGATGAACTGACGGGCGAGCGGTACACCGTGCAGCCCAAAGTGGTCATCAACGCCGCTGGCCCGTGGATTGATTTCGTCAACCGCGCCATGAACCAGCCAACGCGCTTTATCGGCGGCACCAAAGGCTCGCATTTGGTCCTCGACCACCCGGAACTACACGCGCTGTGTAAGGGGCATGAACTGTTTTTCGAGAACAGCGACGGGCGTATCACGCTGTTCTTCCCGTTGATGGATAAGGTGCTGGTCGGCACGACGGATATTCGCATCGAGAACCCCGACGAGGCCATCTGCACCGAGGACGAAGTGGACTATATGCTCGACCTGATTCAGGTCGTCTTTCCCGGCCTGCCCGTAGACCGTTCGCACATCGTCTTTCGCTTCTGCGGCGTGCGCCCGCTGCCTAACAGCGAAGCCGCCACCGCCGGGCAGATCAGCCGCGACCACAGCATCCGCACGCTGGAGCCGGGCGACAGCCTGAACTATCCGGTGCTGTCGCTCATCGGCGGCAAGTGGACGACCTTCCGCGCTTTCTCCGAGCAGGCCACCGATGAAGCGCTGGCACGCCTTAGCCTGAAGCGCAAGCACACCACGCGCGAGATGCCCATCGGTGGCGGGCGCGATTACCCCAAAAACAGCACCGACCGCCGCGCCCTGCTGCGCCAGATCGAGATTGACACCGGGCTGGATCACGCCCGCATCGAGATACTGTTCGCCCGCTATGGCACCCACGCCCGCGAGGTCGCCGCTTTTCTGGCCGCCGCGCCAGATGCCCCGCTGGCGCATCACCCCGGCTACAGCCAGCGCGAGATCATCTACCTGACGCAAACGGAACAGGTCGCCCATGTAGACGACCTGCTGCTGCGCCGTTCACTCATCGGCATGTTGGGCGAACTCACGCCCGCGCTGCTGCACGAAGTCGCCGCCATTGTTGGCAGCACGCTCGGCTGGGACGACGCGCGCCGCGAGGCCGAGATCGCCCGCGTGGTCAACCTGTGGCAGACGCGGCACAGCGTAGACCTCTCCCTTTGAGTGTTTGACCTGCGCGGCACAGCATGTACGTGTGGGGAATATCGGAAGCACCGCGCCCTGCCCCGGCGTTTACTCCCCCCACACGTAATTGAGAACACCATCCTCCACCCGCGTGGAGAGAAACATCAGGCGCGCGTCTGACGGCGCGGGCGCTTTCAGGCGGCGGCCATCTTCCGGTGCGTACTCAGCGTTATGCCAGGGGCAAACGAACTTGCAGTCCTTATACTCCAGCGGCCCACCGAAGTGCATACAGATATTCGCCACCGCTTTGGGCTGGTCATTCACCTTATAAACATGCACCTCCCGGCCAAAAAACTCGACCAGCTTCGTCCCTTCGTCGGGGATGTCCTCCACCTTGCACAGCGGATACTTCATCGTATTTCCTCCATTTTCGTTGCGTGAGCAATAGTTGTGTGTACAACTAAAACAGCTTATCACATCTTAGTTGCGCGTGCAACTACTTTTTGTTAGAATGAATATCATGACGAAAAGAGTCGAACCTCCATATCTTGAAGCGTGGCGCTTATTCCTGACTACTCATGCCCGGCTGATTGAGTCAATAGACCGAAGCCTGCGCAGCGCCGAACAAATTCCCCTCAACTGGTACGATGTGCTGATCGAGCTTTACGAAGCGCCGGACAGACGCTTGCGGATGCACGAATTGGCCGAAAGAGTGGTTTTGAGCCGCAGCGGATTAACTCGGTTGGTGGATCGGCTGGAACACGCCGGGCTGCTGCGCCGTGAGACTGATCCTCAGGACCGTCGTGGCTTCTACACCATCATCACGCCGGAAGGCATCGAAGCCATGCGCCGGGCGTGGCCTGTTTACGCAGAGGGTATTCTAAAGGGGTTCGCGCAGCATCTGAGCGAAGAAGAAGCGCAGGTACTGGTACGCACCTTCTCCACCATGCTTGCAGCGATGCGCGAGGATAAGTAGCCGCTCACCCAGCCAGCGCTTAGCACAGGAAAGCCTCTTGAGCAACAAAGCCCTTCGACACGCATTAAACAGTCTCGCTCACCCTGTGAGCGTGTTCGCCATTATTCTACTGCTGGTCAATGACCACCTGCTCCGCATCCACTGGCCTTCATGGTGGACAGGCAAATTGGGGGATGCCGCGTGGCTGATCTTTGCGCCCTTTGTCTTGGCAATCGTCGTCGCCCTGTTCACCCCCCGAAACCACCCCCAACAGGAGCAGATCGTTGGACTGGTTTCAATCGCCACCATCGGGATATGGTTCGCCCTTGCCAAAACTGTTCCAGCCGTTCATGCGCTAACAGTGAACATCCTCGATAATCTGGTCGGGTGGCAGGGAACGCTGGGCATAGACGTGTCCGACCTTATCACGCTGCCTGCGTTGGCGATTAGCTGGTTTGTCTGGCAGCGTACACCCCGCACCTCACTTGTCCCTCCACAGATTTGGGTTATCGCCGCACTGAGCGTGATGACCACTATAGCGACATCCTGTATGACACCCGATTATGGTGTGCGCCTTCTGTGTGAAAGCGAAAGCACGATCTTTGCGGTAACCGGTCAGGAACAGGCAACTCGGATATTCTTCAGCAGAGACGGCGGCCAGAACTGGGAACTTACAGAAGATAAAGAGCTACTCGAAAGCTGTTTCTTACCCCGTGAGAATGTATTCATGCATAGAACAAGAACAGAACCCTGGTTATTCACAGAAAATGGCCGTGCCTATCGCTTCTCCCCCGGCACAGCCATTTACAGCTATGACAAGGATTTCACTGAGAAGCTGGAATTTGACCTGTCTCAATCTGGGCATGATGCTTATGTTTCACATCGTGAAGGCCGCCCAAGTGGTATCCTTTGTTCGGCAAAGGCATTTTATCCGGGACCTCTCGATGCGGTCATAGATGACAGAAGTGGAAATCTGATTCTTGCGATGGGTCACGATGGCGTTTTATTACAAACCAACAAAGGCCAGTGGCAGTGGGCAGACGTTGGTAGCTATGGTTACGTTGAACTTACTCAGATCAGTTTGTTCTCTTTGCTTGAATCAGAGTTGTTTTTAGGCTTGATACTGCTTGGTTTACTCCCCGCCACCCTTGTTTACCTCATTGACTCCGAAATGCCATTCCTCGTAGAACTTATCTTAGGCACAGGCTGGTTACTCTGCTGTACGCTCATGGTATGGCCTTGGATTTTTGTACTCAGCCCTGTAGCCATTTTAACCATCATCATCGTGCTAAGTCTGAACGCATGGGTCATTCACCGGGTGAGAACCAGCGAGAAAATCACTAGGCCTGTTTCCCTAGTCATGCTAACAGGTGCTTTAGCGACAGCACTGTTATTCTTACTCCCCTATGTCTTGTGGGCGCGCGGCACCATGCCCAACCACACGACAGCATCCGTATTTGCGCTTATCTTAAGCACGGCGACGCTCATGACGACTCATCAGTACATTTCACGGCGTTATAGGGGAAAAAAGAAAAAGGCAGATGACGAAACGGCCTTGTCTCTAACTGACACCCCCTAACCCGCACCTGCTCCGGTTAGCACCAACCGCGAGGCCGAGATCACGCGCGTGGTCAACCTATTAGCAATCTCTATAAGCACTAAAAAACAAACACCCGCATCTATAGCGAGTGTTTGTCATAGCAGCGAGGTTTTAATGGCTGCCCCTTAGCCCTCCATCACGTCGAATGGCTCGGAGAGCGTGCGCGCCGTACCCGGAACGGCGGCCATGAACACATATTCCACCGCAGGATCAGCCGTCGCTGGCACAGTCACGGTGATCGTGAACGCGCCATCCGCATCGCTTTCGGCCTGGGCAACCGGTTCGTACACGTCACCTTCAAACGGACCGAAACCCACCACGATTTCACTGTTGGGCGCGAAACCGCTGCCCGTCAATTCGACTTCTGTACCCGGCGTGCCGCTCAGCGACGATGCGGTCAGCGTCATCGTGTCCACCTTCTCAAAAGCCAGACGGCTTCCATCCGCGTAGCGGATGTACAGGCGTTCGTCGGTTAACCCGTACTGTGAAGCGTTGGAAAGCGCGGCGAAGAAATCCTGCTCGCGCTGCATGATGTCACCGCCTTCACACGCCATCTCTGTGGCTGTCACGTCGCCGAAGGAGATGTTCGTCCCTTCGAGCGTGTATGTCGTTGAATAGGCGTTGCAGCCGCCATGACCCGCCGCCTGTCCTTCTGCCTCAAAGGTCAGCGTGATGGGCTGTGTCATACCGTCCGCCTCAGGTGTCGCCTCAACAGCGGGCGGGACCTCATTCACCAGTTGCCACGATGTACCCGCCAGCGCATCCTGACCGACGCGCACAAAGTGAAGTGATTCCAGGTCCGCGACGCGCAGGGTAAGCCGCTGTTCGCTGAGATCGTAGTGCGTCACGCTGCCAAGCGCGCCCAGATAGATCGATTCCTGCGTGGTCAGTTGTGTGTCGGTGCAGGCCGTGAGGGTGCTGACGATATTACTCAGCGTGATCGCGCCTGCATCGCCGAGCGTATAATCACCGCTGTATTGGTTACAGCCACCGCTCCCGCTGACGCGATCTTCGCCCTCGAAGTTCAGCGTAATGCCGCTGCCCGGCAGGATAAGCGTTTGGTGGTCTTGCCCGCTTGTGGCGGTGAGCAACCACGCCGAGCCGGACAGCCCCGCCGCCTCCGTGGCTTGCGGTGTTTCGGATTGTGCCGCTACCCCAGTGACCGCAAACAGGGCGATACACCACAAGAGCATTAATCGAATCATCTTCATGTTGACCTGCCTTTCTTTTTGTCTTTGCTGCTTGAATTAACGATGCTAACGGGGGGCGCTCTATAGATTCAGCCTCTTGGCTTGTCTTCAGTGCGCGGGTTTACGATGTTATGGCATGGACGTATCAGATCGAGTGAGAGGAAGCCACGAGTTTATGTCACCTTCAGGGACAGTGGCAGCAGGCAGTATTACGATAGTGACTACAGCATGACGGCTTGCATTACAACCAACCTTATCACAACGCGCCTTTACCTGTCATAGGTTGACTGACCCCTTTTTTCAAACAAAAGACCAGTATTTCACGTAATATGCTTTAGATGGCCTCGTGCGCCAGTAGCTCATGCACCGCGCGGCGGAAGGCGTGGATGCCTTCTTTCTCGCGCCCCGGATACACCCGGTTCGTCAGGCAGGCCACCACCAGCCGCGCCGCCGGGTCTACCCACAGCGACGTGCCTGTAAATCCGGTATGCCCGTAACTGTGGATGCTGAAGCGCTCGCTGGCCGAAGCCCCTTCTTCCGCCCGCAGCATCCAGCCCAGCCCGAAGCGAAAGCCGTTGCGCGCCTGTTCGCGCCGCGCCTCATCCATCAGGTCGCGCGGGATGTTCAGGCGCGGGTCATCGTCCAGCCACGCCTGCCCCAGCGCGGCCACATCACGCGCCACCGCAAACAGCCCGGCATGACCCGCCACCCCGCCCACGCCGCAGGCGTTCTCGTCATGCACTTCGCCCCATGCCCGCCGCCCACGCCAGCCCGGATCATCCTCCGTCGGCGCGATGGTGTGCAGGGCGCAGCCGTCCCGCGCCGGATTGTAAACCGCTGAGCGCAAGTCCAGCGGCTCCAGCACCCGCGCCCGCACCGCCTTGTCCAGTTCGCCCGGCGTGCCGTTTAAGCGGCTGGCCGCCTCGCCCAGCAGCATCAGGCCGAGGTCACTGTAACGCACCACGCCGCCCGGCTGCGCCACAAATGGATAGGCGCACAGCGCCTTAAGCGCGTTTGACCAGCGCGCCGCCCGGCTGAGCGGGTCGGGCTGATGCGGCGGCGTGGGCGCAGCGCCCGCCACGTTGAACACATCGCGCCAGGGCGCAAGCCCGGACGTATGCGTCAGCAGGTGCCAGAACGTCACCCGCGCCGGGTCAACCATTTGCCCAACCGCGTCCTCCGGCGTGGGCAGATGCGCCTTCGTGTGCGGGTCCTGCCCGCCGTCCAGCGGACGCGCACCCCCTGCGCCAAACTCAGGCACGATCTCGACCAGCGGCGTGTGCAGGCTGAGGTCATGCTCGGCCAGCAGCGAGAGAAACGCGGTCGCCGTGAACAGTTTGGTCAGCGAAGCCAGATCGAACAGCGTATCCGGCTGGGTGGGATGCTGCCGCGTCTCCGGATCAACCCAGCCCCAGGCCGCGTTCAGCACGACCGCGCCATCCTTCACCGCCGTGATCGCCGCCGCCGGGAACACGCCCGCTCGCAGGTTGTCGGTGACAATCGCCTCCAGCGCCGCCGCTGCCTGCCCCGGTAAACGATTGACGCTCTTTAGCTCGTCACCCATCGCTCACTACTCATCACTGCTTTCACTCAGCACCTGGCACTTAGCACTTTCTACGCTAAACCCTCTGCGTCGTGGCGGTTTAACACCCTGCGTCTTCAATCATAAATCAAAAACGCCGCGCGTTCTTGGCGGAACGCCGCGCAGAAGTCCTCCCACCCGGCGCTGATTTCCGCCAGCGGCGCGCCCGCCTCAAGCGCCTCGCGCATCGCCCGCGACCCGATCAGGCGGTCAAAGTGCGCGGCGTGCCAGCCGAAATCGTCCGGGTATAGACCGCGAACCGTGCCGATCACGCCGAGCCACGTCTCAAGCGGTCGCCATGTGGCCGCGTCGGTGATATGCACCTGTACACCGCCGCAGTTCTCGCCCGCCCATTTGCTGGTGGACGGACGGAAGCGGTGTGGACGAAAGCGCACACCCGGCCAACCGTGCGCGTTCAGCGCTTCGGCCAGCGCTACGCCATCCACAAACGGCGCGCCGACCACCTCAAACGGCAGCGCTGTCCCGCGCCCTTCGGATAAGTTCGTCCCCTCCACCAGACATGCGCCCGCGTACTGCTGCAACGTGCTGATGTGCGGCATATTGGGCGATGGCGCGACCCAGGGCAAGCCGGTGTGCGCCCACAGCATCGCCCGCCGCCAGCCCACGCAGGGGATGACCGTCAGCGCGGCGGGGGTGGGGTTGTACCGCGCGTTCATCAACCGCGCCATCTCGCCCAACGTCAGCCCATGCCGCACCGGGACAGGATAGCGCCCGACCAGCGACGACACCCCCTGCCCCAGCCCCGGCCCGGCGATAATCTCGCCGCCGAGCGGGTTCGGCCTGTCCAGAATGACCACTTCGACCCCGTGTTCGCCCGCCGCCTCGATGATGTGCGAGACTGTCCAGACGAAGGTGTAATAGCGGATGCCGATATCCTGAATGTCGCACACCAGCACATCTACCTCTTGCAGCATGTCGGCTGTCGGGTGCAGCGTGTCTCCATACAGGCTGTAGACAGGCAGCCCGGTGCGCGGGTCGGCCTGCGTGGTGATCTTCTGCCCGTCGGCCACCGCCCCGGCAAAGCCATGCTCCGGCGCGAACAGCGCTGTCAGCTTGACCTCTGGCGCGCGCCACAGAATGTCCATCGTGCTGACCAACTGGCGATCTACCCCGCTCGGATTGGTCATCAAGCCCACGCGCTTGCCCCTTAGCGCAGCATAGCCGC
>CAZJSU010000152.1:0-8182 GCA_964548765.1 uncultured Anaerolineaceae bacterium
CCATACATCACGCCGACCTTCTCACGAATCTGATTCGTGAAGACCACCGCGACATTCGACTGCTTGATCGCGCCGGAGAGCTTCCGCAGCGCCTGGCTCATCAGCCGCGCCTGCAAACCGACGTGGCTGTCGCCCATCTCGCCCTCGATCTCCGCGCGCGGCACCAGCGCCGCCACGCTGTCCAGCACGATTACGTCCAGCGCGCCAGAGCGCACCAGCGCCTCGGTGATTTCCAGCGCCTGCTCGCCCGTGTCCGGCTGCGAGACGTAGAGCGTGTCCATATTTACGCCGACACGGTGCGCGTAGTTCGGGTCGAGCGCGTGTTCCATATCAATAAAGGCCGCCAGCCCGCCGCGCTTCTGCGCCTCGGCGATCACGTGCAAACAGAGCGTCGTCTTACCACTCGATTCTGGTCCGTAAACTTCGGTGATGCGCCCGCGCGGAATACCGCCAACGCCCAGCGCAATATCCACGCCCAGCGACCCGCTGGGGATCACTTCGACGGCCAGATGCGCCGCGTCGCCCAGACGGATAATCGCACCATCGCCAAAGCGCTTGGTCAGGTCCTGCAGGGCGGCATCCAGTGCTTTCAGCTTGCCTTCGCTTTGCCCGCTGAACAAGCCATTGTCGTCTTCAATCTTTTCTTTTCGCTTCGCCATCGCTAAACCGCTCCCTGGTGGGTTTCTTTGCTTCTAGTGTAATCTGTTCTTCCGAATTTACCAGATAATGCTTGTCATCAGCGGGTCGCAAGGGCGCATCCGCAGACACGCCCCCGCTTTACGGAAGGAGCTTCTCTGTGCGTCTCCACACAGGGGCTAATAATAGCACAGGAGTTCTAAGAAAGCAAGGCAAGGCATCGGCTTCTAGCCGTACAGCCAGTGCCATGTACGCGCCCGCACGTGGCACAGCAGCGCGTCGAATTTTTCGTACAGCGTGGTTTGCAACCCTAACCGGCTGCGCGGTAGATCGCGGCTGCGCCCGGCCAGAAAAAGTTCGTTTTGCAGGTCGGTAGCATAGCGCAGCGTAAGCTGCTCTGTGCCGGGGGGGATGTCCAGACAGGCCGCGACTCCCGCGCCGATGACGCACAGGTAACTCCACGCGCCCACCTGCTGCCAGTCATGCTCGTAGCGCACACTTTGCAGGATCATGCGTAGTTCGTCTACCAGCGCGCCGCTCAGGCGGTCACGCAGCAGCACCTGATAAGCCAACAGGTCAGCGCCAGAGGGGAGTTCTGTCAGCGGGGGCAGCACGTAGGCCGAAGTCACCTTTGCCAGCGCGTAGGCGGTCTCCTCGGCAGACATAAACTGACCCCAGCGGCCTGTTTCATGGGCGCTGCCCAGCAGCAGTCGTTCGATGGTCGGTCCACCGATGAACGGTTGGCAGTTAGAATGGTCTTCCGGCGAACTGCGGCTGTCAGACCAGCGGCACATGGCATTAAGACAGAATTTGCACACGTTAATTTCACCTGTTGAGTGCAGCGACGCGACAACGTTTTATTAATTTTATGGCAATTATGTCGTCAGGCAAGTTATAAAGATGAAATTCTCGTCAATAATTGATTTACCGCTGGACATACACCAATGTCGCAGCGGTAACAGGAATGAAACAGGAGGACGCGCGGGGCAGGTTTAACGGAAGAAGGCGAACAGGATAAAGGCGATATAAGCGACCAGCAGCACCAGCGATTCGCGCTTGGAGACTTCCCGATTGCGGGCGAAGGGGACTAATATCGCGGCAAACCCGATCATGATGAGCAGGTCGAACCGGACGACATCTTCACTGACAGCTATGGGGCTGATAACTGATGTCAGGCCGAGGATAAGCAGGATGTTGAAGATGTTTGAGCCGATCACATTCCCCACCGCGATGTCACTCTCGTGGCGCATCGCCGCTACTACCGAAGTCGCCAGTTCTGGCAGCGATGTCCCGACCGCGACCAGCGTGAGGCCGATGAAAAGTTGGCTGATGCCAAACGCCTGAGCAATCGCCACTGCGCCATCTACCGTCAGCCGCGCGCCCACCACCAGCAGCGCTAACCCGGCCAGCACCCGCAGCAGTTCGCGCACGCGGTTCACAGGGGTGTGGTCATCATCACCTTCCATTAGGTCGGCATCAGTCAGTTCTCCGGTCTGGCGTTCGTGCCGTGTAATCCTGTACATCAGCACGTTGAAGCCCGCGAACCCGACGAGCAGGATAACGCCGTCTAACTGCCCCAGCGTACCGTCGAGCGACAGCACAGACATCAGTACCGCCGCGCCGACCATGATGGGAATCTCGCGCCAGATGAGCCGGTCGTGAAAAACAATTGGAAAGATAATCCCCGCCACGCCCAGAATCAGGCCGATGTTGGCGATGTTGGAGCCGACGATATTCCCCACCGAAATATCGCTGGAACCTTGCAGCGCTGCGTCCAGACTCACCAGCAGTTCCGGCAGCGACGTGCCAAAAGCAACCACCGTCAGGCCGATCACCAGCGCGGGCATCCCGAATGAACGCGCCAGCCGCGAAGCGCCCTTCACCAGCCACTCCGCGCCAAAATACAAGCCTGCAACCCCAATGATAACGGAAATGATATTTAACAGCATGAAGCCCTATCCTGACCTGTCTTTATAAGACCTGTTTCAACCTGCACAAGCAAAGTTGGCAAAATGCTACAAAAGTATGCTAGTATTTCTACTTAATGCAACCCTATTCTTTAGGGGGTTATTCATTAAAATAAAGCCATTTAAAAAAACCCCTTCTTGCTAAACGGAGTAAAGATGATCGTCAATAACATGGATGACAGCGATGCAGCGTTGATTCGTCGTCTGCGAGACGATGATCTGAATGCGCTGGGCGTGTTATTTGACCGCTATTATGCACAGGTTTTTCGCACAGCGCTTGCCATCACCCACGATAATCATGTCGCTGAGGATATTTCTCAGGACTGCTTCCTGCGCCTGCATCGTTATGCCTACCGTATTGATACCAGCCTCCCCCTTGCCCCCTGGCTGTACCGCGTCACGGTCAATCTCAGTTATACATGGGTTTCCCGCCATAAAAAACGCAACGTTTCACTGGAAACTGTGGTAGACTATCTCATGAGTCCGGCCCGTAATGCCCCCGACCAGATGGCCGAGAGCGCGGGCTTACATAAAGAAGTGCGTGAGGCAATACGCAGCCTGAACTTTAACCAGCGCGTGGTGGTGGTGCTGCACTATCTCAACGGCCTGAGCCTTGAGGAAATTGCCGAAATTCTGGACTGTCCGGTGGGTACGGTTAAAAGCCGCCTGTACTACGCCCGTGAGAACTTGCGTCACAAATTGGGAAACGTTTACGGAGAACCACAGGTCGCGCATGGATATACTCGATAAACAGCTCGACGACTTGATCGCTTACACGCTGGAAACCGAAGCCATCGTTACCCCTGCCCAAAAGAAGGAGGCTTGGGAAAAACTGTACGCCAAAGCGTCGCAGCAGGTGATTCTCGCGCCTTACGCGGTGCCGCCACAGCCCGCGCCCCGCAGGCTGCAAGGTTGGTGGGGCGATGTGGTTCGCCTGATGGACGAGATGCACCTGTTCCTGTCGGACGAATCGCGTTTTCACCGTGCCGCCGTCAAGCGCGAGGCGCTCTACGTCTCCAAGCTGAACCCGGCCTTCAACGGCTCTGAACAGGCGTTGATGCGCTTCTTCCCAACCGCCTATGTGCATCTTAGCATGATCTGATATTATTAATTCTGCAATGCTAAGGTTGGAAAACCTTAATCAAACCACAATCATCCACGCCGCTCACTGCCAATTATGCAGTATAATAATTGTGACTAAGCTGCTTGTCCGTATTCCTAGATGGAAATAGCTTATGCCTGCTTCCCCCCGTATTGTCACCGTTGACCCTTCTGGCACTGTCGCGCGGATTGTGCGCGCCACGGTGGATTTATTAGATCGCCAGGTTGTGCTGGTGGATATTCCCGACGCGCGTACTGCCTTAAATGAAGTGAAAGGCGGGCAGTGTACGCTGGTGGTTACAGCGGTGGAACTGTTCAGCGATATTAAAGGTATTCAGTTAGCGATACAGACCCGGCGCGATGCCCCGGATACCAGCGTGATTATCCTCGCCGACCCGGATGACCCCACCCTTGACGAGGAAACACTGGCTGAATCGCCTTTTGTGTATTTGCGCCGTCCGGTGGATATGCACCAGTTTGTGCGGGTGCTGATGGCCGGGCTGGATGGTGAAGACATCTTCGGCGCGCTGAAGCCCGCCAGCGCCGACAGCCAGCATCTCATGCTGGAGATGGGGCCGGTGCCGCGCCTTGACAGCGAAGCCGCCCGTTCGATCATTGACCGCCTGCTGACCGACGTGGGCGCGATGGCGATCATCCTTGCCAGCCGCGAGGGTGAGGTGCTGCTGGAACGCGGCGCGGTCGGTTACATTGACCGCGAGCGGCTGGCGCGGGCGCTGGTGCCGATGATCGCCACCACGATTGACATGAGCGATCTTGTCGGCGGGCGCACTTCGGCCATCCAGTATTTCGACGGCGAAGAATATGACGTGTTCGTCCTTTCCGTCGGGCTGCATCATTTCCTGTGCATCGTCATGGACGGGCAGGCGGGCAACCGCCAGTTCGGGGCGGTGAACCGTTTTGGCCGCCGCGCCGCCGAAGACCTGATCGCGCTGCTGGGCGCAGCCGCCTTTGTCCTGCAACGAGTCTCCCCGCCTGCCGAGGCGCGGCAAGGAAAACGCAAGGGCAAGAGTGTACCCTCTGAAGAGTCGCAGGCCGACCTGACCCCTATCGAGCGACCGGAGATTAAGGTCAAAGAGCCAGAACCGTTACAGCTTGCGCCGATCGAAGACCTCGACCTGAGCATCTTCGACCAGCTTGATAAGCTGAATGTTGAGGCGGCGGACGATCTTTTCGACCCGGAGCGGCTGGCCGAGATCGCCAGTGAGACCCGTCGTCCCGATGGCCCGATTGACATCGAACTGGCGCGCCAGTTGGGGATCATCCCCGATCTGGATTAGCGTCGTCTCCCTGGAAGAATGTGTCGGAAGCGGGTCTGCGAACCCGCCCCTGTTATAAAAACAGTCGGCGTTTTGCTGCTTCTGCCATGCGGAATTTTGTGAGTGTGAACCTTGAGCGCGTCTAATGTAGATAACAGTACCAAAGCCAAAGATACCATGATCGGTAGACAGCTTGGCGATTACCGCCTGACGAGCAAGCTGGCCTCTGGTGGCATGGCGCGTGTCTACAAGGCGATGGACTACAAGCTCCAGCGGCAGGCTGCGGTGAAGGTGCTGGAAAAGGAAAAAGCGCAGGATGACCAGACGCTGACCAAGCGCTTCATCCGCGAGGCGCGCGCGGTCGCCGGGCTGGAACACGAGAACATCATCACCATTTACCAGTATGGCGAGGAAGACGACTGCTACTTTCTGGCGATGAAGCTGGTGAAGGGCAAAGACCTCGCGGCGGAACTGGCACGGCTGCGTAAGGCCAAAAAGCTGATGGACGTGGAGCGGGCGTTTCGCATTATGCAGCAGGTCGCCGCCGCGCTGGATTTCGCGCACTCGGCGAACATCGTTCACCGCGACGTAAAGCCCTCCAACGTGCTGCTGGATAAGGACGACAAAGCCGTACTGACCGACTTCGGGCTGGTGCTGCGTACTTCGTCAGAAACGACGATGGGGACCGCCTTCGGTACGCCGCGCTACATCGCGCCGGAACAGGCGGTGTCCTCCAATAAGGCCAATCATCAAAGCGATATTTACGCGCTCGGCGTGATCTTTTACGAAATCCTCACCGGGGAAACGCCCTTTAACGGCGATTCGCCGATGGAGATCGCGCTCAGCCAGATCAGCGATCCGCCGCCGCCGCCGCGCAGCAAAAACCCGAACATCCCCTTAAAAGCCGAGCGCGAACTCCTGAAAGCGCTGGAAAAAGACCCCGACAAGCGCCACAGCAGCGCCAGCGAATTTGTACGCGCTGTAAAAGAGGGGTACGACCTTGTTGAGAATGTCAACAAGACCCCGCTTGCCCCGCTGTCAGAAGCAGAAGTGAGCGAACTTCGCGCGGCATCCGCTGTGGAAGAGGACAACGGGGCGAAAACCATCGGCGTAAACGAAGTCATGAAGGGCGCGCTGGCCTCGGCATCGTCGGCCCGCCAGAGGCGCAGCCGCGTGCCTGTGCTGCTGGTCGGCCTGCTGGCTGTGGTGCTGCTGGTCGCCGGGGTGTTCATCATCAACGGGGCGGGTGGCATGAGCGCGGGCGTAGGCACGCCATCGTCCAGCACACCCCGCGCCAGAACGCAGGCGCTGGTGCCGGTCAGCGCGTCGGGCGACGGCGCGCCTGTGGCGCTGGTCTACGATGCCAACACCTTCACCATGATTAACCGGGGCGACTACACGCTGGAAGTGCAGCGCCTGATGTTTATTCGCGGCGAAGACGACGGCCCGGACGACTTCTCCGGCGACCGCATCACCCGCGATATTCTGCCTGCGGGCAAGTGCTACCAGATCAGCCTTCAGGGCAGGCAGCCCACCATCCCCGACCTCTGTCGCCCGCCCGCCGAGAAGCGTCACGGCATGGAACTGCTGCAGGAACCGCGCCGCCTGCACTGGCGCAGCGAGACGCAAGGCGGTGAACGGATCGCCACTTTCGAAGTCTACTACGACGGCCAACTGCTGGCCGAATGCGATACGGTGGACAGCGAGGGCGAGGGCGAGTGCCGCTTTAACTGGCCGGTTATCCCCGAAGAGTCCTAAAATCTTAACCCTACAGGTTCCGACATGATGACCACTCAGGCGATTGTTATTGGCGCGAGCATGGCCGGGCTGCTGGCCGCCCGCGTGCTGCGCGATCATTTCGATCAGGTCACGATCATCGAGCGCGACAGGCTGCCAGAAGGGCCGGAATTCCGCCCCGGCGTGCCACAGGCGCGCCACGCCCACGCGCTGCTGGCGCAGGGGCAGCAGATCATGGAAGACCTGTTCCCCGGCCTGAAAGACGATTTTGCCACGATGGGCGCGCCGAACATGGTGTGGGGCATGGACACCGCCATGCGGACGGCGGGCGGTTGGGTCAAGCGCTTCGACAGCGGCATCGCCACCAATGTCTGCACCCGTGTCGCGCTGGAGTGGCATGTGCGCCGCCGCCTGCTGCAATATGCCAACGTGCGTATTGTGCAGGAACGGCAGGTGCAGCGCCTGCTGACCGACGACACGCGCACGACGATTACCGGCGTGGAGATCGTCACACGGCAGGGCGAAGACCCGCAGGCGCTTTACGCCGACCTGATCGTGGATGCCAGCGGGCGCAACTCGCACACGCCGGAATGGCTGCAAGCGCTGGGCTATGACGCGCCAGAGGAAACCATCGTCAATGCGCACCTCGGTTATGCCACGCGCTGGTACGACGTGCCGCCGGATTTCGAGCATGACTGGGTGGTGATGACCATCGGTACGCAGCCCGACACAGGTTATCTGCGCGGCGGCGGCATCTTTCAGGTGGAAGGCGGGCGCTGGCTGGTGATCGTGGCTGGCACGAACAAGGACTATCCGCCGACCGACGACGTGGCCTTTCTGGAATTCGCCCAGACGCTGCCCTCAAAGGCGCTGTACGAGGCCATTAAGGACGCGAAGCCGATTTCCCCGGTCTATGGCTACCGCCGCACCGAGAACCTGCACCACCACTATGAGCGCCTCGCCCGCTTCCCGGAGCGTTTGGTGGTGATCGGCGATGCGTACTGCGGCTTTAACCCGATCTACGGGCAGGGGATGACGGTGGCGGCGCTGGATGCGCTGGCGCTGGACGCGCTGCTGAAAGAGCGCGGCACCGCCAACCTGAACGGCTTCGGCATGGCGGCGCACAAGCGCCTGGCGCAAACGGTGCGGAATGCATGGTTGATGGCGACCGGGGAAGACCTGCGTTACCCGCTGACCGAAGGCCAGCGCCCCGGCCTGCTGGAACGCCTGACGCAGCGCTACCTCGACTCCATGCTGCGCGCGCTGGTGGATGATGAAGCGGCGGCGCTGGCTTTTATGCAGGCCATGAACCTGACGCGCCCGCCGTCCTCGCTGTTTCACCCGCGCATCGCGTGGCGCGTCCTGCGCGAGAGCCTGCGCCCGCGCCGTGATCCGCAGCGCAACGCCCCGCGTCAGGGCTATCAGCGGCCAGCGGCAGTCGCCAGAGGTTGAAACACGCCAGCG
>CAZJSU010000153.1:0-8134 GCA_964548765.1 uncultured Anaerolineaceae bacterium
CTGGTAAAACGGCAGCGCCTGCCAGCTCAGGGTGTCCAGAAAGACGCTGTGACACCCCCGCCGCAGCGCTTCCGCCTCCGCAGTCGCCAGTAGATCGCTGCCGTAACGCTGCCCGCGCAGCTTCTCGTCCACCCACAGCGTACCGATATGCAGCCACTCCCAAAATGTGCCGCCTAGCAGCCCGCCCAAAATTGTGCCATCATTGGCGCGAATGAAGATCACCAGTTCTTGGTAGTTCGGTGGTATACCGCTGGTCTGAAGGTTAAACGCTTCCAGACCATCCCACACAAGTTTTTTATCTTCCGCCTTCGGGTGCTCTTCCAGCACCAGCGTATAACGCGGCTTGCCCATGCCCTACCCCCACCTGCCAAACACCGCTACAAATCATCCAGCACCATCCCCGCCGCGACCTTGCCGGAAAGCATAACCATCGGCACGCCGCCGCCGGGATGCGTCGTCCCCCCGGCGAAGTATAAACCGCGCACGTCTGCCGCGCGATTATGCGGGCGGCGAAACGCCGCGAACCTGCTGTTCGACGACATGCCGTACAGCGCCCCACGCCGCGCCCCGGTCAGCCGTTCCAGGTCAACTGGGGTCAGGATGTGCTGCACGCGGATTTTATCGCGCACATCCAGCCCGAAAGCGGCCAACCGCCCCAGCACCGTTTGCCCGTAAGCCTCGGCCTGTGCCGTCCAGTCGAAACGCTCACTCAGCGCCGGAGCGTTCACCAGCACGAACCAGTTTTCACAGCCGGGTGGCGCGTCCTGCGGGTCGGCCTTTGCCGTGATCGAAACGTAAACGGTCGGCTCGTCCGGCGGCAGGCCATCCTCAAAAATCGCCCTGAATTCATGGGGATAATCTGACGAGAAGAAGATGTTATGATGCGCCAGCGCCTCATACTGCCCCTCTACGCCAAGCAGCATGATAAACCCGGAACACGAAGGTTCAACGCTCGTCAGCCGCTCCACTTTCGCCCGGTTCACCGCTTCGGGTGGCAGCAGCTTTTCATACACCGTCGCCACGTCCACATTGGCGATCACCGCCTGCGCTGGCAAATGCGCGCCATCCTGCAAGGTCACGCCAGCCACACGGCCATCGCGCATGTCAACCCGCCGCACCGCGCAGCCCGTGCGCACCTCAACGCCAAGTTCCCCTGCCAGCCGTGCCAGCGCCTCGGCGATCCGGTAAATGCCGCCCTGCGGATACCACACGCCCCCGGTCATCTCCACATGCGCGATCACGTTCAGTGTGGCCGGCGCGAGGTAAGGACTCGCCCCCACGTAAGTCGCAAAACGCCCTAACAACTGCCGCAGATGCGGCGAGCGTACAAAATGCCGGATCGCCCCATCCATCGAGCGCCGCGCGTCTATCCGCAGCACGTCCAGCGGCGAAACCCGCGTCAGGCTGCGCAGCGTGGGCGGCTGGTCGTAAATAAAGGCTGGCCCGGTAATGCGGTGCAGCCGCGCGGCATACGCCAGATAAGCCAGATACCCCTCGACATCGCGCGCATCCAGCCCGCCGATCTGCCCGGCCATCTTCGAGAGGTCACGGCTGGCATCCAGCACCGTGCCGTCCGCGTAGAAATAGCGCGTCAGCGGCTCCACAGGCACCAGCGTCAGATAATCCTCCAGCCGCCGCCCAGCCGCGCGAAACAAATCCTCCAGCACGTGCCGCATGGTGATGACCGACGGGCCAGTGTCCCAGCGAAAGCCGCCGTCATAAAGCTGCGCCATCTTGCCACCGACCGCCGGATTTTGCTCCAGCACCGTCACGGCTTGACCCGCCACAGCCAGCCGGATTGCCGCGCTCAGCCCGCCGACCCCCGCGCCAACAACCACAATTCTTTTATCCATAAAACCACTACGTCTCTGCTGCTCTACGCTTTTGCACGACATTTTTTCCAGGAAGCGTGCGCCCCTTCCAACGCGGCCCGCCATAACGATAGCGCTGCCAGACCGCGCCCCCCGCGATGCGCGTCATCAGCAGCACCGAGACGGGCATCAGCAGCCCATCAAGAACGCGCTGGCGGGTCGCTGCCGCGCTCAACATGCGCGTACCAATGCCCAGCATCACCAGCGCCAGCGGCCAGTACAGCGCCCCACCACTGATGACGCTCACCAGCAGCCACAGCCACGGAAAGACAAAAATCAGCCAGTGGAAAATGGTTGAAATGCCGAGCAGCAGCACACTGTCGCCATGCCCCTTGAGGATGTTCTTGCCAAAGCCCTCGCGCACTTCCGGCCAGTCACGGTACATCCGGCAGGTGATGAGGCCGCCCCCATCCGCCATCCACAGCCGCCGCCCTCGCGCCTTTACCCGGTGCGCCAGCGCCACATCCTCCACGATATTATCGCGCACCGCTGCATGACCACCGAGCGCATCGTAAGCCCGGCGGCGAAAGGCGAGGCACTGGCCGTTGGCGGCGGCGAAGATCGGCCAGCGCGTGTGATGCACCAGCGGCAGCGGCAGATAAGCCAGTATCGCCAGCGCCATCAGCGGCACGACCAGCCGCTCGCCCCACGTGACGGTTTGCTGTGTCGGCCACACCGTCAGCAGGTCGGCGCGGCTGCTTTCCATCATCGCCAGCAGCGCGGCCAGCGCACCCGGCGACCAGCGCACATCGGCATCGGTAAACACCAGCCGCTCCCCGGCTGCGGCTTCGCTCAACTGCTGGCACGCCCAGTTCTTGCCCAGCCAGCCCTCCGGCAGCGGCCTGCCACGAATGACACGCAAGCGCGGATCGCCCGCCCCCGCTTTCCACACCAGCCGACCTGTGTCGTCCGTCGAGTTGTCGTCCAGCACGATCAGCTCAAAGTCCATGTACGTCTGCGCCAGCAGCGCGCGCACCGTGCGCTCGATATTGGCCGCTTCGTTGCGTGCCGGAATCAGCACCGAAACCAACGGCTTTTCTGTGAATACCTTCTGCTGGTAGTCCTTCGCGTGGCGCAGACGTGGGAATAGCAGCACGTTCAGCACCGCCGTGAGCGCGATCACCACCAGCACGCAGGTCATCAGGATAAGCAGTGTTAAGAATGCCATGGCAGCGCCAGATTGCGATACCACGCGCGGAGCGTGGGCGGTTGTGTCAGTTCGGCGCGGTGCTTCCAGGCCAGCAGCGCGAAGTTCCCACCCCACACCGCCAGCAGCAGCGGGTCACGCCATGTCAGCAGCAGGTAAGCCAGCACACTCAGCACGGTCAGCATCACCGCCCAGCCGCTCTCGTTAACGAACGCGAACCAGAAGCCGAGCAGCAGCCCGCCGATAGTCGGCACTTCCCAGACCGTCAGGCCACACCACACGCCGCCTGTCACCGCTACCGCCTTGCCGCCATTGAAGCGCAGGAACGGCGAAAAGGCGTGTCCCAGCACGGGCGCGAGAGCCACCGCCACCAGCGGCCAGCCCTCTACCCCCAGCGTAAAACGCGCCACCCACACAGGCAGCGCGCCCTTTATAAAGTCCAGCAGCAGCGCCAGCGCGCCCCACTTTACCCCGCCTGCGCGCAGCACATTGGTCGCGCCGGGGTTGCCATCGCCATACAGGCGGATGTCCCGGCCCAGCGCCAGCCGCCCTACCCATACCGAAAACGGCAGCGCCCCGCTGATGAACGCTACGACCACCAGAGCCGCCACCATCACAGCGCCCTCCGCGCCTGCGCGCGCCACACCCAGAGCAGCAGCGACCCCATCATCACAAAGCCGACGAACGCTGGCCCCGGCAGATTCCAGAAAAACAACTGGCCGATGGCTTGCAGCACCCAGACAATGGCATAAACCAGCAGCAGCGGGCGCACAGGCACACGCGCAGGCCGCGCCAGCCATGTCACCAGCGCCGCCACCAGCAGCCAGCCCACGTAATTCGTCCACGGAATGCCGAAGTAACCGCCCTCAAACATCTGCAGGCCGCTGCTGTCCGTCCACACCCAGAAGCCCCATGCCACCTTTTGCGGGTCGAGGAAAAAGTCCCACGCGGTCATCGCCAGCGCGCTCACCAGCGTAAACACCGCGCGATTGTGCCTGCCCACCGTCGCCTGCGCCACTGCCCATGCGGGCGGCAGCATCATAAACCACGCCAGCGGAATCAGCAGCGGCACGCCGACCACCTGCGGCTGTAAAAGCTCGGTATAGTGGTAATAGCCGAAGGGCAGGCCGCTTTTAGAGCCAGCCACTTCCGCCGCGCCTGTCAGCAGGCCGACCAGTACCAGCGTCACGGCGGTGCGCCGCCAGCCCCAATCACCGACCAGAATCACAAAGACCGCGCCCACCTGCAGCAGCGCTGTCACCAGCACACCCCAACTGATCGCAGCACTGCCAAACAGCCACGACAGCAGCGGCAGCGCGATCATCGAAAGCACCCACGCCCCGATCATGCCGGCGGTCCAGCAGTCTGTCCCGCTCAGTTTACAAATGGAATAACGTGCTGCCAGCAAACTCGTCATTGTTGCCAGAGGTATCCTGAAATGTTACACCCGCGCCAGCGCTGCGGGATGAAGTGTCCATGATGTTACAGGTTGAATCACGTGCTATCAGGCGGTTTTTCACGCCAGCCATAGTTTAGCACTGCTTGGGGGAGAGAAAGAGGTTATCTCAGGGGTGCCTCACACAACTTTTAGCTGGCGCTCAGGCACGTGGCTCGGCAGCCAGCGCACCGCCATCAGGATGTTGACCAGCATCAACAGCGCGGACATGATAAATACGCCGCGATAACCCAGCGACACCGCCACCGCCGCCCCCACCAGCGGCGCAACCGCCCGCGCCCCAGCGACAATCGAGTTTTCGATGCCGTAAACCGCGCCTTCTTCGCCCGGTTCCGTATACTGTGCCAGCAGCGCGCTGGGGGATGCTACCAGCCCGCCCAGCGCCACGCCCGCCGCCGCCTGCAGCAGCAGAAGCTGCCACGCCTGCGTGACAAACGCCTGCGGGATGTAAATGGCTACCGCCGCGACAGCCGACCAGACCACGATCCGGCGGTGGCCGATGCGATCCCCCAGCCTGCCGAGGTAAATCGCGCTGGCGGTCGCCACAGCGGACTCAATGCCGACCACAAGGCCGGTGAACGAACTCGCGCCCACCTGCGTACTCATCAGCGACAGGATGAACAGCGACATAATCGGTGTCACCATCGAGCGCCCCAGGCTGCTCATGAAGCGCAGCGAATAAGTCGGCACTACGCCCGGCATCGAAAGCACATGCCGCCAACCGTTGATAAAGCCTGCCGGCGCTCTTGAACTGGCTTCAGCGTTTTTGTCGAACTGTTCCCGCACGAAGAACAGCACCAGCAGCCCGCTGATAAACAGCAGCACCGATGTCACGATGAACGGCACCCTGAAGCCGAAAGCGTCGGCCAGCGTGCCGCCGATGATCGGCCCCAGCGCGATCCCGCCCCACTGCCCCACTTGCAGCACGCCCATCGCGTAACCCATGCGTTCACGCGGGGCCGAGGCCGCGACCAGCGAGTTCGACGCAGACACCGTCCCGGTAATCAAGCCCTGAATGGCGCGCAGCAGCACAAACTGCTCGGCAGAGCTGACAAACGCCATCATCACCAGAATCAGCGCCCCGCCAAACATCGCCCGCTCCACCATCAGCTTGCGCCCGTAACGATCCGCCACCGTCCCCCAGATCGGGCTGGCGATCATCATCGTGAACGCCTGTGCCGAGAACGCCATGCCCGACCAGAACTCGATACTCAGGCCAGTCGTCGTCCCCAGTTCAGCCACATACAGCGGGAAAAAGGGAAAAGTTAAAGCGAACCCAACGGCAGAAAACAGTTGGGCAACAAACATGATATAGAGGTTACGTCGCCAGGGCAGCATGGGTGAATGTATTTGTCAGCCAGAGAATGATAAGGATTGCACCTTTTTCGTTCTAACACGCGCCCCGCGTTTTGGGTAGCCCCATCCGCGAACAAATGGACTTATGGTGTTGGCGAATCCACCTTCGTAGGGGCGAAGCGCTGCTTCGCCCGATGCAGATCACCCACTTGCCCCTACGGTGATTATCGCGTTATGCGTTGACCAACAGCCCTCTTAAGCCTGCTGCACCACCGCGTCCTTCAGCAGCATCCCCAAACGGCGAATCCCTTCTTCAATCATTTCAGGCCGCGCGTTAGAGAAGTTCAGGCGGCAGGTGTTGTGTCCGCTGCCGTCCACGTGGAAATCCGCGCCCGGCACAAAAGCCACCTTATGCCCCACCGCCTCGCGCAGCAGTTCCGTCGTATCAATATAGTCTGGCATCTTCACCAGCAAAAACAGACCGCCATCAGGCCGCGTCCATGTCACTTCCGGCGGGAAATAACGTTCCATCGCGGCCAGCATCACGTCGCGCCGCTCCCGGTAAACCTCACACAGGTGCGGCACATGCTCTTCCAGAAAGCCATCACGCGCCACTTCATAGGCGATCAACTGGTCAATGGTGCTGGTGTGCAGGTCTGCCGACTGCTTGGCCTGCACCAGCTTGTCAATCACCGCCGACGGCGCGGCCACCCAGCCCAGCCGCAAGCCCGGTGTCAGAATCTTGGAGAACGTGCCAGCATAAATCACATGCCCGTTTTCCAGATTACCGCCCATGTTCAGCGTGTCCATCTCCAGCAGCGACGGCAGCGCCTCGCCGCTGTAACGCAGTTCGCCGTAAGGGTTATCTTCCACCAGCGGCACATCATAAGCCGCCAGCAGTTTCACCAACGCCGCGCGCCGCTCCCCGCTTAAGGTCGCGCCAGACGGATTCTGGAAACTTGGCACGATGTAGGCGAGTTTGGGGTTTCGCTGTAGCAGCGGCTCCAGCGCCTCGATGATCGCGCCGTCATCATCGGTTGGCACGGGCGTGTACTTCGGGTTATAAGGCCGCCACGCCATCAGCATCCCCAGATACGTCGGGTTTTCGACCAGCAGGCTGTCGCCCTCGTCCACCAGCGCCCGCCCGATCAGGTCAAGCGCCTGCTGTGAGCCGGTCGTGATCAGGATGTTATCCGGATGTACGGTAAACTTCTCGCTGGAAAGCCGCAGCGCGATCAACTGGCGCAGCTCCGGCATCCCCTCCGTCGTGCTGTATTGCAGCGCCTCGGTGCCGCGCTCCGCCAGCACCACTTCCGCCGCCTGCTGCACCCGCTCCACCGGGAACATCTCCGGCGCGGGCAAGCCCCCCGCGAATGAAATCACGTCCGGCTGCCCGGTCAGCTTAAGGATTTCCCGAATGGTCGAGCGTTTCATTTGCGCTGTGCGCGTAGCAAAACGTTTATCCCACTGCATAAGGTTTATTCCTGAATTTATAAATAGGTGATGTGGTTCCAGTATAGGGCGTAATACCGCGCCGGGTAAGGCGGCGTTAGAGCCATTTCTCCTTGTCCTTTCAGTGGATGTATCCGGGCGGCATGTCAGCGGCGGCCTTCGGCGTGTTCCCGTTCGCGCTTCGCCAGAAACGGCAGCCAGCGCCGCGCCAGTTCCGGCATCCGCTCGTGGCTTTCCCGCGCCATCACCAGCGTCACCCCACAGACGATCAGCACGTTCGTCAGCAGGAAGAAGATAAATTCTTCCAGCGGCAGCACCCCGCCGATAAGGATGTTGACCGACTGCGCCGGGTTAATCGTCCATGTGCCGGAAAAGATCGCTGTCGAATCCGCCGCCGCCAGATAAAGCGTCGGGATGGTAATCCCCAGCAGCACCAAGCGACGATAGCGCCACAGAATGTCCGCGCCGAAGGCCAGTTGCAGCATGAGCGGCGGCAGCGCCCACACCAGCATCAGCCCCATGTACGTCCCCGGCATCCACCCCACCACCAGCATGACCGCCGCCACAGCCCACAGCCCGCCCGCCACAGCCAGCGGCACACCGCGCGTCATTCGACTGCTGCCCGACGACTGTTGACTGTTGCCCGACAAATAGCGCATCAGCGTTACCAGTACCAGCCCGGTCAACACAGGTTGCAGCACGAAAAAGGTGTATTCCTCAATCGGCACCCAGCCGATCACGAACCCGGTCACCAGTGCCGGGTCATACCACCAGACGCGCGTCGCCACCAGATAATTGTCCCACGGCGTGGTGTAGACCAGCGCCACCAGCATGTGCGCCCCGATAGCCAGCACGGGTGACCACCCGCTGAACGCCAGCGGCAGTTTCTTCCCCCGGCGCAGGTCATAAAGC
>CAZJSU010000154.1:0-8048 GCA_964548765.1 uncultured Anaerolineaceae bacterium
GTTTGTCCGTCATTCTGGAGACTAAGGACATGGTTCAAACACAGGCACCAAACGCAGAGCAGCACATTCCCCAGGGGTACGAGGCCGATCTTTACAAAATCCGGCACTCCGCCGCGCATATCATGGCGCAGGCGGTGCTGGAAGCGTTCCCGGACGCGAAGATCGCCATCGGCCCGCCGATCAGGGACGGGTTTTATTACGACTTCGACCTGCCCCGCCCGCTTACGCCGCAAGACCTCGAAGGCATCGAGGCGCGAATGCGCGAGATTATCCGCGCCGCGCACCCCTTCAGCGCCCGCGTCGCCAGCGCCGACGAAGCCAAACGCCTGTTCGCCAGCCAGCCCTATAAGCTGGAACTGATCGCTGGGCTGGAGCAGGGCGGCGTGGACGAAAACGGCGACCCGACAGCCGAAGCGCCCGTGATCTCGGTCTACACGCACGACACATTTACCGACCTGTGCCGGGGGCCGCATGTCGCCCATACCGGGGAGGTCAACCCGGACGCGCTCAGGCTGTTGAGCGTGGCCGGGGCGTACTGGCGCGGCGACGAAAGCCAGCCGATGCTCCAGCGCATCTACGGCACGGCATGGCGCAGCGCCGAGGAACTGGAGAGCTATCTTGAACTGCGTGAGGAGGCCGAACGGCGCGATCACCGCCGTCTGGGGCGCGAACTGGAACTGTTCCACCTCGACCCCACCGCGCCGGGGATGCCTTACTGGCTGCCCAATGGCACAACGCTGCTCAACCAGCTTCTGGCCTTCTGGCGCGAGGAGCATGAGATACGCGGTTATCAGGAAATCCTGTCACCGCTGGTCAATGAGCGGCGGCTGTACGAAACATCCGGTCATTGGGAACATTACCGCGACAGCATGTTTCTGATTCCGGTCAACGAACACACGACCTACTGCCTGAAGCCGATGAACTGCCCCAACGCGATGGTCGTCTACAACCTCAGGACGCGCAGCTACCGCGACCTGCCGCTGCGCCTCTCCGACAGCGACACGCTGCACCGCCACGAGCTTTCCGGCACGCTGCACGGCCTGCTGCGTGTGCAGGAGTTTAAGCAGGACGACGCGCACATCTTCGTCACCGAAGACCAGATTGACGAGGAATACGCGCGCATCTTCGACCTGACAGAGCGCTTTTACAGCATCTTCGGCCTGTCCTATCGCTTCCGGTTGGGGACGCGCCCGGCGGATTTTGTCGGCGATGTCGAGACGTGGGAGAAGGCCGAGGCCATCCTGCGCCGCATCCTCGATCATCACGCCGGGGCAGGGAATTACGAGGTCGAGGTCGGTGATGGCGCGTTCTACGGGCCGAAGGTGGACATCGTGATGCAGGACGCGCTTGGCCGTGACTGGCAGATGGGGACGATTCAACTGGACTTCCAGCTTCCGCGCCGCTTTGGCTGTAAATACACAGCGGCAGACGGCACGCAGAAATCGCCCATCGTCATCCACCACGTCATTTACGGCTCGCTGGAACGCTTCATCGGGCTGGTGATCGAGCATACGGCGGGCGCGCTGCCCGCGTGGATCGCACCTGTGCAGGCCGTCGTCATCCCCATCAGCGAGAAGCAGGCGGACTATGCGCGGCAGGTGCGCGACCAACTGCGTTTCGCGCGTATCCGCGTCGAAGTGGACGACAGCGGCGAGCGCATGAACGCCAGAATCCGCAGCGCGCAGCTTCGCAAAATCCCGTACATGCTGATCGTCGGCGCGCGCGAGGCCGACAATGGCACCGTCTCCGTCCGGCTGCGTACGGAGGCCGACCTCGGCGCGATGCCCATCACCGATTTCATCCACATGGCGCGCGGCGTGATTGACGACAAGGCGCTGGAACTGACGTAAACCATATCCGCTAGGGGCGCAGCACGCTGCGCCCCAATTCCTGACACACCCACGCCCATCATGGCTATACCCCGCCCGCCGCGCAGCATGGTATGCTTTTGCACATAACCCTGAAAAGTTATTGGATGAGGCAGGACTACTTATGGACGCAAAACACGCCCAGCACTACCAGCAGCACGGCTACGTGGTCGTCTCCGGCCTGTTCTCCGACGACGAGGTGCGGCGGCTGCGCGAGCATTACATGACCTTCCGCCCCGCGCCGCCCGCCGAGGGCGACACGCGCAACCAGGACATCACCGAAGGCGACCCGCTGAAGCTCTACGCCCGGCTGATGCAGCCGCACCGCTTCGACGAAACCAGCCTGCGCTGGCTGCTCGACCCGCGCCTGAACGACTGCCTGACGACACTGCTGGGCGCGGAGCCGTATGCCGTGCAGACGATGGTGTACTACAAGCCCGCTGGCTCGCGCGGGCAGGCGCTGCATCAGGATCAGTTTTACCTGCGCGTGAACCCGGGGACGTGCATGGCGGCGTGGATGGCGCTGGACGACTGCGACGAGGAAAACGGCTGCCTTCAGGTCGTGCCGGGGACACAGGACATCCCAGTGCTGTGCAGCAAAGAGGCCGACCCCGACCAGAGCTTCACCAGCGATACGGTAGACCTGCCCGCCGGGATGCAGCCGGTGCCGGTGGTCATGCGGGCGGGCGATGTGCTGTTCTTCAACGGCCAGTTGGTGCATGGCAGCTTCCCCAACACCAGCAGCGATCGTTTCCGCCGTTCGCTCATCGGCCATTACATCGTGGGCGCGGCGCGGCAGGTCGCGCAGTGGTATCATCCGGTGCTGCGGATGGACGGCACCGAGGCCGATCTCGGCACCAGTAGCTGGGGCGGGCAGTGTGGCGTGTGGGTGGAGAAAGACGGCACGCCTGTGGTCGAGCTGGCTGGCCGCGAAACGCGCCAGAAATACGCCGAGGCGCATTAAACGCACAAGGGCGACCCATGCGGTCGCCCTTGCCGATAATAACTGCTTCTAAAATAATCCAGCGTTTAACTCAGATAATCGCGCAGTTGACGGCTGCGGCGGGGGTGGCGCAGGCGGCGCAGCGCCCGGCCTTCGATCTGGCGGATGCGTTCGCGCGTGAGGCCGAATTTCTGGCCGACTTCTTCCAGTGTATAGCTGCGCCCGTTTTGCAGGCCGAAGCGCAGCCGCAGGATACGCGCCTCGCGCGGGGTCAGGGTCGCCAGCACTTCCTCGATCTTCGCGCGGATCAGGTTCGCCTCGGCGGTCTGCGCCGGGGTCGGCATCGCTTCGCTTTCGATGAAGTTGCCCAGTTCGCTGTCCTCTTCCTCGCCGACAGGATGCTCCAGACTGAGCGGCTGCCACGACACTTTAAGCATCCACTGCACCTTGCGCGGCTCCATGTTCATCTCGGCGGCGATTTCCTCCGCCGTTGGCTTACGGCCATATTCCTGCTCAAGCTGGCGGGCGACGCGGTACATGCGGCGGATGCGGTCTGTCATGTGGACAGGCACGCGGATGGTGCGCCCCTGATCGGCAATCGCGCGGGTGATCGTCTGGCGAATCCACCATGTCGCGTAGGTGCTGAAGCGGAAGCCCCGGCGGTAATCGAACTTCTCCACCGCTTTCATCAGGCCGAGGTTGCCTTCCTGAATCAGGTCGAGGAAGGGTACGCCGCGTGTCATGTACTTTTTAGCGATGGAAACCACAAGGCGGGTGTTGGCTTTAATCAGGTGTTCGCGGGCGCTGATGCCTTCCTGCACCTGCATCGTCCATTCCAGCGCGCGCTTGCTGTTGGGGTGTTTTTTCAGCTTCTTCTCGGCGGCCAGCCCGGTTTCCAGCCGGATCGCCAGTTCGATCTCTTCTTCGGTGGTCAGCAGGGGGACCCGTGCCATCTCTTTCAGGTACAGCCCAACCGTGTCGCTGGAGGACATGACACCCAGGTCGTAACTCTCGTCTTCCTCGTCCAGATCATCGTCCTCGTCATCGAGGTCGTCCTCATAGAGGAAGGATTCCCCGTCGAAAAGGTTGTCTTCCTCGCGTTCATCGTCTACATCGTTGACGAGGAAGTCCATTTCTGTCAGGAAATCAAAACGAGTGCTGTGCGAATCCTGATAGTCTAACACAGTAATATCCCCCCAGTTAAAATATAAAATTATTGGCGGTTGAGCAGCTCTTTCAATTTCGCCATGCGCGGGTCAATTTCTTCAGACGCGCAGTCACAGGTGTTCGTGTTTAAATTGATGCCGCATTCCGGGCAAAGCCCCTTGCAGTCCTCGGTACAAAGCACCCCACGCTCCATAGCGATCAGCGCCTCGGCGCGGATCAGCGGCGCGATATCAAGGATGGCATCATCACCGATCACGAACTCGCTACCTGCGGCGACAAGGTGTGGGTAAAGTTCTTCGACATCAATGACAACTTCGGTGGAGACAGGGTCGAGGCAGCGGTAGCATTCGTCTTCCAGGCCAACCCGCAGTTTACCCTGTGCCAGAATGCCTTCTTTTGTCCGGCTCAGGCGCAGCGGCCCTCTGATATAGGTGGCGTACAGATCGTCGGCCACCCGTACCGCCGGCACGTCGAACACGGTTTCGTGACTGTGACCCGGCCCATCACTCAGTAAGAACCCCACATTGAGCTTCAACACACGATTGCTCACGTAATTGTTGGTCAATGGTTTCACAGTGATCGGCCTTGCATTTAAGGAGTTGTTCACAAAATCGGTCAACTCATCTATCGGCATTATAGGAGAATTCGTTGAACTGTGTCAAGATATGCGACACGACATTAACGAAACCCAAACGTAATATGGGACAAATGGCCTACTGTGACATAGGTTGTCACGGGTGTTTGCGCGGTGGCAGAAGGGTTACAGCAGCAGATGCAGCTCAATTTCATCGCGCAGTGGGATGCCATCAATGCCGTACAGCGGTATCTCCGGCTTCAGCTTGCGCGACTCGCTGAGGGCGTTGGGATGCAGCGCGGCCAGAACAAAGCCCCGCTTCTGGTAAAAACGCAGCGCGTTAAGGTTATCATTGGTCGTAATCAGCCAGATGCGCTTACAGCCCTGTTCGATCATCACCTCTTTAACGGCTTCGATCAGCGCCGTGCCAACGCCCTTCCCACAGACGATGCTGTCAAGGGTGACGATTTCACACGCATCGTTTTCATGGCTGTACGTAATCAGGCCGACAGGCTCGCCGTCCTTCTCGGCGATGAAGCCGGGAAGCAGATGTGCCAGGTACACCTGCCCACGCGACACAATCCGGGTTGACCCCCATTGTTCATCTAAAAAATGTGCGATCCAGTTACGGTCTGCTTTCTCTACTTCACGGATGGTAAAACTATCGTCCATGCCCGTCAATCCTCGCGTGAGAGATGAACCTGCTCTCGTCCTTCCGCCTAATGATAACCAAAATGCACACAAATTTGTACTGAATGCTAAAAGTGGCGCTGCCGAGGCCCCGAAGTGCCTGTTGTAATATCGGCCATATTACCCATTCACATCTGCCTGACGTGTTATAGAGTGATAACACCCCGCTAAAATAACTCAAGGAATGTCGCTGTGGACTCTGTACGAGCGTTACTCGCCGATCGCGTTTATTTTGCCTCGCGCCTTTTGCTGCTGACAACCGGCGCGTTGATTAACGCGGTTGCCATTTCCATCTTCCTCGCCCCTTCAGACATCGCGCCGGGCGGGCTGTCGGGCGTGGGCGTGATCCTCAACGAACTGGTCGGCATCCCCATCGGTCTGGTGATTGTCCTCGGCAACATCCCTATCCTGTATCTGGGCTATAGAATGCTCGGCGGGTTAAAAGCCGTGTTGATGACGGTTTACGTCGTGCTGCTGTATTCCGTAGCGCTGGAAGTCATCACCCGCCACGAACTGCTGGAGCAGGTCACGCGCGACCAGATCATCAATGCCATCTTCGGCGGGGGGATCGCCGGGTTCGGGACAGGGCTTATCTATCGCGCGGGCGGCACGATGGGCGGGTCGTCCATGTTAGGGCGCATCCTGCGCCAGCGCATGGGCATCTCGCTAACTGCCGCGTCCCTGTATACCGACACGCTGGTGCTGGTGGCCGCCGGGCTGACTTTCGGCTGGGAGTCCGCCTTATATGCCGCCATTTCGTTGTTCGTCAGCCGCAGCGCCAGCAATTATGTGATCGTCGGCCCCAGCGATACCAGCACTTTCCTCATCGTCTGCGAGAACCGGCAAAAGCTCGTCTGGGCAGTCACCGAGCAGATGGGGCGCGGGGTGACTTTCTGGCAGGTGGACGGCGAACCCAGCAAGACGAAGGACAGCATCATCTTTATCAGCGTGCTTCAGTCCGAAGTTCACGCGCTCAAGCGGCTGCTGCGGGTGGTGGAGCCGGGGGCGTTTGTAACCGTGCTGCAAGGCCAGACCACTTACGGCAAGGGCTTCAACCCGCTTGAACCGCGCCTGCCGCTGAAGCTGGATGAGGTGGAAGACGACAAATACGATTTTGACTTTGAGCGTATTGCGGAGTATCAGGAGGAGTACGAACGGCCTGCTCCATAGGCCAGCCGCTTAGTTTGCCCTTTCCAGTACCGCGTAACGTGGTTAAACTCATGTTCTATACATGAAGCCAACCGGAAACGACTGATGTCCAAACTCAAGCTGGATTTGCATGACATCTATAACAAGGGCGACAGGATTGACGCGGAGCTAAACCGCGTGATTCGGGAAGCCATCGAGCAGAAGATACGGCTGGTGGAGATCATCCCCGGCAAGGGCAGCGGCCAGTTAAAGAAGAAAGTCCTGCGCTTCCTTGACCAGAAGCACGTCCGGGCGCTCTATCACCGTGTCGAGAAGGACGACAAGAACTTCGGGCGCATCTTTGTTCATTTTAAGCATTAATCATCATGACTGAACCTGTACGCATTTTACACTTTGCCGATGTGCATATCGGCGTGGAGAACTACGGCAAGACCGACCCGCGCAGCGGCCTCAGCAGCCGCGTGGTGGACTTCCTGCGGCGTATGGACGCGATGATCGAATACGCGCGCGAAAACGAGGTAGACCTCACGATCTTCGCCGGGGATGCCTTCAAGACGCGCACCCCGAACCCCACCTTCCAGCGCGAATTTGCGTGGCGGGTGCGGGATTTGGCCGAACTCGCGCCGCTGGTGCTGCTGGTGGGCAACCACGACCTGCCGCCGACCGTCATGAAAGCCTCCAGTATCGAGATTTACGACACGCTGGCCGTGCCGAATGTCTGGGTGGCCGACGATTACGAAGTGCAGCAGATCGAAACCCGGCGCGGCCCGGTCATGGTGGCCGCCGCGCCCTATCCCATTCGCTCGCGCCTGCTGGCCGAGGCCAACACCGCTGGCATGACCATCGCCGAAACCGACATCCTGCTTCAGGAAACACTGGCGACCATCATCGAGAATCTGGCGCAGCAGGTGGACCAGCACGACATGCCGCGCCTGCTGACCGGACATTTTACCGTGAGCGGCGCGGTGGTCGGCAGCGAGCGCTCGATCATGCTGGGGCGCGACGTGGCGGTTATGCTCTCCGCGCTGGCCGACCCGCGCTGGGATTACGTCGCGCTCGGCCACATCCACAAGCACCAGAACCTGACCAGAGCGCGCACCGACGCGCCGCCTGTGGTCTACAGCGGCAGTCTGGAACGGATTGACTTCGGCGAAGAGGGGGATACCAAAGGCTTCTGCTGGGTGGAGTTAAAACGCGGCGCGGCCAAATGGCACTTCTGCGAGTGCGACGCGCGCCCGTTTGTCACCATCCGCGCCGACCTGAAGGAAAGCGACGACCCCACCCAGGACCTGCTGCGTAAAATCCGCAACCACAACCTCAAGGATGCGGTGGTGCGCCTGCTGGTCGAGCTTGCGCCAGAGAACGAAACGCGCCTCAACGAAGCCACGATACGCGACGCGCTGCGACAGGCCGACGTGTATCACGTGGCGGGTATTCGCAGGGATGTGGAACGGCCAGAACGCGCGCGGCTGGGGGCAAACCCCGAAGGGTTGACGCAGGCCGAACTGCTGGAGCGTTACCTGCTGAGCAGGCAGGTGGGCGAAGACCGCCGCGCCGAACTGCTCCGGCTGGCGGAGGGGATTTTCCAGACAGAAGCGCAGTTGGATATAACCTGACGTTTTGTGTTTGGCGGGCATTTCCGGTGACGGACGCGCCG
>CAZJSU010000155.1:0-6734 GCA_964548765.1 uncultured Anaerolineaceae bacterium
CGTTACTATCACCGAACGCCCTCCCAACCCAAAAGCCTATCCCGGTAGTGATCCCACCTTGTTCCCCCCCGGCTCACTAGCCTTTCGCAAGCCAGTTCACCTGACAGCGCGAGCTTCCGTGACAGATACGAAGGCACATCATCTGTCGGTGCATTCCCGCCCAACGGCTGTGGGCTGTACGACACGGCAGGAAATGTACCAGCGATTTTTTCACACCACACCACCCGGAGGAAAGGAGACAGCATGAATAAAACAGATAACACGAAGCGTCCGAATATCCTGATTTTGTGTATGGATCAATGGCAGACCCATATGCAATTACCCGACGACGTGCGCTTTCCGGCGATGGAGCGCCTCGAATCACAGGGGGTGAGCTTCGATCGCCAGTATTGTAGCAACCCCATCTGCACGCCATCCCGCGCAACGATGTGGACAGGTGTCCATTCCAATCTGACAGGCGCACAGGAGAATACCAATCAGGCGTGGATCGAGGAACTGCGCCATGATATCCCGACGATTGGCGATATGATGCGCGATCAGGGTTACTACACCGCGTTTAAGGGTAAATGGCATCTATCGTGGCTGGAACACAGTGAGGATGCCCTTGAGGAGTACGGTTTCTCTGACTTCCAGCAGTGGGGTGAGATGTACGGGGCCCCACTGGAAGGAGAAAAAGTTGATGGAGCGGCTGCATTTCAGACCGTTGACTGGCTGGAAACAAAAGCGCCTGCGCTTGACCAGCCGTGGCTGCTGGTATGCAGCCTTGTAAACCCGCATGACATCATGTTCTACCTGCCCGACCCGATTGAAATGCCACCCCCCGGTGGTATGGGGCCGCTCAAAACGCCGCAGCAGCGGCTCGGCTGGTTTGATAAGGAATGGGATGTCGGCCTGCCGGACAATTTTGAAGATGATTTCCATCTCCAGCCGTTCGGCGTGCTGGCATACAGGGACAGTATTGATGCGACCTACGGCCACGTGCCTGAAGACCGCCCTGATCTGTGGATCAAGCGCCGCAACTACCTTGTCAACTGTATGCGTCTGGTGGATATGCAGTTCAACAAGATACTCGAAGCGCTGGATCGTCGGAACCTGTGGGACGACACGATTGTCATCTTCACCAGTGACCATGGTGAGATGAATGGGGCGCATCGGTTGCAGCAGAAGGGGGCGATTGCCTACGATGAGGCGGCCATCGTCAATCTGACGATTTGTGTGCCGGACGGCCCGCAGGGCAAACGAACCGCTGCTATCGGTTCCCATCTTGATCTCGCGCCGACACTGCTTGAATTCGCCGGATTAAGTGAACAGGAAATCGGCGAACGCTACCCGCAGCTAAAGGGACGAAGCCTGAGCAGCATTATCTATAACCCGGATGAACCCGGCCCGCGCGGCAGCGTGAACGCGCCCGGTGACGGGGCGCTCTATTGCAGTGACCTGTTGCAATCCCTCGATCTGGATTATGCCCGGACGGGTGCGTTTGGCGCATTAAGCACGATGGATCTGTCCCCCGGCAATCAGTTTACCGACGCTGAAGCACGGATTAAAAAGGTCGGGGCGGAATATGGCGCGCCTGATTACACCAAGCGGACGTTTTACCGCACCGTCGTGGACGGGCAGTACAAGCTAGTGCGCTGGTTCAGCCCGCTGGAATATGGCAACCCATCCACGCTGGAAGAACTGTATGCCACGAGTGATGTCGGACTCTATGATCTGGTGAACGACCCCGGTGAACTGGAGAATATCGGTCATCCCGAACATCCAAAACACGACCCGGCGCTGGTCGAACGGATGCTGAAAAAGCTGCATAAGCTGGTACAGCACGAAATCGGGGAAGACCGCGCGCCTTTCGACCTCGATATGTTCGGCACACGCGAAGTCAGGTATCGCAAGGCGTAGGTAAATCGCCGAGCCGGAAGCACAGCCCGCAAAGGGGATCAGGAAGGAACGGCCCGACCAATGAATGAAGTTATCAGCACTCTAACCAACACCTTCACGCTGGCCTTTGTCGTCACCAGCATGTTTTCGCTGGGTCTTGCCATGACGGTCAAAGACATCCTCGAGCCGTTCCGCAACCTGCGGCTGATAATCCTGATGGTGGTGGCAAACTTCGTGATTATGCCACTGGGGGGCCTGCTGATCTCGCGCATCCTGTCTCTGGAAGCCGATCTGCAGATCGCGGTTCTGCTCGTGAGCTGCGTGGCTGGCGCGCCGCTGACGATCAAGGCATCCCAGATTGCGCGGGGGGATATGAAATCCGCAGGCACGCTGGTTGTTTTGCAGGTAGTGATTACGGTCATCTCTGTGCCGTTTATACTTCCTCTGCTCATTCCGGGAATTCAGGTGGATGTCGTTGCCATTGCCCTGCCGTTGATCGTGCAGATTTTCCTGCCACTCGCCGCCGGCATCCTGATGAATTACCGCTACGATGAGGAAGCAGAGATGACCCGTCCGATCATGGGTGAAATCAGTAATATCAGCCTCGGCCTGATGCTTGTGTTGAATCTGGGAAACATCGGTAAGGTGCTTGCACTGCTTGGCACCGGGTCCATTCTGGCCGTCACATTTGTGATCGTGTTAGGCTTCGTGAGTGGCTATCTTCTGGGCGGCCCCAACCCAGACACGCGCAAAGTATTATCCATCGGGACAGGCCAGCGTAATTATGCCGCTGCATTTGTGCTTGCAGGTGGCAATTTCGCTGAGCAGCCGAATGTCTTTCTTCTCCTCTTATCAGCCTCACTGATCAGCATGATTCTCGTCATGCTGCTGGCAGGGGAGTTCCGCAAACGCGCCGGCTCGGCAGAACAGCCTCTGCTGGAAGCCGTCCCGGAAAAAGGATAGTCACACATGGCGACAACAGAGATCCCGGAAGAACAACCGGGGGACGAGCAACCAGAAGACCAGGTGCCAGAAGATCTGGCGCTGGAAATCCAGCAGCCGGGACTTAGCGACCTGCGCGAAGTGGTGGCAAACTATCTGGGGCGGCAGCTACCGAGGCGCGTCAACTTTCGGCAGGATGTGCTGGCGGGACTGAGCCTTTCGATTAGCAATGTCCCTGATGGGATGGCGAATGGCATTCTGGTCGGTGTCAACCCGATCTTCGGTCTTTACGCCTCTATGCTGGGGCCATTGACCGGGGGCATCTTCTCCAGCACGCAGTTGATGGTGATTACGACTACTGCCGCCGCGTCACTGGCGACCGGCCAGTCACTCGGTAATCTGTCCGGTGATGCACGCGCCGGCGCACTCGCCCTGATGGTACTGCTCATCGGCGTTTTCCAGATCGTTTTCGGCCTGCTCCAGCTTGGTCGGTTGATCCGCTTCGTGTCATACTCCGTGATGACGGGCTTTCTGACTGGCGTTTCCGCGCTGCTGGTGCTGAACCAGCTTCCGATCATCACGGGCTATGCACCGACGGGCGACAACACAGTCACAGAGGCCCTCGATCTGATCACCCATATTGGTGAGATGGACCTCCCAACACTGGCATTAGCCGCCCTGACGTTGATCCTTGCATTCATACTGCCGCGAACGCGCCTCGGCAGCTTGGGTACGCTCACTGCGATTATCATTCCATCCATCCTCGTTGCGATCTTCGGACTGGAGAGCGTGGAGATCGTCGCAGACATTGGCTCAATCCCCAGCGGCTTCCCGATACCCGTCCTGCCGTCGTTCTCCAGCATCTCGTTCGATGTGTTGAGTGGGGCGGCAGCGGTGGCAGCCATCATCCTCGTACAGGGCGCGGGTGTCAGCCAGACCGTGCCGAATCTCGATGGTTCCCGGCGCAACGTATCCCGCGACTTCGTGGCTCAGGGCGCTGCTAATGCTGCTTCAGGGTTATTTGGGGGGCTGCCCGTAGGTGGTTCGCTGAGCGCGACGGCGCTGAATGTGATCTACGGCGGGCGCACACGTTGGGCCACCATCCTTGCTGGCTTATGGATGGCGATCATCGTGCTGGTTTTTCCCGATCTGGTGTCGTACATTGCGATGCCCGCGCTTGGCGCGCTGCTGATTCTCGCCGGACTTCGCGGCATTAAAATCGCCGAGATGGTCTCGATCTTCAGGATCGGCTGGCCGTCTGGCATGGTCTGCATCACCACGTTTCTGGCGACGCTGTTCCTGCCGATTCAAGCGGCTGTCGGGCTGGGCGTTGTGCTGTCGGCGCTTCTCTATCTCGCGCGTTCCTCAAATGATGTCTCAATCGTCCGCCTGATTAAACGGGATGACGGACGGATCGAAGAACACCAGCCACCACGCGAACTCCCTTCCAATCAGATCACCGTGCTAGATATCTATGGCAACCTCTTTTATGCGGGCGCGCGGACTCTGGAACGGCTGCTGCCTAAGCCACGCGATGCCCGGAAACCGGTGGTCATTCTGCGTTTACGTGGTCAGACAAACCTCGGCGCGACGCTGGTAGAAGTCCTCTCCAATTATGCCGACAAACTTCAGGAAGTGGATGGTCAGCTCTATCTGACGGGGATCAGTGAAAGTGCGCGTAGAAAAATGGAGCAGACAAGCAAACTCCGCCTCACCGGGCCTGTGCGCGTTTATGAGGCAACAGCGGTCAGGGGACAATCCACCGATGCGGCATACGCGGACGCACAGTCATGGCTTGTGGGCGAGGGCGAGGCTGCCACGTCTAAAGGGGCGCAGTCTGAAAGTTCAACCGACTGAAGTTGATTTTTAGTTGAGCGCTTGAACTGAAGGGCGATGAGTATGAAATCAAAAGGAAGCCCGTGGTGGAGGGATGTTGTCGCTGGGTTAATCAACGCGGTGGTGAGCGTCCCTGACGGGCTGGCTTCTGCTGCGCTGGCGGGTGTTAATCCGGTTTACGGACTCTACACCAGCATCGCCGCGCCGATTAGCGGCAGCCTGCTGGTGAGCGCCCAGTTGATGCAGGTCTCTACGACCAGCGCCTCCGCACTGGCGGCAGGTCAGGCGATTGCCAGCTACCCTGAAGGGCAGCGGGATCAGGCGCTGTTCCTGCTGGTCATCCTGATCGGCCTGTTCCTCATTATCTTTGGCTTTCTGCGGCTGGGGCGGTTGACCCGCTTTGTCTCACATTCTGTCATGACAGGGTTTCTGATCGGCGTGGCAGTCGTGCTGATTCTTGACCAGCTCGCGCCGCTGCTGGGCTTCAATCCCGAAGGCGGGAACGAGATCATTCAGTTTTTCAACCTGATGGCGAATGCATCACAGTTTCATCTGCCAACGATCTTCGTCGGTCTGCTCGCGTTCGCCATCATCATTGCCCTGTCACGCACAAGGTTTTCGCAGTTGGCCTCGCTTGTCGCGCTGGTGATCCCGTCGCTGCTGGTGCCACTTCTAGGCTTCCAGAGTGTCCAGCGTGTGGCGGATGTCAGCCCGATCCCACGCGGAGTCCCCACACCGATGCTGCCGGATTTCTCTATGCTCTCGGTGGATCTGATTCTCGCGGCACTCTCAATCGCGGTTATCATCGCCGTGCAGGGGGCTGGCGTGAGCCAGAGTGTGGAAAATCCTGACGACAGCCCGGTGAACCCCTCTCGTGATATGATCGCACAAGGGACGGGCAATGTACTCAGCGGCCTGCTGATGGGCATTCCGGCGGGTGGTTCGGTCGGGCAGACCGCGCTCAATGTCAGTGTCGGAGCGCGCAGCCGATGGGCTGGCGTGATGGGCGGCATATGGATGCTCCTGATCGTCCTGATTATTCCCGGTCTGGTCGGTCGCGTACCGATGGCGGTGCTGGCCGCGCTGATGATCGTCGCTGGCGTGAGTGCCATCAATATCCGCGAAGCACGGTCAATCTGGAGTACAGGTGGTGCGGCACGCTGGTCTATTCTGGTGACATTTCTGGCGACACTGGTGCTGTCAATCCCGGTTGCTGTGTCCATTGGCGTACTGGTCGCAATGGTTCTCTATCTGATGTCTGCGGCCAGCGACGTGAAGGTACGGGCGATTATCCCGATGGGGAACGGGCGCTTCTCTGAAGAAGCGCCACCAGCGCAGCTCCCCAGCAACGCGGTGACGGTTCTCACCGTCTACGGAAGCCTGTACTTCGCCGGAGCAAGAACGCTAATGGAGGCGCTGCCCAATCCAAAGGGCGCGACCCGTCCTGTCGTCGTCATTCGGCTGCGCGGGCGGACACGTGTAGGGGCTACACTGATCGAGGTACTCGATAGCTACGCTGACGATCTGGCCGAAGTAGGAGGTCGGCTCTATCTCAGCGGTGTTGATGAGGATGTGAGCGCGCAACTGCGGCGTGCTGGCAAGTTCAACCTTGAGCAGGAGGTGCATATCGTACCCGGCGGTACGCTCATTGGTGCATCTACCGAGGAAGCCGTCGCACACGCGAACGCCTGGTTGGGTAGCGCAAGAAATGAGTCCGCTAAACAAAACCCCTGAACTGATGTGGCAGGATTTGGTTGTCTATGCCGGGGCTGTGCAAAGGATACCTTCTTCAGCAAATAGAATGCTGCATCGGTCAAAAGACAGCCACTGAGAAGGTATCCCCGGCACACGCTGGCATGGAGACAGCATCAGCAAACAGCCCGCCTATTCAGGGTCTTGATGGATACGATACTCAAACCTGTAGCTGCCTGCGTGGAGACGTAACGCCACATCATCACCAATCTGCTCGCCATCGGTTAACGGGAGGCCGTTGATCGTTACCGCGCCCATTCGTGCGTTGGGGAGCGTGACGCTGGCCGATGCGTTGAACGGAATCGTGATGTCGAGCGTAAGCTGCC
>CAZJSU010000155.1:6834-8041 GCA_964548765.1 uncultured Anaerolineaceae bacterium
AGCGTGACGCTGGCCGATGCGTTGAACGGAATCGTGATGTCGAGCGTAAGCTGCCCTGTGTCGTCCATGCACCAGCCGCTTTCGTAAACCCCGGATGCCGAGCGATAGCTGGCACGCGCCCACTGGAGTGATTGACCCGGCTTGGGCGCGATGCGGGCGGCGCGAAAGCCGGTAACACTGTCCTCGCCCGAAGCCGGATTGATGCCGCACATATCGCGGTACATCCACTCGACAATTGAGCCGTAAGCATAGTGATTGAACGAGTTCATGCCTGTCGAACTGATGGAGCCGTCGGGATTAAGCGAGTTCCAGCGCTCCCAAATGGTCGTCGCGCCGAGGTTGATGGCATACAGCCATGAGGGATAATCCTCATTGAGAAGCAGGGTATAGGCCATGTCATTCGCGCCGATGTTCGAAAGTACCCGGCACAGATACGGCGTGCCGACAAAGCCGGTTTGCAGGTGGGTGTTGTCTTTCTTGAGTTTTGCGATGAAATCCGCTTCCACCCGTTCGCGGAAAGCGTCCGGCACCAGGTCCATAAACAGCGCCAGCACATAACCTGTCTGCGTGGGAACAGCCAAGCGCCCGGTTGGGGTGAAGTATTCCTGTTGAATGGCGGCCTTTATCTCTGCGGATAAGCGCGCGTAGGCTTCAGCCTGTTCTGTTTTGCCAAGCACTTTTGCGGCCTTTGCCACCAGCCCCGCCGAGTAACAATAAAACGCCGAGGCGATGAAGTCGTGCGGCGTGCCGCCCCGGCGTGAAGTTGAGTTGGGGTTATCGAGCGAGAGCCAATCCCCGAAGTGCTGCCCCTCTTTCCATAAGCGCTCACCGCCGGAGGAGTCATCAATGGCTTTGATGTAATCCACCCACGCGCGCATACTCTCAAACTGCTGGGCGAGGATAGCCTTGTCCCCGTAGAATTCGTACAGGTTCCAGGGCAGGATGGTCGCTACGTCTCCCCACGCGGTAGAACCGCCCTTGCTCAGATTAGACATCGGGACGATATGCGGCACCATGCCGCCGAGCTTGGCCTGTTCCTTGGCGAGGTCGTAGCCGTACTTGGAGAGGAAGGCCGCCGAATCCATATTGAAGCAGGCGGTGCCGGAGAACACCTGTATATCGCCCGTCCAGCCCAGCCGCTCGTCGCGCTGTGGGCAGTCGGTCGGGATGTCGAGGAAGTTCCCCTTCTGGCTCCACATCGCGTTGC
>CAZJSU010000156.1:0-7732 GCA_964548765.1 uncultured Anaerolineaceae bacterium
TGCGCCTGCGATACGTAGGGGCGGGGTTGAAACCCGCCCGTGACACCTCACCCGCCTGGCCTGCGGCCATGCCTCTGCGAGAGGGTCACAGACACTCCCCTACGCAATACCAATCGCTACGGACAAGTCCGGCGGCGCGTCCTTGCATACCGCCCGGAAGCTTAGACGCCGCGTATTTCCTGTGTCTCGTAGATGCGCGGGCGCGGGTATGACCCCGATGACCAGTCCAGTTTCCTGACGCTGCTGCGCTTGCGGGCCTGCTTACGCTGATAGGCGATGTACCAGTAAAGCATCATCAGCGTGGTCACGGTGTAGAAGGTGTGCAGCAGCCACAGCGGGCCAAACGGCAGGCTGGAAATATACAGCCAGTGGATCAGGTTTCCGGCGTTGTTAAGCAGCAGATTCGTCAGGCTGTACGAGCGCATGTCGCCAGAGCGCCACGCTTTGTACAGCATGGGCAGCGTGGCAGACGCGAAGATCGCGCTGGAGATGCTGCCCGCGATAAGCTGCAAGGCTTCGATATTCATAGTTGGTTCCTCGATAGTGCATAACGGGCGCGTTTTTAGCGCAGCCCGGCGAACAGATCATCCTCGACAGCGCGCCCACCATTCACAAAGCTGAACGCGCGATAAAACGTCTGGTGCTGCCATAACTGCTGATGAAATTCAGCCGGCAGCGTTTGCCACGATTGGGGAAGCTGTGACGAGTGCGCGCCGATGGCGGCGGCAGCCTGCTGCCAGTAGGCACTGGTGTTGACGCGGGCGCTGACCGCCCACTCCGCCCATGGAAAAGGCTGGCGCTTCATGCCGTCAAACTCCATCACGATGTCCCCAAAGCCCGACCTGAATACCTCATGCACCGCCTCTGTTTCTGCCATGTAGTAGAGCTTGGCAACCCGGTGCGCGGCCTGCGCTGCCGGGTAGGTCGTGTCGGCGGCGGCCACGACTGCGGCGCTGGTGAACTGGCTGATGGCGATATGGTCGGGATGGCCGTATACGCCGAAGGGGTCGAAGGTGACGACGACCTGCGGGCGTACCCGCCGTATGTACTCGACGATTGTGCCAATGACCTCGTCGGGCGCGGCCTGGTCAAGGTTGCCGTCCATGTAGTCGAGCAGAAGCACCTCGCGCAGCCCCAGCGCTTCCGCCGCAGCGTGCAGTTCCTTCTCGCGCAGTTGGCCGAGCGCGGTTGTGTCGGGCTTTTCCTCTGGCGCGCCCTGCCAGCCCTGCTGGCCGCGTGTCGCTGTCAGCAGGTAGGTTTCCACGCCTTCGGCGGCGTACTTCGCCAGAATGCCACCTGTCCCCATCGACTCATCGTCCGGGTGGGCAAAGACACACATCAACCTGAGCGATACAGTCATGATTCCATGTCCTTCATACAAAACGGTCGAAGGGCGCAGTATACCGCGCCCCGACCTTCATTACAGGAATTGTGACGAAGCGCTTACGGCATCAGGCGGCGCGCCTGAAGGCCAGCGCGTTGATGCGCTCCCCGATGCACTCGCCCTGCAGCACGCCGTCCTCGATGGCCGCGCGGTAGTGAATACCGCCATAGAGCCGGGAGATGGCTGTTTCTTCCGCCATTTCCGCGAAGGAGGTGAAGCTGCGCGGCGCAAAGCCACGATCATCGTGGGTGTGGTCGGTGAAGGCGTAGTCCTCGCCAAAGAGCGCGGTCAGCACGCTGGCGGCGGCCCCGGTCTGCACCGAATGGCCGGACGGATATTCCGGGAATGGCGGTGTGGTGAGCAGCGGCATCCACTCGGCATCAATCATGTTCTGGATGTAAGTGACCGGACGCAGCACGTTATGGACGAACTTGCCATGCCAGCAGCCGATGAAGGCATCGGACACCGCCATGCCTATTTTGGCGTAGGCCTCCGCCGCCAGATCAAGCTGGGCGTTTTCCTGACGCAGCACCTGTGTCGCAATCGAGACAGAGTGGCCGGGCGGGGTCGAGGTCTGGCCGGGGTCGTCTGACCAGAAGAGCGCGATGGTTTCCTGCTCCGGGGTCAGGTTGGTGGTGGTTTCGTACACTTCCAGCCCTTCGGCGTAGAAGTCGGTGCCTTCTTCTTCGGCATAGGCCGGGGGTTCGGTAATGGCGCATTCATCGCCCGCGACCAGCGCGAAGGGGCGCAGTTCTCCCCAGTAGGGCTGCATGGCGGGCTGCGGGTCGCCATTGGTGCGCGGGGTCGGCAGCCACAGGCCAGCGCCCACAGGCGGCTGATAATCCGCCGGGAAGTTGGTCATGTAGCTCTCATGCCCGCTGTCGGTCATTGACCAGGCGAAGACTGCCTCGGCAACCGCCTTGCCGTAATCCACCGAGCGCTGGAACACGTCGGCCTCGGCTTCTGCCTCAAACTGGGCGGCAAAGGTGTCGTAGAGATCGGTCACTGCCGCCATGTTTTCCTCAGACGTGGTGGGGAACAGGGCGCGGGTGATGTTCACCATCGCGCTGTTGGCGACAGCAGGCCAGTGATAGTCGGCGTTGGCTTCTGGCTGCGGCAGGCTGTCCAGCTCGTTTAACTGGCCGACCAGCGATTGATAGTCCGGCATCCCCGGCACAACGGCTTCATAGAGCGCCACGCCGCTGTAACCGAAGGCGCGCGCGGCGACGGGCGGCGAGAAGCCGGGCGTGGTCTTCGCCAGTTCAAGCTGCATGTCGAACCACGCCGTCGCCACATCGGCGCTGTGGTCGCTGGTGAGGGCGCGGGCCTGCGCCGGGCCGATGAGCGCGACCATCAGCAGGAGCGCGATGGTCAGCAGCACGCCGAGCCAGTTGATCCGGTTGATCCATGAGTTTTGGGTTGGGTTGAGTGTGGTGTTCATCTTTCTTCCTTGTGTCTTGCAGCGCTTTGAAACGGATGTGATGCCTGTTTGCTCAGGCAGATAACGGGCGCTGGATGTCGCTTTCCAGCGAAAGGCGAATCTCGCGCATCCCGTAGGCGAATGTTTGCGTAAACGCAAACCCGCTGCGGCGCAGCACGCGCATCATGGCCTCGTTGGCGGCGTAAACCACCCCCTCGAAAGCGGCGACGTGCTGCTGGCGTGCGTACTGGCAGAGATGCCAGAACATAAACTTGCCTAATCCGCGACCCTGATAAGCGTCCTCAATCAACAGGGCTGGTTCTGCGGTAATCTGCGGCTCAAGGTCTTCCAGCACATAGTAGGCAAGGCCGACCACCTGCTCGCCGGGGGTTTCGGCAGTGGCGACGAAGACCGCGCCAGCGGCAGGCGATAACACGCAAAGCTTTTCAAACTCGGCGGCGGGCGGCGGGCTGTACTGTATGTAGCGCTGGTACAGCGTGCGCGGCGAGAGCCTGTCGTGCATGGCTTCGATCAGCGGCGCGTCGCCGGGGCGGGCTGGCCGGATGACTACCCGCGTTTTATCGCTGAGTGTGGCGTAGGTAATGGACAGCATGGTTTATCCTCACTGGTGCTGTAGGGACGGGCAGCGCACGCCCCCACGCAGCGTTACATGAATGACGGATTGAGGTATTCGATGGCGGTGGCGCGATTTTCTTCGGGCTGGATGTTCTGGTTCAGCCGGAACAGGTTGGTCGGGTCATACCTGCGCTTGATGTGCGCCAGCCGGGCGTAATTCTTGCCAAAGGCCGCGCGCATCATGGCATCGCCTTCCTCATACAGGCCGGGGAAGTTGAGGTACTGGCTGCCGTTGGAGAACTGCGCCATGCCCGCCACGAAATCGCGCACCCAAGCGATGTTCTGCGCGTCGTCCTCGGCGTGATGCCAGTTGGACTCGACACCGATGAGGAACGGCGCGCTGCGGTCGCCAAAGGCGGTCGCGTCGGCGCTGACGCGGCTCATCGCGCCGCCTAGCTGCCAGATGTCCACAGTGGAATGCGGCGCTGGCCGCCGCGCGTTATGCGCGATCAAGGCTTCGATCACGTCATCATCAAGGCTGTTGACGTAGGCCGACTTCCAGTAATAGCGCATCTCGCCAGAGGGATAATCCTCGTCCAGAATGGTCTGCACTTCGGTGAAGGCCATCGGCGCGCTGAGGTCAGCGATAGGGGTTGAGAACTCGCGCAGCGGTTGCAGGATGCGCCGCCCCTCGCGCACCGACCCGGCGTAGCAGGCGGCAAACAGGATGTAGTTCGCGCCGTGCGATTCTTTCGGGAACAGCGGTGCTTCTGGCACGGTGCCGAAGATGGCGAAGGAACTCACCTCGTCTGGCGCGCTGGCGCAGTAATCGCGGTAGAAGCGCAGCGCCTCGCGGGCGATCTCTGCCGGGTACAGCACGAAGGCGAACATGACTTCTGGCCCGACGTTGTGCAGGCGGTACTCAAAGCTGGTGACCACGCCGAAGTTGCCACCGCCGCCGCGCACCGCCCAGAACAGGTCGGCGTTTTCGGTTTCGCTGGCGCTCAGGAAGCGGCCATCCGCCGTGACGATTTCCACAGAAACCAGGCTGTCAATCGTCAGGCCGTACTTGCGGCGCAGCCAGCCGAGGCCGCCGCCGAGGGTCAGCCCGGCGATGCCGGTTTCGGAAACCACGCCGCCGGGGGCGGCCAGCCCAAACTTCTGCGTCTCGCGGTCGAGTTCGCCCCATGTCACGCCGCCCTGCGCCCGCGCGGTGCGGCTCACCGGGTCAACATCTATACGGCGCATGGGCGAGAGGTCAATCACCAGCCCGCCATCGCAGACCGCGCTGCCCGCGACGTTATGCCCGCCGCCGCGCACAGCCAGCAGCATGTTATGCTCCCGCGCGAAGTTTACGGCGGTAACGACATCGGACTCGTCGGCACAGCGGACGATCAGCGCCGGGCGCTTGTCAATCATGCCGTTCCAGACCGCGCGCGCCGCGTCGTAATTCGCCATGCCGGGGAAGATCAGTTCGCCGTGCAGGCGGGCGTACAGCCCGGCCACCGCCTGAACATCCAGCGCGCCGGTGTAGATATTTGTCAGGGCTTCAAAATCGCTCATATACCAAGCTCCTACAGTGCCTTAATCATGCGTTCAACAGGGACAACAACCCCATCGGGCTGTTTGAATTCGATGCGTTCCAGCGTGATGAACCCGAAGCGGGCGTACAGGTTGACCCCGGTGAGGGTTGCCATCAGCTCAAGGTGGCGGAAGCCAGCCTTACGCGCTTCGGTGATGCATTTGTTCATCATCAGGCTGCCGATGCCGAGCCGGGCAAAGGCCGGATGCACAAACATGGTGCGGACTTTGGCTGTGTCGTTTGCCGGATCAATCGGGATTTCCTGGCTGTCGCCTGTGCTGCCGTGAAGCTGCTGGTAACGGCTCCAGCCGCCGCAGCCGACAAGCCGCCCCTGCATACTGACGGCGTAGAACGTTTTGCCTTTAATCAGCCGGGCATCAATACCGATGCCATATTTCAACGCGCTTTCAATCTGCGCCGGGCTGTAGTCCTGCGCGCCCAGCCCGCGCATGGACTGCTCAATCATCGCTTCCAGTTCGGGAATATCTTCAAGGCGGGCAAGCCGCAGTCCTGGCTGTTCCATTGTCTGCCTGTTCTGCTGTGGGGTCATCAGCCCATAGTTGTTCATGTGTTCCTCCAAAAGACTTATGACCTGCAAAGAAACAGTTTTTAATTTCTGAAGGGGGACACCCGCCAGCATAGGTCTTATGACAGGCAGGCATCCCCAATGAGCTGTACAGGACAGGGAGATTGCGAAATTCAGGGCGCGGACGGCGGGGCGGGCTGACCCGCGACCAGCCGAAAGGCGCTGGCGGCGAAGCGATCATCGTCGTTGTCAACAGCCGCCACCAGCGACATCTCCGCGAATGGTGCGCGGTTATCCACCGCAGGCGCGATGAAACCGACGATTCCCGCTGCCGCGATGACGATCACGATCAGGATGAGATGGCGGTGTTTCATGGCCTGCTCCTTACGAATAACGACTTTGCGTCCCGGCGGGGTTAGTGCCAACCTCACCGCGATCCATGAAACACAATAGGGGTAATCCCGGTATGAGGTCATCTAACCGAAGTTATATTTCAGGGGTTAGGTGACGGCTCACCCCACTAAAGTGGGGCGCTTCTCAGGCTACGCCTGCGGCAACCCGCTACGTTAACGCCTGACGGCCACGTCCTGGCCGACTTGTTACAAGCGGGTTAAGTGAACCCGCGATAGAGGATATTGAGAGCGGCGTTCACATCTCGATCAGCCGTGAACCCGCAGTGAGGACACTGATGCACCCGAACACTCAACGCTTTCGGCACAATCTCTCCACACCCGCTGCATTCCTGCGAGGTGTAGCGCGGGTCTACGGCCATCACCGCAACTCCGGCCTCAAAAGCCTTGTAGCTGAGGATGTCGTAGAAGATGCCCAGCGCCACATCATAGGCGGCACGGGAAAGATTGCCATTGCGCAGCATGAAGGTGATGTCCAGGTCTTCCAGCACCACCGTACCGTAGGTGTTGACCAGCCAGTGAACAACCTTGTGCCACCAGTCACGACGTTGGTTGGCGATGTGTTCCAGTTCTTTCGCCAGTTGACGCACCGCCTGCTCACGGCCTTTGCTGCCTTTCTTGCGGCGGGCGATGCGACGGTGCAGGACACGCACCTTGCGCAGGGATTGTCTGAGGTATTGCGGGCTGTCTATGACCGTACCATCGCTCAAGGCCAGCGCGTGGTGGATACCGACATCTACGCCCACTGGCGGGTTTTCAGAGGCCACAGGCTCAATGTCGGCGCATTCCATCTGAAACAACACATACCAGCCCGACGGCTTCCGCAAAAGGATGACGTTCTTCAGGTTGCCCACAGGCAGGTCTCGATGCCATTTAACGGTGATGTTGCCCACGTGCTGAATGTAGAGCTTGCCATTGCGGATGGCCGCGCCGTCGCCCGGCTTGTAGTTGAGGCTATTGAAATAACGCCAGCCCTTAAACTTTGGTCTGCCGCGCTTGCCCTTCAGGAACTCACGGTAGGCTTTGTCCAACCGCCGCAACACCTGCTGGCCTGCGCTCATGTTCAATTGGCGCAGCGGGTTCTCTTCATCGTCCAGCCCTGGCTCATTACGCCACTCCCGCCACATCGCCGCCTGTTCTTCATAGAAGACGCTGCGGCGCGATTCGTTCCAGCACTTGCGGCGATAGACCAGCGCGTGGTTGTACAGCCATCGGGCAATGTCAAGGATGTCCTTGAGCGCTGCCTGCTGCGTCTCGGTGGGGTAAATCCGGTACTTGTAGGTGCGAAGCATTTAACGCCCCTTCTGCTCGTCAATGTAGCGCTGAATTGTTTCAGCGCTCACATGCCCCGCTGTCCCCGCATAGTACGAGCGTGTCCACAGCGACGGCAGGCGCGATTTGAGATGCGGGAACTCTTTCCGCAACTGGTGAGCGCTCGACCCTTTCAGAGAGTGCATGATTTGAGCGACCGACAGGGTGGGCGGAAACGAGGCAAACAGGTGAACATGGTCAGGTTGGACAACCAGTTCAAGTACGCTGCCCTCAAGTTGCTCGACATATTGCGGCAGCAATTCCGTCAGGCGCGTACCCACTTCACCATCCAGCACTGGCCGCCGAAATTTCGGACACCAGACCAGATGATAGGTGATGCTGTAGTGCGCGTGTCGCGTTCGTTCTCTTTTCATAAACGAATTTTAGCACAAATGAGCAAGGGAGGCAAGCAGCATTCCCCACCCGCTTTTAAGCGGGTGTCCCCTGCTGCAATTTCTATGGATGAAAGCTGCTGCGGTAGGATTAGGCGGGAGAGCAGCATGAACGAGGATGTATATGAGCG
>CAZJSU010000157.1:0-7592 GCA_964548765.1 uncultured Anaerolineaceae bacterium
ATCTGTAACGAACAGCTACGAGTGTAACGTCATTTCGTGATATGGGGTAAACCAATATCCCCGGCAGGCGCTATCTCACGAATAACTGGATGTTGCCACAACGCCGACACTTACGGGCGCGCAGCGGTTGGCCCGCGCCGAAGCCGAACCATGACTCGCCGGGCAGGTAATACACGCCGCCCTGACTGCCGGGATGCCCCCACTCATAATCCGCCTCGCCGCAGATGACGCAGGGCGACGTGTTCGGGTTATGGCGCGGGCTGCGTTTGGGCTTCTCGTGGTACGGTTCATCATTCATGTGCTTTGCTCCACCTGGCGCTTAGATGCCTGTCTCAATCACGTGCAGGTCGCCGTCCCACGTGACCAACATGAGATAACGGTTATCGGGCGAGAAATAACCCACTCGTATCCACTGCGCGTTCATTTCAGGGTTCAACACCTCGCGCGTGTCGCTGTCGAGATGGATACGTAAAAGGCCGTCGGTATGCACGGCAAGGATATGCGCCGCATCGCCCCGGATGAAGCTGGCGGCTGCAAACGGGTAAAGGCTGCGGTTATTGGCGCGAAACTCAATTTCCCGTTCGATGGTCGGCAGCGGCTGGTCTGCGGTGGGGCGGCGGGACTGCCAGTAGAAAAGCGACTCGTTCAAGGTTTCCGGGTCCTGTTCCCGTGTAAAGCTGTCATATAACACCCGGCTGCCATCTTCGGCAATCGCCAGCAAGTGCTGCTCATAATCGCCAGTAGCGCCAATACGCAGCGGTAGCGTGGTGGCCGGGTGGCTGCCGTTCCGATTGACAAGATACAGCCCCCACGCAGGCCCACCGTAACACGAGCCAACATGGATGACCGCGACATCCGCCCGTCCCCAGCTTGCGCGGATACCACACTGGGCATAAACCCCGGCCAGCGGCGCGTAATTTCCCATACTGATGTCGGTTGTTTCCGGGTAATAACCCAGCATAATCAGGTCGCCGCCGCACTCATGCCCGCAGTGGACGCTTAAACGGCTGTGATAGATGACCGGCGTGAAAACATCGCCCGTGAACGGTGAAAGATAGATCGGCTCTCCCTCCGCGCTCTGGTAATGCTCAACCACCACGTCCGCCAGTGCCAGCCGCAGCGGCATGTCCTCCAGCAGCGTTAGCTCGCCCGTAGCTGCCTGATACTGGAACGTCGCCAGTTCGTAGCCGCGTGATTCTTCCTCATGCTCGAAGATCAACGTATCGTCATCCAGCCAGATGACCTGTGGTGTGTCTAAGCCGAATACCCCCTCTCGCAGGGGGACATCCGGCAGCCAGTCCGGTTTGGGTGCAAGCTCCTGTGCTTCGCCATAACTGGCGATGCATATCACCAGCCATACGACAACGATTAATCTTCGCATGTTTACCGCCTCTCTGCCGGAACTATGATAACGCATCCGGCATGAATCGGTGCTATGGTCATTTGTTTCTGCCTGTCACATACTGCATAATCGGGACTTGTCGTAATCATCATTCAGGGGACAGCATGACTCAATTACCCTTCCAGATGGAACCCACCGCCGCGCTCGACGGTCTCCAGCACCTCACCGACTCCGCGCCCATCCACAACGCGCGCTGGTATCATGCCGAGCAGGCCGGGGCCGGGCTGGTGTACGATGTTCCGCGCGGGGCGCTGGCCGGGGCGCGTTATCTGACACTGGATATTCTATGCGCGGGCAGGGAAGCCGGTGTTTTCGTGCTGGAATTACAGGAAGGGGCGGACGGCCCCACGTTCCGCTATTTCTTCGCGGTGCTGCCAGAAGCCTCGGCACGGCTGCGCGTACCAATGGACGCGGTGAATATGAACCGCTGGATGTACCCGCGCGAGGGGGCGCTGCTGAAGCCGCGCGTGGGCGGCGAGCGTGTGAACCCGGCGCTGGTTGACCGGATGCGCGTTGTAATCGTCATGAAGGGCGAAGCGCCCGTGCGCTGGTGCATGACCCCGGTGCTGGCGACCACCGATGAGCCGCTGCTGTTGGACGAGCCGCTGTTGACGCGCGGTGCGCTGCTGGATGAACTGGGGCAGAGCAACCTGCACGACTGGCCGGGCAAGATGCGTACCGTGCAGGATATGGTAGACCACCTGCAAACCCAGCTTGCCGAAGCGCCCGGCCAGCGCTGGCCGGAGGGCTTCTCACGCTGGGGCGGCTGGCAGGACAAGCGCTACGAGGCGACGGGCTTCTTCCGCACCGAATGGGACGCGGAAGCCGGGCGCTGGTGGCTGGTAGACCCGGAAGGCAGCGCGTTCTGGTCTGCCGGGCAGGACTGCGTTCACGTGGACACCACCGCGAACTACACGCGCATGGAAAACGCGCTTAGCTGGCTGCCGGATGAGGAAGACCCCCTGAGCGCCATCCTCAGACAGCGCGGCGACGAGAAATACGTCAATTACCTGCAGGCCAACCTGATGCGCGCTTTTGGCGTGGAGGACTGGCACGCGAAATGGGCGGAGATCACGCTGGCGGAACTGCGCCGCGCGGGCATCAACACCGTCGCCAACTGGTCAGAATGGCAGATCGCCCGCGACGCCGGCTTCCCTTACGTGCGCCCGCTGAACATCTACGCCAGCGCCAGCACGCCGACGATTTACCGCGAACTGCCGGACGTGTTCGACCCGCAGTTTGATGTGGATGCCGCCGAGTTCGCGCAGCAGCTTGTTGAAACGCGCGACGACCCGGCGCTGGTCGGTTATTTCATGATGAACGAGCCGACATGGGGCTTCGCGCAGGAAACGCCCGCCGAGGGCATGATGTTCAACACCATCACCTGCGCCAGCCGTTACGCGCTGGCCGACTTCCTGCGCGAGCGTTACAGCGACGATGACGGCCTCTCGACGGCGTGGGGCATGGACGTGAGCAACGCGCTGATCGAAGAAGGCGAATGGAAGATGCCGTTTACCGACGCGGCGAAGGCTGACCTGGCCGATTTCAGCGCGATTCTGGTCGAGAAGTATTTCGGCACGTTGAGCGCGGCCTGCAAGGCGGTTGACCCCAACCACCTCAATCTCGGTATCCGTTACCACACCGTCCCGCCGCACTGGGCGGTGCAGGGGATGCGCAGCTTTGACGTGTTCAGCATCAACTGTTACCGTGACCGCGTGCCAGCCGACGACCTGAAGGCCATTCACGACCTGCTGAACATGCCGACCATGATCGGCGAATGGCACATGGGCGCGCTGGATGTCGGGCTGCCCGCGACAGGCGTGGGGCCGCGTGTGCGCGATCAGGCCGCGCGGGGGCAGGCGTACCGCGTCTATCTGGAAAACGCGGCGGCCATCCCACACTGCGTCGGGGTGCATCACTTCACGCATTATGACCAGTCGGCGCTGGGGCGCTTCGACGGCGAGACGTACAACATCGGCTTTTACGATGTGTGCAACCAACCGTATACGGCGCTGGTCTATGCCGCCCGCGCCGCGCACGAAAAGCTGTACCCCGTCGCGCTCGGTCAGGCCGAGCCGTTCGACGACGCGCCGGAATATCTACCGAGGTTCTTTTATTAGAGGCAGCGATCAGATGGCAGCATGGAACGAATTTACGCAGCAGGCCCCGGAACTGGCCGCGTTCGGTAAAGCCCGCTTTGAAAGCGGTGTGGCCTATCTTGGCACTGTCCGCGCGGATGGCGGCCCGCGTGTGCATCCGGTCACGCCGATTATGGGCGAGCAGTTGTTTTTGTTTATGGAGCCGACCTCGCCCAAAGGCAAGGACCTGCAGCGCGACGGACGTTACACGCTGCACTGTTCGGTTGAGGACTCCAGCGGCGGCGGCGGCGAGTTTTATGTCAGAGGGCGCGCCACCCTGACCGCTGACCCCGCCATCCGCGAGCAGGCAGCCCAGGCCGCGTCCTACACGCCGCAGGAACAATACATCCTGTTTGTGCTGACGGTAGAATTCGCTTTTATGAACGTGTACGTCAACGGCCAGCCCGACACCCGGCGCTGGCCGTCCCCGGCGTGACCTGTGGGCAAGCACGCGGCAGTGTGCGTGATTTCACAAATTATTCGTGGAGTCTCAACATGGAGGTGGGGCTGAACGGTCTATAATAAAAGCATTACAGGATTGTAATTGCTTTCGGGATCGTTCATGTCTAACAATCATCCTTACCCGGCGGTGAAACGCTACCCGCTGCTGCGGCTCATCAGCGTGCTTTACAAGCTGGCGGCCTATGTGGTGTTTGCCCTTAGCGCTATTTCGGTCCTCGGCCTGCTGCTGGCGACCGGGAGCAGCCCCCTGGGGTTGATCTTCCCGTTTGGCCTGCTTTACCTGCTGTCCGGGGGCTTCGGCGGCCTCAGCCTGTACGTGATGGCGCGGCTGATTGAGCTGTTTCTGGAAACCAACGACCACACGCGCCAGATGGCCGAGACGCTGCAGGAACAGAACCGCCTGCTGAAGCAGATATACCGCCGTCAGGCCAACCCGTACCCGCGCCCGTCGGACGCGATTGCCGAGCGGCAGACGCGGCTTTCGCCCAAACAGCCAGAGTTTTAGCGTTTTAAGGGGGTAGGGGCGACTCGCCGGGTCGCCCCTATGTCATTACAGCATTAGTTTGCCAGCGCGGGCGCTTCCTGCCCCTGCGCGACCTGATTCTCGGTCGTGCGCCAGTTCACCGTCGGCACGATCAGGCGCGGGTCAATGCGGTCTTTGTGCGTCAGCGCCGCTGTAATCATGCGCTCAACTTCGGCATCGTCCAGCAGGTGCGGCTGCAAACCCAGATCGCGCAGCCTGGTATGGACGACGTTGTAGTAATGGTCTTCGGCCTCGACGCGCGGGTTGGGGACAGCGCTGCGTGTCACCGACAGCCCCATCGCCTCCGCCACGCGCTGCACGCGATCCGCCAGATCGTTGACCGAGAACCATTCGGTGATCTGGTTAAAGACGCGGTACTCGCCCGCCGCCGCCGGGGAGAGGATCGCCAGTTCGATGCAGCGCACCGTGTCCTTGACGTTGATGTAACCGCGTGTCTGCCCGCCGCTGCCGTACACCGTCAGCGGATGGCCGACAGCCGCCTGCACACAGAAGCGGTTGAGCGCGGTGCCGTAAATCTGGTCATAGTCGAAGCGGGTCGCCAGTTCGGGGTCGAGCGCGGTTTCGTAGGTGTCCGCGCCGTAGACCACGCCCTGATTCAGATCAGTCGCGCGCAGTCCCCAGATTTTGCAGCAGAACATCATGTTGTGTGAGTCATGCACCTTGCTCAGGTGATAGAACGAGCCGGGCTGCTTGGGGAAGGGCAGCACGTCGCTGCGCCCGTTGTGATGAATTTCGATAAAGCCTTCTTCAATATCAATATTCGGCGTGCCATATTCGCCCATCGTGCCGAGCTTGACCAGATGACAGTCCGGGGCGTAATCCTTTACGGCATACAGCACATTCAGCGTGCCGATCACGTTGGTATGCTGGGTGTAGACCGCGTGTTCCCGGTCAATCATCGAGAAGGGCGCGGCGCGCTGCTCGGCAAAGTGGACAACCGCTTCTGGCTCAAACTCCTGAAACGCGCGGGAAAGCGCGGGGTAGTCGGTCGTGTCGCCGTGATAGTGGACGATCTGCCTGCCTGTCAGCGTCGCCCAGCGCTCGATACGGCGCTGCATGGTTTGAATAGGGAGCAGGCTGTCGAAGCCGTGTTTGAGGTCAAACTGCCGCCGGGCGAGGTTGTCAAAAACAGCGACATCATGGCCTTGCTGCGAAAGGTAGAGCGCCTGCGGCCAGCCGAGATACCCATCGCCACCCAAAATTAAAATACGCATTTCATCTCCTCCGGTGAATGCACACATCAGCAGTAACAATTCTAGCAATAGAAAGTTGCGAGAAATCAGAAAGTATGAGGCAATACTGTCAGACTTTACTGGCGATATTGACCAACTCGGCAACCGTCGCTTCCAGCAGTGGCACGCCGCCCAGTGCCAGCCCCATCTCCGGCAGGCGGCGGCAGGCCAGCATGTTCTGCGGCGGTGTGGGCGGGGCAGGGGGCAGCGGGCCGGGCTTCCCGGCGAAGTGCCGCGCCAGCCGCACCACCTCGCGCTGCGTCACGTACAGGTCGCTCAGGTGGATGATGTCGCTTTGCGGCAGGTCTGCCCGTGTGAGCGCCTCGCCGATGACCCGCGCCACGTCCGCGCCGTGAACCTCGGTGCCGCCGCCGCTGGATGCAATCTGGTCGCCGCGCAGCACCGCCTGCACCAGCCCCCACCATTTGGAGCGCTGTACAGGCCACGTCAGCCCGTAAACGCCGGTGGCACGCACCGCGCAGGTTTTCATGCCCGCCGCCGCGAAGCTGCCCAGAAACGCCTCGACAGCGGCCTTGTACGCGCCGTAATGCGTGTCCGGGCAGGTCGGGTGCGCCTCGTCCAGTTCGCGCCCCGGCAGCGTGCGCGAAAAGACCGCGCGGCTGGACAGAAAGACGAAGCGCCCCACCTGTGCCGCCTGCGCGGCCATCAGCAGGCGCAGCGAGCCGTCGAGGTTGGCCGCCAGCCAGCCGGGTAAGTCGTCACCCTCGCCGCCCCGGTAGCGCCCCGGCACATGCTCATAGGCCAGATGCACCACCGCGCCCGCCCCCTCTACCAGCGCGGCCAGCGCGTCAGCGCTGTTCAGGTCGCCCGTGATCCATCGGGGCGGCGAAGCAAACCCGCGCAGGTCTGACCCGGCGCGCGCCAGCCCGCGCACGGTCATGCCGCGCCGCTGCATCTCCGCCACGACGAAACGCCCGACATAGCCTGTCGCCCCGGTCACGGCGACGATCTCAGCCATGCGTGTTTTTCGGCGGGGTGGGGAGCGCGGGGGGTAGTTGGCCGTGTTCCAGCACGTGCCACCATGCGTCAATCAACGGCTGCAACAGGTCGCGGCGGGGGTGGTTTTCCTCCCAGGGCTTCTCGTACTGGTAATGGATGACGTGGACGCGCGCCCAGTCCCACAGCAGCGGCAGGTTGAACCACACATACTGAAGCGTGTTGTAGATATAGGGCAGGCCGTGCCAGTCTGGAAAGAAGGCTTCCAGAAAGGTCTGGTCGGTGCGCTTCCAGAACACGCCGGGCTGCTCCAGCCGCGCCAGCATGGCCTCGAAGGTGCGGCGGCTGGGCTGTGCCACGAAAACACCGCTGTTCAGGCGGTGGAAGTCTGCCAGCGATTCGTAGACGTTGGGCGCGGCGGCGAACTCTGGATAGGCAAACAGGCGGTCAATATTGCGGATCACCAGCGTGTCGGCATCGAGAAAGACGACCTTCTCGTACTGTTCCATCTCCCACAGGCGCAGCTTGACGAAGTTGTGCAGCGGGTCATGGAACAGCGGCTTACTGCCTTTGGTGAACGGGGCGCGGCTGTGCTGGGCATCGCGGCTGTGGCGCGTGCGGAAGTCGTCGGAAAGCGGCAGCGGCGCGACCTGCACCACCTCGCAGCCGAGCGCGGGCAGGGCATCCAGACCGGGGAAATCGTCCAGCGTGAGGACGAGCAGCGGCCACTGTGAACGGCACATCACCAGCGAACGCGCCAGCGCCCGCGCCCCCAGCACATAGCCGTCGTTGGCAACCAGCGTTACATAACGATTCACATCTGCTCCGAATAGTGCGCGAGAACGCCGCGACTCTAG
>CAZJSU010000158.1:0-7589 GCA_964548765.1 uncultured Anaerolineaceae bacterium
GCCAGACAGATGCCGCTTTCCATCAGGTCGGCGATCAGCTCTGGCGGCGTATCGTCCAGCGCATCCTTGACCGTATCAATCAGAATATCCACCGAGCCAGAAATCGCCTCGCGGATTTCAATCGAACTGACTTCCACCGCCGCCGGCAGGCCCGTGACCAGATTGCGCCCCTTGACCGTCATCACGCGCTCCTGCGGCAGCGCATAGGCCGACCCCATCTCCATCTTCACCCGCTCGGCCATCGGTTCGCCAATGAGCAGGTTATGCTTCGTGCGCATATACTGCACGATGTCCTCGTCCATCTCGTCGCCCGCCACGCGGATCGAGCGGCTGATGACGATGCCGCCCAGCGAGAACAGCGCCACTTCCGTTGTGCCGCCGCCGATGTCAATAATCATACTGCCGCGTGTTTCCTGTACGGGCAGCCCCGCGCCAATGGCCGCCGCGACAGGTTCCTCAATCAGGTAAGCCTCACGCGCCCCGGCGCTGATGGCCGCGTCAAAGACCGCCCGCTTTTCCACCTCGGTGACACCGCTGGGGATGCCAACCACCACACGCGGGCGCGGGATCGGCACCCATGACTGCTCGTGCGCTTTGGAAATCAGGTGATGCAGCATCGCTTCGGTCACTTCAAATTCGCTGATAACCCCGTCGCGCAGCGGGCGCACTACCATAATATCCTTGGGGTTCTTGCTCCACATTTCCTTGGCGCGCGCGCCGACTTCGATCGGACGGCGTGTTTTCTTCTCTAGGGCGACAAATGACGGCTCATTAATGACGATCCCCTTCCCGCGTACACTGAGCAGCGTGTTCGCTGTACCCAGGTCTATGCCGATGTCGAGGGAAAATAAGCCGAGAAAATAGTCTAGTGGGCTTAACACGCACAACTCCTAACGGCAGTCAACAGCGCGGCATTATAACATGGGCAAAGGGGAATAGAAACTACCGCCGAACCGCGCCATAATTCGACTATAATAACGCTTTTTAGAGCGCTTTTCTGTATGTCGCTGTCAGAAAACATTTATCAAACCATCCTTAGATACGACCTGCTCCCGCCGGATGCCACCCTCATCGTTGCGGTGTCTGGCGGGGCAGACTCGCTCGCCCTGCTGCACATCCTCAACCAACTGCGCCACCGCGCCCGCTGGCAGCTTCACGCTGCTACGCTCGACCACGGCCTGCGCGGGCAGGCGGGCGCAGACGACGCGGCCTTTGTCGTGCAGACCTGCAACGCATGGGGCATCCCCGTCACCGTCGGGCGGGCAGACGTGCCGCTGCTGGCCCGACAGCGCGGTACAGGCATCGAGGAAACCGCCCGCGCCGCCCGTTACGACTTCCTCGCCGCCACCGCCCGCGCCAACCACGCGCGGCATATCGTCACCGCCCATCACGCCGACGATCAGGCCGAAACCATCCTGCTCCACCTGATACGCGGAAGCGGCCTGCAAGGTCTCACGGGCATGAACTTCCGCCTGCCGCTGCCCGCCCATCCCGACCTGACGCTCATCCGCCCGCTGCTCAACATCACCCGCCGCGAGATCGAGGCGTACTGTGCCGCGCATGACCTGCGCTCGCGCCACGACAGCACCAACCTCGACACCGCTTATCTACGTAACCGCATCCGCCTGCAAACACTGCCCGACCTGCGTCAGTTAAACCCACAGGTTGACCGCGCGCTGCTGCAACTGGCCGACATCGCCGCTGTCGAGTCCGATTACATCAGCCAGCAGTTGGCCGAACTCGTCATGCCTCACGCCCGCCTGGAAGCCGGGCGCGTCGCGCTTGACCGGGGCATCTTCCGCCAGCTTCATCCCGCGCTGCAAAGGCGCTTCGTGCGCCACGCCGCGCAAACACTCGGCGCGGCTGACGCGGGCTACGAACACATCACGCAGGCGGCAGCATTGGCGACGCGCGGCGAAGCTGGCGCACAGGCGCTTCTGCCGGGGGGGCTGCGTCTGCGTGTGGATTACAGCGCCGTTGTGGTCGAGCGTGCTGATGCCCCGCCACCCCCTTACAATTATCCCCTGCTCCCCCGCAACAGCGTAATATCAGCGACCACCCCCGGCCACACCCCGCTGCCGGGCGGCACATGGACTCTGCACACCAGTGACACGCCCGTACCCGCCGCGCAGCCGCTCGCCATCCCGTCCGGCGCAGACCTGGCGCTGCGTACCCGCCGCGCTGGTGACCAGTTCGCGCCGTTAGGGCTGGGCGGCCATCACCAGAGCCTCAGGAAGTGGCTGATTAACCGCAAAATCCCACAGGCGTTACGCGCACAGCTTCCCCTGCTCACCGTCAACGGGCAGATCGCAGCGCTGTTCTACGCCGGACAATGGTTTATCAGTGAAGATTTTGCGCTGCAACAAGACTCGCCACGTGTCCTTTATTTTCTCTTTACTCAACCTGCGGCTAACAATTAAAATTTCAAGCGAGTATCCTCAAGGTAGCATTTGCAAAAACAAGTTAATTTATGTATCCTGAAGGAAAGATTAGCGTACATTAACGAAGCGGGGTCAGATGGACGCAACAAACGAAACCGCCCATGTGCTGGTGGTGGACGACGAAGGCGCGATTCGCTACTCGGTGAGCAAGACCCTCCAGCGGGTCGGCTACAATGTCAACGAGGCCGCCAGCGGCGAGGAAGCGCTGGAGATGATGAAGGCCGACCGTTACGACGTGGTGTTAACCGATATTCGGATGCCCGGCCTGACCGGGGTGGAACTGCTCAAGCGCATTAAAGACATCGCGCCCGATGCCATTGTCATTCTCATGACAGGCTATGCCAGTCTGGGGACGGCGGTCGAGGCGCTGCGGCTGGGCGCGCACGACTACCTGATTAAGCCCAGTTCCAGTCAGGACATCCGCCAGAGCGTCGCGCGTGGCATTGAGCGCGCGCGCAACCTCAAACGCCGCCGCGCGCTGCTGGATGCCATTCGCAGCAACGTCAGCGAACTGACCCGCAGCGATACCGACACCGTAAAAACAATCTTTGAAGATGGCGACGATGACCTCGAAATGCTGCGCGTGCAGGAGCCTGTCACCGAAACCGTCACCAATAACATGACACTCGGCCCGCTGACCATCTACCCCGGGCGCTATCAGATCGCTGTCGGTGATCGCCCTATTGACCTGACCCCCACCGAGTTTGATCTGCTGCTCTATCTGGCGGCGCATCGTGGGCGCGTCGTTTCGTGCCATGAACTGGTGCGCGAGGTGCGCGGTTACACGGTGGACGAGGCCGAAGCGCGCGAGGTCATCCGCCCGCACGTCAGCAACCTGCGCCGCAAGCTGAAGCAGGCCGGGCAGGATGCCGACCTGATCGTAAACGTGCGCGGTATCGGCTACCGCCTGAGTGAACAGAATTAAGTCCTTTAGATTTCCGCTTCCAGCAATCCCCTTTCAAGGTTAGACTCTGGGGCGGGTGGCTTCACCCGCCCGTGTTATATCGTTCACTAAACAGACAGGTTCGCCTTGTTTAAGATCAATCGTGTCATCTCGCTGCTGTTCGTTTTATTGCTGCTCACCACCCCCGCCTACGCCCAACCGCCAACCCTCGAAGACCGCATCGCCGCCATGACGCTCGAACAGCGCGTCGGGCAGATGTTCATCGCCACGCTGCACGGCTCGGTATTAACCGAAGTCGGGCGCGACTTCCTGCACCGCTGGCAGCCCGGCGGGCTGGTGCTGTTCACGTCCAACATCACCACGCCAGAGGGCATTACCGCGCTGACCAACAGCTACCAGCAAACCATGCGCGACATCGGCGGCACGCCGCTGCTCATCGCTGTAGATCAGGAAGGTGGCCTTGTCCAGCGCCTCGCCGAGGGCTTTACCCAGCTTCCCGGCCCGCTCATCCTCACCGCTGCCAATACCACCGACGCGACCTACAACATCGGCGCGATGGTGGCCGAAGAACTGCGGGCGGTCGGCATCAACATGAACCTCGCGCCCGTAGCCGACCTCGAAACCAACCTCGATAACCCTATCATCTTCCGCCGTTCCTTTGGCAACGACCCGCAGGCCGCCGGGGAAGCCATCGCCGCTTATGTGCGCGGCCTGCAGGACAGCGGCGTGCTGGCGACGCTCAAGCACTTCCCCGGTCATGGCGACACCCGCGAAGACTCGCATGGCGAACTGCCCGTCGTCCGGCTCGACCGTGAACGGCTGCAAAACGTGGAAATCGCCGCCTTCCAGCCCGCCATCGAGGCCGGGGCGGAGGCCGTGCTGGTCGCGCATATCTGGTACAGCGCACTAGAGCCGCAGCCCGGCATACCCGCCAGCCTCTCGCAGCCCGTCGTCAGCGGCATTCTGCGCGGCGAACTAGGGCATACCGGCATCGCCATGACCGATGCGATAGACATGAGCGCGGTAGACCTCAACTTCAGCTACGAGCAGGCCGCGCTGATGGCGGTCAACGCCGGGCTGGACATCATCACCGCCGGGCCGAGCATCAACCTCGACATTCAGGAGCGCATGATGCAGGCCGTGCTGGACGCGGTTCGCAGCGGCAGCATCCCCGAAGAGCGCATCAACGAGTCCGTCCACCGCATTCTGGACATCAAAGCGCGTTACGGCCTGTTCGACTGGCAGCCGCTTGAGGTGGGCGGCGCTTCGCAGCGCGTCAATGCCGAAGCCCATGCCGCCGTTATTGATGAACTGTTCCGCGCTGGCACGACCGTCGCCTATGACCGCAACAACCTGCTGCCGCTGTCGGCGGAGCGCAGCACCGCCATCATCTTTCTGGCGACCCGCTACCAGATTCAGCAGGAATGCAGCCAGTACGCGCAGAACGTCCGTTGGGTCGGCGTGAGCGATAACCCCTCGCAGGACGAGATCGGCTGGGCGCGGGAGGCGGCCAACGCCAGCGAGGTAGCCGTCGTCTTTACGCAGAACGCCTACAACACGCCAGAGCAGCAGGCGCTCGTCAACGCCCTGCCCGCCGAGAAAACCGTCGCCGTCGCCATCTTCTCGCCCTATGACTGGCGCACCTATCCCAACGTCGCCGCCTTCGTCGCCACCTACAGCCCCATGCGTCCGGCAGTCCCCGCCGCCTGCGCGGTACTTTTCGGCGCGATCCCGGCACAGGGGCAGCTTGCCGTCACCCTCGCGCCGGAACTTCCGGCGGGTTCTCGCGTACAGTATTGATGAGGGGCAACATGCTGAAAACAGACGCAACTACATTCGCCGCCAAGCAATTCCTGACTCTGCTCAGGTGATTTATGAGTGGCATAATATTAGTAAGGGCATGATGCATCATGCCCCTACATGGACTTGTCTATCACCCCGTTTTCGGGTTAACTTAAGACAGAACGCAATAACCACAGGACAATACTCGCAATGGGAACACTGAACCCCGATTTGCTCTCCAAAGACCTCGACGCGGCCATGAACGATGCCGTCAGGATGAAAGACGAATACCGCAAGCCGACCATCATGCCGGAACTTGTGCTGCTGGCGCTGCTGCGAAAGCCGGAAACCGCCGCCGCCCGCCTGCTGAACGTCTTCCAGAGCAGTCGCGGCGTAGACCTTCAGCGCCTCGACCGTCAGGTGCATCTGGCCGTCGAAAGCCGCCGTGACCAGAACGGCAACCTCGACTTTGTAGCGGCGGGCAACCGCAGCGTCCCGCTCTCGCGCCAGACGATCATCATGCTCGACGACGCGCTCAGCGTCGCCAACTCCAACGACGAAACGCGCGTGGATACCGACCACGTGCTGCTCGTGCTTTCCGAAAGCTCCATGAGTACCAGCGGCCTGCTGCGCCAGCACGGCATCACGCCGAAGGCCATTCAGGACATCCTCGGCGATCGCCAGCAGTACGGCGGCAAATCCACCACCAGCACCACGCAGGATTACGTTGCCGGGGCGAAAACGGGCGAACTGCGCGCGGTTTACTTCCGCGAGGAACTGCTGCGCGACATGATGAACATCCTCACCCAGGCCGTCAACCGCCACATCATCCTGCTTGGGCCGGACGGCGTGGGCAAGCGCACGCTCGCCTACAGCCTCGCCCTGCTCATGTCCGAGGGCAAAGGCCCCGCCGGACTCAGCAGCCTTGTGCAGGTGGACGAAACCGCGCTGCTCGACAACGACCATAACGCCGTGCGCGCCGGGCTGAGCAAGGCCAAAGGCGGCATCCTGTTCATCCCGCACCTGCATCGCTTCTTCGGCGGCCCCATCAAGGCCGACTTCAGCAAGGCCACGCCGCTCATCCAGAAGGCCTTTTTAGACGAAGACCCGGTGATTATCGCCACCACCAACGAGGTCGAGTACAACGCGCGGCTGGGAAATGTGATGGCGATCACCGAAAACAGCCAGATTCTCCGCGTGCAGGAGCCGTCCGTCGAGGAAACCATCGAAATCCTGCGGATCATGAAGCCGCACATGGAAGCCGATTACGACCTGACCATCCGCGACGAAGCGCTGCCGCTGGCGACCCGCCTCGCCAAGCGCTACCTGGGCGCGACCCCGCTGCCCCGCAGCGCCGAGCATCTGCTGCACCGCACCGCCGCGATGGTCAGCATGAGCCGCCAGTCGCATCTCGCCTTCAAGCCGGACATCAAAGACCACTCCGAACTGGACGCGGAAGACGTGACCCTCACCGCCAGCCAGATGACCGGCATCCCGGTCAGCAAACTGGGCGAGGACGAGCGGATGCGCTACGCCAGCATGGTCGAGCATATCAAGGAGCGCCTGATCGGGCAGGACGAGGCGGTACTGGCGGTCAGCCGTGCCATCAAGACCGCCCGTGTCGGCCTCAAAGACCCCAAGCGCCCCATCGGCTCGTTCCTGTTCCTGGGGCCAACGGGTGTCGGCAAGACCGAACTGGCAAAGGCGCTGGCCGAGTTCATGTTCGGCAGCGAGGACGCGATGCTGCCCCTCGATATGAGCGAATTCAAGGACGAGAGCAGCCTGAACCGCCTGATCGGTTCGCCCTCCGGCTATGTGGACAGCGAAGCCGGCGGCCAGCTAACCGAGCGTGTGCGCCAGCAGCCCTACATTATCGTGCTGTTCGACGAGGTGGAGAAAGCCCACCCGCGCATCATGGACATCCTGCTGCAAGTCATCGAGGAAGGCCGCCTGACCGACGGGCGCGGCAACACCACCAACTTCAGCGAAACGGTCATCATCCTGACCAGCAACCTCGGCTCAGACGTACTGGCCGTTCCGGTCATTGATGACGAGGTGCGCGAGGAAGCGATGGATGCGGTGCGCGAGTGGTTCCGGCCAGAGTTCCTCAACCGCCTCGACGAGGTGATTATGTTCAGTTCGCTCTCCGAGGAGGATATGTACAACATCCTCAAGCTGAACGTCAAAACCGAGAACCGGATGGCGCTGGAGCGCGGGCTGGAACTGGAATTCACCGAGGGCGCGCTGCAATGGATGCTGGCGCAGAACGACGAGCCGCAGTACGGCGCGCGGCCTCTGCGCCGCATCATCCGCCGCTTCGTGCGCGAGCCGCTGGCCGACTTCCTGCTGCGTACCAATCCGCCCGCTGGCACCAAAGTGCATATTGATGCCAACGACGACGGCTTGCAGTTCGCCGCGCTCGTAGACGGCAAAGAGGTCAGCGTGGGGTAGGCTTTATCCCC
>CAZJSU010000159.1:0-7572 GCA_964548765.1 uncultured Anaerolineaceae bacterium
ATACCCATTCAGGCTCATCGGCCCATTTTAATGCCATTTGTAACCAACTTGTGACCACCATGTAACCCCTGTTATCACCTACCTCAGTTATGCTCCCCTTCACGTGATGCATACACAAGGAGCGCATAACTCATGCGGCACAAATGGATGAGCAAGATCGTTTTACTGGTGGTAGTGCTGCTGACCAGTGTACAAGTGATCCGCGCGCAGGAGGCGATCACGCTGACGCTGGCGGCTTATACCACCCCCCGCGAAGCCTATATCGAGATCATTCCCCTGTTCCAAGCCTATTGGCAGGCGCAGACCGGTCAGCAGGTCAACTTTCAGGAGTCGTATCTTGGCTCTGGGGCGCAGTCCCGCGCGGTCGCGGGCGGCTTTGAAGCCGATATCGTCGCGCTGTCGCTGGAGCGTGACGTGACTCGTCTGGTCGAGGCCGGGCTGATTACGCACGACTGGCAGGCCAACGACTATCACGGCATGGTGAGCACGTCGCTGGTGGCGCTGCTGGTGCGCCCCGGCAACCCGCGCAACATTCAGGATTGGGTGGATTTGGCGCAACCGGGCATCGAAGTGCTGACTCCCGACCCGTTCACCAGCGGCGGCGCGCAGTGGAACGTCATGGGGGCTTACGGCGCGGCATGGCGCGGGCATGTGCCGGGTTACGAGGTTGGCGAAGCCGGGGGATACCAGTTTCTGGTAGACCTGTTCTCCAATGTCAGCGTACTTGACCCCAGCGCGCGCGACAGCGTGATTACCTACAGCAACGGCATCGGCGATGTGTTGATTACTTACGAAAACGAGTATTACGCGGGCATCGCCGCTGGCGACGAATATGACATCGTTTACCCGTCGTCCACCATCCTCATCGAGAACCCGGTGGCGGTGGTAGATGCCTATGCAGACGCGCATGGGGTGCGCGAGGCAGCAGAGGCGTTTGTCGCCTTCCTCTATACACCGGAAGCACAGGCCATTTTCGCGTCAAAGGGCTACCGTCCGCCCGTGATCCACACAGCACAGGCAGACGGGGCAGAGGACACCGAAGAAGCAACGGAAGCCGCCGCGCTATGGCCGGAAGGCACGCTGGACGAAAGCCTGTTCCCCATTCCAGAGGACATTTTCACGATTGCTGACTTCGGCGGGTGGGATGAAGTGGGCGCGGCGTTCTTCACGGAAACAGGGTTTTTCGCGCAGGTCATCGCTGAAGCGCAGGAGTAGCAGCGATGGCGCAATCTGCCCTGTGGCTAAAACAGGAAACACGCACAAAGGCTCAGGCTCCGTATGGAGCCTGGGGGCTGCGCGCCGCCGCGCTGACCTATCTGCTGGTGCTGGTGGCCGTCCCGGTGCTGATTATCGCCTTTGAAGGGCTGCGCTATGGCTGGGAAACGTTCTGGAACAGTATCACCCAGCCCATCGCCCTCAGCGCCATCTGGTTGAGTATATGGACAGCCGGGTTGATGGCCGTCATCAACACCGTGATGGGGACGCTGACCGCCTATGCCCTTGTGCATTATCGCTTTCCCGGCAAGCACCTGCTGGACGCGGTGATTGACCTGCCGTTCGCTATCCCGACGCTGGTTACAGGCGTGATGCTGGTGCTGCTCTACGGCCCGCAAACGCTGGTCGGCGGCTTTTTCCAGCAGGCGTTAGGGGTACGGGTTCTGTTCGCGCCGCCCGGTATCGTGCTGGCGCTGATGTTCATCAGCTACCCCTTCGTCATTCGTACCGTTCAGCCCGTGCTGGCGAAGCTGGACATGAATCAGGCAGAAGCCGCCCATACGCTGGGTGCTTCTGGCTGGACGACTTTCCGCCGCATCGTGCTTCCGGCCATCGCCCCGGCGGTGGTTACAGGCGGTATGTTGAGCTTCGCGCGGGCGCTGGGGGAGTTCGGCTCCATTGTGATCGTCGCGGGCAACATCCCGCGCCAGACACAGGTTGCCACCGTGTACATTTACGGTCAGGTCGAGGGTGGCAACCTGCCAGCCGCCAGCGCGGTGTCGCTGGTGATGCTGCTGATCGCGCTGGTGACAACGTTCGCCGCCGATGGACTGGTCAGGAGGCGTAACCATGCGTGAACAGCCACTTCGTAACTGGGTACAGCGTATGCTGGTGCTGGCGGTTATGTCGTATGCGGCGGTACTGGTGATCGCGCCGCTGGTCGCCATCTTCGGCAGCGCGCTGGAGGAAGGGCTGGGCGCTGTATGGGCGGCCATTACCGCGCCCGACGCGCTGCTGGCGTTACGGCTGACGTTCATTCTGGCCGTGCTGGCCTCGGCGGTCAATGTCACGCTGGGGGTGATTACCGCGTGGGTGCTGGTGCGGCACGAGTTTCCCGGCAAGCGGCTGCTGAACGCGCTGGTTGACCTGCCGTTTGTCGTCTCCCCGGTGATCGTCGGCTTTGTCATCATTGTGCTGTTCGGGCGGCAGGGCTGGCTCAATAACCTGCCCGTACAGATCGCGTTTTCGTGGCCGGGGATGCTGCTGGTCACTATCTTCGTGTCGCTCCCGTTTGTCGTCCGCGAGGTCATGCCCATTCTGGCCGCGCTCACCATCGAGCAGGAAGAAGCCGCTTATACGCTGGGCGCTGGCCGCTGGCTGGTGTTTCGGCGCATCGTCTTTCCGGGCATCCGGCACGGCATCATCTACGGGCTGGTGTTGACTCTGGCGCGTTCGTTGGGGGAGTTCGGCGCGGCGGCAGTGGCTGGCGGCGGTATCCAGAGGATTACCGAGACAGCGACCGTCTATATTTATCGCTCCATCCATGACCGTAACGACACGGGCGCTTACAGCATGGCGATTCTGTTAGGGTTGATCGCTGTCGTGATCCTCATGTCCTTAAAACTCACACATCCCCAACCAGCCCGCAAGGAGGAAGAAAATGTCCATTAAACTGCATGATGTCACCAAACATTATGGACAGCAGCCGGTGTTAAAAGGCATCAGTCTGGAAATTGAGGCCGGAGAGATGTTTGTGCTGCTGGGCGCAAGCGGCAGCGGCAAGAGTACGCTGCTCCGCATTATCGCCGGGTTAACGCGGCTGGACGGGGGGCAAATTGACCTCAACGGGCGCGAGGTTACGCACCTGCCGCCACAGCAGCGCCGCACCGGGTTCGTGTTCCAGAACTACTCGCTGTTTCAACACATGACCGCCGCGCAGAACATCGCCTTCGGTCTGGAGATTGACCGCGTGCCACGACCGAAACGCGAGGCGCGGGTGCGCGAACTGCTGGAACTGATCGAGATGGGGGACATGGGCGACCGCCTGCCCGCGCAGCTTTCCGGCGGGCAGCAGCAGCGCGTCGCGGTCGCGCGGGCGCTGGCACAAAACCCGGATGTGCTGCTGCTGGACGAACCCTTCGGCGCGCTGGACGTGAAGATTCGCGCGCAGCTTCGCCAGAACTTGCGCCAGCTTCAGCAGCGGCTCAACGTCACCGCGATTCTGGTCACGCACGATCAGGACGAGGCGTTTGAACTGGGCGACCGCATCGGTATTATCGAATGCGGCGAACTGCTTGAGGTGGGCGTGCCAGACCAGCTTTACCGCCAGCCCGCCCACCGCTTCACAGCTACGTTTCTGGGCAACGCCAACCTGCTGCGGGCGCGGCGCAATGGCAGCAGGCTGTACTTTGGCGAGCGCGACTTCCCCGCGCCCGCGCAAACCGATCACCTCTCCGGCCAGTTCGTGGAGATGATGCTGCGCCCGGAAGCGGTGGAAATTGCGCTGACAGCCGACAGGCTGCAAGGCGCTGTGCTGGGCAAAGGGGTCATTCAGTCGGTCGCTTTTGCTGGCGTGCTGGAGAAAGTAACGCTCCGGCTGGAAGGCTGGGAGGAGCCTGTGCAGGCGGTGCTATCGCCCGATGCGGCGCGCCAGCTTGGCATCCGCCCCGGCGATACGGTATGGGCAGGAGTACGGGATTTTCATTTGCTGCCGCTGAGTTGATAATGATAGACGACGTTCACTTGAACAGGTTTAACCCTATGGTGGCTGATGCGGCAAGCCCACAGACATCGTTGTTCGCCAGAATGAGCAGGCCAGTGTCCCCGCTGCGGCTGACTCATCGTCTGGTCATTATGATGGTGCTGGCCGTCACCCTGACCACGCTGACGGCAGCACTGGCCGCTTATCGGGTGATGCGGGCGGAGTTTGACACGCAGATCAACCACCGCATCACCGATACGCAGCGGTTCAGCAGCGGCATCATTCAACTGGAGGCGGCCAATCTGGAATATCTGCTGTCGCTGGCCGCACAGCGCCCGACGCTGGCACGGCTGATGACACAGCAGGACAGCGCGGCGATGGAGGATTACCTCACCGAGTTTCGGGCGGATACGCCCCTCGATTTTCTCTATGTGACCAACACCACAGGCGAGATCATGGCCGGCCAACCGTCGGCAGACGGCGACCACCCCGGCCTGTTAACGGTGCGGAAGCCTGTCGGCACATTAGGGTATGTGCATGGTGGCTTAAATCTGGAATTCGCGCTGAATCACCGCCTCGTTTCGCCGGAGGATTTTCAGTTCGTGTTTTTAAGGGAGGCAGCCGCCATCGCGCCGCAAGTGCTTGTAGATGGGCAGGTTTACTACCAGCGGGTGAACGACCTGCCGGAGATCGCCAACCTCACGGCGCGAGAACTGCTCCTGCAATTTCCCGCCGCCGAGATTCTGGCGGGCGAAAGCCGCGTCATCGCCGTGCTTTTCTTAAGCGCCTTTGTGGTCGCCTTCGTCGGGGTAATCCTCAGCGGGTTGTACATTCGCAGGTTGGTTCACCCGCTCTCTGAACTCACGCTGGCCGCGCAGACGCTTGGCAGCGGCAACCTGAAGTTACCGATTAACGTGCAGGCGCGCACCCCGGATATTCGCACACTCGCCGCCACGCTGGAACAGAGCCGCATCAGCCTTGCGAACACGCTGGAAGAACTGGCATGGTCGCGCGATTGGGCATACACGCTTATCCAGTCCATCCATGAAGGCATCGTCACTTACGACCGCCAGAGCCGCGTCACCTTTTTTAGCAGCGGCGCGGCGCAGATTACGGAATACGCGGTAGAAGCGGCACAGCAGCAAAGCCTGTCCGCGCTGTTTTCGCCAGACTTTGCCGACAGCATCCCCCCAGTGGGGCATACCAGCCCGGTCAGCGCGCAGACAAGCAGCGGGCGCAGGATCATGCTTTCGGTCACTCGGGTGCGCCCCACAGTGGATGGCGAGGCGACGATTGTGCTGCGGGACATCACCGAAGAAGCCTATCACAAAAACCTGCAAGCGTACTTTCTGGCGAACATCTCGCACGAGTTTCGTACACCGCTCTCCGGCCTCAAGGTCTCGCTCGAACTGCTCTCAGAGAACCTGACGCGGCTCTCAGGCCATGAGGTGCGTGAACTGCTGAACTCGCTGCTGCTGAGTACCACCAGCTTGCAGAACTTCATTGATAACCTGCTGGAAAGCAGCAAAATAGCCTCTAATCATTTCAAGCTGCGCTGCCAGCCCACCGATCTGAAGCATGTTCTGGGCGAAGCGCTCCATCTCATGCAGCCCTTGCTCAACCGCCGCCAGCAGAAAGTGCTGCTGGAACTGCCGCTAAGCCCGACGCAGCTTAAGGCCGACCCGCCGCGCCTGACGCAGGTGCTGGTCAACCTCCTTTCCAACGCCAGCAAATACAGCCCGGTCGCCTCGACCATCACGATTGTCGTGCGCCAGGCAGGCGCGGTATGGCGGATTGAGGTTCACGATGAGGGCGTGGGCATCCCTGAGCAGCGCCGCGAAACGATCTTCCAGCGTTTTGTGCGGCTGGAAGATACCCCTGGCGCGGTTGCCGATCATGGCAGCGGGTTGGGCCTGTCGGTGGTCAGGGCGATTGTTGAGGCGCATCAGGGCGCGGTGGGGGTGCTGCCGGGGCATCATCACGGGACGTTATTCTGGTTTACGCTGCCCCGAGGTGAGGCATGAAGGCGCTTATTGTAGATGACGATCTGGTATTAGCAGATGTGATTTCGTTTACGCTGCGGCGGGCGGGCTTTCAGATTGTGCTGGCGCACGACGGGCAAACCGCGCTGGAACGCTGGGAGCAGGATGAGCCGCAGATTATTGTGCTGGATATTGAATTGCCCCGGCTGGACGGCTTGCAGGTGTGCAGAGCCATTCGCGCCAAAGCCGATACCCCGATCATCATGCTGACGGTGCGCGACAGTGATGAGGATGTCATCAAAGGGCTGGATATTGGCGCGGATGATTACATTACCAAACCGTTCAGCCCGGCGCAGTTGGTGGCACGGGTGCAGGCTGTCCTGCGGCGGGCAGGGCAGACCAACCTGCCGCGCCAGCTTTCGGTGGGCGGCCTGACGTTGAACGCCGAACGCCATTGTGTTGAACAACCTGAAGCCGAAGCGATCCAGTTGACGCAGTTGGAATATCGCCTGCTGGAAACGTTGATGCTCAATGATGGCCGGGTGCTGCCTGCGGACACGCTGATTGACTACGTATGGGGGCCTGCCGGGGGCGACCGCGCCATGCTGAAACAGCTTGTCTACCGCCTGCGGCGCAAACTGGATACGCACGCGCATCATGAAATTCAGATCGAGTCCGTTCCGGGCATCGGTTATGCCCTGATGATCCAGCACGAACTATGATTTACCCACAGATTGAACTTAGTAAGATCACGCTCAACGAAGCCCTGGCGAAACGCTTGCCGCGCCAGATCGCTTACTATCATCTCGCCATCCCGATCGCGCAGGACGATGAAGCGATCACGGTCGTGATGGCACACGCGGACAACCCCAACGCGATCCGCCTGCTGACGGCGGTGCTGGAAACGAAAATTGTCCCGGTGCAGGGGCAGGCACAGGAAATCATCCAGACGCTGCATAAACTCTGGCCGGAAGCCGCTCACGATCAGACTCCACAGGTCAGCGTGTGGAGCGACACCCCGGAGAAAATCGCCTGGGGACAGCAGTACGCCGCCGCGCTGTTTACGCTGCCAGCACAGCAGATCACCATATTGGAGACCGCCCCTAACGCGCATTCCGGGTTGTCGCCGCTGCCGCAAAAAGGCGATGCCCATATCATGGTGACGCACATGCCGCGCCCAGCCGGCATCAAGCCACTGCTGGGGCCAGATTACCCGTCGCTGCTGTTGTTCACCACCGCGCCACAACCGCTTCAGCGGATTCTTGTCATCCTGCGCGGCCACGCGCCAGATTTTAACGTCCTGCATGGCATCCTGCCTGCTGTCCAGCAAAACACCTCCGTGACCCTGCTGATGGTCGCCTCGGCTTCCGCCAGCGCTTACATCAAAAGCCAGTTGACCGATTTTATCCAGCCAGACACGGTGATTAGCGAACACCTCGCGGCCTGTACCCACTATCTATGGCGACAGGGCGTGCAGGGGGCGCTGCGGTTACGACAGGGTACGCCGGAAGCCGAGATCGCCCATGAAGTGCATCAGAACAGCTATGATCTGGTGGCGATTGCTACGGAGGCGTATGGCGATTTTGTGCATCGGGTGATGGAGGCCATTGATGAAGGCAGCGGTTTTACGGGAGCCGTCTTCATCGTCAAGCCGTGATGAGTGCCTCAGTGTCG
>CAZJSU010000160.1:0-2210 GCA_964548765.1 uncultured Anaerolineaceae bacterium
GCGATGCATTGAAGTCTTACTTGAACTCCTGTGAACCTTAAAAATCATAAGGGCAACGACGGACAAGCCTTATATCGCGTCCGTAACGAAACTTAATTCCTGATGACTGTCTCAATCGGAGAAGGCATGGCCCGCCGCCGCTCGCGCTGGCCGACCCACGCCACCCAGGGCAGCGCGACCAGCAGCAGCAGCGCGGCCATCATAAACACACTGCCGAGCGACTGGCTCAGGTTGGCCGGGTCAATCAGCGCGAAGGCCAGCAGCGGCCCGGTGGCGCTGCCGAGGTCGCCCACCGTGTTCAGCACCCCCAGTGTACGCCCCTGACGGTTAAAGCCGGAATAATCGCCCACCACCGCCGTGATCTGCGTCTGTAAAATGCTGGTGGTCGCCGCGCCCAGCAGGATACCCCCAACCACCAGCAGGTTCGCCCCGCCCGCGATCAGCAGCAGCGCGATCACGCCCGTCACCAGCGAAGCCAGCATCAGCCGCCAACGGTCGCGCAGCCAGTCCGACAGCCAGCCGGAAAGCGGCGCGGAGATCAGGCTGACCGTATCCTTCAGCGCGGCAATGATGCCTGTCAGCGTGGTGATGGGGATCAGCAGCGCGCCGATCACCAGCGACGCGCCCACGCGCTCCTGCAACAGCAGCGGCAGCATCGCCCCCATCATGCCTAAGAAGATCAGCCAGTTCAGTCCCATGAGTAACGCCGCTGTGACGATTGGCACGCGGCTGCGGGCGGGTAGGCCTGCGGGCAGGGGCGCATCGTCTGGTAAGGGTGTCGTCGGGGCTGCGGCGGCAGGGCGGGTTTCTGGCAGGAAGAAGAACCACAGCAGCGCGGCGGCCAGCGAGATGCAGCCGCAGGCGAAAAACGCGGTCTGATAACCGAAGGTGTCGGTCAGCACACCGCCTGTCAGCGACCCGCCCACGAAGCCGACAAAGCCCCATGCATGAAAACGCCCGACCAGCCGCCCGCGATTGCCGCTGTCGGCGACATCCAGCACAGCGGTGTTGCCACCGATCCAGATGCCCGCCCATGCCACGCCCCAGATCAGGCGGCCAATCAGCAGCGGCCAGAAGCCGGTGAACACATACAGGAAATTGGCCGCCGCACCGATCAACTGCGAGGCGATCAGCACCCGGCGGCGCGGCCAGCGCTCGATCAGCAGGCCGTAGGGGCTGTTGATGAAGATGCGAATCAGGCGGTTGGCCGAGAGCATCAGTCCTACCTGCGTAAGCAGGATGCCCGCCGTGTGATAATGCGTTGGCAGCACAATGTAGATGGCCGTGTCGCCGAACAGCGAGAGCATCAGCCCCAGGCCAAGCAGTGTGACGACTCTGCTACTCGAAGGCATCATACACTGGCTCGGAGTCCCACTCCGGCGGGCGCTCAATGCCGAGCAGATGGGCGATGGTTGGCGGCGTGGCGCGCAGGTCAAAATCCGTCTGAAGCTCATGCCCCTGCTTCACGCCGGGGCCGTGCAGAAACCAGATAGTCGTCATGTCCTCTGGCGCATCAGTCCCGTGTTCCTTGTCATGCCCGCCATGATCGGACTGCACCAGAATCGCGTAATCATCACGCAGGCCGCTGGTATCCAGCGCCACCAGCAGCCGCCCAACCAGCTTATCGTTAGACTCGATAGTGGCGATATACTCCGGCGACATCCAGCCGAAGCCATGCCCGAAAATATCCACATCGCCCAGATAAACGAAGCAGTAATCCGGCTGCTGCGTGGTGATGTAAGGCAGCGCCGCCTCGACGGTCAGCCCGTCGTTGTCCTCGCCATAACCGGGGTTACGCAGCCAGCACATTTGCAGGCTCGGCGGCTCGGCCAGATCACGCAGTTCGCCCCAACTGGCGAACATGGCGGTGTGCAGGTGCGCTTTATAGGCCACGTCAATCACGCTGGGGAACGCGCCGGTGGCCGGGTTGTAGACGTTGGTGGTCGTCCCGTGTTTGGCGGGCAGCACGCCGCGAAACATGCTCGAATGGCACGGCAGGCTGATGCTGGGCATGACCGACTGCGCGCGCCAGCTATACGCGCCGCGCTGCCACAGCGAGTCGAGGTAGGGGGTGTCGGCCTGCGCCAGTCCGTCCGGGCGACAGCCATCTATGACGATATGCAGGACTTTGGACATCGAAGGTTTGCCTGATTAAAAACGCTGCGCTTATTATCCCCCGCCACATGGCGAAAGGGCAAGCTCCACGTAGC
>CAZJSU010000160.1:2310-7483 GCA_964548765.1 uncultured Anaerolineaceae bacterium
CCTCCAAAGTGCCAGCTTCCGGCGCGTGAAATAAGCCCAACAACGGAAACCCTTCTCCAACTTTCGGCGGATTACGTCAGGTACGCTTTGCCGTTTAATGTTCCTTGGCTGTACACACCAACACATCAACACAACAGGACAAGGGGAACCATGAGTAAACAAATTGCTATTGTTGGCGCAGGCTTCGCCGGGCTGCATCTCGGCCTTGTGCTGCAGGCCAACGGCGTAGACGCGACGATTTTCACCGATAAAACACCCGCGCAGCTTGTCGAAGGCCAGCTTTTAAACACGGTTGCGCGCTCCGCGCCGACCATCGCGCTGGAACACAAACTCGGCATTGATTACTGGGATGAGGACGGCCTGAACCTGCGTCATGTGCGTTTTTACGTGCATGGCGACCCCGCGATCAGCTTTGCTGGCACGCTGCCCAGCCCGGCCTCATTTGTGGATGTCCGGGTCTATCAGGCGCGCCTGCAGGAAGAATTTGTCGCTCGCGGGGGGCGGGTGGTCATTGGCACGATCACCGAAGCCGACCTGTTGGAACTGAGCGAAAGCTACAGCCTTGTCGTGGTTGCCAGCGGTGGCAAGCACCTGACCAGCCTGTTCGCCCGCCGCGAAGATCGCTCGCCCTACAGCCAGCCGCAGCGCATCCTTTGTGCTGGCATCTACGATGGCATCGCTGAGGGGGATACCGACTTCACCTTCAACGTTTCGCCGGGGCATGGCGAAATCTTTCAGGGCATGATGTACACCCCACAGGGGACATTCCGTGGGCTGCTGATCGAGGGCGTACCCGGTGCGGGCTTCAGCGCGCTGGAGCAGACCCGCTATCAGGATGACCCGGCGGCCTTCCATGCAGCCGTGCTGGACATCCTGCGCCACCACGCGCCGACCATCTACGAGCGCGTTGACAAGGCCACCTTCGGCGTGACCAGCCCGCGCAACGTCCTGCAAGGCGCGTTCGCGCCCACCGTGCGGCAGGCTTACACCCGCCTGAGCAACGGCAAGCTGATTATGGCGGTGGGGGACGCGCATATCCTCAACGACCCGATTGTCGGGCAGGGCGCGAACACCTCCGTCCTCAGCGCTTGGATTTTGGCCGAGCAGATCACCGCGCACGCCGTCTATGATGAGGTGTTCTGCCACATAGCAGAGGAAGCGATGTGGGCGGAAGCACAGTATTCGACCAACTGGGCAAATGCCATGCTCCAGCCGCCGCCCGCGCACGTGGCTGATCTGTTGGTTGGCGCGATGATGAATCAGGCAGTGGCCGACAGGTTCTTTGAGATGTTCTCCATCCCGCGCAATATGTGGGAAACCCTCTCCAGCCCGGAGGCCGTCGCGCGCCTGCTGGCGCAGTACATGACCCCGGAACTGGCCTAACCCGTCTGCAAGCTGATACAAAAGAGCGCGGCCACCACCGCGCTCTTTTTGCTGCTGCTTATTTCACATTTGTCACCGCGCCGTCGTTGGCCTGTTGAGCGGTGGCGGCGTATTTCGCCATCACGCCGCTGGTGTAATGCGGGTCGGGCCGCTGCCACTGCGCCCGCCGCCGCGCGATTTCCTCCGCGCTCAGCTCCACGTCCAGTGTGCGCTTCTCGACATCCACCACGATCATGTCGCCTTCCTGAACAACCGCCAGCGGCCCGCCGACCATCGCTTCCGGCGCGATATGGCCGATGCACAGGCCGCGCGTGCCGCCGCTGAAACGGCCATCGGTGATGAGCATCACGTCGCTGCCATGCCCCTGCCCGACAATCGCCGCTGTGGTCTGGAGCATCTCACGCATTCCCGGCCCGCCGACAGGCCCCTCATAGCGGATCACGACCACATCGCCCGCTTTGATCTTCTGCTGCTGCACCGCCTCGAAAGCGTCCTCCTCACAGTCGAACACGCGCGCAGGCCCACGATGATGATTCGGCTCCGTCCCCTTCAGCTTGACGACCGCGCCATCGGGCGCGAGGTTGCCCTTCAGGATGACCAGCCCGCCGCCTGTGTTGATCGGGTTATCCAGTGGCCGCACGACCTGCTGGCCGGGTGTTTCTTTGGCGTTCGCCACTTCCTCGCCCAGCGTGCGCCCGGTCACGGTCATCGTGTCGCCGTGCATCAGGCCGCCGTCAATCAGGCGCTTTGCCACCAGCGCGATGCCGCCCGCCTTGTACAAATCCAGCGCGACGTACTTCCCGGTGGGGCGCATGTCGGTAATGATCGGCGTGCGGCGGCTGATGGCCTCAATGTCGTCAATGGTGAACTCGATGCCCATCTCGCGGGCGAAGGCCAGTGTATGCAGCACGGCGTTGGTGCTGCCCGCTGTGCCTGCGGCGCTGGCGATAGCGTTTTCCAGCGCTTTACGGGTGACGATCTTATCCGGGCGCAGGTCCATCTCAATCAGCTTGAGCATCAGCTCGCCCGCGCGGTGTGACACGTCATTTTTCAGCGGGTCTTCTGCGGGGACATCAGCCATACCCACCGGGCAGATGCCCATCACCTCGGCAATCATCGCCATCGTGTTGGCGGTGAACTGCCCGCCGCAAGCCCCCGGCCCCGGACACGCGACGTTCTCAATCGCTTTCAGTTCCTCGTCGCTGATCTTGCCGCTGCCGTGCGCGCCAATCGCCTCATAGACCGTCACAAGGTCAATGTCCTGCCCCTTGTAATTACCGGGCATAATCGTGCCGCCGTAGAGCATCAGCGAAGGCACGTTCAGCCGCAGGAGCGCCATAATCGTGCCGGGCATGGTCTTGTCACAGGCGGCCAGCGCGATCACGCCGTCGAAGTAATTGGCCCGCGCGACCAGTTCAATTGAGTCTGCGATCATCTCACGGCTGATGAGCGAGGCTTTCATGCCTTCCGTCCCCATCGTGATACCGTCGGAAATGCTGACGGTGTTGAATTCCATTGGCGTGCCGCCCGCCGCGCGAATGCCTTCCTTCACCTTTGCCGCCAGCCGCCGCAGGTGAAAATTGCACGGGCCGATCTCTGTCCACGTGTTGGCGATGCCGATGATCGGCTTGGCGAGGTCATCGTCAGTGAACCCGATGGCCTTAAGCATTGCGCGCGCACCAGCGCGGTCTGCGCCTTCCAGCAGGGTACGGCTGCGCGCGTTTAGTTGTTCCAGCACACGCTCACGAATTTCCGGCGAGTCTGCCATAAGTTTTTTCCCTTATTTTGAACCGCAGAGAACGCAGCGACGGCACCGAAGTATAAAACGTCAGCTTTCCCCTATGTTCTCTGTGGTCTATAGAGCCATCATTGTGACAATTGTAACTCTCATGATGGCCTCCGCCAAAGGGTGGAGAGACCAATATCCCTAAAGTACGGTGCAAATTGTGCAGAATTTCACGATAATAAGAATTATGCCACCGTCCATTAAAAATCAGGAGGAGAAAAGCTCATGAACACCACCCGTGTTGAAGAGTCGCTGTTCATCCCCGCGCCCGCCGAAGCGGTCTACGCCGTGCTGTCGGATTACCGTGTCGGGCATCCGGCTATCCTGCCCAAACCGTATTTTGTTGATCTGGTTGTCGAGGAAGGCGGGCAGGGCGCAGGGACGAAAATCCGCGTGGAGATGAACGTCATGGGGGCGAAGCGCACCATGCGGATGCTCGTTACCGAGCCAGAACCGGGGCGCGTGCTGGCCGAGGAAGATGCCGAAAACGGCCTCTACACCACCTTCACCTTCGAGCCTGTGCAGAACGGGCGACAGACACACCTGACAATCGCTACCGATATGAGGACACGCCCCGGCCTGGCGGGCTTCATCGAGCGCCTGACAACGACACCGATTATGCGCCGCATTTACAGGCAGGAATTGCAGCAGATCGCTGATTACATGCAGCGCAGCCAGCCAGCATAAACGGCGGCGCTGTCTCTCCCCCGTATGGCGGATTTTCAACTCCGTTTTCCATCTGAGCAGGCGTTCCGCCTTACTGCCGATGCCGCTGCCGGGTGGTTGTGCTTTAATGGTTAACAGGCTGGCTAAACCACAGCCAGTGTTGAAGGCGATCTTCCAAACTCCCAATCTTGTGTGGGGGCTGGTGCTTCTCTCCGAGGTGCCAGCCCTTTTAGGTTGCCATGCCTCCCAGTTCTGCGAAATCCATAGAATTCGGTACAATAAGCCACAGTTGCTAAGTCAGGGCTGTAGCGTTTATGACTCCCGATCGTTTAAAAACAGGCTTACAAACATTCATCAGCCAGCAGTCAGGCGGCGAGGTCACGGTTGACGAGCTTGTGCCGCTGGCGGGCGGCGCGTCGCGCGATAGCTGGCGGGTGACGGTGACGCTGGGCGGGGAGCGCCAGCGGCTTGTGCTGCGGCGTGATCTGGCAAGCTCGATGTTCGCGGAGGCGCTGACGCGGGCGGACGAGTTCGCGCTGCTGCAAGCGGCTTATGAGAACAGCGTGCTGGTGCCGCGCCCGCGCTGGCACAGCGCCGCGCCCGATGTGGTGGAAACCCCGTTTCTGCTGATGGATTACGTCGAAGGCGTTTCTATCGGGCGGCAGGTGGTGCAGATGCCGGAACTCGCGCGGGCGCGGGAACGCCTGCCGGGGCAGATGGCCGAGCAGTTAGCACATATTCACGCCATTGATTACCGCCAGCACGGGCTGGGCTTCCTGCCCGCCCCGCGCGAGGGGCTATCGCCCGCGCAGGAAGCCATCATGCAGATTCGGGAGACGCTGAACGCGCTCAACGTGCAGAACCCGGCGCTGGAGTTTGGCCTGCGGTGGGCAGAGCAGCACGCGCCCGCCTGTGACCAGCTTACACTGGTGCATGGCGATTTTCGTTTGGGCAACCTGATCGTCAACGAAGACGGCCTGAGCGCCGTCATTGATTGGGAATTCGCGCATCTGGGCGACCCGCTGGAAGAACTCGGCTACCCCTGTATGCGCGACTGGCGCTTCGGGGTTGGGCATCTGCGCCTGGGCGGTATCGCCGACCGCGAGCCGTTCATCGCGGCCTATGAACGCGCCAGCGGGCGCGAGGTAGACCGCGCGGCGGTGGACTGGTGGGAGATTTGCGGCAACCTGCGCTGGGCGATGGCCTGTCTGACACAGGCCAACCGCCATTTGAGCGGCGCAGATTTTAGCGTGGAACTCGCCAGTCTTGGCCGCCGCTCCGCCGAAATGCAGCTTGAGGTGCTGCGCCTGATCGAAGAAAGAGGATTGTAAAATTATG
>CAZJSU010000161.1:0-3113 GCA_964548765.1 uncultured Anaerolineaceae bacterium
ACCCGGAGCGCATGGTCATCAAGGAGACGCAGCGCACCTACACCTACCTCAACCTGTACGGGTACGCCACCGATGCCATCCTGTGCAACCGTATCATCCCCGACGAAGTGACCGACCCATACTTTGCGATGGCGAAGGACAACCAGCAGAAGAATCTGGGGCTGATCGCGGAGGCCTTTGGTGAACTGCCGCTGCTCAAGGCCCCGCTGCTCAGCCAGGAAGTGGGCGGGCTGGAGACGCTGCGCCGGCTGGCACAGGAGCTTTACGGCGATGACAACCCGGCGCAAAAGCTGTTCGACGGCAAGACACACAGCATCGAAACCGACGAAGACGGCATTTACAGCCTGATCGTGCCGCTGCCCTTCGCCCGCAAGGATGATCTGGATATTTATCGCTCGCGTGATGAACTTACGCTGCGCGTTGGCCCCTACCGTCGCAACATCGTTCTGCCATACAGTTTATGGGACTTAGAGATCGCCGATGCGAAATTCGACCAATCTACCCTCCGCATCCGCTTCGCCGCCAATGGGCAACGGGCGAAGCAGCGCACATCTTGAGGACGCGGTGCTTGAATACCCGGCGGAAGAGGTAAAAACCGGGGCTAACCCCGCGCCACCGCCGCACCCCGAACCGGTCATGCAGCCTGTGCAGCAGATGCCGGATAACCTGCCCCTGCCGCCCATTGATTACCGCAACCCACCGCGCGGGCGCTCTTTGCGCCTGCAGGTGCGTTTCTTCCGTTCGCTGGTGTGGGCGGCGTGGCTGCTGGTGCGGCTGCTGTTCTGGTACTACTTTGTCGAGCATTGGCTGGGCATGGACGAGTACATCGAGCGCACCAACATGCGCCGCTGGCAGGGCTATGCCCGCGAGTTTCGCCTGTATGCGGTGGCGATGGGCGGCGTGATGATTAAGCTCGGCCAGTTTGTCTCCACCCGCTTCGACGTGCTGCCGCCAGAGATTTTGCAGGAACTGGCCGGGCTTCAGGACGAAGTGCCGAGCATCCCCTATGCCAAAATCCGCGCGGTGCTGGATGCCGAACTCGGCGAGATCGGCGCGCGCTACCAATGGCTGGACGAGGTGCCTGTCGCGGCGGCTTCGCTGGGGCAGGTGCATCGCGCCCGCCTGCGTAATGGCGAGAAAGTCGTCGTCAAGGTGCAGCGCCCCGGCATTGATAAAGTCTGCTATACCGACCTCGCCGCGCTGCGGATTGTGGCGCGCATCGCCATGTGGTTCCGCGTCGTCAACCGCCGGGCGGATACGCGCGCGCTGGCCGAAGAATTCGGGCGGGTGCTGCTGGAGGAGCTTTCCTACAAGCGCGAGGCGGTCAACGCCATCCGCTTTGCCCAGATGTTTAAGGACGACATGGGCGTTTATGTGCCGCATGTCTATCTGGAACACTCGACCGATAAAGTCCTCACCATCGAGGACGTGACCACCATCAAGATCAACGACCATGACGCGATGGACGCGGCGGGAATCCAGCGCAAGGAGGTCGCCACCCGCCTGATGCGGACGTACCTCAAGCAGGTATTTGAAGACCGCTTCTTCCATGCCGACCCGCATCCCGGCAACCTGTTCGTCTATCCGCTGCCTGTCGAGGATGAAAAGGCCGACTTCGGCGCGAAAGGCCGCCCGTTCTACCTCATCTTTATTGACTTCGGCATGACCGGGACGCTCACCCCGAAGATCACCGCCGGGCTGGTCAACACGCTGGCCGCCGTCCTCACGCGCAACCCGCGCAAACTGGTGCAGAGCTATGCCGAACTCGGCTTTGTCCTGCCCGGCGCGGATATGGAGCGCATCGAAGAGGCGGCGGTGCTGGCCTTTAATCAGGTGTGGGGGCTGAGCATGGCCGAAATCCGCGATACCGATTTCGACACAATGGTGAATCTCGCCGGAGAATTCAGCGACCTGCTTTACGACATGCCGTTCTACGTGCCGCAGGATTTCGTTTATCTGGGGCGTGCCATCGGCATCCTCAGCGGCATGTGTACCAGCCTCGACCCGGACTTCAACCCCTGGCAGGAGCTGCAGGCACACGCGCAGGGGCTGATTCAGCAGACCATCGCGGAAACCGGAGCCGCCACCGGCATTGCCCCGCTGGATAGTTTCCTGCGTGGCAACGGCGCGCAGGCGCTGCTCGAAATCGGGCAGTCGCTGGTACAGCGCGCGCTGGACCCCAACGCGGCGCAGAACGCCTTGCTGCAGCGGCTGGAAAGCGGCGGCGTGAAGGTGCAGGTAGAGGCGGGCTATAAGCTCCAGCGGCAGTTGTGGAAGGTCGAACATCAGGAACGCCTGACGACGCGGGCGGTCATCTTCGGCAGCCTGCTGGTGAGTTCGACTCTGTTGTACACCAGCGGCGAGGTGGCAGTTGCCGTGATCGGCTATGTGCTGTCCGGGCTGACCTTCCTCACCATCATTTTCAGCAGCAGCGGGGAATAACGCCCTCCCCGTTGTTGTCACACAAACGGCGGACGGCATCCATGCCGTCCCTACTGTAGGGACGCGATCTGATACCCAATGACTATAATCTTTGCGTCTTTTGCGCCTTTGCGTTGAATCTTTTATCTTTTCACTTAGCACTCAACACTGACTTGCTTATCACCACCACCACTCTGTGAACGCCGCGTTTTGGCGGTTCAATAACCATGACCTTCAGCAGCAGCGGGGAGCAGCTACCATATGGTACGTACCCAGCCCGAATCGTTGATTTGATGATCCATAGTGATGAGAGGCGCGTCCAGCCGTCGGGCAAGCCCGGCAATTATCCTGTCGTGCATCTCTGGCACGCTTATGTCTTTCTCAAAATCCAGTATATGATCTGGCTTGATAGAGACAAAGCGAAAGTAGGGTTTTTGCTTTAGCTGCCTGACTGTCTCAGAGAAATCTTCAAACCACTGTTTCTTTTGATTGGCATAGTACATTTCTGCCAGAACAATCGCAGAGATAATTAAGCGGCTTTCGCCATTCTCTGCGGCCATGAAGATTTGCGCGGCTTGCTCGCCAAGTCTGCTATTGTTGTCAAATACCAGATAAGCGCATGAGTATCTACCACATAAAGCGGCTCAATCCTGATCTCCGAAGAACTCATCCAGTTCCTTCTCCCAGTCAGT
>CAZJSU010000161.1:3213-7423 GCA_964548765.1 uncultured Anaerolineaceae bacterium
AAGCGGCTCAATCCTGATCTCCGAAGAACTCATCCAGTTCCTTCTCCCAGTCAGTCGCCGCTTCGTGGATGTCTGCCCGCAGTTCTTCGTCGGTCACAGCAGCCAGTGCAGGGTTGGCATAGTAATTCCGCAGACTGCCGGCGTTCTTAAAAGCGCCTGCTGCCCGCAGCGCTTCGAACTCTGCCAATAATTCGTCACGCGTGGGGGTTAAATCTATTTCTGGTAGTTCCAGCACCTTAGCTAAAATGCTTTTCTGGTGCGGGGTGAGTTTCTGTGCTGCCTCAACAATTTCTTCAAAGGTGATGTCGGCCATCTTATTCCGTCCTCCTCATAGGAGTGAGAGTCTGTTTGTGGGGCGGCTTATTACCGCCCCTCAGCAACGCTACCTCAGTCCACCTGCACCTTGACCTTGCTGCGGCCTGTGGTGGACGGGCGGTCATCGTCATCATCGGCGACTGTCTTCTCGGTCGTCTTGGCGATTTTCTCCATCTCGGTAATCGCCGCGTCCACCAGCACCTTGAAGCCAGCGGCAAATTCTTCAGCCGCTTTCTTGCCATGATCGCGGAAGCCTTCGGGCAGCAGCGCCTCGATGGCCTTCGCGCCTTCTTCGATCGCCTTGCGCTGGTGGTTGACAAACGCCTCCAGCGGATTTTGCGGCTCGGTTTCTGTCTCTACGTGCGGGATGTGGTTGTTATTATCGGTCATGATCTCACCTTCAATGGCAACTAATCGTCACTATCATTATACGCAGGATCGCCGCCGGGGTTGCGGGTTAATTGACCCCGCCGATGGTCACGTTATCCACGCGCAGCGTCGGCACGCCAATCGTGCCGAAGAAGGGCATCATCCGCAGGTCGTCGCCCACCTGCGTGATGTTTTCCAGAAAACCGCCGAGCGTCGTGGCAATCGTCACGCCGTTCACCGGGCCGACAATCTTGCCGTTTTCGATCCACAGCCCGCTTGCGCCCATCGAGCAGTCGCCTGTCACCGGGTCAATGCCGCCTGTCTGCATGATGCTCAGCACGTACATGCCCTTGCTCACGCCCTTAATCATGTCCTCCGGCGAGATGTTGCCCGGCTGCATGTAAAAGTTGCTCGGCCCCAACTGCGGCAGGCTGCGATGCCCCGCGCGTTGAGCGTTCCCGGTAGAGGCCACGCCGGCCTTGTGCGCGCTGTAGCTGTCGTAAATCAGGTTTTGCAGCACGCCCTCGTCAATCAGGCGGGTGGCGCGGGTGGGAACGCCTTCACCATCAAACGGCGCAGAGGCCAGCCCGCGCTTCATGCGCCCGTTGTCCATCAGCGTGACCATATCGCTGCCCACGCTTTGCCCCATCCTGTCCAGCAGGAACGAGCGCTGCTTCTGCCACGACTCGGCTGTGAGCGCCTGCGCCAGCGCGGCGAGAATCTGCGCCCCCGCGAAATGATCGAGGATCACGGTGCCGACCTGCGTCTCCACCTGCTTCCCGCCAAGCATACTGACCGCCTTGTAACCCGCCTCGCGGCCAATCGCTTCTGCGTCCAGTTCGTTGAAGTAGTTGGACGCGCCCAGCCCAACCGCGTTCACCATGCCGCCATCCTCATCACGGGCGATGGCGTACAGGAAGCCCGCACTGACCGTCTGCCCGTACTCCCCGGCGAAGCCCTTGGAATTGGCGAGATAGACGTGACTCAGCCCGTCCTGATAGGTACACCAGTTGGTCATCACCACGCGCGGGTCATAATCCAGCGCGGCCTGCTCGATGCGTTTGGCAACCTCGATCTTGTCGGCGGCGCTGACGTTGGCAAGGTCTTTATCCCAGATTTCAAGGTCGTCCTGTGGGATGGGCTGCGGGTCTGGCAGGGCGCGGTGTTCGTCCGGCGTGGCGACCTCGGCCAGTTCCAGCGCGGTGCGCCACGTCGTCCCGACGCTCTCCGGCGACAGGTCAGATGTATAAGCGTAGCCTGTGCGCCCGCCCTCGATCACCCGCACGCCCATACCGCGTGAGCTGGCCTGCGCCAGCTTTTCCACCTCGCCCCGGTCAACCCGAATCTCGGTTTCTCTGCTGTCGGTAATAATCACTTCCACTTCCGCGCCGCTGGCTTCGGCGGCCTGCCGCGCCACCGACTGCGCCAGTTCAAGATAGTCGCTCATGCTGTTCTGTCCTTTTCATGCCCTCTGGGCTGCTGCGTTCGTCGGGTAAAAGTTGTTTGCGATGCTGTTGGTGAACTCATAAAACGATCATATCTGTAGGGGCAAGTCGGTGACTTGCCCTGGGCGCAGCACGCTGTGCCCCTACTTATACGCCCATCGGGCCGGAGACAGCCTCGTCTGTGCCGCCGACCGTGACTTTGGGGATGCGAATGGTCGGCTGGCCCACGCTCACGCGCGCGCTCTGCCCCTTGCCACACATGCCCATGCCGGGATCAAGCGCCAGATCAGTCCCGACCATATCAATCTCATGCAGCACCGTCGGGCCGTTGCCCATAACCGTCGCGCCGCGCAGCGGGGTGGTCAGCCTGCCGTTCTCGATCAGGTAGGCTTCGGTCGCGTTAAAGACGAAATCGCCGCGCGCAATGTCGGCCTGCCCGCCGGCCATGCGCTTGATGTAGATGCCGCGCTCGGTGGAGCGGATGATCTCTTCAGGGTCATGCTCGCCTTTGTCAATATAGGTGTTGGTCATACGCGGCATCGGCATGTGACGGAAGCTCTCGCGCCGTCCGTTGCCTGTGGATGCTTCGCGCCCCATACGCCGCGCTTCTACCAAATCCCACATATATTCCTTCAGCACGCCCTTTTCGATCAGCACCGTGCGCTGCGAAGGGGTGCCGTCGTCGTCGAAGCGCAGCGACCCGCGCCGCCCCGCTATCGTGCCGTCGTCAATCGCGGTGATGATGGGCGAGGCCACCTGCTGGCCGACCTTGCCGGAATACGCCGAGCCGCCCTTCGTCACGAAGTCGGCCTCCATCTGGTGGCCGCAGGCTTCGTGGAACAGCACGCCGCCCCAGCCGTTGCACATCACGACCGTCATCTCGCCCGCCGGGCAGGGCTTTGCGTCCAGCATCTTTACCGCGCCTTCGGCGATCTCCTGAATTTTGGCAACCGGGTCATTGTGGTCGAACAGTTCCAGCCCGACCTGCCCGCCAAAGCCCTCATACGACTGCTGAAGCGTGCCGTTCTTCCGCGCGACCACGCCGCCCGCCATCTCGACAAAGTAGCGGTCGTCCTCCACCTGCACGCCGTCAGAGTTGAACAGCCACATATGGCGGTTGAGTTCGTGATAACGCGCGATCACCTGCTGGACATACGGGCTGTAGGCGCGTCCGGCCTCGTCCATGCGCCCCAGGATCGCGGCTTTGTCCTTAATGCTGAATTCGTCAAAGGCTTTTTGAATGTCAAACTTCAGGGGGCTTTTGCGCGCGGTCAGGTCAATCACCTGCGCGGCCTTGCCGCTGCCGCTTCCGGCAGAGGCCGCCGCCCGCGCCGCTTCCAAGAGGCTGTTTTCATCCAGATTATCGGTGTAAGCATAGGTGACGAGGTTGCCGAAGAACACGCGCACGCCCACGCCCCGGTCTGCCCCGCGCACCGCCTGCTCGATCTTCGAGTCCTCCATCCGCAGCGTCAGCGAGGTGACATCCTCCACGTAAATCTCGGCCAAATCTGCCCCGGTGCGCATCGCTTCGGCCAGCACCCCGGCGGCGGTCTCTTTTCCGATCATCAGTTTTCTCCCCATCATTGTACGGACAACAGTGAATACGTGTTGAGGGCGAAAGTTGTTGCTTGCCCGTGTTTCCTAGCACAAAGGCGGGCCGGCCATTCGCCCAGTAACATCTATTATACGCCTTTTATCAATATTTGTTCACCATTTGAATAAATTTAAATATAAACGTGCCGGGGCGCTGTTGATATTGGTGTTTCACCAAATGCTCGTTTTGACGGTTTTTGTATATAATAGAGTCACCCGTAATGAAGCTTTATAATGGAGAGATATATGTCGGATAAAATGGATTATGAACTGAGAAAAACTCAGATTATGTACGCTGCCGACACCAAAGTCGTAGACCTGCCGGATAAAGGTTTCACGTTGCAAGTCAAAGGCGGGGATGTATGGGTCTTTATTGATGGTGAAGACAGGATTCTGCACGAAGGCGAGACGCTGACCGTAGACACCCCCGGCGAAGGCACCATGCGGAAACTGTATCGTCGTGGTCATGTGAAATATAAAATCTCTTT
>CAZJSU010000162.1:0-7359 GCA_964548765.1 uncultured Anaerolineaceae bacterium
AGATCACGCTGGAAGAGCGCCTGCAACTGCTGCCAGTGCTGGCGCACCTGATGCAGCGCACCGCGCTGGGCGTGGCAGGTCATAATCGCCCGATGCACCGCTTCGCGGTAGGGGTCGAGCCGCAGCGCCGTTTCATAACAATTGATCGCGGCCTCGAAGTCACCGCGCGCCTGCGCGCATGTCCCCAAGCCGATGTGCGCCTCAAGTTGATATTGGGCCATCGTTTCACGATAAATGCTCACCCACTCCCCATCCATATCGGGCAGGAACTCGCCGCCGCACAGGCTGACCGCCTGCCGCCATAAGTCTTCAGCGCGGGCATTGCGCGGATGCAGCGCGCGCGCCAACCGCCGGAGGCGTTCCAGTTCACGCGCATCGCACCACACCGCCAACGCCGGGTTGAGGCCGTAGCGCTCCTCCTGAAAATCAATACTGGCCTCGCCGAGCGCCTGCCGGGCGCGGTAAAGCGTGGTGTGGAAATTGGAGCGCACCCGCTGCGGGTCAATGTCGGGCCAGAAGAGCAGGCATATCTGCTCGCGCGTCTGTGGCCCGTGGAACAGCAGGTAGAGAAAGAGTTCCAGCGCGCGGGCGGCACGCCACTCGGCCACCGCTAGCGGCTGGCCGTCGCGGATCACCTGCTGCTGGCCGAGGGTGTAGACGCGCAGGCTGCCGGGTAGGCTGCTGCGGGTCACGACAGGCGGCGCAGCGGTCGCCATCTGAGCCGCTGCCAGCCGTTTCAGCCCATCCGTCAGCGCCGGGTAACGCTGTGGATGATTGTGCAGGAAGCGGCGCAGGGCAGGGGTATGGTAACCCTCGGCCACCAGCGGCTGAAGGCTGTTAGTTGGGGTCGCCAGCGCCTGCTTGAGCGTCGCCCGCAGGCGAGGCGTGTCGCCCTGAAGCGCCGCGAGGCTGGCATACCAGCCATCAAGCAGCAGCCGGTCGGTGGCTGTTCCCAGATCGCGCAGGGTGATCGCCGCCGCGTCATCTTCGGGCAGCGCTGTGCCTGCTTGCTGGGCGACCAGCACCTGCCGCAGCAGGGCGGCTCGTGCGGCCTCCAGCGGCATTTGCGCCTCGACAGCGATCTCCTGAGCGGCCTCCGCCGCGTTCATGGCCTCGGTTAACTGCCCTTGCCAGCGATAGAGCGTGGCAAGGCTGAGGAACAGGGCGCATTGCAGCGGTGGCTCACGCCGTCCAACGTGTTCCAGCGCCTGATGATAGTGCTGCAGGGCTTCGGCAAACGCGCCGCGGTCGCGCAGCAGGTCGCCCATGCTCCACAGCAGATAGCACAGCGCGCGCAGATCGTCCGCCTGCCGCGCCGCGGCCAGCCCTTCGCTGAAGGTGGTTTCGGCCAGCGTGTAATCTTCAGACAGGTGATAGTGATAGCCCAGATTGTTCAGCGCCAGCGCCAGCGCGCCCCGGCTGCCCAGTTCACGGCGCAGGGCAACGACTTCCTGCAAGCAGCGGCCAGAGTCTTCCAAACGTCCCAGCCGGTTGTAGGCCACTTGCAGATTTTGCAGCAGCGCGGCCAGCGCGTAACGGTCGCTGTCCTGCCGTGCCAGCGGCAGGGCGGCCTCGAAGTGCGTGACGGCATCCGCGATCTGTCCCATCTGGAGGGCGGCCAGCCCTAGCAGGTTATGACAGCCGCCACGCTCACCGGGGAGGTCGGCCAGTTGGGGCAGAAGCTGTTGCGCCATGTCCGCGGCGGTCTGCGGGTCGCCCTGACGCTGGTAGAGCAGGGCACGCTGCAAGGCGACATTGAGCAACCCTTGTTTATCTTCCCGCGCGGCCAGCAGCGTTTCCGCCTTTTCCAGATGCTCAGCAGCCGGGGCGAAGGCGTAGCGATCGGTCAGGATGAGGCTGCACGTGTAGAGCAGGCGTGGGGAGAGGGCTTGCGCAGCCGTTAACTGCTCATCCCACGCCAGCAGCGTTTCGATGCTGCCCTCGACAAAAAAGGCGTGCGCGACCCGCTCGGCCAGCGCTGCCGCGGTCTGCGCCTCGCCCGCTGCCAGAAAATGGGTGAACGCCGCTGCCAGCACGTCCTGCGCTTCGTACCAGCGCGCCGCGCGCGCGTGCAGCCGGGCGAAGCGTGCCGGGTCGTCCGCCCGCAGCCGTGCCTGAAGGAACTCGCGGAACAGGCTGTGAAAGGCCAGCCCACTGGCAGTAGGGGTGAGGAACAGGTGACGTGTCTGGCACTGCTCCAGCCACCAGCCCGCCTCCACGATACCGAGCGCCTGTGTGCAGCTTACCGGGGTCAGTTGTTCCAGCGTGGCGGCGGTCAGCAGGAAGTCCTGTAAGCCTTCCGGCTGCTGGTCGAACATGGCCGCGGCCAAGGTGTGAAACAGCGCTTCGGGTTTAGCGGGCTGGCCGAACACCTGCGCTTGCAGCGCCGCGGGCAGTGGTTGGAGTGCCAGAATCACCCCGGCAGGCCAGCCCCCCAGCGGCCCGCTGAGAAACGCCAGCGTCTCCTCCGGCAGGGACACATTCCGCGCCAGATCGTGGATTTCCTCCGGGGTGAAGCGCAGGGCTTCCTGCCCCAACGCGGCTACCTGACGACGGGCGACCAGTTCGGTCAGCGGCAGGTTGGGCAGCACCCGGCTGAGCAGCAGCAGATGGCACGAGGACGGCAGGCGCAGCACCAGTGTTTTCAGCCACGTCTCCGCGGCAGGTGTCCCCAGCAGCAGATGGGCATCATCCAGAATATAGAGCAGGTCGCCCGCCGGAAACAGCGCCTCCGCCAGCGCCACGGCCAACTGTGCCGGGGGGTGTCTGTGGTCAAAGGCTGGCAGCGCGAAGCCGGGCAGCGCGGACTGGATGGCCGCCAGCGCCTGCTGGTGCAGGGCAGGGACATCGCGCTCACGCGGGGTCACGGTTTGCCAGATGACCGGACAGGCGGACTGACGGGCGAACTGGGCCGCCAGCGTCGTTTTGCCGTAGCCCGGTGGGGCAGTCAGCAGCGTGAGGCGGGCGGGCGCTAACTGTTCCAGCAGATGCGGACGAGCGATGAGGTCGGCGGGCAAGGCCGGATCAGAAGGAAAAACGGTCATAGCAAGGTTCTCCCGAAATCTTTTCCCTGCTATTGTAATCTAGTGCGGTCGTTATCCCCTTTGAATAAGGTTGTGCTGGCGTTGGAAATTGGATAGGGCAATGTAACAGTTACTCTTTGAATGTCCTAAATCACAATAGGCTCGCTGACTCCTCCGGTGGTTATAGGTTGAGGCCGTGCTCGACGAAGGCGGCGTAGCAGCCAGCGCCTTAGAGACTTTGGATCATTAAGAAAATAGGGCAGGGCAGTTAGCGGTGAATCATAGACGTGATGATGTCTTCCATCGTGGTCGTGGCTTGTGGCTTATCTGTGGTTAATGCAACCTGCAAGCCATCAAGCACAAAAAAGTAGTAAGCAGAGTCTGGCAGTATAAACTTGCGGACATCAATGCCGTCTATGGTCAGCGTTTCGGTTTCTTCCGCGCCGAGGCTAAACAGGGCAAATGCACCGCCACTGTTGGCCGACCACTCTTCCAGATTTATGTAAGCTGCGTTGCTTTGATAGATGGCAATGTATCCCTCATCTTCTATTGGCAGCAGACGCAAACCAAAAATATCCGGGCCAGGCGCAAAGAGTTCGCGTGCGGTTTCAAAAACTGCACCGTCCAGCCCACCCGCGCCATCCAAAAACCAGCCAGCAAAGCCTTCAAAAATCTCTGGTGGAATCAAAGGATCATAGGGCAAGTTCGCCTCTGCAATCTTTTCAGCCAGCCGCTCAGGGGTCATAGCCTGTAAGACAGGTGCTTCTGATGACTTCTCTTCTGGCGGCAGTGCCAAGGTTACTTTATACGGCGAATGCGCAGCAAATTGTTCCCGCAGCGCTGTTCGCGTTTCCAGATTAAAAGGATTTTCACCTGCCTGCAGCGCTTCGATCCATGATTCGCGTTGTGTTCTGGCGCTGTCATCAGGCTCATGTTCTGCTGACCACGCGACAAAAGCCCGGAAATCTTCAACTGCGCCTTCTGCCTCGCCAGCCAGCGCGCGCGCTATTCCGCGGCTGTCGTAGTAGAAACCATATTCAGGGTCTATGGACACAGCATAATCACAGGCAGGGAGGACAACCTCGGCCAGCAGCGCCAGCGCACCGGAGCGACAGAGCGCATCGCTCAACGGGGCGTTATTCATTTCGACAGACGAGGCAACAGCCTTCGCCAATAATGCCGCCGCGGCATCTGTTTCACCATTCAAGGCTAAATAGTCCGCTTGTGACAGGGCAACTTCAGGGCAGGTAACACGGTAGGGCGTACTGCCGAAGTGACTCTGCCATTCCTCTTCGGTCATCACCAGCCCTGCCCGCGCACAGGCGGCAGCCCGGAAAGCCTCCATGTTAAGATAGCGCAGGATAGTTCCATGGTCGCTGATGGATGCCAAAACCGGGCCATCCTGCACCAGTGCCGGACTGAAAGCGAGGCTATTGATGAAGCCATACTCCAGCACATCGCCGAAACTGTCACCACTGGTCATGTCCCAAAGGCGCAGACCGTCCTGATAACTGCCGGAGGCCAGAATGCGGCTGGTTGGATCAAAGGCGAGATTCCAAGCAACCCCTCCATGTCCCAACAGGGGAGGCATTGCCAGATCGCCTGTCTCAGTGTTCCATACCATGATCGAGCTATTGTAGTTGCTGGCCGCCAGCAGCTTGCCGTCCGGGCTGTACTGCGTTGTAAAGAACAGAGGGGAGTCATCCACAGGCGATGCTAGTGTTTGCAGGGGTGCATCACCAAGAATGCCAGACTCGTCCACGCCCCACAGGTTAATCTCCCGGCCATGATTGGTCATAAAATGGCGGCCATCAGGGCTGAAGGCGATACCTTGAAGCAAGGGTGAAGCTAACAAATCGTCAAACAATGAGCGTCCGAAACTAAGCGCCGGCTCACTCAACAAGTCCCCATTTTCCGCATCCCAGATTATCAGATGGCCTTCCAGATTGGCTGTTACCAGCCAGCGCCCTTTAGGATCGAACGCCATGGATGAGAGATCTGGATGCTGAACGGTGTACAGAAGTTCGGCCTGATTGCCCGCTACATTCCAAACTCTAGCCTGATCGTTCGCAAAAGAAGCTAATATATCGTTGGTCGGATGGAATAATATTTGTATGATTGGGTCTTCATGTGTCTCAAACGGTTCGCTATGAAGGCTGCCATCAGCGACACGTCGAATTTCAATCCTTTGCTCACCCGCTACTGCAATCAAACTGCCATCAGCATTAAACGCGACATCAACCCCCTGTATACCCCCGACAAGTGGGCGGGCGATGTGCGAATAGGCATTGATGTCCCAGAGGGCGAGGCGTGTGTCATCACTGCCAGTGATGAAATGATGGTTATCAGCAGCAACTACCAACGCTGTGATGTCGGCAGTATGTGCGCGCGTCGTGGGGAGCAGCGGTTGACCAGTGGCGAGGTCTAGTACAGTAACATCCCCTTGGCGATTGGCTAGAAATATGCGCTGGTTATCTGGACTGAAAGCAATCTGGCTGGGATCAAATCCTACCGACAGTGATTGTTTCACTGCGCCAGATGCGGCATCCAGCAGTTGCGATACTGGCTGCCTCGATTGATCCCGCACAGTGATCGCAAGCGCTTGGTTGTCCGGCGCAAAAGCCAGTGGCATCCCCACAACAGCGTTAAGGGGGATGCTCTGCGAGGTGCTTTCACGCACGTTCCACAGAGTCAGTGAGAGATTAGTAGCAGTTGTCTCGGCTGTGTTAAAAGTGGTGACGGCGACAAGCGAGCCATCGGGAGCAATAGCCACCTCATCAATTTGCTCGTCTCCCAGCATACCTGTCCCAACCGAGATTTCGTTGACGGGCTGCCCCGCGTTTACATCCCACACCAAGACAGTGCCACCCATATTGGCCGTCACCAGCCATTGACCATCTGGCGTAAATTCGGCGCGTTCTTCTGCGCCATTCACCACTATGGAATCAAAGGCGTTGGGCTGTCGTAACTGCGCAACGACTTCGCGTGTTTCGATGTCCTGAACAACCAATCCACCATCAACCGTGCTGATGATAAGCTGTCTGCCGTCTGTCCCAAAATGAAGCGCGTTCACCGCAATGATGAGGTCTAGCGCCAACCCAATACGCTGACCTGTCTCAGCATTCCAAAGGATAACTTGGCCGTTGTCATCTCCTGAGGCGATTACCTGACCATCGTTACGAACTGCCAGGGCTCTGATGACTGCGCTATGCCCGCGGAGATAGCGCTGTAACTGTGGGGTTGTTTCTACCACTTCGAGGGCGGCGCTTTCCGTTCTGGGTTCGCGGTAACGTAACAGCCCCTCGATGCCCAGAAGCAGTGCCAAGTCGGTGTGTTCATTTCTGAAATCTCTTGCTTGAGCCGCAAGCTGGCGGGAAAGCGCGATTTGTGCTTCTCGGTCAGCGCGATCCCGTTCCTGGGCGACTATCGTTGATTCAGCGAAGGCGCGGGCCTCATTGGTGACAGCAAGGCGTTCATTGGCGGCGCTGGTCGCTGCATTGGCTGCTGCCTGCTGCGCGTTGGCATCAGCCCGAATACGCTGTGTTTCAGCATTCTGAAACCCAAACAATGCCGCTCCCGCCAGTATCAGCGACACCACCAGCGCTGCGCTCACGCCCGTAAGCAACCGGCGTTGGCTCGTCCGTTCGGCGGCACGACTGGCGAAGATGTACTCACGATGGAGATCAGAAGGTTCTGGCTCTTTGCTGCCTGTCTTTGCCAGCCAGTTTTCAGCCACTAGCAGGTCTTCGCCCCGCAGCAAAAAACTCCGGTTTCTGGCGTTTCTATCCCACTCCTTCGCTCGCACCAATAGGCGCGTGTGTTCGCGCACGAACTCGAGATCGGTGTCAATGATCCTAGTCAGGTCATGATAGCGCTGCTCAAATAAGGTGTCTTCATCGAAAAAAATCCAGTTGTAGCGCGCTAGCATCTGCCAGTTCTCGCGGGCAACACTGGCAAGATCTTGCCCATTGAGCGTTATGCGCATGTTGTCGTCTAATTCAGCTTGTGCGAGGGTGGCAAAAGCGGCTTTTTCATCGGCACGGCTGCGGACGATGGGCAGCAGCCTTTTGTTTTGTTGGCGGGCGTGGTTAATTTCCAAGTTGCAAACTGGCGAGGCAATCGAGGCAGGGCTGATGACAAACACGAACGCATCTGCGGCTTCAATGCCAGCGCAAATTTCCGCCCACCAGTCGGCTGTCAGCGGGATGTCGTCCCAATCCACCCAGACATCCCGCCCGTCCTGATGTAGCTGGTTAAACAAGCGGCGCGCGAAATCAGCATCTTTGCGTGAGTAGGAGATAAATACTTCAGCCAACTTTATTTCTCCGTAAAACGG
>CAZJSU010000163.1:0-3995 GCA_964548765.1 uncultured Anaerolineaceae bacterium
CTTCCCAAGCAAAATGTCACGGGTTCGAGTCCCGTTACCCGCTCATGCAAAAACGCGCCGGGAAGCCGGCGTGTTTGTTTTCTTGAGCATTGACGCAAACCACCGCGCCTATTAGAATGCAAAATCACGAGGTACGCGCCTGCGTTTCCCTCAAACCACATGATCCGAACAGACACAGCCTGCTTCAGGCGTTTTTCTGATGAAATTTAAGGAGTAGTCCAAAGTGGCTGATTATTCGCTCGAAGCGCAACCGCGTACCGTCACAGGTAAAAAAGTAAGCCAGCTTCGCAGCCAGGGCATCGTCCCGATTGTCGTTTACGGCGCGAAGGTTGAGCCGATGATTTTGCAAGTCCCCTATCGCCCGCTGGAAGTCACCCTGATGAAAGCCGGCGGCACGAACCTGATTGACATCAAGGTGAATGGCAAAACGCAGAGCGTGGTTGCCCGCGAGGTACAGCGCGACATCCTCCGGGGGACGATCCTGCACGCCGATTTCTTCGCCGTAGATCAGGACACCCCCATCACCACCGAAGTTCACATCACCTTCATTGGTGAAAGCCCGGTGGTCGCCTCGAATGCAGGTATCCTGCTCACAGGGGTCAGCACGGTGTCCATCGAAACGCTGCCCCGGCACCTTGTGGATCATATCGAGGTGGATATCTCCGGCCTGACCGAAATCGGCGATTCCATTTATATCCGCGATCTCGATCTTAGCGAAGACATTCGTATCCTCAACGACCCTGATGACCTGCTGGTACGTGTCTCACAGCCTGCGGCTGCGCGCGCTGCTGAAGACGCTGAAGGGGAAGAAGAGGCCGAGGAAACTTCATCAGACGTGGAAGTTATCGGGCGTGGCAAGCGGGAAGACGAAGACGAGGAGTAATCCTCAATCTGCGCCTCAGAAAGCTGATAATAAAAACAGGGACACGATACGTTGTGTCCCTGTTTTCATTTCCTGCCAGCAGCTAGCTACTCACTCACGTTGCCGTTGCTGGGGACAACATCCGTCTCGCCTTCCATAATGGCGATCCCCACGATGGCATCCCCCGCCGCGATGTTCATCAGGGTGACACCCTGCGTACTGCGCCCGGTCTCGCGGATGGCGTTAAGCTGTGTCCGCAGCACCACGCCCTCGCGGGTGATAAGCATAATATCGTCGGTGTCCTTAATGCAGCGCATCGCCACAATAGGCCCGGTTTTCTCGCTGCGTGCCAGCGTGCGCACGCCGCCAATGTAACGGCCTTTAGCGGTATATTCGTTCAGGGCTGTCCGCTTGCCATAGCCCGAACTGGTCACGATCAGCAGGTGGGTGTCCTCGTCCTTGACGACATCCATGCCCGCTATACGATCTTCCGATGTCAGCTTCATGGCGTTGACCCCGCCCGCTGGCCGCCCCATCACCCGCACATGCGACTCGTGGAAGCGCACCGCCTGCCCCCCTTCGGAGACCAGCACCACATCCTGATCGCCATGCGTGTACTTGACCCAGTTGAGTGTGTCGCCCTCGTCCAGCGAGATGGCGATCAGGCCGCTTGGCCGCACGCCGGAGAATTCTTCCAGATGAACACGCTTGATGCGCCCGTGACGTGTCGCCATCACGAAGTACCCTTCAAAGTCGAAGGCGCTCACAGGCAGCACCGCCGTGATGCGCTCGTCTGCGCCCAGCGCCAGCACGGTATGGATGAGCGTCCCCTTGGCGGCGCGCTGCGTTTCGGGGATGCTGAACGCGCGCTCTGCGTAAACCTTGCCCTTATCGCTGAAGAACAGCAGATGGTCGAGGCTGCTGCACGCGAAAATATCGGTCAGCACGTCTTCCTCGCGCGTCGTCATGCCGATCACGCCCTTGCCGCCGCGCCGCTGCGCCCGGTAGGCGCTGGAAGGCACGCGCTTGATGTAACCGCGATCCGTAAGCGAGATAACGACTTCTTCCTCGCGCACCAGATCAGCCTCGTTAAAGTCGGCGTTGACCCCATAGATGATGTCTGTGCGGCGGTCATCGCCAAACTGCTCCGCGCCCGCCTGAATATCCTCACGCACCAGCGCCAGAATCTTCAGCGGAGAGGCCAGCAGGTCTTCCAGATAGGTCACCCGCGCCATCACCTCGTCGTACTCATCACGCAGCTTTTGCTGCTCCAGCGCGGCCAGGCGGCGAAGCTGCATCTCAAGGATGGCGTTGGCCTGAATTTCGGTCAGCTCGAAGCGGTTAATGAGCTGCGCGCGCGCGGTTTCCGTGTCCGACGACGAGCGGATAGTCTGGATGATGCGGTCAAGGCTGGAAAGCGCCTTCAGCAGCCCCTCAAGGATATGCGCCCGCGCCCGCAGCTTGTTCAGCTCAAATTCCGAACGGCGGACGATCACCTCATAGCGGTGTTCGATATAAATTTGCAGCGCCCGCTTCAGGCCGAGGTTACGCGGTTCGCCGTTGACCAGCGCCAGCATGTGAATGCTGAAGGTGCTTTGAAGCTGTGTGAACTTGTAAAGCTGGTTCAGCACCTTAAGCGGCTGCGCGCCGCGCTTCAGTTCCACAGCCAGCCGCATCCCCTTGCGGTCAGATTCGTCGCGCAGGTCATATACCGCGTCCAGCCGTCCCTCACGCGCCAGCATGGCGATACGCTCGACAATCGCGGTCTTGCTCACCTGATAGGGAATCTCGGTGAAGACGATGCGATGACGCTCCCCGCGAACTTCTTCAATATCGGCTCGCGCCCGCACCACGACACGCCCGCGCCCGGTGGCGTAGGCTTCCTTCAGTTCGTCGCCCGCCAGAATCGTCGCGCCTGTGGGGAAGTCTGGCCCTTTGACGAACTGCATCAGTTCGTCCACCGTCACTTCTTCTATGCGCTCATAATGGTCAATCAGATATGTCACGGCTTCGGCCAGTTCGCGCAGGTTGTGCGGCGGGATATTCGTCGCCATACCCACCGCGATACCGCTGCCGCCGTTGAGCAGCAGATTGGGCAGCCGTGACGGCAGAACATTGGGTTCCTGCTGTGTCCCGTCGTAGTTGTCTACGAAGTTCACGGTGTCCATATCAATGTCCACAAGCAGTTCTTCGGCGATACGCGCCAGCCGCGCCTCGGTGTAACGCATGGCCGCCGGGCTGTCGCCGTCAATGCTGCCGAAGTTGCCCTGTCCATCCACCAGCGGGTAGCGCAGCGAAAAGTCCTGCGCCATACGCGCCATCGCATCATAGACCGCTGTGTCGCCGTGTGGGTGATATTTACCCAGCACGTCGCCGACCACGCGCGCGCTCTTTTTGTACTGCGAGTTATACCGTAAGCCCATGTCGTGCATGGCATAGAGGATGCGCCGGTGTACCGGCTTCAGCCCGTCGCGCGCATCGGGCAGCGCGCGGGCGACGATGACGCTCATGGCGTAGTCGAGGTAGCTGCCGCGCATCTCCTCATTGATGTTGACCGGGCGAATCGTACCAATGTCCATAGGCGTTACCAGCGCTGTGTGCGCTCAAGGCACAGGCAGCGCAAATCTCCTTTCACAATAAAAAAATCGCGTCAGACGATAAAGCCGACACCAGTGCTGTGACTGCTGAACGATGTATGATGGGATTGTCGCGGTGAGTTTTTCAGGGCGCGAAGCAAGGCTAGTGTGGTATGTTGAACGATGTTACTCATCCCAATAAAAACCATGCGCCCATACATTTTTTACTGCTCTACAACACGTATATCATACCATAAAATGCCCAAAAAGACGATAGCAGGTTTTTATGTATCCCAAATAGTAATAGACTTATCCCAAATTTTTTGGGAAAAATCCCACAGAAGTCAGCTTTTGCTATAATGGGCGAGAGAGCAAAAGGAAAAGCGATGACGACCCGCCGAAAAATGTTCACCGCAGATGAATTCGAGCAGTTCGTGAAGCTGCCACAGAACGTGAACCGGCGTTTTGAATACATCAACGGGGAGCTGGTCGAAGTGCCATCTAACCCCTATTCATCGCAGATCGCCGCGTTGATTATCGCCGCGCTGGTCTATTTC
>CAZJSU010000163.1:4095-7347 GCA_964548765.1 uncultured Anaerolineaceae bacterium
TCTGGGGCATGTCACCGGGGAGCAGGGCGGCTGCCCATACGCGATATTTTCCCGGAATGATTCGCGCGGGAAGCGATTAGCATGGCGTTGATAGAACTCATACTGAGGGTTGTGCTGCTGGTTTTCGGAGGATGCGGCAGCGAAGCAATCACATTAGACCATCTCAGCCAGCCACAGGGGTTCCAATGCAGCGTCGTTGAAGCAGCAGGCACAAAAGCCCTTGCCACACGCGCCCGGTTCTACGCCAGCCTGTCAGACTATGATGCTGCTATCGCCGCCATAAACGCCGCCCTCGAACACGCGCCTCGCAGCCCCGAACTCTACACCCTGCGCGGGCAGATGTACCTCGCGCTCTATGAATGGGACAACGCGCTGGCCGACTTCAACACCGCGCTTGAACACCGTCCCGGCTACGCCGAAGCCTACTACCAGCGCGGCCTGCTCTATTACTCCATCCTGCAAACAGGGGTGGAAACCCGCCCGGACGCGCTGGCCGACTTCCAGCGCTACCTCGAACTCGCGTCCGATGGCGACTATGCAGACGAAGCCGCCCGCTATGCCGCAAGCATCGAGGCAGAACTGGAAGCGCTGGCGGAATAACGGCTTATAAAACCCTTCTCCGCTTCTTTGCGCTCTTTGCTTTAAGTTTTTAAATGCGGTACAAAGTCCATACTTTGTAGAGATGCAACCCGTTTGAAATCACGAGGTCAGTATGAGAACCCTTCGTTATGTCCTGCTGGCGCTGCTGATAGTCATCGCTATCGTGGCGCTGGGCGGCTTCGTTTTTTATAACAACCTGACACGCGGGATGCTGCCACAAACCGCAGGCGACCTGCAAGTCCCCGGTCTGAACGACCGTGTTGAGATTTTCCGCGACAACTACGGCGTACCGCACATTTACGCCAGCAATACGCACGATCTGGTCTTCGCGCAGGGCTATACACAAGCGCAGGATCGCTGGTGGCAAATGGAATGGTCGCGCAAGCTGGCCGCCGGGCGCATTCAGGAGCTTACCGGGCGCAACGACGCGGTGATGCTCAACGACATCGGCCTGCGGCAGATGGGCTGGCGGTACGTGGCCGAGCGCGAAATTGCCGAGACGCTGGGCGAGGAAGAACTCACCATCCTGCAAGCCTTTGCCGACGGCGTAAACGCCTACATCCTCAACCGCGCGCCGGAAAGCCTCGCCATCGAGTACCAACTGCTCGGCTTCAACGGCGTGAGCATTCCCATCGAACCCTGGACGCTGGCCGACACCGTTTCATGGAGCAAGGCCATGGCCTGGAACCTGCGTAATAACCGCTCGGAGTTCGTGCGTTCGGCCATGATCGAGCAGTTGGGCGAGGACATGATGGCGACCTACGCCCCGCCCTGGCCGCACGGCGAAAAGCCGACCATACTCCAGCCGGAAGACCTGCCGCTGAGCGAAGACTCGCTCGGCCTGCCCGCCGACACAGCAGGCGTTCGCGGGCTGTCGAACGACTTCGCTGGCCTGCTCGACCCATCCACAGGCGCGGACGAGGGCATCGGCAGTAATAACTGGGTGGTCGCTGGCGCAATGACCGAAAGCGGCGCGCCGCTGCTGGCGAACGACATGCATCTTGGGCTGGAAATGCCTTCGATCTGGTACGAGATCGGCCTGCACTGCCAGCCCGTGAGCGCGGACTGCCCCTTTAACGTGGTCGGCTTCCAGTTCGCGCCCGCGCCGCTGGTGACTGCCGGGCATAACGAGCGCATCGCGTGGGGCTTCACCGACCACACCGACGACGTAGTGGACTATTACCTGATCCGCGTCAACCCGGACAACCCGCTGCAATACGAGTGGAACGGCGACTGGCGCGACATGACCGTGCGCGAGGAAACCATCCGCTTCGGCGACAGCGACGAGACGCTCACCATTCAGGTGCGCGAGACACACCTCGGCCCGATCACCAACGATCACCGCCTTGACGATAACGGCGAAGTCAGCGGCTTCAACAACGACGACCCGGTCGCCATGCGCTGGACAGCGCTGGAACCCGGCACGCTGTTTACCGCCATCGCCCGCCTCAACCGCGCCGCGAACTGGACGGACTTCCGCGAGGCGCTGAGCTATTGGGATGTGCCATCGCAGAACGTGGTCTATGCTGATGTCGAGGGCAATATCGGCTTGCAGAATCCGGGCAGAATCCCGATTCGCGCCGAAGGCCATACCGGGCTGCTGCCTGTCCCCGGCTGGACAGACGAGTACGAATGGCGCGGTTACATCCCCTACGACCACCTGCCGCGCATCTACAACCCGCCGCGCGGTTATATCGCAAGCGCGAATCAGGCCAATGTGCCACTGGAATACTTCGACCAACTGCGTGAAGCGCTGAGCGACGAATACGGCGAGGACGCGAATTACGTCTACGCGCAGGAGTGGGCATACGGCTATCGTGGGCAGCGCATCGTCGAGATGCTGGAAGCGCTCGCGCCGCACAATGCCGACACCTTCCGCACGATCTACGGCGATAACAAGAACATCAGCGCCGAGGAACTGATGCCCTACCTGACCGCACTGGAATTTGACGACAGCACCGTAGCCGAGGCGCGCGACTGGCTGCGCGATTGGGACTACCAGATGCACATGGACAGCCCGCACGCGCTGCTCTATGGCTATTTCTGGGCGCGCCTGCTGGACAACCTGTTCGCTGACCAGTTGGGCGACATCACCACGCCGGGCGGCGGCGGGCATGAGATGTGGGCGACGTACCTGCTGGCCGAGATGCCGGATCACGCATGGTGGGACGACGTGAACACGCCGGACGTGACCGAAACGCGCGACGACATCCTGCGGCGCTCGTTCGAGGAAGCCTACGCCGCCGCGTCCGAGCAGCACGGCGCAGACCGCGAGGCATGGCGCTGGGGCAGCGTTCATACCATCCGCTTCGTCAGCAATCCGCTGGGCGCAAGCGGCATTGACCTGATCGAAGAGGTGGTCAACCGGGGGCCAGTTGCCCTGAGCGGCGACGACGAAAGCGTAAACGCGACGGGCTGGAACGCGGGCAGCGGCAGCTTTGACGTAAGCACCGGCCCCTCCGAGCGCGTGGTGTACGACCTGAGCGACTGGACGCGCAGCCTGTCGGTCAACACCACCGGGCAAAGCGGGCATCCCTACAGCCCGCACTACGACGACCAGATTGACCTTTGGCGACACATCGAGTTCAAGCCGATGCTGTGGTCACGCGAGCAGGTGGAAGCCGCCGCCGCTTCGACGCTGGTGCTGGTGCC
>CAZJSU010000164.1:0-7188 GCA_964548765.1 uncultured Anaerolineaceae bacterium
TGTGGTCACGCGAGCAGGTGGAAGCCGCCGCCGCTTCGACGCTGGTGCTGGTGCCAGGGGGATAGTTCCGCCCGGCGCTAAAGCACCGGGCTAATCAAAAAACAAAGCCTGCCAAAGCGGGCTGTTTTAGTCCCTTCAGTGGACTTGTCTTGTTTCAGCGGCAGCGCTTCAGCCTGCCGCGCCTTTCGCCTGCTCAATCCGGCGTTCGACTTCATGGCGCTCGGCGGCGGGGGTCGGCGTGACGGGCGCATCATAGACGGGTTGTTTCAGAAAGAGGATGATCTGGTTAAACGCGCCGCTGTCAATGGTGCTAACATCCAGGAATACGTCATATCCTCTCCTCGCGCGCGAAGTTCCTGAAAAATCAACCGCGCGAGGTGTTTGCTGGCGCTGCCGGCGGCAGGAGATGAAAATACCTGCCATTATGCTTTCTGTACTGATTGTCGCAGCAGGCTGAAGTCCTGCTGCTGAATCTCACTAAGCGCACTAAAGGCGCTTCAAATATCTATTATTTTGACCTCTTAACCCCTTCAGCGGGCTTGGCTTTCTTCAGCGGCATGGCTCATCGTCCCCGAAGGGGGTCGGCCTGCCGCGCACTAAAACTGCACGCGCCCGGTCACGACCAGAAACGCCAGCCCCAGCACCAGCACGTTGAGGAAGAAGAAGATCGAGAGGAACATGCGCTCGACAGCGGTCATGCCCAGAAAACGCCGTCGGGCGAGGTCTTCATCGTCCTCCACGACGGTGAACGTATCCAGATCAAGGTCGTCGTCCTCGTCCTCGTCATAACTTCTGCGCAGATCGTCCAGCATCGCGTTTCCCTCCCTAAAAATTTAAACCACGAAGGCACTCAGCACTTTCCCCTAGCATAGTTCAGGCATGGGGCGCTGTCAATTTGCCCGCCGCCACACGCCATCCACCAGCCGGAACAGCACCGTTTCCTGCCGCGCCGGGTCGCCGCCGACCTCGACGACAGCGTTTAACACAGTGCTGCCATCCTCTCCCACGCCCGCCTGCGCCGAAACGACCACGCGCTGTTCGGCAGGCGCGCCCGCGTTGTAACGCTGGTACGCCAGATCACGGGCGGCAGCGTCACGCCCGTCGTACAGCGTCAGGAAGTTCGCTTCCTCGCGGCGGGCGATCAACTCCGCTTCCAGCGCCAGCCGCCATGTCAGGAAATCGCGCCAGTCGAGGTTGGCCGCCTCCAGCGAGGCGGTGCCTGTGGCGCTGTTGAGCAGGCTGATGTCGCTGAGCGGCTGCATGGCGCGGGTCAACTGCCCAACCGCATGGTCGCCGTAATTGGCGGCGAGGCTGGACACCAGAAACGAGTTGGTGTTGACCTGCGCGAAGCGCCCGACCAGCCACGACACCACCGCCGAGCGCAGGTAATACACGTCCGCCGGGTACTGCGGCTGCATCCCGCCAGTCGCCAGCGCCACCAGCCGCTCAGCGATCAGGTTCGCCACCTGCAATTGCAGCCCGGTATCAAACGGCATGTCATAGCGGGCGCGGTCAAGATAGGGCGAAGGCACCTGCAAGCGCCAGTCATCACCCGCGACCCAGCCCAACGTCGCGGTGCGGTCTGCCACGATCTCGACGTTGATAACCGGAAGCTCGCCACAGGTCAGCACCTCACAGCCGTAGAGCAGCCAGCTTTCGAGGCTGGCCGCCATGCTGCCCGCCAGCGCCTCGTCTACAGTGCGATAGCGCACGACGACCCCATCCGCCGAGGCGGTCTGCGCCGCGCCCCAGAAGGTGTAATCCGGCGGGACATGCCGCCAGCCATCGTCATAGCGCCAGTAGAACCACAGCCGCGCGTAGGGGATTCCGTCCACAATTTCCTCGACCTTCGCCCACGCGCGCGGCCCTTCAAAGGCGGTTTCCAGCACGCGCCCGGTGAGTTGGATATTGCCGTTCTGTTTCATCGTCTGGTAGTTGTTGAAGGTCTGCTGCTGCGCGTTCAGCCAGTCGCCGGTGGCGCTGCGCTGTGCGTTGAGGAAGCTGTTCTGGTCGCCGATACGCAGCGCCGCGACCTCGGCATCCACCGCATTCACCAACGCCTGCTCCACCTGTTCGTTGACCGCCCGCAGGCGCAGACCGATCGCCAGCGCGATCCCCGCGAAGACCGCCAGCGTCCCCAAAACGACCAGCACCACCCACAAACGCGCCCGCCGCCGTTCCCGGCGCGAGGACGGGTCTTCGCCCGCCTCGAAGGCGCGCGGCTCCTCCGCCTCGACTTCCCAATCCAGCTTAATGCTCATCCACAATCCTTGTTTAACCGAGCGCAATATCGCCCGCCATGATCCGGTGTACCCGGCCTGCATCGTCGCGCACCAGCAGCGCGCCCTGCGGGTCTACCGCCTGCGCCACGCCCCGAACGCCATCATCCAGCAGCGTGACCGGGCGGCCAATCGTGTTCAGGCGCTGCTTCCATGCCTGAAACACGGCGGGCGAACCCATCTGCGCCGACCAGTGATCCACGCGCGCCAGCAGGTCACGCAGCAGCGCGGCTCTGTCCAGCCCGCACCCCAGCACGCTTTCAAGGCTGATGGCGCTGCCTTCCAGCGCGGTGCCGCTGAAATCCACGCGCACGTTTAAGCCCATGCCCAGCACCACACCCAGCAGGCGGTCAGCCTCCCACGCGGTTTCTGGCAGGATGCCGCTCACCTTGCGCCCGCCGACCTGTACATCGTTCGGCCATTTGATCGCCACATCGTCCGGCACGTGCTGCTGGCACACGTCGGCAATCGCCAGCGCGCCGACCATGCCCACCTGATGCAGCGTGTCTACTGGTGGCCGCAGCACGACCGACACCGCCAGCGCCACGCCCGGCGGCGTGTGCCAGACACGCCCCTTGCGCCCACGCCCTTTAAGCTGCTCGTCGGCGATAACCACCGCCCCGATGGGCGCGCCCTCGCGCAGCCACGCCAGCGCCAGATCGTTGGTGCTGTCGGCACGTTCATAAAATCGCAGCGGGCGCGGGTGCAGCAGGCTTTCCAGCTTTTCGCGTGTCAGTGTCACGGCTATTCTCGCCATCCTTCAGCATCACATTGTACCATGCTTCACGATACGCCTTGTCGCTGTTCAAAGTCCCTCTTATAATTCATTCATTACCCGTCACTATCACCCATCCTACCCTATGAAACATCTGTGGACACCCTGGCGCATGGCTTACATTAAAGGCGAAAAAAAGCCCGTACAGGGCTGTATCTTCTGCAACGCGAACGACCAGGACGATTACATCGTCGCCCGCTCCGAGCATGTCTATGTCATCCTCAACCGTTACCCCTACAGCGGCGGACATCTGATGATCGTGCCTTATATGCACGTCGGCAGCCAGGAGGATTTGCCCACCGAGGCGCTGACCGACCTGATGGTGACGACCAACCGCGCCATGCGTACCCTGCGCGAGCTGCATAACCCCCCGGCGTTTAACCTCGGCGCGAACATCGGCGCGGCGGCGGGCGCGGGCATCGCCGAGCATTACCACCTGCACATCGTCCCACGCTGGCCGGGCGATGCCAACTTTATGACCGCTGTGGGCGATACGCGCATCATCCCCGACACACTGGAAAACACCCACCAGCAGCTACAGGCCATCTGGAAAAGGCTTTATGAGTAACCGCAGATTACGAAGGAAAACAAAGTATACTAAAAGATAGACTTTAAAATCTTTTATTTTCTTTGTGTCCTTCGTGCCTTTGTGGTTCATTAAGCATCTTTCAGATGCAGAGAGTCAGGGTAGCGTATGGCAAACAACGGCAAACACCCACAAGACGCGGTGATTCTGGGCAGCGCCCGTACTCCACACGGCAAGTTCCTCGGCGCGCTTTCGGCGCTGACAGCGGCGGAACTGGGCAAGGTGGCGGTTCGCGCGGCTGTCGCGCGCAGCGGCATTAACCCGGCAGACGCAGACGAGGTAATCCTCGGCAACGTGGTCAGCGCGGGCGTAGGGCAGGCGCTCCCCCGCCAGATCAGCCTCGGCGCGGGCATCCCCGATCATGTCGGCGGGGTCGCTGTCAACAAAGTCTGCGGCAGCGGCCTGAAAACCGTGATGCTGGCGGCCAGCGCCATCAAAGCAGGCGACGGCGACCTGTTCATCACGGGCGGCGTGGAGAACATGAGCCGCGCGCCGTACCTGAACGACTCGGTGCGGCAGGGCAACAAATACGGCCATGTGCAACTGCGCGACTCCCTGCAAAGCGACGGCCTGTGGTGCGCGCTGTGCGACTGGAGCATGGGCAGCGCGGCGGAGTTCATCGGCCAGCAGTTAGAAGTCAGCCGCGAGGCAATGGACGCTTTCGCCTTCCGCAGCCACCAATTAGCGGCAGAGGCTACCGACAACGGCAAATTCAAGGCCGAGATCGCCCCGGTGACGATCCCCACGCGCAAAGGCGACGTGATCGTAGACAGCGACGAGCCAATCCGCCGCGACACGACGCTGGAAGCACTGGCGGCGCTCAAGCCCGCGTTTGACAAAAACGGCAGCGTCACGGCGGGCAACGCGCCCGGTATGAACGACGGCGCGGCGGCGCTGGTGGTTAGCAGCCGGGCTTACGCCGAGCAGCACGGACATCAACCCGTAGCGCGCATCGTCGCTTACGGGCAGGCGGCGGTTGAACCCGCGTGGCTGTTCTACGCGCCGGTGAAGGCCATCCCAATCGCGCTGGAACGCGCGGGCTGGACGGTGGACGATGTAGACCTGTTCGAGATCAACGAGGCGTTTGCGGCGCAGGTGCTTGCTGACCTGAAGGGGCTGGAGCGTGACGGCCACACGATCCCGATGGACAAGCTGAATGTGCATGGTGGCGCAATCGCGCTGGGGCATCCGCTGGGAGCCAGCGGGGCGCGGGTGCTGGTGACGCTGGTTCACGCCTTGCAGGATCGCGGCCTGAAGCGCGGGCTGGCGGCGCTGTGCTTAGGCGGGTCGGAAGCGGTCGCGCTGGCGGTAGAAGTGGAGTAAATTTTGTGTCGGGTTATGATGCATCATAACCTCTACAGGTTTCATCCTTCAGCGTTGATGGGACTGCTGGCGAACCGGAAACTGTATACAACCCTGTAGGGGCGCAGCGTGCTGCGCCCAGGGCAAGTCACCGCTTTGCCCCTACGAAAATGAATTCACCAACACCATCGTTGCTAACTTCATTCCAGCCCCCGCCGGATTAACACCCGCACCGCGCGCTCGATGGGCTGCTCTGAGACGAGAATCAGGTAGCCGCCGCCGCCAGCGCCGGAGAGCTTCCAGCCGTAAGCCACATTTTTGTAACGGTCAATCAGTTCATGCACAAGGTCGTTGACCATGTGCGGGAACATCGCCACCTGCGCCTCAAACGCCTCGCGCATCGCCTGCCCAAAGCCGCGCAGGTCATGGCTGAGGATCGCCTGCCAGCAGCGTTCCGCCGCTTCGGCCAGCGCCTTTGCCCCCTCGCGGGTGATATTACGCACCGCCAGCGGGTTGTAATCAGCCTCACGCGGCCCTAGCGGGACAAGATACAGCGCGCGCTCGATAAATTGCAGCGTGTTTTCGTCGCCCACGTGGTCAATGCGCGACGGCCAGTATTCGCCTTCGTAATGCGCCCGGTTCAGTCCCGGCACGACAATGCCAATCGAGTCCTGCGAGCCGGAGACGGCTTTGGTGCCGGGCGGGTTATCGTAGGCGAACAGGATTTTCGCCAGCTTTTCCGGGTCGCCGGGCGGCAGTTTCGCCCCCCACAGGTCAAGCGCCTTGTTGCGCGTGCTGGTCGCCATGCCGCTGCGCTCATTAAAGCTGGCGGTTGGCTCCAGCGAGATGGTCAGCACCGGGCCGGGGTATAGCTCGGAGACAAAGGGCTGGTCGAGCCAGCCGCCCGCCAGATCAATCCGGTACGGCATCTGGTCAACAGTACGCAGCGCGGTAGTGGAGCGCGGCGGCAGGCCGCTGTGCGGTTCGCGCTTCAGGACTTTGTACTCGATACCAAGTTCGGCGCACAGCGCTTCTTTCTGCGGCGTGCTGCCGTCCTCGTTGACGATAAACACATCCGGGCGCATGGCGCGCAGTTCCGCCTCGAAGTCGAGGATACCTGTCCCGCTGGAGATAAACGCCTCCTTCACGCAGGCCAGCGCCTTCAGCATGTACAGGCGCTCGTCCTCGCTGTTGACCGGGACGCGGCCTTTGAGGTCGTACACCGTCGCGTCTGAGCCAAGCGCGACGTACAGATCACCATGCGAGGCGGCCTGCTGCAAAAACTCGACATGCCCGCTGTGGAGCATGTCGAAACACCCGCTGACAAAGACGCTTTTCGTCATATAGGCCTACTTTCTGCTGTTACTGCCGCTGGCAAAGGCCATCATAACACCGAGGCCGATATACAACACGCCCGTAATATAACGCTCAAGGCGCAGATAGTGCAGGTTGCTGCGCAGCAAGCGCCCGGCTGTCCCGGTCGTGAGCGCCCAGACGGAATCGGAAATGGTCGCCATGATGACCAGCAGTGTGCCCAAAAACAGAATTTGCAGGGTGATATTGCCCTGCGAGGTGTCAATAAACTGTGGGAAGAAGGCGAAGAAGAACAGCGCTGTCTTGGGGTTCAGCACGGCGACAACGATGCCCTGCAAAAAGATGCGCTTCAGGCTGTCGCGTTTGACTTCCTGCTCGGCAATTTCGCCCGATGAACGCAGCTTGCTCACCCCCAGATAGATCAGATACGCCGCGCCGAGGTATTTCACGAGGTCGAAGATCAACGCCGATGACAGCAGAATAGCCGTCAGCCCTAGCGCCGCCGCGATGACGTGACAGAAGTTGCCAATCTCCAGCCCCACTACGGACACAAGCCCGGCTTTATGCCCCTGATTGACGCTGCGCGCGATGATGTACAGCACCACCGGGCCGGGGGTCAGGATCAATACCAGCGCCGCGGGGATAAACAGCGAGAGATTGACCGACGACAGCACACTCTCCATGAGACATCCTCTTCTGTGAAAATAAGAAGCTCCGATAATCATACCCGATAAAACGCCAAACCGGATAACTGTTGGGCTAAAGTCTATCCGGTATTTTCCCTGAAGCGGCACATGAAAGGTCAGGAATCGAAAACACGCGGCCCAGCTTCAGGCTGGCACCGCGCGATCTGTTTACCACGCAGGCAGGTTAATCGCCCGCCGTTTTCTCCTGAAGCATGTCTTTGGCGTTCTCGATGTAGTCCAGCGATT
>CAZJSU010000165.1:0-7105 GCA_964548765.1 uncultured Anaerolineaceae bacterium
GGCTGCGCGAGGTGCTGGCGCGGCTGGATACCAAGCAGCAGGCGATCATCATGGGCCATGCTGTACCGATGCCTGTCGTCATCAGGCCGCGCAATTACGACGAGGACTTTTACGCGGCGGTGCAGGGCGCAGCCCCCGCGCTCAACAGCGACCGCGCGCGCAAGATGCTCGGCACCGGCGATAAGGGGCGGCGGCTGAGCTAAGCGTTAATAAAATGAAACCACCAGGACACGAGTACGAACCCCGCATCCTGGTGGTTCAAATCAGCACCCTCCCCCACGACAAATGTCACGCTACAACGTGATACTCGCTATCCCTCTCTGTGATATGTCTCACTACAGCTTCGGGCTGTTTTAAAGGACAATGTAGGAGAACTTCAACAACATTCTCTGAACCTTACTGAAGGATCACCAGTCTTTCACGCGGTGGCCTGTACGACGAAAGGAAGCTGTGACGATCAGGAACGCCTGTCTTTTCCGGCGCTGCCAGTTGTAAGGTGGAAAGTTAGAAATCAGGGCGGTGTGCTGCTATAATCCCACATCGTTTACGTCAACATAATATATGCCCTAAGACATAGTACACAGGAGTAACTTCATGCAATACCTGAGTCATCGTCTCTCAGCAGCCATGTGGTCCAGAGTAATCTTACTTTGGCTCACTCTCAGCATTGGGGCCCTTGTCGTGGGGGGAATCGCGTTAGGGTTAGGCCGGTTCATTCAGGATAACATCCGCAATGAACTGGAATCTCAGCAGATCACTTTTCCAGCAGAAGAACAGCTTACCGACGCGGAACGGCAGATTCCGGGCATCGTAGAGAATGCCGGCCAGCCGCTCGTCAATGGCAATCAGGCGCGTGTGTATTCGGAATACATCGGCCTGCACATGGAGCAGTCTGCCGAGGAGGCGGGTTATCCGGGTTCCGCCTACGCCACATTGGGCGGCCCACAGCGTGAGTTGAGGGCAGCGGTGGCCGAGGCCGCAGAAGCGGGTGACGAGGCCGCGCTTGAAGAAGCACAGGAGCGGTTAAACACCGTCACGAATCTGCGTAACACGATGTTGACAGGCAGCAACCTTCGCGGAAATCTCCTCTCCGCCTTCGGTTGGGACAACGTTGCCATGGGGGTTATCGCGGCTGGAGCGGTCATTCTGGTGCTGGCGCTGGTGTTCTTCGTGCTGCTTGTTTATGAACTGCGGCGCGGCCACCTGCCACCCACAGAAGCGTAATTTCCCAGCGGCGGAAGCACGCAGCGCGAAGTTTCGTAGTAAAATCGTAGGGGAGGGTTTGTGACCCTCCCTTAGTGTTTTGAAGCTGTTTTAAACGTAAAAGCTGCCGCTGTACGGCTATGTTCGACTTTGCGATCTTCCCAGTGCTGGAAACTGAGCGCCTGATCCTGCGCGAACTCGTCCCCGGTGATGCCGAGGCGGTCTTTCGCATTCGCGGCGATTATCAGGTCACGCATTATAACTTCGGCGCGCCCTACCAGCGCATTGAGCAGGCGCAGCAGTTGCTTCGCTCGGTGCGGGAGGGCTACCGCGAGGCGCGCGAACTGCGCTGGGGCATCACGCGCAAGGGGAACAGCGCAGTGATCGGTATCTGTGGTTACAATTACTGGAACCGCCATGACCGCCGCGCTTCGGTCGGCTACGATTTGGCGCGGGCGTACTGGGGACAGGGGATTGTGCCAGAAGCGATGCGGGAGGTGATCGCCTTCGGCTTTACACACATGAACCTCAACCGTATCGAGGCCGACTGCGCCGCCGAAAACACGGCATCGGTGCGCGTGCTGGAAAAGCTCGGCTTTCAGCCAGAAGGCATCCAGCGCGAACAGTATTATGACGAAGGCCGCTTCTGGGACTTGCGGCTGTTCGCGCTGCTGCGGCGAGAGTATCAACCCTAACTCGCCGCGCACTTTAACCTGTTTTCACCCACTCTCACAAGGAACATCCACTTTGGGCGGCACCATACTCAACATGATTACCGTCGCCATCGGCGCGACACTTGGCCTGCTTATCGGCAATCGCCTGTCGGAAAAGATACAGGAGTCAGTCGTCACTGGCTTAGGGCTGGTGACGCTGTTTGTCGGCATCAGCAACGCCGGGCAGACCGGCAACGTGATTATTCCGCTGCTGAGCATCGCCACTGGCGCGATCATTGGCGAGATTATCAATATCGAGCAGTATCTGGAACGCTTCGCCGGGTGGCTGCAAACACGCTTTGCCGGGGGAAGCAGCGCCGCCGCAGATGACGACGCGCTGGCCGAGCGCGCCCGCTTTATTAACGGCTTTGTCACCGCCAGCCTCGTTTTCTGCATCGGCCCGCTGACGTTTGTAGGGTCGCTTCAGGATGGCATGGGGCTGCCGATAGGCTTTCAGCAGCTTGCCATCAAAAGCGTGCTGGATGGCTTCGGCGGGATGGCCTTCGCCGCGTCGCTCGGTGTGGGGGTGCTGTTCAGCATCATTACGATTCTGGTGCTGCAAGGCGGGCTGGCACTGGTGGGCAGCCTCGCCGGGCAGGTGATGAGCGAGCCGATGATTAACGAAATGACCGCTGTGGGCGGCCTGCTGCTGATCGGGCTGGCGCTGGTGCTGCTGAATATCAAGCGCCCGCGCATGGCGAACTTCCTGCCCGCGCTCATCATCGCGCCGCTGCTGGTGGCGCTGGCAGCGGCGCTCGGCATCAACATTTACCCGCTTTAGGGGGCGCGTTTTTCGGCCAGTGTACGTGTCATCTGTTCGAGGTGGTTGGTATCGTGCCACGCCACCAGCGCCAGCAGGTCGCTAAGCGTCATCAGCCCGCGCCGGGGATGCCGCGCCGGGCGGCTCCACTGGTCTTCGGCCACGCCTTCAAACAGGGTGACTAACGGCTGGCGGCGCTGCGCCCATTCCCGCGCAAGCTGCACAGGCGACTGGTCGTTATAGCGCTTCTCGCGTGCCATCGCTTCCTGATCTCCCCCCGGCAGGTCTGGTGAGTCCTGCTCCAGCGTAACGCGGGCGCGTTCATACATGACTGGCTCGTAATCCCACAGATGCCCCAGCGCTTCCAGCGCTGTCCAGCCGTCCCCGCCATCGCGGTAAGTGGTCAGGTCAGCGGCAGGCGTGGCCTGCACGATGTAGGCGGCGACGGTCGGCGCTTTGCGAAGCTGGTCAATCTGCCATTCGCGGATGGTGGCGGGTGATAGCATGGGTATGTTTCCTTCGTTCGTCAGGCATAACCCATAGTACCCCGTTTGCATCCGTGCTGCTATTCGTGGATGGGATAACGATGGCACAAGGCCCTAAACACACCTGCTTCACACGTCGAGCGTCAGGCTTACCGGGCAGTGATCCGACCCCGGTACGTCGGCGTGAATCTGGCTGGTGACAACCCGGTCGCGGATGTCGGGCGTGATGAAGAAGTAATCCAGCCGCCAGCCGATGTTGCGCTGGCGTGCGCCCGCGCGGGGTGTCCACCATGTATACGCGCCTTCCAGCGTGGGGTTAAGGTCGCGGAAGATGTCTATGTAGCCTTCTTCGATGATCTGGTCAATCCAGACGCGCTCTTCGGGCATGAAGCCGGTTTTCTTCTGATTCTCCTTCGGGCGCGCGAGGTCAATCGGCATGTGCGAGGTGTTGACATCGCCGCAGAAGATGATCGGCTTGCAGTCCGCCCCGACGCGCAGGTTGTTGCAGTAATTCAGAAAGGCCGCTTTGTAGGCCATCTTGAACGGGATGCGGCTGTGATCCTGCCCGCCGTTGGGGAAGTAGGCGGTGATGAACACAAAATCGTCGTACTCGGCAACGATAGTACGGCCTTCGCTGTCGTACTCGTCAATGCCCAACCCAAGCGATACCGATTTCGGCGCGATCTTGCTGTAAAGCGCGACCCCGCTGTAGCCCTTGCGCCCGGCACTGGCCCAGTAAGTCTGGTAGCCGGGGGGCGTGCGCAGCGCTTCGTCAAGCTGGTCAGGGCTGGCTTTGGTTTCCTGTAGGCCGAGGATGTCCGGCTGGGTTTTGTCGAGCCAGTCGAGAAAGCCTTTTTTCTGCGCGGCGCGAATGCCGTTGACATTCCACGAGTAGAGCTTGAGCATGAATGCGATCCTTTGCTGCGGCTTTTCAGGCCTCTGATTGTAGCATAGACAACGCGAAAAAGCGGCATAAATGTTCTAGTATGACGGGGTTTAGAAACTGGTGCAGGGGCGACACTTCCAGTATGCCTTTCAGTCACCTGGCAGGTCGCCCTTACGGACTCCTGCCCCAACGCGACAGGCTAATACATCACGCCTCTACCACCTCATCCACGCGCTCGACGACGCGGTAATCGGGCAGCGAAAGCACGATATACGCGGGCATTCCGATGCTCTGCCAGTAGGCAACCGGGTCAAGCCGCGCGTGCTGTGCCAGGTACAGCGACAGCACCGTGCCATGCGTGACCGCCGCGACGGTCTGGCCGGGATGCCGCGCGAGGATGTTTTGCACCGCCTGCTCGAAGCGCTGGCGAGCGACCGCGCCGCTTTCCTCGCCGAAAACCCGTTCATCAGGCCGGGTAAGCAGGGCGTGGATGTTCGCCCGGAACGCATCGGCGCTGGTGTACGGCTCACTATGGCGCAGGTGTTCGTGCAGGCCATGTTCGGTTTCGGTGGGCAGCCCCAGATGGCGGGCGGTGATCTCGCCCGTCAGGCGGGCTTTTGGCTCCTCGCTGGTGACGACCACCGCAGGCGCATACGGCTTCAGCTTTTCGGCCAGCAGGATACAGCGCGCCTCGCCTTCTGGCGCGAGTATCCAGTGGTGCGAGGATACTTCCGGCTGCTGTTTTACGATGGAATGGCGCACGAAGATGAGATGCGGCATGAGGCACTCTGTCCTAGCTAAGAAACGCTTCGATCTGCTGGCGCGACCACGCGCCATTGGCGATCAGTATGTGGTAATTCAGCGTGAGGTCGTCGCCGGGGGCGAGCGTGAGGGTTTCGTCGAACATGAAGGCGAAGCTGGCGCACACGGTGGACTGCGTGCGGGCGAACCATTGGTTGGGGTAACGCGGGTTGTCGGGGCGGTCAATAAACAGCAGGGTCGAGGCGCGGTCTGCGCCGTCGTGCTGTCCGACAAAGGCCAGCCAGCCGCCGCGCCTGCCCATCACCGCCATGTCGTCGCTGCGCGTCTCTGCGCCGCCCTCGATCATGATCTGGCCGCCGGTGAAATCGCGCACACCGCGCCAGAACAGCCCGCCATAACCGACACCGGGGCGGCCTTCCGTAGCCGGGGAGCCAAAGCTCAGCGGTTCGCCGCGAATGTTGCTGAGGTGGAAGCCAAGCTGGAGTATCCAGTAACCCGCCTCCGGGTTGACCTCAGACACTTCGATGCGGCGTTCCTCGTTCAGCCATTCCTCGCCCGTCTGCGTAATCCACGCGAGGCGCTCCTTCAGGTAAACGCGCTGCGAGGTGACGGTGAGTTCCTTCCATGCGCGGTGCTGCTGTCGCCCGTTGTTGTCTAGCTGGGTGTAGCCCTGATCGCGCACATAGCTTCTGCCGCCCCAGAAATTCTCGCCAGAAAGCGCGGCCACCGTCATCGAGAGGCCATGATGCCAGCGGTGATCGTGCGGGCGGTAGAGGGTCACATTATCGCCCGCCAGTGTGTACAGCGGGTGAAAATAAGGGCGCGGTGACTCCAGCGCAGGCGCGGCGCTGTTATAGACATAGCGAAACAGCGGGCGCTGGTCGTAGGCCAGTTCGATGTGGTCATGGACAGCGTGGATCAGTCTGAACATCGTCAAAAACTCAACATAAAATTACAAAGCAGCAAACGCTTATTTCAACGCTCTAAAATCTCCGCATCGTGGCGGCTCAGATCACCGTTCATGGCGCTGTAGAACGGGTCCCCGGGGACGATGCTGCCACGCGCGACAGGCTGGCGTGTCAGCGCCGATTTGTAGAGCGCGGTCAAAAACTCCATCGTGCGCCGCACGTCCCCGCCGCTGACAGGTGGGCGCTCGCCACGCGCCATCGCGTCCAGAAACGGGATCAACTGTGAGGACTGGCTAGAGGGCGCGTTGTCGGGGATAGCCTGCCAGCGGGCCAGTTGGCCGCTGTCTGCCACGCCTTCCGGCAGGGTATAGCACCAGTCGGCGTTGGTGTAGCCGTAGAGATGGCGCAGCTCTACCGTCACCTTCTGGAAGTCCAGCCGCAGGTAGGTTTCCTGGCGTGGAGAAAGCGCGCTGTTCACCACGCTGACCATCGCTTCGTTTTCCAGCTTCACCAGCGCCATCGTTACATCATCTACCTCGATAGCGCGGTCAAGCGTCCCCATCATGGCGTACAGCTCGCGCCAGTCGCCCATCAGCCAGAGCATCAGGTCAATTTCATGGATGCCGTGAATCATCGTCGTGCCGCCGGTTTCGGTCGCCCATTTGCCGCGCCAGGGGACATCGTAATACGCCTGTGGGCGATACCACATGGTTTCGCACAGGCCGACCAGCGGACGGCCTAACTCGCCCGCTTCGATCAGGCGTTTGAGGTGCTGGCCGCCCGCGCCATAGCGGTTCTGAAAGACGCTGGCGGCGTAGCGTCCGGTGCGCGCTTCGGCGGCGGCAATCTGGTCGAACTCGGCCAGCGAGGCGCACAGCGGCTTCTCGCAAAAGACCCACGCGCCCGCTTCCAGACATTCGATCACCTGCGCGGTGTGCAGGCTGGGCGGGGTGCAGATGTGAACGAGGTCGGGCTGCTGCGCGGCCAGCATCTCGCGCATGTCGGTATAGCTGTGGGGGATGTCGTGCTGGTTACAGAACGCTCTTGCCCGGTCTGCGTCAATATCCACCGCCGCGACAATCTGCGCGCGTTCCCCGGCGTGGCGCAGCGCCCAAACGTGTTTGAACGCGATGTTCCCAGTCCCAATAACAGCGGCTTTAAGCATGATCCACCCCTATCCTGCCCCTATCCTGATTGAAGCGCAGGCCGATTGTAACGCAGCACGCGGCACACGTTAAGGCCATTCAGCCGCTGGCGGTGGGGCAGACAGGCACGGCGGTTCGCGTGGCCTGCGCGACAACCTCCGTCGCCAGCAGTTCGACCGCCAGCAGCGGCGTGGCCTCGACAGCCTGTACACGCGGCACGGCGGCGGTTTGCGTCGCCTGCCC
>CAZJSU010000166.1:0-6920 GCA_964548765.1 uncultured Anaerolineaceae bacterium
TGTGAAAATCACTATCCGTTCAGTATAGCGGTTAAATATAAGAAAAGCACGGATTTTCTAATCATCCCCTCGTAAAGCGCGCCCCGGCGGGCGCGGCGCATGGCCTGTAATGGTCTGCTGCATGGGCGTTCAATCTGCGGAACAATGAAACCATCTGCTTAATCATCAGGAAAGTCGCTGTCACAATGGCCTCGTTATCCCCTGCACACCAGCAAAGCACATTCTCCGCGCTGCGCCACCACAACTTCAAGCTCTACTTCGGCGGCCAGTTTATCTCCATCGCGGGGATGTGGATGCAGACAGTGGCGCAGGGCTGGCTGGTCTATCATCTGACCAGATCGGAGCTAATGCTGGGCGTGGTGGCCTGCGCGGCGGGGGTGCCGTCGCTGCTGCTGTCGCCCTTCGCCGGGGTGGTGGTAGACCGCTTTCACCGCCGCTATATCCTGCTGCTGACTCAGGTAATGGGCATGATTCTGGCGCTGGTGCTGGCGTACCTGACGCTCAGCGGGCAGGTGCAGGTGTGGCATGTGGTGCTGCTGGCGTTGGGCGATGGGCTGGTCAAGACGCTGGATGCCCCGGCAAGGCAGGCGTTCATTAAGGATATGGTGGGGCCAGACGACCTTTCCAGCGGCATTACGCTGAACTCGATGATGTCCAACGGCGCGCGCATCATCGGCCCGGCCTTTGCTGGCGTGCTGCTGGCGACTGTCGGCGCGGGCTGGTGCTTCTTCTTCAACGGGGTCAGCTTTGTCGCGGTGGTGGGGTCGCTGGTGGTGATGCACCTGCCGCCCATTACCCGCATCCTCCAGCGCGCTTCCCCGCTTCAGCAGATGCGCGAGGGCTGGCATTATTCGCGCCAGCACCCGGTCATCGCGCCGCTGCTGCTGCTTTCCGCCGTCGTGTCCATCTTCGCTGTCAACATGGTGACGGTGCTGCCCTCATTCGCGGCGACGGTGCTGCACTCGCCCATTAACGGCTACTCGACCCTGAGTACCGCGCAGGGGGTCGGCGCGGTGGTGGGCGCGCTGGGGCTGGTGTTCCTAACACGCCGTCTGGGGCGCGGGCAGGTGGTGACGGTCATCACGCTTGAACTGTCGCTGGCGTGCGTGCTGCTGTCGCGCATGACGTTTGTGCCGCTGGCCGCGCTGCTCATGGGGCTGGTGGGCATCGGCTTCGTGACGTTCTTCGTGACGATCAACACCCTGCTGCAAAACGCGGCACCTGATGAGTTTCGCGGGCGCGTGATGAGCCTGTTCACGCTCACCTTCCTCGGCCTTACGCCCTTCGCGGCGCTGGCGATGGGCTATCTGGCGGAACTGGTCGGCACGCCAAACGCGATGGCGCTTTACGGCCTGCTGAACGGCCTGTTCTGCGGGTTGATCCTGCTGCGCTGGCCGGATGTGCGCCGGGCGGAGTGACCGCTTAAGACCATGATTCTACACATGCGCCATTCGCTGCTAAAATACGCCGTTTAGCACAGGTTACAGCAGGGGGTAAACGATGGCACGTAAGGTTCTTGTCACCGGGGCGGCGGGGCGCATTGGCGGGTTTTTCGTGGCGCAGTACAAAGACCAGTACGACTTTGTGCTGACCGATATTCGCACGCCCGAAGATACCTATGGCTTCCCGTTTATCGAGGCCGACCTGACCGATTTCGACACGCTGCGCCGGGCCTGCGAAGGCGTGGACACCGTGATCCACATGGCGGCGGCGGTCAGCACCGAGTCCACATGGGAGCAGCTTCTGCCCAACAACCTCGTCGGCCTGTACCACGTCTACGAAGCAGCGCATCTGGCCGGGTGCCGCCGCGTGGTCTTCGCCAGCACCATCAACGTTTTCACAGGCTACCCGGATGAGCAACTGGACATCGCGCAGGATGCCATCATCCGCCCCGGCAACCTCTACGGCGCGACCAAAGCATGGGGCGAGGCGGCGGGGTCGGTATATGCCGACACGAAAGGGCTTTCGGTCATCTGCCTGCGCTTTGGCTGGGTCGTCCCGCGCGACAGCGAACACATCCGCCCCGGCCACCCGCTGCTGAACATGGTGGCGACGCTGGAAGACACGGTTGAATCGATTCGCCTGTCGGTAGAAGCGCCGGACTCGCTGCGTTATCACAGCTTTAACGTGATCTCGGACAACCGCGAGAAGAAGCTGGACATCAGCGTGACGCGCGAACTGCTCGGCTATAACCCACAGGACGACGGCTACGCGCTGGCCGAGCGCCGTAACGCCTGACCCACACACCACTTAACAGCGCCACCAACAAACGGGGGAGTTTATGCAGCGCGCGACCAAAGACGTACTTTATTTTGAAACAGGGGCGGATAACCCGGTGACGCTGCGTGTGCAGCCGGGGGAGACGTTTGAAGTCGAGACGCAGATGAATCGCGGCCCGTGGCTGGACACGCACCCGGACGGCGAACGGCTGCGCCAGCTTTTGCGCGGCGGCAATCCATCCAGCGGCTGCATTTACGTCGAAGGGGCGCAGCCGGGGCAGGTGCTGACGGTGCATATCGGCGCGATTGACCTCGACCCGATCGGTTACACCGCCTTCTCCGGCGCGAACGGCGCGATGCCCGGCTGGCTGGGCGGCAGCGGCATCGGCCAGCAGAGCCGCGTGGTCGAAATCCGCGACGGGCTGATCCACTGGAGCGAGCAGATCACGCTGCCTGTCGCGCCGATGATCGGCTTTGTCGGGGTCGCGCCGCCATACGAGCGCTATCACAACGGCTGGGGCGGGTACTGGGGCGGCAACTTCGACGTGCAGGAGATCACCACCGGCGCGGCGGTGCAGTTGGCCGTGCATCATCCCGGCGCGCTGCTGCACATCGGCGACATGCACGCCATTCAGGGCGACGGTGAAATCTGCGGCGCGGGCGGCATCGAGGCCGGCGGGCGGGTGCAGGTGCGCGTCGAACTGGCCGACAAGCCCGCTTCGATGTGGTGGCCGCGCATCATCAACGACACGCATATCATGACCGTCGCTATGGCACGCCCGGCGGAGGATGCCTTCCGGCTGGCGCTGGAAGCGCTGGTGCTGTGGCTGGAGGAAGATTACGGCTTCTCGCGCGGCGAGGCCTATCTCTACCTCGGTCAGGTCTTGGAAGCCCGCTGCACCGAGTTCGTCAACCCGACCTTCAGTTACGTCGCCAAGATCGCCAAGCGCTTCCTGCCGGGTGTGGGGTAAGGTGCGATCAGGCGAAGTCTTCCGTCACCAGCGCGTGGTTGATGCCTGCGGCGGCGAATGACCCGTGCGCGACAGCCGCCGCCACGCTGCGGAAGGGCTGGGCGATGTCGCCTGCGGCGTACACGCCCGGCACGCTGGTCTGCCCCAGTGGGTCTACCTGTAGCTGGCCGTGCGGGTTGGCCGCGCAGCCCAGCGTCTGGGCAAAATCCGCCTGATGCGTCGAGGCCGGGCGGATGAACATGGCGCGGCGGGCAAGCTGGCTGCCGTCCTCAAAGACGATCGCGCGCAATTGGCCGTCCTCGCCGTCGAGGCGGGCAATCCCCTCTTCGATGATCGCCACGCCGTGCCGCGACAGGCGGTCGCGCTGGTCGGCGTTCAGGGCGGCGCGTTCCCCGGTGCAAAGCACAAGGTCATGCGTCCAGTTACGCAGCAGCATTACCTGATGCTCAAGCATGTCATGATTGCCATAGACCGCGATGGGCTGGTCGCGCACTTCCCAACCGTCACAGTAAGGACAGTGGAACACACTCCTGCCCCACAGCGGCTCGATGCCCACTATGGGCGGCAGTTCGTCTTTCAGGCCGTAAGCCAGCAGGATTTTACGAGCTTCGTGGGTGGTGCCATCGTCAAGCGTGACCTGAAAGGCCGCGCCTGTCGGCTGGACAGCGGCGACCCGCCCATGCAGCAGTTGAACAGACGCATACGGCTCTAGCTGCTGGCGGCCAATCGCAAGCAGGTCGGCAGGGGCGACCCCATCGCGCGTGAAAAAGCCGTGCGAAGCGTGGGAAAAACGGTTACACGGTTCGCCGCTGTCTACGACAAGCACCCGGCGGCGGGCGCGCCCCAGCACCAGCGCCGCGCTAAGCCCGGCTGAGCTGCCGCCAACAATGATCGCGTCAAGCATAACACCTCCTGTATTGATACAATGTATCAATTAGAAGTGGATGCCCGCGCGTATCTTACGCGATCTCTATTCCAGATGCCGCCTGTTGTTAAAGCGCAGCAGCACCGCGCCGTCTTCATACAGCGCGATCTCGCTGACAGAGGTGTTCTCCAGCCGGAACTGCCACCACTTTTCCGGCGGCGCGCCCAGCGCCATCGCCAGCAGCATCCCCAGAATGCCGCCATGCCCAAAGACCAGCACCCGCTGTCCTTCATGGCGCGATAACATATCGTCCAGAAAGTCGCGCGCCCGCGCGATCACGGCTGAGAGCCGTTCGCCGCCGTGCGGGTTGTCGTCGCGGTCGGCCTCCCACCGCGCCAGTTCGTCCGGGAACTGCTCCTGTATTTCGTCATACGTGAGTCCCTCGAACTTGCCGAAGGACAGTTCGCGCAGGCGCTCGTCCAGTTCGACATGCAGGGTGCTGTCTGCCAGCGCCAGCCGCGCTGTTTCCTGCACGCGCACCATGTCGCTGCTGTAGATCGCGTCGTAAGCGCTGCTGTCGAGATGTGCCGAGAGTTTTTGCGCCTGTTCGCGACCGGGCGCGTTGAGGGGGGTGTCGGCGCTGCCCTGGTAGCGCCGTTCGATGTTCCAGTCGGTTTCGCCGTGCCGGATCAGGGTCAGGTGAAGGGGTTGTGCGGTTATGATGTCACCTCATGGATCGGTCGGGATGCTTTCACTGCCTCCAGCATAGCATAAATCGAGGGATATTCCTGCCCCGCGACGCGCCATGAGGCTGGCTGGCCGGGCAGCACCTCGACCTGTGCCAGCGGCGCGGCACCGTTGCCCCCGGTGGCGAAGCCCGCCCGTTCCAGCGCGCGCCGTGTCCACAGCGCCGCCACGCCCTCCCCCACCACGACCACGCGCCCGCTGCTGGCCGTGTTGACCTTGAACGCGCCCGTCTGCGCGTCGAACTCCACGCCCTCACTGCGGAACGCCTCGGCAAACGCGCCGTTGAGGACTAAATCCTCCGGCGCGCCCGCTTGCAACGCGCCGCCAGCAGGCAGCAGCCAGATACGGTCGGCCATCCGCAGCGCGAGATCAAGATCGTGCGACGACAGCAGCACCGCCCGCCCGGTCTGGTGGGTCAGTTCGCGCAGCAGGCGCATGATCTCTACCCGGCGCGGCAGGTCGAGGAAGGCGGTCGGCTCGTCGAGGATCATCAGCGCGGGTTCCTGTGCCAGCGCGCGGGCGATCATCACCTTCTGGCGTTCGCCGTCGCTCAGCTCGCTGACGTAGCGCGAGGCCAGCGCCGCCGCGCCCGCCGCTTCCAGCGCCCACCGGATCACCGCCTCGTCGTGCGCGGTCAGCCTGCCCGACCAGTCGGTATAAGGATGCCGCCCCAGCGCCACCAGCGCATAGGCCGACAGCAAGCCTACGTCGGCGCGCTCGGTCAGCACCACGCTAAGGCGCTGCGCCAGATCACGCGCGGGCAGGTGGTGAACATCATCGCCGAGCAGCGTCACGCGGCCATGCAGCGGTGGCTGCATCCCGGCCAGCGTCCGCATGAGCGTAGACTTGCCCGCGCCGTTCGGGCCGATCAGGCAGACCAGTTCGCCCGCGTCAACTGTGGCGTGGATGTGCTGCGTCACGGTCACGACAGGCCGCCGCGCCGGGGCATAACCGATGCTTAAATCGTGGACTTCGAGCAGGTTCATGAGGCAAACGACTCGTGTAAATTACGACGGCGCAGGATGACCCAGATGACGACAGGCGCGCCCAGCAGCGCGGTGATGGCGTTCAGCGGCAGGGTGAGGCTGCTGCCGGGCATCTGCGCGATAAGCGCAGCCACCAGTGCCAGCAGCGCGCCCATCAGCAGCGAGGCGGGCAGCAGCGCCCGATGGTCAGACGTGCCGAGCAGGCTGCGGCACAGGTGCGGCACGGCGATGCCCATGAAGCCGATCGGCCCGCAGAAGGCGGTGACGACCCCGGCGAGGATGGCGGTCACGACGATGATCCACAGGCGCGTTGACCGCACGTTCAGCCCCATGCTGCGCGCGTAAGCCTCGCCCAGCAGCAGCGCGTTCAGCGGCTTGGCAAGGCACAGCGCCAGCACCAGCCCGACGATGACCACCGGGGCGAGCAGGCGCATTTCGCTCCATGTCACGCCGCCGAAGCTGCCAAACGTCCAGCTAATATACGCCTGAATGCGCTCCGGCAGGTTAAAGTACAGCAGCAGGCTCAACACGCCGCTGGTCAGATAACCGAACATCAGGCCGACGATGAGCAGTGTCATGACGCTGCGGACACGCTGTGCCAGCAGCAGCACCAGCGCCATCGTCAGCCCCGCGCCGAGCATGGCCGCCAGCGTGATCCCCAGATCGCCGATAAAGCCGATGCCCGCCAGCAGGGTCATGCCGACCGAGCCGCTGGACAGCACGACCAGCGCCACGCCGAGGCTCGCGCCGGAACTAATGCCCAGCACGTAGGGGTCGGCCAGCGGGTTGCGGAAGAAGGTCTGCATCAGCAGGCCGCTTACGCCCAGCGCCGCGCCCGCCAGCGCCGCCGTCAGCGCTTTGGGCAGGCGGAACTTGAGGACGATATTCGTCCATGAGGTACGGCTGGCCTCGCCGCCCATCAGCACCTGCGTAATGTCCTCCAGCGGGATTGTGACCGAGCCAAGCGCCAGCACAAGCATAAACGCCGCTATGACCAGCGCCAGCAGCACGGCTAATACGCCCCAGCGCACCCGCAGGCGCGGCCAGTTGGCAGCCTGCGGCGCGGCTTCGGTCAGTTTGGGGATGGGTTTGAGGGTGGTCTGTGTCATCAGATTTCAGTTCAAAAGGATGG
>CAZJSU010000167.1:0-1387 GCA_964548765.1 uncultured Anaerolineaceae bacterium
ACTCCCCACGCCCCCGGTTCTCGCGCCACCATTCGTGGAACGACTTTTCAGCGAAGGGCGGGAAGTCGCGGTGATCCGTCCAGCCATTGAGCGGCGGCGGTAGCTGGTCGAGATGATCTTTGCCCGTGATCTCGGTCATCGCCTTCGTGGCCGCGCCCGCCGCCTTCGCGCCCGCCTGATACAGCAGCGGATGCTGGAAGCCGAAGGCATAGGCTTTCATGCCCACCCGCCACACCGCGTCCTGCTCCTGCTGCAAATCGTGGCGCAGTGACAGCAGCATATCGGGGATGTTAATATCTACCGGGCAGGCCGCTTTACACGCGCCGCACAGACTGCTGGCGAAGGGCAGGGGCGAGGCGTTCTCTTTGCCTTTCAGCAGCGGTGTGATGATCGAGCCGATAGGGCCGGGATATACCCAACCGTAACTGTGGCCGCCTACCTGCTGGTATACCGGGCAGGTGTTGAGGCACGCGCCGCAGCGGATGCAGGCCAGCGCTTCGGTGTATTCGCTGGCGTAAATGTCGCTGCGCCCGTTATCCACCAGAATCAGGTAAAAGTGTTCCGGGCCGTCGCCATCTCCCGGTCTGGCCGGGCCATTGAACATATTGCAGTAAACCGTCATGCGCTGACCGGTGGCCGCGCGTGGGAGTAGCTGCACCAGCGTGGCGAAGTCCTCCCAGGTTGGCACGATCTTCTCGATCCCCACCACAGCGATATGCACAGGCGGCAGCCCGGTGGAGAGCCGCCCGTTGCCCTCGTTGGTGACGATCACCAGCGTGCCTGTTTCGGCGATTAAGAAGTTGCCGCCGCTCATGCCAAAGTCGGCCTTGAGGTATTCCTGCCGCAGCGTCTTACGGGCGAACTTGGTCATGTACACCGGGTCTACCGGGTCGGGAATCTGCTCCATGCCCAGCTTCTCGACAAACAGATCGCGCACCTTCTCTTTGGTCATGTGCATGATCGGCATGACGATGTGGCTGGGGTGGCTTTCATCAATCTGCACGATGTACTCGCCGAGGTCGGTCTCCAGCATGTCAATCCCGGCAGCTTTAAGCGCAGGCACGAGGTTGATCTCCTCTGTGACCATGCTCTTGCTCTTCACGCCGCGCTTGCAGTCATGCTTGCGGCAGATGTCAATCACGTGCTGGTTGGCTTCGTCGCCATCCATCGCCCACAGCACCTGTGCGCCTTTGGCGGTCAGGTTGCGCTCCAGCGTTTCCAGCAGGTCGGGCAGTTCAGCCAGCGCGCGCAGCTTTGCCCCGCGTGCCTGCTGGCGCAGCGCGTCGGCATCCTGCGTCTCGGCCATGCCGGCGATGCGCCCGTGATTGGCGTTGGCGGTCGCGCGGTCGAGCGCGGTCTTAAGCTGAATGTCTTCCAGTGCAATCGT
>CAZJSU010000167.1:1487-6763 GCA_964548765.1 uncultured Anaerolineaceae bacterium
CACCTTCTCCCCCACATGGCCTATTTTCATCAAATTCCATCCGTTTCTCATAACACACTTATGCAATCATGATACGCTGTGATTGTAATGCGGGACGAAAGAGAACGCGGGAGGATCAAATGAGCAACCGGATGTACTACAGCAAAGAAGCGGAGATGCAGGCCAATCGTGAGAAGGCCATTTTTGTCGGGCTGTTCCTTGCCGCCGGGATCGGCGTGGGCGCTGTGCTGGCGCTGCTGTTCGCCCCCAAGAGCGGCGTAAAGACCCGTGAGGACATCACCAGCGCGATCGAGGATCGCTTTGGCCGGGTCGAGAAGGACACCAGCAACCGCTTTAGCCGTCTTGAGAAGGACCTTGCCGAGCTTGGCAAGCGTATCGAAGACCGCCTGACCGATATTCGGCGGTAAGCGAAATCAAGGGCGACCGTGTTAGGTCGCCCTTTCAGTTCCCCTAAAAGAACGCCTTCGCCACGCTCAGAATCCCCTGACTCCAGGGGACGCGATGCGACACGCCCGACGTGTTCTCGAACTTGTGCAGGTTCTCGATGTACCACTTGTAATTACGCACCAGCGCGTCCTTGTTGGAATACTTCGGCGCATAGCCCAGCACGCGCTCGGCCTTTTCGATGGACACAAACGAGTCCTTGCTGGCTGTCTCGTACACCCACTTGTACAGCGGCGACAGATTGAGCGCTTCCAGAACACGCAGCGTCCAGATCATCGGCTCTGCCGGGAAGCCGCGCACCTGCTTGCCAAAGCCTGCATGATCCAGCACCGCCTGATAATCCTCTTTCATTGTCGTGAATTCCTTTGCGCCGATGTTGAAGGTATCGCTGGCGATGGCCGGGTCGAGCGTGGCGCACAGGTAAATCGCGTCGCACAGGTCTTCCACGTCCAGCAGTTGGTAACGGTTGTTGCCGCTGCCGATCATTGGGAAGCCTTTCCCATCCTTCGCCCAGTCGTACAGCAGCGCGAACACGCCCAGTCGCTCTGGCCCGATGAACGATTTCGGGCGGATGATGGGAACGCACATTCCCTTTTTGCGATATTCCAGACACACTTCCTCGGCCAGAATTTTCGCCTGCCCGTAAGGCCCAACCCCATCCAGCTTATCATCTTCTTTCAACGGGTGATGATCGGGGATGCCATAAACCGCCGTGGACGAAATATGGATGAAGCGCTCTGCGCCATGCTGGTGCGCGGAGTCGATCATGTTGCGCGTGCCGTCCACGTCGGTGGTGAAGATGTCCTCTTTGCTGTACAGGGGCAGCGCCGCCGCTGTATGCACCACGATGTCAATGCCCTGCATCGCCCGGTCTACCAGCGCCCGGTCGCGGATGTCGCCCTTAATCTCGGTGATCTGCGCGCGTTCAGGATAATCGAAGTCCTCGATATCGAGCGATGTCACCTGATGCCCGCGCTCCAGCAGGTAGCGAACCAGATTGATCCCCAGAAAGCCCGCCCCGCCTGTAATCAGATAGGATTTTTGTTCGTTCATGCGTTAGTGTTCAACCTCGTTGATTCGGTCTATGAAATGTTTCGATATTATGACGTGTTTCCATCCGCCATGTAATGGAATTTACTGTAATATAGTGGGGCATATTATCGCACAGGGGACAACTTATATGCCCAAGCTCGCAGTCCAGAGCCACCCGCTTTGTACTTATAGTTATCATGAATCAGACATTCACGAGTTCAAATACCTTCAGGGCAGCCGGGAAAGCTGGGACGCGCTGATGCAGCTCTACACACAGGTGATTGAGGTGGTCGAGCGCGATCAGCTTATGCGCGTCCTGATAGACGCGACAGCAGGCGAGCCGCCGCTGGCCTATGCCGCCAGCGCCACGCGCAGATGGATCAAGCAAAACCCGGTTTACCCGCCCAGCCGCACCGTCGTGCTTTACATTGACAGCCCGCTGCTGAAGATCGCCGAGGCCATGACGAGCGCGCTGCGGGTTAAAAACGCGCAAACACGCTTCTTCCATCATACCCGGCGGGCAGAAGCCATCGAGTGGCTGCTGTCGTCTTAAGCCTGCCCCCACAACCCCCAGCTTAGCCGCGCTTTCGTTCCCGCAGGGTCGAGATATAGACCTCGGTGGTATAGCAGCACGCCGACTCCACCCGCGCAAGGCTGTACCCATACGGCATGACGAATTGCAGCAGGCCGCCAGACGTGCCGGACGGGGGTAACACCGCCCCGCCTTCCAGTACGACGCTGGTGGCAGGCGAACACTCCGGGTTATTGGCGCTGGTGCGGCGGCGGCACACCTCCATCCTGACCAGCGCGCCTTCCGGCAGGTCGCCGTCGTAGTGAATCCGCATATGCGACCCGCCAGACACCGCCCGCAGCCCTTCGCGGTTACGTCCTCCCCCGCTGGGGCTTAACAACGTGAAGCGGCACCAGACCACGTTACACACCGGGTCTGCGCCCGCTTCGCGCACGTTGGGCAGCGCCCAGAATTCCGCCTCGGTCATCGTCGTGGTCTTCCAGTCCACATACACCTGAAAGCCGTTACCCTGCACCAGCGTCATGCGCGAGAAGGGCGTATAACTGCGCGCCAGCGCCGTAAACGTCTCTTCTATGGGGATCACGCCGATGCGCTGCGTGGCCGAGCGGTCAAGATAGCCGTAAGTGTCATCACCCAGCGCGCGCAGCAGGCCGCTGCCGCCGCCCTGACCAGCGGGCGCGCTAACCGGGGCGCTGGCGCGGGCGTTGAGCGCTGCCGCGTCGAACTGTGCCAACTGCTGCGCCGCCTGCTGGCAGTAATCCAGCGCCGTGCTGTCCCCCTCGAACGTCCACCCTTCAAACGTCTGCGCCAGATATGCCAGATTCTGCGTGGCGCGGTCACAGCGGGCGATCGGCTCGCCGCCTGACCAGCCATCAGGCCGCCCGCCCGCGCCCAGCATGTTATCGGCCAGCAGTTCCAGATCATGGCGGATGTCGCTGGCCGTCTGATAGGACGACCCGGCCATCGCGCCGAACCAGCCCGGCGGGCGCGCATCGTTACTCAGCATCTGCCCGGCCAGCAGCTCCAGATCAAGCCTGACCAGCACAACCAGGCTGGCATCGTTAATATCCAGACTGCCGCTCCAGCCCAGCGGACGCTGGCTCCCCAGATATTCCTGCGCCAGCAGTTCAAGGTCGGTGCGTGCATTGACCAGCACCCGCAGCGCGTCGGCAGGAATCGGGCTGATGGGCGCGCTGTCGTCCTGTGCCAGCGCTGCGCCCCCGGCGCAGGCCAGCAGCACGATCATAAGCAGGGCATGTAACAAGCGTCTCACGGGCTTTATTCCTTCTTGTGCGTTACCAAACGTATTATAGCACCACCCGCCCCGGCCAGAGATGAAGAAATTCACCCTGAAGGCAGCGGATAGGGGGATAGGGATGCCGCTTTTGCGGCGTTCCCATATTATATTTGCGACAATAAAATGATGCCCATGTAACGACTTCGCAAGGTGGCCTCTGTATGCTGGAAATACTGGATAAACAGTACGAATGTCCTAACCGGAATCGCACAAAACATGCACAAAAGGAATTTCCGCTCAGGGCTGGATTGCTTATAATGTAACATACGGCATTAATTCTATGGTTAAAGAATATCGGGCTTACCCGGTAGAAAGTAGTGAGATGCTGCGACGTAAAAGCGTTATTCTGGTCCTTGCGCTGTTGGTGGTACTCGTCCTGAGTCCGCTGGCCGCCGCACAGGAGGCGACGGACGAGCCTGCTCCAGAGGCCACCGCCACCTCGACCCCTACAGAAACCCCAACCGAAACCGCTTTACCAACTGAAACAGAGAATCCAACTGAGATACCAACAGAAGCGCCGACCAACACCCCAGAGGTGACGGACGAGCCGACAGCCGAGCCGACAGTGGAACCGACAGGCGAGGCCACCGAAGACCCTACGGCAGAAGTGACAGCGGAGGTGCCGCCCGCGACGGAGCCGCCGCCGCCAGCGCCGCCCATCGCGCGCGATCCGCAGACCTTTGTGGTGAACACGACGGACGACATCGGCGATGGCATATGCGACGAAACCGAGTGTACGCTGCGCGAGGCCATTACCGCCGCGAACGCCAACGCGCCCGACCTGGACACGATTGAGTTCGACATCCCCGGCACACCGCCGCATATCATCCAGCCTGTCGCGCCGCTGCCGATCATCACGGACAGCGTGACGATTGACGGCACAACGCAGTTAGGGTGGGACGGCCAGCCGCTGATCGTGCTGGATGGCACCAACGTGGTGGTGACACCGCTGCCGCCGCTGCCAGATGATGTGCAGGCCGTTGGCTTTAACCTGATGAACGGCAGCAACACGATTCGCGGAATCGTCATCCAGAACTTCGCCTATGCGGGTATTGGCATCATCGGCGATCAGATCGAGTATGAGGGCAGCGTCTTTCCCAACCCGTTTGGCAGCAGCAGTAACAACGTCATTCAGGGCAATTACATCGGCATCAGCGCGGACGGAGTCACTGCCGAGCCGAACCTGTACGGCATCGTGATTTACGATTCCCCCAATAACACCATCGGCGGCACGAACTTGGTTGAGCGTAACGTCATCAGCGGCAACACCGACGACGGCATCAACATCGGCGGCGCAGACGCGACCGGCAACATCATTCGCAACAACTACATCGGCGTGACTGCCAACGGCGCGGGCGCGCTGGGCAACGGCGACAACGGCGTGAAGATCGAAACGTCGTCGAACAACCAGATCGGCGGCCTTACGTCGGGCATGGGCAACCTGATCGCCAACAGCACGAACAGCGGTGTGCTGATCGAAGGCGGCGCGGCGACGCAAAACGCCATTCTGGGCAACAGCATCCGCGATAACGGCCTGCTGGGGATTGACCTTGACCCGACCATCAGCAATGGCGATGGTGTTACCCCCAACGACGCGGGCGACCCGGACAACGGCCCCAACACGCTGCAAAACTACCCGGTGCTGACCAGCGCGGTCAGCGATGGCGTGACCGACACACTGGTGCAGGGGACGTTTAACAGCCTGCCGAACACCATGTTTCGCATCGAGTTTTTCGCCAATCCAACCTGCGATGCCTCCGGTAACGGTGAGGGGCAGACCTTCCTCGGCGGGGCTGACGTGACAACAGATGGCGAAGGTAATGCCACCATTAATCAAGCGCTCGGCGTGTTCCCGCTCGGAACAGGCGTTTCCGTAACGGCCACCCGCGCGAATAACACTTCCGAGTTCTCCAACTGTATCCTTATAACCGAAGCACCGGATAACCAACCGCCTGTAGCCGACGCGGGCGA
>CAZJSU010000168.1:0-6564 GCA_964548765.1 uncultured Anaerolineaceae bacterium
TCGCCCCTACAGTGTATCGTGAATCTCAGCGGGTGAGGCGGCGGGGGTAGCTGGTCAGCACATCGAGGCCGTCGTTGGTGACGACCACGTTCTCTTCGATGCGGACACCGCCCAGCCCCGGCACGTAAATCCCCGGCTCGATGGTGAAGGCCATGCCCGGTTCCAGCACATCCTGCACCCCGGCGGCGATCTGCGGAATCGGCTCATGCGTATCCAGCCCCAGCCCGTGACCGGTACGGTGGATGAAATTCGCGCCGTAGCCCGCTGCTTCAATGACCTCCCGCGCGGCCTTGTCTACCGCGCCCATCGCCACGCCCGGTCTGGCGGCTGCCCGCGCGGCCTCGTTGGCGCGCAGCACCGTGTCGTAGATTTTCTGCATTTCGGCTGTGGGCGTGCCGAGGCAGAACGTGCGCGTAATATCCGCCGGATAACCGTCCACGCTGCCGCCGTAATCAATCAGCAGAAACTCGTCGGCCTGTAGCGCGCGGTCGGTCAGTGTGCCGTGCGGCAGGGCGCTGTTGGGGCCGGTCTGCACCAGCGGCTCGAAGGCGTTGGCATGGCTGCCCTGCGCGATCAGTTCTTCGTTGAGCCGCGCGGCGATCTGGCGCTCGGTCATGCCGGGCTGCACCCACGCCATCAGCGCATCCAGCGCGGCCTCGCTCAGCTTCACCGCCTGCCGCATCAGCTCAACCTCGTCCGGCATCTTGCGCGCGCGGATGCGTACCAGTTCCTGTTCGACAGGCCGCACACCGAGCGCCGGGTCAAGCGACTGGAAAGCCAGCCACTCGCTCACACGCATGGTCATGCCGTCCACGCCCAGCGTGCCACCGCGCAGGCCAAGATCACGCAGCGCGGCCTCGAACGCGCCTGCATAGCCGTCCTCATCGCGCCATGTGAAGGCGCGTGCCTCCAGGTCTGGCCGTTCGTGCAGCTTTGGCACTTCCAGTTCCGGGACGATGACCGACAGATCACCGTCCGCTGTGAACAGCGCGATGATCGGACGCTCGGACAGGTGGAAATGCAGCCCGGTAAAGTAGATCATATTCGCGCCCGGCACGATCGCCACCGCGTCTACCCCGGTGATGTCGCGCAGGCGCGCCTGCCGCGCTTTGTAATCCATGAACAGTTCTTCCCCCTCGGTCAGCGGCCTATACCGCTTAGGCGAATTGCAGCACCTTCACTGCCTGCCGCACCATCTGATTGGTGTAGCCCCATTCATTATCGTACCAACTCATCACTTTCACCAGATCACCGCCGACCACCTGAGTCAGGTCGAGCGAGATGATGGCGGCGAAGGGATCGCCAATGATGTCCGACGACACGATTGGGTCATCGGTCACGCGGATAACTTCGCTGTAACGGCCTGCTGCCTCTGCGCGGAAAGCCTCATTCACTTCTTCCACCGTCACCGAGCGGTTGACCACCAGCACCGTGTCGGCGATGGATCCCACCGCGACAGGCACACGCAGCGCCACGCCGTCGAAGTTGCCCTTATGCTCTGGCAGGGCTTTGGTGGTGGCGACCGCCGCGCCTGTGGACGCGGGGATGATATTGGCCGCTGCCGAGCGCCCGCGCCGCATATCCTTTTTGCCGCCGGGCGAGTCCACCAGTGCCTGTGTCGCGGTGTAGGCGTGAACAGTGGTCATCAGCGCCTTTGCCACGCCGAAGTGACGGTGCATGATTTCGATCACTGGCGTGATGTTGTTGGTGGTGCAGCTTGCGGTAGAGATCACCGATGTCGGTTCAATATCGCCCACGCCGTAAACGACGGTCGGCACTTCCATGCTGCTCGATGGCCCGCTGATGATGACCGTGCGCGCGCCTGCGCGGGTGTGCTTCTGCGCGTCCTCATACTTGGTAAAAAGGCCGGTACTCTCGAAAACCAGATCAACATTCATGTCACCCCAGGGCAGGTTGGCCGGGTCGCGCTCGCTCAGGTAAGCGATCTCCTGACCATCCACGATGAGTTTGCTGTCGGCCACTTCAACCGATTTTTTGTACGGCCCATAAACCGTGTCATAGCGCAGCAGATAGGCGATATTGTCAATGGCGGCGATGTCGTTGACGGCCACCAGTTCAAGCTCTGGTCTGTCCATAATAATTTTGAGCGCAGCGCGTCCGATACGCCCCATGCCGTTGATTGCTACCCGTGCCATAATTAGCCTCCTTACGATTCTTTCCAGATATTCGTCTGGTATTATCTGACCCTTAATCTTACCCTGTTCAGGAGGTTTGACAACGGCACCGAGGCGGGTTTTCAGACCTTAGCACGCTTTGCACACGGAACTATCATTTTGCTTTTGCGTATATAAGGCATGTACAGGGTTCCTGAAGTTTTATCAAAAAGAACTAAGCGGACAGGGGTAATTCTATGTTCTACCTTCAATATGCGGCGCGTAACCTATGGCGCAGCCGCCGCTGGTCAGCCTTCGCTATCTTCTCGATCGCGGCGGGCGTGGCGGCGATGGTGGCGCTTCGCAGCCTGGGGCTGGCGATTGGCGACTCGCTTACCAGCAATATCCGCGCCAGCAATCACGGCGACATCACCCTCCAGCGCGGCACGGGCGGCGGCTTCGCCTTCGACGTGGGCGACCCGGACGATGAAGACCACGCGATCCAGCCGGACGATGTGGCGGCGATTGAGAACTGGACAGCGGAGCGCGGCGGCCAGTCCACCACCTACATCGTCGCCAGCACGGTGCAGGTTGCGCCAGTGGACGCGGTGACAGCGGGCAGGCCGCAGTTCATCACGTCGTACTTTATTGACCCGGCGACCTACCCGCCCACGCAGGACATCACTGCACTGGAGCCGGCGGGCGTGCCATTGGGCGAGTTGTTTCAGGGCGGTAACGAGGTCGTCGTCAGCGAGAATCTGGCCGACGCAAACGACATACAGGTGGGCGATAACGTGCGCGTGAGCGGCACGACCGAGGAGTTTATCGTGCGCGGCATCGTGCCGACGGAAAGCGAAGCCGGTTTTCGCAACCTGTTCGCGGCCTTCTTCGGCTTTGCCTATTTCGATAAAGCGCTGGCCGAGCCGCTTTCGATCAACCCGAACCCCAACAGCATCAGCATCCTGCTGCCAGACGAGCGCGCCCCCCAGACGATTGACGAAGCGAACATCTTAGCTGGCGAACTGCGCGACCTGCTGGGGCGGCGCAGAGGCTCTAGCAGCATGAGCATAACCACCGTGCCGGAACTGCTGTCGCAGAACCAGCGCATCGCCGACGTCACCGGGCGTTTCATCGTCATCATGGGGCTGGGGGCGATGCTCATCGGCGGTGTGGGCATCGTCAATACCATGCTGGTGATGGTGCGCCGCCGCACCGAGGAAATCGCCGCGCTAAAGACCTTTGGCCTCAAGGGGCGGCAGGTGGCGCTGATGTTCATGGCCGAAGCGCTGATTCTGGGCGTTGTCGGCAGCCTTGTCGGCGCGATCATCGGCATCTTCCTGAGCGCGCTGGCGAACGCCTATGGCGAAACGCTGATTCAGCAGAACCTCGTCTTTCGCATTTACCCGGAAGCGATTTTGTTTGGCTTAGGCTTAGGGGTGATCGTGGCGGTGGTGTTCGGGGTCATGCCTGTGCTGACCGCCGCCGCCGTGCGCCCCGGCATCATCCTGCGCCCCAACGAAACCCACGTCCCGCGCGCGGGCATCCTGCGGTCGCTGGCCGCGCTGCTGTTTGTGGTGGTCGCGCTCGGCCTGATCGCCGGGCAGATCATCGGCAACATCCCCTATGGGCTGATCGGCGTGGCGGCGACGCTGGCGATCCTCGGCATCCTGATCGGCATCCTGTGGATTCTCGTGTGGTTCATCGGGCGGCTGCCCGCCTTCGGCAATGTAGACCTTAAGCTGGCGCTGCGTAACCTGCGCGCGCGGCGGGCGCGGACAGCGACGACGCTGCTGGCGCTCAGCGCGGGCATGTTCGCCCTCAGCAGCATTACGTTTTTCGGCGCGGGGATGCGTGAAATCCTGCAAACCACCCTCAGCGGGTCACTGGGCGGGAATGTGATAATCTTCTCGGTGCTGCCCGGCGCGCTCTCCAACCCGGTCATTGAGCAGCGGCTCGACAGCCTGTCCGGCGTGGAGTCGCGCACCCGCCTTCTGAACTACGATGCCGATATTGTCGCCGTTAACGGCGAGGCGGTAGACAGCGCGGCGGCCAGCGCCCGGCGGGAAGAAATTATCGAAGAACTCAGCGAGATAGGCGGCGGGCTGGAAAACTTCGAGCGCATCACCCAACTGGCGGAAGAACTGGAACGGCTGCCTTCTTACAACCTGAACATCACCGTGCGCGAAACCACAGGCGAGGACTTCGGCGGCGCGGAGAACATCACGCAGGGGCGCGGCCTGCGCCCGGAAGATCGCGGTGTGCCTGTGATGGTAGTCAGCGAGGGAACGCTGGTGTCGCTGGGCGGCGCGCCCGGCATGATGCTGACGCTTGAGGTCAACAACCAGCGCGTGGATGTCGAGGTGGTCGGCGCGATGGGTGCTGGTGGGTCGTTTTCTATCGGCGGGCTGAGCGAGAGCGTCATGCCGCCAGAAGTGCTGCCCGGCGGCGCGTCGTCCGACTTCGGCTTTCATCTGGCGCAGGTGAACGAAGACGCGCTCGATACGGTGCTGCTGGAACTCTCGGCCATCCCGTTGACCTTCTCGATTGACATCACGTTCATTGATGGCGTGATGCGCCGCTTCATTGACCAGTTCAGCGCGCTGCCTATCCTGGTCGGCCTGCTGTCGGTGGGCGCGGCGGCGGTGATTATGGCGAACACGGTCGCGCTGGCGACGCTGGAACGCAGGCGGCAGATCGGCATTCTGAAGGCGGTCGGCCTCAAGGGGCGGCGGGTGCTGGCGATCATGCTGCTGGAGAATATCCTCGTCAGCCTGTTGGGCGGGCTGCTGGGCATCGGCCTGAGCGCGCTCATCCTGGCGATTGGCTCAGCCATTCCGTCGCTGGGGCTGGCAGAACTCAACATCATCCTCGTCCCGGCGGATGCCGTGCCTGTCGCTATCGCGCTGGTGGTGGGCGCGGTGGGCATCGGCGCGCTGGCGACCGTCCTCAGCGCACAGGTGGCGATCAACGAGCGCGCGCTCAATGTTCTCCGTTACGAGTGATGTCGTCCTGTGATAGAATAATGTTATAGGACGTTTCTATCTGGCATTTCCTCTGTAGGGGCGGGCTGCAAACCCGCCTCTACCGTGACAGGCTTGTGCAATTTCATGAATCGGATTTCTGCTGCGGATAACCTCACCATCGAGATACAACCGGATCACTGGCGTTTGATCGCCAACGGCGACGGCGGCCAGCGTACCCTGTTTGAAGCCCAGCCCGGCCAGCCAGTGCGCTACATCACCCCCTTCGCCGTCAGCCGCCGCCTGCCGGAGACTGGCGCGCTGCCCGCTGACCAGATTCAGCGCGTCGTGCTGGGCTGGTCAAGCTCGGACGAGGCGTGGCATCTGGGGCTGGTGCTGCGGCAGGAACTGGCCGAGGCACGCGGCAGCCGCTGGTGCGAGGTGGCACACTGGCCCGACCCGGATAAGACGACGTACAATGATCTGGCCGCGCAGGCAGGCGAAACACTGGCGCAGGCCATCACCCGGCCTTTTTATCTGGTGCCGCCCAAAGCCCCACCCGCCGCGCCGGAGCGCCCCCTGCCAGACCTGCCGCTGCGCTTCGACCTCTGGCGCTTTGAACACGCGGCGGAAGGCCGTCTCCAGTTCGTGCGCGAGCCAGCATGGGCGCGTGGCACCGTCCGGCGCATTCTGTGGTATGCCCTGTGGACAGTCGTTTATATCGTGCTGGTGGTCGCCTCGCTCACGGCGGGCATCGCCCCGGTCAGGCCGGAATTTCTGCCGCTGCTGGGCGTGTTCTCCGCGCTGGTGCTGGTGGGGCTGATCCTGATGAACCTTTACCGCCTGCTCACATGGCCGGATCGCATCGTCATTGACCCGCAAACCCAGACGGTGGCCGCGCTGCGTGGCCGCGCGGTTCGCTGGCGCTTGCGGCGCGATGAACTCGATTCGGTTTACATCAGCCACGTGCTGAACAAAAATCAGCGCAAAAGCGGCCCGCGCAGGCCGACCGCCCACTACAGCGAATTAAACCTGCGGCGAACCGATGGCGTGTTTCATCACCTGCTGCATACTGAGCAGCCACTGGAATACAGCCTCGAAGTCGAGGACATAGCCGAGCGTGACGTGGTGCTGCCGCTGACGGCTGATGAGGTCGCTACGCCGCTTCAGGCGGTGGCGCTGTACATGGCGCGCGCGCTCAATCTCCCCTGCTGGTACGATCGGCGTTTTTGACGGGTGGCGCGGCAGGCTGAAGCCATGCCGCTGGCGACTGCTGCAGGTAGATGGCGCGGCAGGTTAAAACCGTGCCGCTGAGAAAAGACAAGCGCCCTAAAGGCGCTAATTCACCTCATTTCAGCCTCTTTAGCAGGCTTGGCTTTGGTCAGACAGAGGTTTCAACCTCTGGCGATTGCTGCGGACAGGTGGCGCGGCAGGCTATAAATACGGCCTGACCAGTTCCATCTCCTGCGCCAGGCCCGACCATTCATCAT
>CAZJSU010000169.1:0-6369 GCA_964548765.1 uncultured Anaerolineaceae bacterium
ATGACTCGGCAGGCAATTCTTGATCGGCTAAATGCCTACCTCAACCATCAGATCACGCTAGCAGAGTTGGTGGACTGGGCAGAAACCACGCTTATAGAACCCGACTTCGCGGAAGGTGAAGATACGGATTTGCTGATGGATGTGCTGATGTATCTCGGCGCGGCGGACTCGCGTGGCTTTCCGCTCACATGGGAGGTGCTGTCGAGCTTTTTAGAACGCCTCGGTGGAAACGTGCGCGTGATTGTTGAGCCTGCCTAAGCAATTGTACGCCGCAGCCACTCGGCCAGCAGCGCGCCCACGTCGGCACGGTTGAGCAGAATGGCGGTGCCGCGTCCGGCGTTCTCTAATGGCTGGAGCAGGCTCGCGCTGTGGGTAGAGGCGGCGTGAAGCGTCTCGGCCAGCGCGTAGGAGTCCTCGTCCTCGCGGCTGGCGCTGACGAACAGCGGGCGCGGGTTGAAGGTCGCCATCACGCCGGGCAGCGCCCCAGCATCCAGCGGGCTGAGCAGCGCCGCGCCCAGACAGACAGGCATCCCAGCACAGCCAGCCAGCGCCACATCCGCGCCCTGGGCTGCGCCGACGACAGCGATACGGCTGGGGTCGGCGATGCCGCTGGTCAGCGAATCGAGCATCACGCGGAAGTCGTCCACCCCGCCCCCTTCACGCAAGCCCATCACCAGCACGGTAAAGCCTTCGTCGTGAAGCTGCGCCGGGAAACCGCCCCAGCCGTTCACGTCGCTCGCCAGCAGCAGCACGCCCGGCTGGCGCTCGCCTTCGCGCTGGTAGAGCAGCCCGCTTAACGGCGTGCCGTCCCCGGCGATGAGTTCGACAGGCTGGCCTACGCCCGCAGATGTCCCGGCGACCAGCGGGGGCAGCGCCGCGTCTCTGGGCAGGGCGGCAGCGGTCGCGTCGAACGGGCCGCCGACGACAGCGCCGGGCGGCTCCGTCGGCGGGCCAGCGAGGAAGGGGTTCGGGCTGGGCGCGAGGGTCGGCCCGCTGAAGTGACGGGTTGCGGTGGGCGCGGGTGGCTCGCCGACGCATGAAGCGAGAAGTAAAAACACAACGCAAAGCGGCAAGGAACGCAGCGTTTTCAACCAAAAACCTCTGCAAACTCTATGCCTTAGCGTTTCAAAATCTGTCAAACAGGCCTCGCAAAGGCGATCATACGCTCACAGCCATCCTCGAAGGGGCTGAGGTCGGTATCGCCATAAACTTCTTCCACCTCGAAGCCGCTTTGCCGCAGCAGCAGGCGCAGTTCGGGGTAGAAGAAATAACGAAAGACGACCGGCGCGACGGTGCGGATGACCGTACCATCCTCGGTGATCTCATCATAATACCACGTGACCTGCATCAACTGCTGCACGCGGTCAAGGTAGCTGACGGCCTGCTGCATGACCATGTGGCCGCTGTCGGGGTCAATGAACGTGCGTTCCAGCGTGAGCGCGTCGCTGTCCTGCGTGGCGAAGGTCTCGCCCGCATTGGGCAGGTCAATCACCAGCAGGCCGTCGTCCGCCAGCCAGCCGCGCAGCCGTGCCAGCAGCGCCAACTGTTCCTCCTGCGTGTGGAAGTGCATCAGGCTGTTATAGGACAGCAGCACCAGCTTAAAGCGTTCGTCAAGTTCCATCTTCAGCACGTCGCCATGATGAAAGACCAGCTTGTCGCGCACGTAGGCGAATGCGTCGAGCTTGATCTTGGCGCGTTCCAGCATTTCGTACTCGCTGTCAATGCCGTGAACTTTATAACCCTCCTGCGCCAGATGGAACATCACGCGCCCGGTGCCGCTGCCGATGTCCAGAATCGGCGCGCCGTGTTCCTCCGCAAGCTGGCTGTAAAGCGCCAGGTCGTCTGTTTTGTCGGTGTGTTCCGCGTCGTAATAACGCGCGATGATGGCATAAAATCCGGCCATGTTATGGCTTTCGACTCCTCAGAAAATGCGCCACTGCGTCCAGATGCGCGTCGGCTGCCCACAGCGCCGGGAACAGGTCGCGCTCGGTGTTGAGCGCGTCGGCGTAGGGCTGGTTGAGGCCGGCCTGCAGCAGCGCCTTGATGCCGCGCACCACATCCGGCGGGGCGGCGGCGATCTGGCGGGCGCGTTCCAGCGCGTGGGGCAGCGCTGTCCCCGCCGCGACCACCTGATTAACCAGCCCCAGCGCGACCAGTTCCTCGGCCTGCATGGCCTGCCCGCGCAGCAGAATATCCAGCGCGCGGCTGTAACCCACCAGCCGCAGCAGGCGCTGCCCCGCGCCCCAGCCGGGGGTCAGCCCCATTCTGATCTGCACCAGCCCGAAGCGCACGTTTTCGTCCACAATACGCAGGTCACAGGCCAGCGCGATCTCGCTGCCCCCGCCCAGCGCATAGCCATTGACCGCCGCGATGACCGGGACAGGCAAACGCTCCAGCGCCAGCAGCGCGTCGCCCATCAGCGCGCTCATGGCCGCGCCCTCGTCGGCGGCGGGATAGCTGCTCAGTTCCAGCAGGTCGCCGCCACTGCAAAAAGCCTGTTCGCCCGCGCCCGCCAGCACCAGCACGCGCAGCGCGTGATCCTCGCGCAGGGCGGCGATGGTGTCGGCAAAGCGGCGCATGGTCGCCAGGTCGAGCGCGTTGCGGCTTTCGGGGCGGTTAAAGATGAGGACAGCCACGCCGTCCGGGTGGTGTTGAAGGATAAGTTTATCGGTCATGTGGGGCAAGTTTACCGCGTTCAGGGTAAATACTAAAGGGATTTGCTAATCCAATACCCGTTTGCTAAAATGCCGCGCGATTTTAGAGAGAAGGGCGTTTTGCCCGCATGGATGACATTCTGTGTCGCCCATTATAAAAACATCCGGTTATAAGAACGAGGAACGTCTCATGCGTTTTGTGGCGAGAAAAATAATTTTAGCGCTCATGCTGCTGTCGTTTAGCGGGCTGGTGAGCGCGCAGTCCAGCGATTTAACGACCACCCTGACCACGCGCAGCAACATGCGCTCCGGGCCAGGGGTGGACTGGTCTATCAAAGGCACCTATGACGGCGGCACACCGATACGGCTGGACGGGCAGGCGTTTGAGGGCGGCTGGGTGCGCGGCATCGTCCCCGATGGCACGGTGGGCTGGGTCATTAACACGGCGGTTGCCATCAGCCCAGAGCAGGCGGCGGGGCTGCGCGGCATCTGGGTCGAGGAGCCGTTTACGCTCTCCGCGCCGGCTGGCGGCAGCGCGCCCGCCCCGGCACAGCCAGCACCAGAGGAAGAAGCCCCCGCGCAGCAGCCCCCGGCGCAGCAGGCCGCCCCGGCTTCGATCCCGGCTGGCGGCATTGAAACCAACATCGCCGCGCCGTTAAAGCTGCGCGCCGCGCCAGGCACCAGCGGCGAGATGATCCGCGAGGTGGCAGCCTCGGAGACGATTGTGGTGGATGGCCGCAGCGAGGATGCCGAATGGGTGCGGGCGACGCTGGCCGATGGCGCGCGCGGCTGGCTGTTCGCCGCTTACGTTTATTTAAGCGAGGAGCGCATCGCTGAACTGCCTGTGGTACAGGGCGGCGCGACGAACGCCCCTGCCGCGCCCAGCGTACCAGAAGAAGCGCCCGAAAGCGCGGCAGCCGCGCCGGACGTGGTGGTGAATGTCGCGCCTGTCAGCGGCTTCAATCTGGGCGGGCATGTCAACGGGCTGGGTTCCAACACCGTGAACGCCATGCGCCGCGCGGGCATGTCGTGGGTCAAGAAGCAGTTCCGCTACAGCGGGCAGGACCCCTCGGCGGTGGCCGGGATGATTAACGAAGCCCATGCTAACGGTTTTCGTATTCTGGTCGGCGTTGTTGGCAGCCCCGGCGCGGTCACCGAGGCCGGGTACTTTGAACGCTTCGCCTCGTTTCTGGGCGGCGTAGCCGCGCTGGGCGCGGACGCGATTGAAGTGTGGAACGAGCCGAATATTGACCGCGAGTGGGCGGGCGGCAGCATTGACCCGGCGCGTTATACCGAGATGCTGCGGCTGGCCTATAACGCCATTAAAGGCGCGAACCCCAACACGCTGGTGGTCAGCGGCGCGCCCGCGCCTACCGGATTCTTCGGCGGGTGTGGCGGCGGCGGCTGTGATGATGATGCGTTTGTGCGCGGCATGGCCGCCGCAGGCGCGGCGCGTTATATGGACTGCATCGGCGCGCATTACAACGAAGGCATTGTCTCGCCCCACCAGACCAGCGGCGACCCACGCGGCAACAGCGGCCATTACAGCCGTTACTTCTGGGGCATGGTGAACACCTACAGCAGCGCCATCGGCGGCGCGCGGCCCATCTGCTTTACCGAACTGGGCTACCTCACGCCGGAGGGCTTCCCGCCGCTGCCGGGCGGCTTCGCCTGGGCGGGCAGCGTCACCGTCGCCCAGCAGGCACAGTGGCTGGATCAGGCAGTTTCGCTGGCGGCGGGCAGCGGCAGAGTGCGCCTGCTGATTATCTGGAATGTGGACTTTACGAATTACGGCGCAGACCCGATGGCGGGTTACGCCATGATTCGCCCGGACGGTTCATGCCCAGCCTGTGACCTGCTCGGCAGTTAACCCCTGCAACGACCACCCTCACACATCGCGCAGGCGCGGGGTATAATGTCGCATTTCCCCGCGCCTGCCCGCGCGGAACTTTGAAGCACACTCATGTCGGAGATTTTAAGGGAAGTAGATGTCAGACGTAGAGATTCGCCAGGACGCAGAAGATTTTGAAGACACACAAAATCGTCCGCCCAAATCCCCGGTAACGCCTTCTTCAGAAGAAAACGACTGGGCAGAACCTCCGGCGACCCACCCGCCACAGGCAGGCGGCGGCGGCTGCTGGATTCCGGCGCTGCTCACGGCCTTCGTGGTCTTTGTACTTGTCATTGTTGGGCTGTTCCTGCCGCCCGTGAACCTGTGGAATCGCCTGTTCGGGACGCAGTATGCCGTGCTGAGCGCCGAGGCGAACGCGATTGCCGATAACGGCCTGACGCTGATCGTAGACCCGGCAGACCCCGGCAGCAATTTCGGCGTGGCGCTGGACGCTGTATCCAGCGTGGACTTCGCCAACGGGCGAACCCCGTCGGGATGGGCGGCGGCGGCGCTGGCGGCACAGCCCGCGCGGCTGGCGCTGCAAAGCCCGGTTTACACCATTGAAACCAGCGGGCAAGCGCCCGATAACATCACACTGGATATTGCCGTGCCGCCGTCGGCGGGCAGCCCTGACCTGCTCTCGCTGTACGAGTGGGACGAGGACGCGGACGAATGGCGCTTTGTGCCTTCCAGCCGCAACAGCGCCGGGCAGCTCACGGCGACGGTGAGCGACGTGCCGGAGCATATCGCGCTGTTTCAGGTCGCCCCGCCACAGCAGCCGACCGTGCTGGTCGCGGCAGATGTGGTGCAGACGCTTTCGTCCGATGTGGCGGAACTGGCAACGATTGTCTCCCCGGCGGGCTTGCAGCCCCGGCTGGATGGCTCGCTGACAGGCAGCCTCGCGGCGGGCTTCGACATCGGCGCGGGTTATGTCGTCGCGCCCGTCATCCGCAACTTTACCGACCCGCGCGCGCTTGACCCGGAAACGATCACCACCATCATCAGCAACCGAACCCTGCGCCAGCAGCACGTCGCGCAGATCACGTCATTTGCCAGCACGGGCTTTGGCGGCGTGGTGATTGATTACCGCGACCTGCCTGTTGACCAGCGCGCCAACTTCGCCGCGTTTATCGAGGAACTGGGCGCAAGTCTGGACAACGTTGGCCTGCTGCTGGGGGTGGTTGTCCCGGCGGCGGAGAACGTCGCCGGAAGCTGGGAGACCGGCGCGTATGACTGGCGGCGCATTGGCCGCGCAGCGGACAGGGTGCAGATCAACATGCCCGCCAACCCGCAGACATACGCCCCCGGCGAGAACCAACTGGTCGAGGCGCTGCTGCGCTGGGCTGTCGGCCAGATTGACCGCACGAAAATTTTGCTCGGCCTCAGCGCGCGCTCGATACGCGAGGCGGCAGGCACCTTTACGCCGATTGGTTATGCCGAAGGGCTGGCCGGGCTGGGCGATGTCAACGTGGAAGCCGAGACGACAGATGACGGTAACGTGCTGCCCGGCTCGGAAATCCGCGCCGCGCTCGACGGCCTGCAGGTGAGCGCGGGCGAGGAAGCGCCCATCCTGACCTCGTTTGTGGAATACCGGAACGACGAGGGCGAAACCGTCTCCAAAGTATGGCTGACGGATGGCGAGGCGCTGCGTTACCGCATGGATCGCACCACGCCGTTCGCGCTGGGCGGGGTAGCGTTTGATGACCTGCTCTCCGGCGATCTGGCCGAGGACGTGCTGCCCACGCTGCTGAATTACAAGCTGCAACTGCCGAGCGCGCCGAGTGAGCGCGAACTGGTGCTGCGCTGGCGCATCGAGAGCGCGGC
>CAZJSU010000170.1:0-6306 GCA_964548765.1 uncultured Anaerolineaceae bacterium
GTGAAGATGCGCCGCAACTGGATTGTGCTGTTTGCGATCATCGCTGCCGTGCTGCTGGTGGATCAGTTCACCAAGCGCCTTGTGGTGGATCATCTGGAAGTCTACGAAACGGTAGAACTGATCCCCCCCTTAGCGCCTTTCTTCCAGATCACGCGCACCGAGAACATCGGCGCGGCCTTCGGCTTTCTGCCACAGGCGGGCGACCTGTTTCTGGTGATCGCTGTCGTGGTGGTGCTGGCGATGGTCTACTTTTATCCGCGCGTGCATACCTGGGCGACACGCATCGCCATCGGCTTCATCTGCGGCGGGGCGCTGGGGAACGCGCTGGATCGCATCCAGCACGGGCTGGTGGTGGACTTCATCCATTACCGTATTCCGGGGGTGATCTCCAACGTCTCCAACCTCGCCGATCACGCGATTGTGCTGGGCGTGCTGATCGTGTTCGTGGATAGCTGGCGGTCTGCCCCGCAAAATCCCCCTATTGGCGACTCTGAATCAGTACCACCGGACGAAAACGCCAATAATTAGTTCTGTATAATGGAATAGGGACGCGGTACATGACCGGAGGAAATGCTGGAAGCGCTGCGTCCCTACAGAACTGACCAATAACAAGAGGAAAGATCATGGTGAGAAAAATCCTGTGGCTGGTGTTGGCTGTATTGGTGATCGCGGGCTGTTCGCTCAACACCGCCCCGACAGGCGACACCGCCAGCGACCCTGGCTCGGCACAGTCCCTGCTGCCCAGCGTCCCCGGTTACAACCAGACCAACGCCAACAGCATCGCCGACGCGATTACGGCGGTCGGCGGCAGCGCCTCGCTTGTGAGCGGCAACCTGCTGTCAGCGGCGGCCATTACCCAGATTGACCGGATGCTCCAGTGTTATCAGGACGTGGGCGCGGTCGCGGCCAATGTTTACACGCAGAACGACATCAGTTCGGTGCTGCAAGGGGAAATTCCACGACTGGGCGCGGTGGGCGTGGTCAATCAGGATCGCGTGGTCAATAACTTCCTGAACTGCGCTGTTGGCACGCGCGGCGAAGGCTTTGACGCGCAGGCCGCGCAGGTTCAGCCATGCGGCGGGTCGGGGTCGGTGGTGGTCAACAACGAGACGATTTACTACGTCTACGCGGCCACCGCGCCGGAACTTTGCCAGGCTTTCCAGCAGCACTTTGACCGTCAGGGGACGAGATAGGAGTTCGCTATGCAGGGCATCATCCGCTTCTTCAACCGTGTCGGCACTGACATTGTTAATGGCCGCAATATCGAAGCGTATGCCGTTGCTGTTGTCGCGCTGGTGCTGGCGATCATCGGTGTGGTGGATGATGTCGTGCCAGACTCGGTGAAATTGGCCGCGATTCTGGCCGCGCTGGCGCTGCTGGTCCTTAAAACGACCGCGCCGGAGGAGAAGGCCGTTGATCTGGACGCGGTGCTTCAGGATCGCCAGAGCTACGGCCCTTTCCGCGAGTTTATCGCCGGGGCGCATGAAGTGTGGATTTACGGCCCTTCGCTGATTAACGTGCTGCGGAACGAGGGCGACATCAAACGCGAGGTGCTGGATAAAGGCGGCAGGCTGCGCGTGCTGCTGCAGGACCCGGAGTCCGCGCTGGGTATGGAAGTGCTTTACCAGCAGTTGGACAAAATTCACGACCTGGCGGACGACATCAGATCGTCGCGGCGCATTCTGGACAACATGAAGGCGTGGGGCGTGGGGACAGTCGAGTACGGTTATCTGCCCTACAGCCCCGGCTTCAGCCTGACGATTGTAGACCCGGACAATAAAAATGGCCGTCTGATTATCGAGTTCTACGGCTACCAGAACGAGTTGATTACCGAACGAATGCACATCGTCATCACCCGGCAGCAGTCGCAGCACTGGTTCGAGTATTGGGACGAGCAGTTCAAACTGATGTGGGAATCGCGGCGGCAGCCGTAAACACGGAAAGGGAGGATAAGTGCCAGCCGAATTTAAAGACAAGGTGGTGTTCATCAGCGGGGCCAACGGCAGTCTGGGGCAGGGCGTGGTCGAGGCGTTTCGCGCGGCAGGCGCGAAGCTGGCGCTTCTGGAGCGCGGCGCTGAACTGAGCCGGGGCGAGCGTGAAATGCTCGTTAGCGCCGACGCGACCGACCTCGCCAGTATGCAGGCGGCTGTCGAAGCCGTGACCGGACATTTCGGCCACATAGATGTCTTTGTGCATACCGTCGGCGGTTATGCGGCGGGCAAGCCTGTGCATGAGCTTGACCTGCAAACATGGGACAGGATGATGGCGCTCAACGCGCGCGCGGTGTTTATCGCCTGTGGCTGTGTGGCGCAGCACATGGTGGCGCAGGGCGTGAAGGGCAGCATCGTCGTTGTGCTGGCACGGGCGGCGCTGAAAGGCAGCAAAAACCATGCGGCCTACGCCGCCAGCAAGGCCGCCGCGCAGCGCATTGTCGAGAGCATGGCGGCGGAACTGCTCGACGAGGGGATTCGCGTCAACGCGGTGCTGCCCGGCACGATTGACACACCCCCCAACCGCGAGGCTATGCCTAACGCTGACTTTGACAAATGGGTGCGGCCAGCGCAGATCGCCGAGGCCATTCTCTATCTGGCTTCCGACGCGGCCAGCGCGATCAGCGGCGACAGCCTCGCGGTTTACGGGCGCTCGTGAGGCGTTGGTTACTGGCGGTTGGGGCGGCGCTGGCGGGGTACGGCTGGGGCCATTACCGCCGGGCGCGGAAGGCCGCGCTGGACAAGCTGCGCGCGGGCAGCGATATTCGCCAGACTGCCTGCGGCTCAATCGAATATGCGGTGGCTGGGCAGGGCGCGCCGGTGCTGGTGCTTCATGGCATTCTAGGGCATTACGGACACGGCCTGATCTCCACCCGCCCGCTGCATGATGTGTTTAACGTGATCGCGCCTTCGCGTCCGGGTTACGGGCGCACCCCGCTTGCGACCGGGCGCAGCGCCACGCAGCAGGCCGACGCGCTGGCCGCGCTGCTGGATGCGCTGGAGATCGAGCGCGTGCCGTTGATCGTCATTTCCAGCGCCGGGCCGGTGGGGTTGCAGTTCGCGCTGCGTTATCCTGACCGCTGCACCGGGCTGGTGCTGCTCAGTGCCATCAGCCGCCCGCTGGATACACCACGCCTGACGCTGACCTCATGGCTGGGTCTGCTGGTCAACCTGCGCCATTTTGACTTTGGCATGTGGCTGGCCGTGAACGGGGTGACAAAAGGGCTGCCGCTGCTGCGCGTGTTCAACCCGGACTTAAAGCGGCGCATTTACGATGACCCGGTAGGCCGCCGCATGTTCACCGAGCTTGTTCACAGCTTCTTTCCGTCCAGTATCGGGCGTGATGGCTTTGTCAACGATGTGGGGATGTTCGGGGCGCTCACCGACGATACGCTGGCGCGGCTGCGCGTCCCCACGCTGGTGATGCACGGGGCGGCAGACATCGGCTTCCCGGTAGAGCAGGCGCGGCGCACTGCTGATCTCATCCCCGGCGCGGGGTTGGTGGTGGTCGGGCGCGGAGCTAATCACCCCTTTTACGTGACGCACCGCGCCGAGGCATGGCCGCCGATTGAAGCCTTCCTCAGGCAGGTCATGGAAGGCTAATCTCACCCCTGCTTGATGCTTTCCAGTTCGGCATCATCCGATGCGAACGTCTATCGTAAGAAGGGGACGACATGAAGTGTTTACTCCTGCGCGCCAGGGGCAGCATGAGGTAGTACGTCGCTCATGTCGTCTGTGTTGTGACGTGCGGCCTAGCCCTGTTCCTTTGCGACCATAAAGAACAGCACATCGGGCGCGGGGCGCGGCAGGTCGAACATTTCCGCCACCTCTGGCATATGGTACAGCTTGACCTCGCTGTAACCCGCGTCCTTGAACAGCTTGATCGCGGTCTCTTTATCCTGAACGCTGCCCGGCGAGGTGCGCGTCTGGCGGCGGAACAGGCTAACCACGCTGCCCGCCTGCTGCGCGCCCTGCGGGGTGATGTAACCGAGGTCAGCGATGAATACGCCGCCCGGCTTCAGGCTGTCGCGGATTTCGCGCGCGATACGGGTGATCTCCTCAAAGGTGAAGTACGGCAGCAGCCCCTCGGCAGACACCACATCCACCTTCTGCCCCTTCAGCACCTCTGTCAGCGGCGTAACGCCCAGGTCAGCGGTGCGTGAAGTCAGGTTTGAGGGCAGCTCCAGCCCTGCAACACGGCTCAGGCGCTTGTACTTTTCCTCGATGACATCCGGCAGGTCAATCTCGATGACCTGTACGTTGGGCAGGTCGCGTGCCAGTTGCAGGCTGCGCGGCGAAAAACCAGACCCAATCTCCACAATCACCCCGTCGCTGGAGTCTTTACCAGAAAATTCCTGTTCGACAAGTCCTTTAAACCCGCCCAGACGTACCGATACAAAGTTAAACAACTCCGGCTTGCCCATACGCATGAGCAGGCGGGCGATGATGCGCCCCGAAAGGCGGCTGAGGGCGACTGTTTCTGGCGATGGCATCATTTCTGCGCGCAGCCCTGCAAAAATCTCTGCGGTACGCTGGCCGGCGGTGCGCCCCAGCCCAACAGTATCCGGCGTTTCCTGTGCGGTATATGAAGCCTGCTTTTGCTCCGGAGGAGTGTCCGTCATGATGATCTCCAATTGTCGGTGAACGTTAGGGGAATTACGATATTTATTTAATTTTAACTTTCGGGTGAAAGGCGTGTCAACCTTGATTGTGCGAATTGGCCTTAGTTTGCAGGGGGATTTATTTGGCGGCATACTTGCTGCGTCTGTACGGAGGTGTATAAATTGATGACCACAGTCCATGAATTGGAAACGCCCAGCGTCCTGATTGACCTTGACCGTGTGGCAGGCAATATCGCGCGGATGCAGGGCTATTGTGACCAGCACGGCCTGAAGTTTCGCCCACACATCAAAACCCATAAAATCCCCGATATTGCCCGGATGCAGCTTGAGGCCGGGGCGGTGGGCATCGCCTGTCAAAAGCTGACCGAGGCGCAGGTGTTCATCGAAGAAGGCTTTGAGGACATCCAGATTCCCTACAACATCGTCGGCCCACAGAAGACCGCGCGGCTGGCGGATATGGCGCTTTACAACCGCATCACCGTGAGCGCTGACCATCCGGCGGTCATCTCCGGGCTTTCGGACGCTGCCGCCGCCAACGAGATCAGCATCCGCGTGATGGTGGACCTGGTGACGGAGATCGAACGCACGGGCGCGCCTGCGAGCGAGGTCGGCCAGCTTGCGCGGCGCATTGATGCCGACGACCATCTGCATTTTGCGGGCATTCTGGTCTACCCCAGCAACCCCAGCATCCGCCCCTATTTACAGGAAGCGTTGTTCGACCTGCACCGCGCGGGCATCGGCGTGGAGAGCGTCAGCGGCGGCGGGCTGGGCGCGTCGCTCACCGCGCATGAAGTGCCGGAACTCACCGAACTGCGCGTCGGCACTTACGTCTTTAACGACTGGGGCAGCGTACGTAAGGGCTGGGCGACGCTGGAAAACTGCGCCATGACGGTGCTGGCGACGGTGGTCAGCCGCCCGAACAGCGACCGCGTGATTCTGGACAGCGGCAGCAAGACGCTCTCCAGCGATAATTTTGAGGGCGAATACGGTTACATTGTGGAATACCCCGAAGCACGTATCCACAAGTTGAACGAGGAACACGCCTTTGTGGATATGCGCGAGTGTGAGGAGCGCCCGATTATCGGCGAGCGCGTGCATATCATCCCGGCGCATACCTGCGTCGTGACCAATCTGCACAATCAGGTATATGGTGTGCGCGGCGAACAGGTGGAGGTCGTCTGGCCTGTTGCCGCGCGTGGGCTGGTGTGGTGAGGTAGGGTGAGATTTCGACCAATTAGTTGAGGGAATGCTATGCCAACCTATACAGTCCACCTGCGGGGCATTAAATGCCTGACCGCGCAGGAACAAGACGGCGACGAGATTTACATCACCTTCAACCGCCAGCTTGTCTGGTCTGTCGGGGGGCGCAAAATGCACCAACGCCCCGCCGGGGTGCATTTTGATGAGTTCAACTTTGAGCGCGGGCTGGTGCATGATAAAGAAGGGTGGAAGCCTGTGCCGGACTTCCACGCCGACGATTACGTTTTCCCGGCGCACCAGGGCGCGACGAGCTTCGAGGTGTGGGATGCTGACCGCTTCTTTGGGGACGATTACATTGGCCTTGTGCCTGTCGGCGCGCATGATGCCGGACACGGGCGTATACAGGCCATCTGCGCCGGCGACGGCGCGCGTTACACCCTGACGTATGAGGTCACGCTGGATTAACGATGTTGTTGGCGAACGCATAAAACGAT
>CAZJSU010000171.1:0-6285 GCA_964548765.1 uncultured Anaerolineaceae bacterium
TGATGTTATACGCAGGAAGAAGGGCAAAGTTGTGACGCTCGACCGTGATACAGGGATGATGTAGGGGCGCAGCACCGCTGCGCCCACGCGGGTTAACCCTGAACGAGGTAACTGCGATAGACCGGCTTTGTGCCTAGGCGCGTGGTCAGCGCCGCGCCCACGCCAACCGAGGTGAGGACGACCAGCGCCAGCAGGCCGACGAACTGCCCCGGCGTGGTCAGCGCCAGCACATGCCACAACACCACCAGCGCCGCGTTGCCGATGGCGGCGGTAATCAGCGGTGGCAGCACCGCGCGCGGGAAACGGCTGACGATCAGTTCGCCGAAGATGAGTGACAGCGTGACCCAGCCGGTGATCGCCATGCCGAGGAACAGCAGCGCGAAGATGAGATAGAAGGGCAGCAGCACCAGCCCCAGCAGCGGCACACCGGAGAAGATGACCGCGTAAACGAAGGACACGCCCGCCAGCAGCAGCACCACCATAAAACCCGTCGCGGCCTGCCCGCGCGGGCGGGTGCGGATGGCTTCCTCAATATGGCTGATCTGGCGCGGGAACACCGCGACCGCCAGCACCGACAGGCCAGACAGCCCTAATGTCCCCAGCAGCGAGAACACCAGCCCCACCGCCCCCAGCGTAACGGTGCCGCTGCTCAGGTTACGCAGCGCTTCCAGCGGTCTGAGGTCATCGAGCGCGGCGCTTTCGGCACACGGGCGCACCGGGGCGGCATCCGTGCGCTCGTCCACCAATGTGCTGGCGCACACGAACACGTCGCCATTGACGCGCGCGCCGGGGCTGAGCGTGACCCACTCGCCTCGGATGTTCAGCTCGCCGTGAATAATGCCCTCGACTCGCGCCTCGCTCACCAGCAGCACCGCGTCCCCGTTGATCTGCGCGCCCGGCTGCACCACAATGCGCTCGCCCAGCGCGGTCAGGTCGCCGTTAAGCTGCCCGGCCACGTCCATCACGCCGCCGATGAGCGCGGTATCACCGCTGACCTGACTTTCAGCCGCCAGGTCAATAACCTCGGCCAGCACCACCAGGTCTTCACTGACCGGGTGATTGAGGTGGTAACTCTGCTGGACAGCCACGCCGTCCATATCCGCTACTGATGAAGGCAGCACCCACTGGCGCAGCAGGTTCACCAGCACGATGATACCGACCACCCCCGCAGCCAGAAGGAATAATGCCCGACGATTACGCATAATGTGTTACACCTCGTTTGCGCTTCAGGGCGTATCTGCCGCCCGGCTGCGCGGCGCAAGACGCAGCAGCCAGAATAGCGATATGGGAATGAGTACCGCCATGACCAGCGGTGCCTCCGGGTTGGCGGACAGGAAGGTCTGTAACTGCCGGGTGAAAACCTCCAGCGCGCTGATCCCTAATGCCAGCAGGCCGACCACCTGCTTAATCAACGTGTTCAGCGCCGCCGCGCTGCCGATGATGCTCAGCATCAGCCAGCCAACGCCGATCAGCAGCGGCAGCATCACCAGCGCCACCAACGACAGGCTGAGCGCCAGTGCCAGCCCGGAAAGCCGCGAAAGCTGCTGCGGCTTCACCAACTGCGCGATCTGCGACATGATCCTGAACGCCAGTTCTTTGGGCGCGCGCTCATGCGGGGCGCTGCGCAGCGTACGGTCTACCTGCTTCAGGCGGTCAAACGTATCGGCGGAGAAAGCATCCCGTTCCAGATGCGCGCGTAACTCGGCCTGCGCTTCCGGGGTCAGTTGTTCGTCCAGCGCTTCTTGCATCAGGCGCTTCTGTCGCGTGTTGGTCATTTACAAACTCTCCAGTAGCGGCTTAATCAGGCTGCCCGCCTGCCCCTGTGTCGCCAGCTTATCGGCGAGGGCTTGCCGCGCCCTAAACAGGCGGCTCTTGATCGCGCTTTCCGTCGTGTCCAGAATATCGGCAATCTCTACATACGAATAGTCATACCAATAACGCAAAACCACCGCTGCACGATATTCCGTACTCAGTTCATTTAAAAGCGCCTGTATCGCCTGGCTGCGCTGGACGCGGATCGTCGCTTCTTCCGGTTCTGGCTCGTCGCTGCTCAGCATGATGCTGCTGGGCAGCGGCTCATCAAGCGACAGCCATTGCAACCGCCGCCGCCGCAGCCGATCAATACAGTGATTCGAGGCGATAGACAGCAGCCATGTCTTGAATGACCGTGACGGATCATAACGTTCTAAATTCATGTAGGCCCGAATAAACGCCTCCTGTGCCGCGTCTTCGGCCTCGGTGCGCTCTCCCAACATGCGATAGCAGAGGTTGTAGACCGCATTCTGATACGTGTTTACCAGTTCGGCAAAGGCATCCTGATCGCCCTCGAGGGCGGCCTCTACCCACTGTAAAATCGTCGGGTCTGCTACAGCCACGTCTTACAATCCCTTGTGTGCCGCGCGCTTTGGTCGTGCGGCTTCTACCTGCTTATACGCAGGGACTTGACGAAAGTTGCGCCGCGTTCTGGTGACGTTTTGTGTCTGGGTGGTATGTATGTTGCAGGCCAGCCGCGCTGCTGCGCGTCCCTGCGGAAAACAGGCGCGATGCAGGGGCGGCGTACATGCCGTCCGCTGGCAGGAAACCTAATCGTCCTCGGTCGGCTCGTCGTCTTCCAGGTCGTCGCTTCCGGCCAGCGGAAAATAGGTAAACAACAGGCGGTAAGCGTGTCGTGGTTCTTCGGTCTTCGGCTTTTCGCTTACCCCACAGACTTCATTAAAGAGGGCCAGCAGGCGCTCGTTAAACGTCTGCGCTTCCTCTTCGGTGAGGTACAGCGTCATGGAAGCCATATTCGTGTGCAGCAGTTGGTCGCCGTGCTGCACCCCCTCGCCCGCGCTGATCAGCCCGGCGCGGAAGGCCGTCAGAATGCTCTGCCGCGTTTCCTCGAAGATGCTGTCCACCAGCATCGTCACGTTGCTCTCGTTTTCCGTAGCTGTCGGCGAGAGCAGGTCGCTGGCAGGGCGGTAAGAACGCGCCGTGACCAGATAAATCTTCTCGATAATGCCGGAGACGATGCGGGTATCCACCACGCGGATCAGGCCGTGTTCTTCCAGCATGTTCACGTGGTAATAGAGCTTGTTGGGGGGGATGGACAGCGCCTTTGAAATTTGCTTGACAGTGATAGGGTTTTCGCCCATCGTCTGGATGATCCGCAGGCGCAGCGGGTCGGCCAGCACCTTCAGGGTTTCGAGGTCTTCGATGACGAACTTTTCGTCAATATGCAGTTTGTCAGAGGTAATTGGCGTATTGGTCATGGTCTGTCCCAACTCAAACACTTAAACTCCCGATTTTAACAATAATAACGCCGCCGGAGGGCTTTGCCTATCCAGCGGCGTTTCGTGCTGCACGAATATGAACGGGTGGCTTCAGGCCAGCGGCAGGTCGGGCTGCGGCTCGCCGATGATTTCTGGCGCGGCTTCGGCGCGGGGTGCTTCCGCCGTCACAGGCACGTAATCCGGCAGGTTGGCTTCCATCTGGCGCACGGTGGGCAGGCTGTAAACCGCCAGCGAGATGAGCATAATCCCCGCGCCAGAGATCAGCATCAGCAGGCCCATGCCCGCGCCGGGTGTGTTCCCTACCAGCGGCGCGACCCGCTCCCACCCGGCCAGCCCGACGGCTGGCTCAAACACCACATCCGTCAGCGGGCCGATGAGCAGATAAGACAGCGGCAGCAGCAGGATGGAGATTTGCCCCAGCGCGGCGAACACCCGCCCCTGTAAATCGGGCGCGACTTTGGTCTGCATGATGGACATGACCGCCGCGTTGATCGGTGCAATCGGCAGCAGCAGCAGGGTGATGGTGATGCCCAGCCAGACTACCGACTGCGCGGTGCCGACCAGCATCAGCATCAGCGACGTGATGAGGATGCCGCCCATGACGGTATGGATGCGCGGGCGGGTGCCGCCCCACACGCCCATGATGATGCCGCCGACCAGCATCCCCGCGTTCGACAGCCCCAGAAACAGCCCCAGCAGCGCTTCGTTATTGCCTGTCCGCGCCAGCACGTAAGGCGTGGTGAGGGTCATCACACCAGCGATCAGGAAGTTGACGATGCAGATATAGGCCACCAGAAAGAGCAGCGAACCGCGCTGCCGCAGATAGCCCAGCCCGCTCCACATCTCCTTCCAGACGCTGCCCTGCGCGGCCAGCCCTTCGGCGGTCTGTGCCGGGCGCGGGATGCGTACCACCAGCAGCACCGCTACCGCCGCCACGAAGGCGAACAGGTCTACCAGAATCGCGCCTGTCAGCCCGACAAGGCCGTAGATGGCAGCGGAGATCACCGGGGCGATCACCCCCGCCGCCGGGCCGGTCATCTGCTGGATGGCGTTGGCCCGGTCGCGCTGGTCATCTGGCACGAGCATCGTCACCGAAGCCTGAAAAGCTGGCCCCTGAAACACGCCGAAAACCGACTGGATCAGCGTGACGACGTACAAATGCCAAAGCTGGAAATCGCCAGACAGGACACTGAGCAGCAGCAAAAACGTCCCTAGTGCCTGCCCCGCGTCGGCGATCATCATCACGTAGCGCCGGTCCCAGCGGTCGGCCAGTACGCCGGAAATGCTGGAGGCCAGCACCATCGGCAGCGCGCCAAAAAATGAAACCAGCGCCAGCGGGGTCGCGTTGCCCGTTTCGCCGAAGACCCAGATAGCGATGGCAAGGCCGCTGATGCGGCTGCCGATCAGCGAGAACGTCTGGGTGAGGATCAGGATATAGAAAGTCCGCATGTGATGCTGCATGAGAATGTCCCCCAAGGGTGCTGTCGTAAGGCTTATAGAAACAGCGAAAGTCTGTAGCTGACGAAGCCAGCCAGCCGCCGCAGCAGCCCCCGCGAGGATGTCGCAGGGCGTTGGCTGAGCAGGCGGTAGGCTTCGGCTTCCTGTCGCAGGCTTTCCCGGCGCAGTTCGTCCAGGTGATAGTCTATGGGTTTGCTGTCCATACTCATGAGTACGTTCCTGCTTTCGATATTGTTCTCGCCAGCGTTGATTGCATTAAACTCAACCATTCAATTTAATTTGAACGATTAATTGCATTCTACAGTTGAAGTTATTTAGAGTCAAGTGGTTTACACCATTAAAATTATTTTTAACGCCTTGACACAAACAGCAGCCGCACTAAGATTGAGCGCTGGACAGTCGTTCGGCTAGAGGATGTACTGTGGGCTGATGACTGTAGACTGACAGCTATCCAAAGGGAAAGATGATGCGCCTGAGACGCGCTTTTTTATGGCTGATGGCTGGGCTGCTGGCCGCCTGTAACCTACAGGCCGCCACGCCGACCATCCCGGCCAGCGAAACGCCACCCCCCGCCACCGAAGCGCCGACCGCGACCTCAGCGCCGCTTCAGCCGACGCTGCTGCCCACGCCGGGACAGTTCCGCCCCGGCCAGCCAGAGCAGCCCCTGCAACCGCTGCCCCCGCCGCCGCTGCCGGTGACGATCAACGCGCCCGGCGGCTCGCTCAACGCGCAGCCCACGCTTGACCCGGCGGTGGCGGATGACCGCTACGAGGTCGAAGTCGGCGCGGGCGAGACACGAGCGATCGTCTACGAGGTGACGCTGACGCATGGCGGGCTGGCGCTGCAAATTCAGGGCGCAGATGGGGTTGTGTGGCGCAAGGTCCTGAACGCCAGCGAAAGCAGCCGCGAGGCGTTCACGGTGCAGCAGGGGGGCGTTTACGAACTGCTGGTCTTTCGCCAGAATTTCGACGGCAGTTATGCGTTCCGCTGGGAGTAGAATCAAAAGGGCGGGTGTGCTGCCCGCCCTGTAAAATTCGCTGTATGCGCCGCGCGTGGCGCGTGATCTAGCTTTCTTCCGGTGCGGCGGCGGGCGCTGGCGCAGGCAGGCTTACCAGTGTCGGCAGGCCGAAGTTGGCACGAATCGCGTCTTCGATCTCGTCGGAAATCTCGCGGTTCTCCATCAGGTACTGTTTGGCGTTCTCGCGTCCCTGTCCCAGCAGGCCATCGTTATAGCGGAAGAACGCGCCGCGCTTTTCCACAACGCCCAGTTCGCTGCCCAGATCGAGGATTTCGCCCACTTTGCTGATGCCCGCCTCATAGAACATGATGTCGAACTCGGTTTCGCGGAAGGGCGGGGCGACCTTGTTCTTGGTCACACGGACGCGCACCTGATTACCGATGGTTTCGCCACCCTGCTTGATGCCCTGCGTTTTACGGATGTCGAGGCGCACGCTGGAATAGAACTTGAGCGCCCGGCCTCCCGGCTGCGTTTCGGGAGAGCCATACATCACGCCGACCTTCTCACGAATCTGATTCGTGAAGACCACCGCGACAT
>CAZJSU010000172.1:0-6137 GCA_964548765.1 uncultured Anaerolineaceae bacterium
TTCACCGGAGACCTGACACCCAACTCCGCCCACAGCACCAGCGCCAGCGGCGCGACGGAGAGGTAATGCTCCCACGTCCCCGGCACCAGCGGTGAGTCCGCGCCGGAAATGTCTGTGGCGGCGTTCGGGTCGCCTTTCAGGTCTTCCCACAGGCCGCGCAGCACGAACCCGCGCCCGATCAGGCTGTTCAGCACGGTACTCAGCGTGTGCCGGAACTCGCGCGGGCCTTCCACGCGCTGCACCGTGCCATCGTCGGCGGTGATGTCCCAATGCATTTCAGGGGTCAGCACCTCACCGTCCTGATACGGCAGCTTAAGGAGATAACCGCCATCCACGAAGTCGCGTTCATCCAGCCCCTGCGTGAACGGGTTATGCCATGCCAGATGATACAGCCCGCCGGGGCGCAGCACCCGCGCCACTTCGTCAAAGACCGGGCGCGCATCGGGGATGAAGCTGATCGAAAAGCCGTGCCACACCACGTCGAAGCTGTTATCGGCAAAGCGCGAAAGGTCGCGCATGTCGCCCTGTTCCAGCCGGGCGCTCAGGCCATAATGCGCCAGCGCCACGCGGTCGCGCGCAAGCTGTGTCTCGGCGAAGTCCAGCACGCTAACGTTTGCGCCCAGCAGCCCGAAGGCCGCCGACTGCTGCCCGCCGCCCGCCGCCAGACACAGCACATCCTTGCCCGCCACGTCGCCCATTATGCCGTGCGCGTCCACCACCCTGCGCGCGCTGTCAGCGGTCAGGTCGAGGAACGGGCGCGAATAGGCGACCTGCGCCTGCGCCAGCGCCTCCCAGCGAGCTTTATTGTAATGGTGTATTTCGTCCATCATTTAAATACTCTGCGTTCTTTGCGTTGAATCACGTTTGTTACCCGACCAGTTCCTGCAATCTGTCGCGCACATCGGGCAGGAACGGATAAGGATAAATCTCGCTCCATGCCAGCACCCATTCATACTCGCGCAGCGCTTCGTCCGGGCGTTCCAGCCCTTCCAGAATTTCTCCACGCAGGAAGTGACGGCTGCCGGTTTCGCCCGCGTTCAGCGCCGCGTTGATGCTTTGCAGCGCGCCGTCGTAGTCGCCCAGATGATACAGCGCGCGGGCGCGGTATTCGCTGGCAAGCGGCAGCACGTCTGCGGGCAGGCCGGTGCCAATCGAGTCGAGCAGGTCGCGCGCCTGTGCATAATCATCCGGGCTGTCGGCCTGGTCAACCAGCACCCGCGCCCGCAGGAATTGAATCTGCTGGTCGGTCAGCACGCCAGAGCCGAGCAGCGCGTCGGCATCTTCCAGCGCGATGCTGTAATTCCCGGCCTCGTAAGCGGCCTGCATCCGCAGCGCCCGCACCGCCGGCTCACTGCTCAACGTGTAAGCGCGGTTCAGGTCTTCGCGCGCCTGGCTGTAACGGCGCTGCTGAGAATACAGCGCCGCCCGCGCGACCAGCGTATCCACCGTCGCCGGGGTCACGTCCTCGGCGGCCAGCGCCTGATTATACGCGGCCAGCGCCAGATCGGTGTTGCCTTCTGCCAGCCGCGCGTCGCCCAGCAGCTTATACCCCTCGGCGCTGCCGGGGTAGAAGAACAGATAATTCTGCGCGTAGATCACCGCGAGGCCGGGGTCGCCCTGTTCCAGCGCGGTTTTGATCTGAAGCAGATAGGCGGCCTCGATGGTCGGGTCAATGTAGAGGGCGACATAGGCTTCCTGCGCGGCCTGGTCAAGCTCGCCCTGCTGGAAGTAGACCTCGCCGCGCTCGACAATCAGGCTAACGTTGTCCTGCAGGTCAGAGCGGCCAAGCGCTTCGTTCAGGGTCGTGAGTGCTTCAGTATAGTTGTTGACCAGTTGGTAACGCCGCGCCAGCAGCAGGTAAGCGTCGGCCATGCGCGGGTCGCCTTCGATGGCTGACCGGGCGCGGTTTTCCATCTGTTCCAGATAACCACGCCCCTCCTGTACCGAGTTCATGGCGAAGGCGCGCTCGGCCAGATGATAGAAGACCTGCGCGTAACCGAGGTCTACCAGCGGCTTGAAGTTCTGGCCGGGCGTTTCACTCAGGCGGCTTTCGGCCTCCTGAATGCGGCTCAGCGCGCCCTGCGGGTCATCAGCGGCCAGCAGCGCCAGCGTTTCGTAATAATAAGGAGAGGGGTGGAAGCTGAACTCGGCGGCTTCGCGCTCGCGCACCAGCGTGGGCAGCGCGACCACGTGCTGCCCGGTGTTGAGCAGCGCCACCGCGTCGCTGACAAAGCGGCTGCTGACTTCGGGGTAGATGCGTGTCGGTTCGGGCGGCGCATCAATCCGCCCCTGCTCAATCTCTGGCGGCACGGTTGGGCTGGGCGTAAGCGTTAGCTGCGGCGTGGGCGAGGGGGTCGGCGTGAAGCCTGGCGTATTGGTCGGCGTGAGCGATGGCGTAAACGAGGGCGTGGCCGAAGCGCCAAAGACGACGGCCTGTGCGTCCGGGCTGGTCGCCAGCACAATCGCGCCGATGATGCCCGCGACCAGCAGAATCCCGCCAATCGCGCCCGCGACGTACAGGCGCAGGTACAGCGTATCGCGCTCTCCGGCGCGGCGGCGTGTCTTGCGTACCCACTGCACGTTCTCGATGCGATCTGGCGCGCGCTGGTACTCGCGGATGATCTCGTCGGCCTGCTGCTGCGCCTGGGCGATGCGCTGCGCGTCTGGCAGGGGAACGCCCGGCGCGGCTGCTGTCTGCGCGCCTTGCTGCGACGGTGCCGCTGTCGGCTGGCCGCCTAGCTGGTCGGGCGTGATGCCCATCGAAGCCAGTGCTTTGAGCGCGGTTTCGTTCTGCGGGTTGATTTCGAGCAGCTTCTGGAAGCAGAACAGGCGCTCGCGGCGGTCGCGGGCGATGCTCGCCAGCCATATCCATGCGGGTTCGCTGTTCGGGTCCAGCCGGAGCGACTGCTGTAAAAGCTGGCGCGCGCTGTCGTTCTGCCCCGCTTTGGCGGCGGCGATGCCGCGTTGTCTTAATTCTCGCGCTTGTTCGCTCGACACAGTTATCCCTCCCTATGCCCATCCTGACTCGATTGTATATCAAAGGCAGGGAGGGGAAAAATCAAGATAGACCGGGCATCAGACCGGCGGCCAGGGGTAGTTGGGGCCTGCGCCGGGTTTGGGAAAGCGCTTCTGCTGGGTAAGGCGGCGGACGCGCGCGCGGAAGGCGTTCATTTCGCCGTCGGAGAGCAGGGTACACAGCCGCCGCGTAAATTCGTTAGTGGCATCGTCCAGCTTGCTGCACAGGCGCTCGAGGTCGGTCATCAGGGAGTCAGAGATTGGCTCGCCCGCGAAATCCCAGATGACGGTACGCAGCTTGTGATCCACGTTAAAGGCGATGCCGTGATCTATCGCCCACAACTGCCCGCCTTCGTCCAGCAGACAATGCCCGCCCTTGCGGTCGGCGTTGTTAATCACGATGTCGAACAGGGCGAGGCGCTGCAACTGCGGACGCAGGCTTTCGTCAAAGGAGAAGTAGTTCATATTCGGGTCATGCTCAATGAAGAACTGCATCGAGCCGAGGCCGTGCGGCCCCTCGCGCAGCACCGTCGGCGGCACAAGCTGCCATTGCAGCTCGCGCGAGACGAGGAACGCCGCGACTTCCCGGTAGCATAATGTGCCGTCGGGGAAGTCCCATAACGGGCGCTCGCCCCGCTGCGGCTTGTAGACCGCCATCAGGGAAACGTCGTCATGTTCCACCGAGAGCAGGAACGTGTAGTTGGAACTCCAGCGCATAACCCCGTGTTCCTCGGTGATGGTGCCTTTTTCCAGCACTTCCAGCACACGTTCTGGCGTGATCGGAAGTTTTGAGTTGTTAGGTTGTTCGTTGGTGTCCATTATGTCCAGTAGTATACCACTCGACCATTCTGACGAGGATCGGCGCGGCCTGCCTGCACCGTTGCCAGAGCGTGCAGGCTGAGGGCGCGCATTTGCTGACGATCACACCACATACGCACGATGCCGGGGTCGCGCTCTGGCGGGACATCCGGCTCGGAGATCACAAGTTCCTGCGCCACCAGTACGATCAGGTTGCGCTCTTCGTCGTATCCCAGCCCCATCTGAGAGATACGAAAAATCGGCTCAATCGGTTCGCGCAGTTCCATGTCCAGCGCGGCGAGGTCTACCTCGGTCGGTTCACCGTCCGGGTTGGGGTAGCGCTTGTCCAGGTCTTCGATCAGTTCCTTCAGCGCCTCGCTCAGCGCCCAGGCCTGTTCCTTTTCGATGACGAAAGACACTAACTGCTGTTTTTGCCCGGCCTGTAAATGGAACACGCGCTGGCCTTTGGGGCCAATCGTCCCAATCGTGATAAAGTCTACCGGGTTAAGTTCTATTTCTGTACTCGACATAATCCACTTCCCTTTTAGGGATAGGCAGCCGGCTGCTCAATTCTTTTCAGCCTGCTTTTCGCGCTCCAGCTCTGCCAGATGGGCAGTGTCGTTGATCGCGGCGATGTAGGGGCGGCTATGCCCCAGCCACAATGTGCTGATTGAAGCTGGTGATACCATAATACGCTGAAAGTTATCCAGATGCATTCCCAGATAGTGCGCCAGCGCCATTTTAATCAGGTCGGCATGGAACACCACGCCGACGATGGCGCGCGGGTGGTCATGAACCATTTCTTCGAGCGCATCCACGACGCGCGTCTGTACGCCGCGCATGGTCTCGCCTTTCGGGAAGCTGGCGCGGGAGGGGTACTCCTGCACCACGCTCCACATCTTGCGCTGCGCCAGTTCCGCAATGGCCTTGCCTTCCCAGTCGCCATAGCGCACTTCGCCGATGCCATCCTTATGGCGGATTTCAAGGCCGGGGTGGTGCTGGCGAATGGCCTCGGCTGTTTCCATCGTGCGCTCCAGCGGGCTGGCGTACAGATGGGTGATGGGGACGGCGGCCAGCCGCTTACCGAGCGCCTCGGCCTGCGCTTTGCCTTCGTCATTTAAATGAATCTCTGGCAGCCAGCCCGCCAGTTTACCGGTTTTTACAAAGTCATTTACAGCGTGTCGTATAAGCAGAATTTGAGTCATGGACTGCAATCTTTGTGGTGATGGGAATACTGATTTACGTGGATGATAGCATATCCCCATAAGAAACACACCAAAAATTTAACCGATATTTAAGTTGGTCGCGGCAATGGCGAGAAAGTCGGCAGTCTACAGTCGTCAGTTGAAAGCTGTTGAACCGCAGAGGCCTATGGACTGACAGGTTCTTATCGGAATCCTATTTCCAGTTCACGCCGCGTGCAGACACTTTTGGTATAATGAGGGCATTCCGTCTGCGCTAGGGTTTCAGGATGAAAATAGGGATCATTTCCGATATACATGGCGACGTGAGCGCGCTCCGAGAAGTTTTAGAACGTTTTGACCACTACCATAAAGTTGACGAAGTGCTTTGCGCGGGTGATCTGGTCGGGCGAGGGCCGAACCCGGAACAGGTGGTGGAGATGGTACGCCAGCGCGAGATTATTACCGTGCGCGGCAATCATGATGAGTGGTTTTATGGATTATCGCCCGAATCAACGGCTTTCATGAAGGGGCTGCCGCTGGACTGGCAGGGGGAGTATGCCGGGCGCACGATTTTTATGTGTCACGGCAAGCCGGGGAACAACATCTGGGGGCTGTACCGCGATCATGTCTCCTCGACGCTGCTGAACATGATGCTGGAGTCGCTGGACATTGATGTGCTGGTGACAGGGCATACACACATGCCGATGTACATTCAGGTCAAGCGTGGGGTGGTCATTAACCCCGGCTCGTTATACACCTTCAATAACATGCGCTCGTCGTCGCGCACTTACGGCGTACTGCATCTGCCGGAGATGCACTTTGAGCTGTTCGATGTCACCACCCAGCCCGACCAGCCGATCCCGGTCACGTAGGGTGAAAAGTGGCCGGATAATTTACGGCCAGCGGCATAACCTTTACACACCATAAAGGCGAGACGTGTTAATGTGGGTATAGTGAACCTAACAGTTCACGACCTCGCGTAAGCGCCGTCCGAAAGGGCGGCGCTCTTTTTCCACGTCCCGCCCTCTTTACATACTAGCACAAATTTCCTTCCCAGATGGCTACGGAATTGTGATATGCTTTTTTTGAGTGCTGAGTGCTGAGTGCTGAGTGCTGAGTGCTGAGTGCTGAGTGCTGAGT
>CAZJSU010000173.1:0-5836 GCA_964548765.1 uncultured Anaerolineaceae bacterium
CGAGGGGTACGTGCTGGTAGTCGGTTCGGCAGCGGCAGATATTCAGGGGCGGCCAGACCATGAACTTGAGTGGGAAGCCACCAATCCGGGACGGGTTCGCAGCAGCATCGGTGGGGTGGCGCGCAACATCGCGGAAAATCTGGCGCGCCTCGAGGTGGAGACGGTGCTGCTTAGCGCCGTCGGGCGGGATACCGCTGGCAGGTTCGCGCTCAGGAAGTGCGCGGCGGCGGGCATCCATGTTGACCATGTGCGCGTGCTGCCGGGCGCGGCGACAGCCAGCCTCTTTACCGTGATGAGGCCGGACGGCGAACCGATGGTGACGATCACCGATTATCGCATCGTTGACCACGTGGACGCGGATTACCTGCGCTCGCACGAGGCGCTGTTCGCCAGCGCGCAGATGGTGGTGATTGACGCAACCTTAAGCGAGGCGGCGCTGGCGGTGGTCTTTGAACTGGCCGCGCGCTATCAGGTGCGCGTCAGCGGCGACCCCACCTCGCCCGCGCTGGCCGGGCGCTTCTGCCGCTATATTGACCAGATATACATGATGTCGCCCAATGCCGCCGAGACGACGGTGCTGTGCGGGCTGGAAAACCCGGCGCACGACCGCGAGACGGCCATCAACGCCGCGCGGCATCTGGTGACGCTGGGGGCGCAGATCGCGGTGGTGACGGTGGGCGAAAAGGGGCTGGCCTATGCGGAAGGCAGCGGCGGCGGGTTCATCCCGGCGATTAACACGCGCGTGGTGAACCCGACAGGCGCGGGCGATGCCTTCACGGGCGCGGCGATCTTCGGCCTGCTGAATGATGTGCCTGTGGACGAGGCGATGCGGCTGGGGGTGACGGCGGCTTCGCTCACGCTGCAAAGCCAGCACAACGTTGTCCCCACGCTGACGCAGGAACTGCTGTACGATCAGTTAGCGATTTAGGGCGCGGTGCGCGGGTGCTGCCCAAAGGCTGATGCCGGGAAATCGTGCATTCGGGCAGGTTACAAATTTTAAGAATTATTATACAATCCCCATTAAAGAAGCGTTTGCAGGTATGTTCTCATGCGTAAGCTCCTGATCCTCATCACCCTTATGATCGCCAGCTTCGCCATAGCGCTGCCCGCCCGCGCTCAGCAAGGCGACACAGCGCCCACCGACAGCGACAGCAGCCCCACCGTGATTGTCGCGCCGGAACTGTTCCGCCAGGCGGGAGAGGCGGCACAGGCAGGCAATTACCAGCGCGCGCTGCTGGATTACAGCCTGTTCATCCTGTTCAACCCCACCGACAGCCAGGGCTACTATGCCCGCGCGCTGACTTACCAACTTGTGGAAAAACCCGATGCGTCGCTCGATGATCTGGAACAGGCGATTGCCTTCGCGCCAGCCATCCCGGAATACACCGCGCGGGTATACCTCAACCGCGCCAGCCTGCTGCTCGACCAGAATGAGATTGACGCGGCGCTGGACGACCTGGATACCTCGCTGGGGCTGGCTCCTGACCAGCCGGACACGCTGCTGACCCGTGCCAGCGTGTACGCCTTTCAGGAACGCTACGAGGACGCGCTGGAAGATTACAACCGCGTTATCGCCCTCGTGCCGGAGGATACCAGAGCGTACAGCCAGCGCGGCGTGTTAAACATGCGGCTTGGCAATCTGGACGCGGCGCTGACCGACCTGAGCCGGGCGATTGATATAAACCCGGAGAACGGGGACACCTACATCAACCGGGCGCTGGTCTATAACCTTCAGGATGATTTTGATAACGCACTGACCGACCTGGACAGCGCGCTGGACCTGAACCCGCAGAATGTCGGGCTGTATGTGTTCAGAGGGGCGGTCAACACCCGCGCCAACCACCCGGTGGACGCGGCGACAGATTACCTGCAATGGATGGATACCACCAACATCCGGCAGATCACACCAACGGAGGACACCCCGTTAAACCAGCCGTTCGTGATTGATATGGGACAGGGCTGGGTCTATAACTTCATGTTCGAGGCGGAGGAAGGCCAGGTGCTGAACGTGATCGCCAACCGGCTGGACAACGCGGAAGCCGACCCGCTGCTGGTGCTGGTCAACGAAGAACGCGCGGCGCTGGTGGCTGATGATGACAGCGGCGGGGACATGAACGCCGCGATCTATAACTACGTCATCCCGGAGGACGGCGAGTACACCGTTATCCTCGGTCATGCGCTGGGCGGAGCCAGCGGGCAGGTGGGCGTGCTGGTCGGCCTCGATCAGTAGCGATCCGTCGCCCAACGCATCAACGTGTAAAACGCCGCCGCGCCGTTAAACGCGCCATAGCGCCCCAGCGTCTCTTTGACGACCTGGGGCGCTGCCTTACCCGGCTGGCCGTAAAAATAATGGTTGATGGCCGCTTGCAGCGCCACGTCATTCTCGCCGATGTACTGGTAATGCCCCAACGCGCGGATCACCGCCCAACCCGCTGTCCAGCCGCCGATGCCTTTGATGGCTGTCAGCGCCGCGTAAACCTGCTCCGGCGGGCAGTTTTGCAGCGCGTCCAGGTTGAGCGTGCCTTCGGTTTCCTGCCGGGCGATGTCCATCATGACCTGCATCCGCCGGAAAGTGATCTTCAGCGGGGTTAACATTTCGAGCGTGGCCGCCGCCAACTGTGCCGGGCGCGGGAAGGTGTAGAAGGTGTCGCCGTTATAGCGCAGGCCGTTACCCGCCCACTGCACCAGCCAGCGCTCGCCTTTCTGCGCCTGCCGCAGCGCGATCTGCTGCTCGATGATCGTGGTCATCAACGCCTCGAACAGCGTTTCCGCCCGCACGTGCCGCAGGCCATACAGCGGCGCGACGATGCGCCACAGCGCCGCATCACTTTGCGCCATCGCATAGAATGGCCGCTGGTCAGCCGCGACACCGAGCAGATGACTCACCTTCTGCAGAAGCGCCTGCGGGTCTGGCTGTGCTTCGGCGGCGGCCAGATACACGCGCAGTTCCGGCTGCTCGACCGTGCCATGCCCGGTCACGCGCACCAGCGCGAGCCTTTCGTCAACGCGCACCGCCCGCCAGTATTCACCGTCGCGGGCGACATCCAGCACGCTGTGATAGTTGACCGCGTTCAGCGTCCTGTGGAAGTCGTAAGGCGGGAGAGGGTAAAGGGTGCCGATCAGTTTCATCATGGGGCGCAGCGGCTGGTCTGGCTCATCGCCCTATTGTAGCAGCGCCGCGCCGGGCAGGTAAGCCTGTCTCTAGCGCTTGACTGCCGCGTCGGCGGCCAGCAGGCGCATGACCTGTTGAATGCCATGCGCGTAATCCTGCCGAAAGTCCACCATAGGCAGCCATGAGGCATTGGCAGGCGCGGCGCAGGGCGCAATCAGCACGGGCTGGACGAGCTTGCCAGCGGCGGTGAAGGTGTTCCACTCGGTTTTGAGGTCGCTGGACGCGAGGGCAGCGGGCGACAGCACCGCCAGCATAAGGCCACAGGTCGCCAGCGCTTCCTGTATGGCTTTATACCAGTCGGCATCTTCGGGGATGTCGGTAAGGTCGAGCCACGTCTTTACGCCGCTGATACGCAGGCTGTTGGCGAGGTTGAAAGCGAACAGTTCATCAGAACGGGCGTAGCTGATGAACACACCGCTTTCGGCGGCGCGCTGTGTTTCTCCGGGCGTGTTGAGCTGGTCGAGCGCGGCACGCAGGCGGGTATCGTGCGGGTTGAACGTGAGCGCCTGCCACAGCGCGGCGCGTTTGTGTTCCACCTGCCCGGCCAGATGCGCCAGCCATGCCCATGCTTCCACGTTACCCGGCTCCAGCACCACGACCTGCTCGATGATCTGGCGTGCTGCTGTCGGGTTGCCCCGGCGAAAAAGCTGAACAGCCGCCTTCAGGGTTGGCCTGTCCGCCCGTATCCCACCACTCATTCAAAATCTACTTTCAGCTATAACGCTTCGATATATTTATAATAACACCGTCTTTAAGCAAACGCGCATACGCAATTCTTGTTACAAATCTGTACAGGTTAGAGCGGCTTACGGGTGGGCGTGCCGGGCGCGCGCGGGTAAGGCGCTGGTGTAGGGGTAACTTTCTCGATGATGACCAGATAACGCGCCTCCTCAATCCCCGGCAGGCTGACCGGCAGCACGTCGCTCACCCGCCCGCCCAGTAAATTGAGCGCCCGCCCGGCATCCTTTACTTCATCAAAGGCCGTGCGGCCTTTCATGGCGATGCAGCGCCCGCCGACCTTCGCCAGCGGCAGCAGATACTCCACCAGCGCGGGCAGGCGCGTCACTGCGCGCGCCAGCACCAGATCATAGGCCGCGCGCTGGGCGAGCATGTGTCCGGCTTCTTCGGCGCGGGCATGGAGCGCGGTGACACCTGACAGGCCCATCGCCGCCACGACATGATTCAAAAAGTCCACTTTTTTACCAGTGGCTTCCAGCAGAGTCAGTTGAATTTGCGGAAAGACGATTTTCAGCGGCAGGCCGGGAAAACCCGCCCCAGTGCCGACATCCATCACCCGCTGGCCGGGTTGGGGCGCGGCGGCGCTGACCACCGAGAGCGAATCGAGAAAATGCCGCACCTGAATGCCCTCTTCGTCAGTGATGGCGGTCAGGTTGGTGTGGCTGTTCCAGGCGGCGAGTTCGCGGGCATAGGTGGCGAACTGCCCCGCCTGTGTCTCGGTTAAGGTGATGCCGAACAGTTCGGCGGCCTGCTGGCTGAGGGTGGGCATGTTCATCGTCGTTTGGTGGTGGGGGGCGGCACGACAGGCCGCCCCATGCAAGGCGAACGTTATTCCAGCGGGCGGCTGTACATCTGGTTGTAGTTGTCCACCCGCGTCCCGAAGGGGTTGCGCTGGATTTCAAAGGTGCAGTTGCTGTAAATCTCCGGGTTATCCGTGCCGGGGCCGTAATCATCGAAGCCGTCGGTGATGGCGGCATCCCATGTCAGGCGGAACTCGATGCCGTAGGTGCCGGGGGACAGCCTGCCCAACTGTGTGTAATAAAACGCCCAGTAATTATTGGTGCGGCGTTCGATGGGTGTCACCTGCACGTAATTAAACGGCGCGGTGTTGAGGGTGATGTCGTAATTGGCGTTGGCGAGGTGATCCTGCACCTGCTGTTCGGTGCGGGCGAACCACGACCAGAAGATGGTGATGCTGTCGGTATCGTAGAGGATGCCCGGCGCGGAACGATTGCCGTACATATTGCACTCGGCAAAAATGATGCCCGGCGTATCGGAACGGCCAACGGTGCGCGGCACGCCGATGACCACAGGCGGCTCTGGCGTAGCGCTCAGGAAGTTGGCGTTAATCACGCCGCCGAATGGCGACAGGATACCGACGCTGCTGGTCGTGCCTTCGGCGCTGGTGCCACCGCCTGCATCCTCGCTGCTGCCTGTCGGGTTCTGCGGGCTGCTGCAACCATCCTGAAGGTCGTTGACGGTGGTATCAAAAATCGTGCTGTCGGGGTTGGTTTCGCGGGCGATAATCACTCTGGCGCTGGCGGTGCCGCCCGCGCCCAGCGAGAAGCTGTTGTTATAGGGGATGCGCTCGCTGAAGGTGTACGCCCCGTTGACGCTGACGCGCCGCAGCGAGGAGAGCGCCTCACCGGTGCCACCCGCGCCGGAGAACATCTGGTAATAGACATCAAAGCCCGGTTCCATCGTGCCAGAGAGGTTCATCACGCCTTCTGTCTCGCAGGCGACGAAGAAAATAGTCACGTTCGATGTTTCCTGATTGGTTGTGGTGGTTGGCTGCGTGGTGGCATCCTGCGCCAGCAGCGCCGACACGGTGAAAAGCAGTAAAAAGCACCATACAATGGAAAGTGTTCTTTTCATAAAAAATTTAGCGCGGAGACCCCCGCATTTATGCGGGGAGGAAGCGCTCTC
>CAZJSU010000174.1:0-5609 GCA_964548765.1 uncultured Anaerolineaceae bacterium
GGGTCGCTGACTGAAGCCTCGCTCAACCCAAATCTACCAAAAGCGCGTAAACCACACGCAGAACTCTACTAGTTTAGCGTGTTTCCATCAGTCGTGCGATAGTTTTTAAATCCTCCTGCGTGGTAAATTGACGAATGACGGGCATAAGCGCGGCAATACACAGCAGCCCGTCTGCGTAAGTAAGGGTGGCAATCCGCTGGATCACCTCGCGCCACAGGGCATAAGCGCGCTCAAGGTCGCCCATGTCTGCCCATAGCAGCGCCCCCTCCTCCAGCAGTTGCAGCCGTATGCGCTGGTGCGGAAGACGCAGCGCCGCGCGGATGCCGTTTTCTAACGCGGCGTATTTATCCGGCAAATGGACATCAGAAGTCATGTCTTCATGCTGCATCGCCATAATCGGCGCAAGCAGGGTGATGGCGCTGGCCTGATCGTAATCGTCCATGATCGAGCCGATAATCATGCCCGCCATACGGGCGAGGTCATTGGCGGCGGATGGGGGCAGCAGCGGGGCGAGGCTGGCAAGCGCGCTGGCGGCATCGTAACCGTTCTCGATGCGCTTGAGGAGTTTCCACGTTTCCGCAATGAGAGGCCGCCGCTGTTCAAGCGGTAGATGCTGGGCAAGGATGGTGTACGCGCTGGCGCGGTCGAACGGGTCGGTCAGGCTATGCGCGATTTCCGCCGCTGCGGGCAGCAGTGTCGGGGGCAGTAGGGGGGCGAGGTCGGCCAGCATACGCGCCCGTTTATACTCGAACGGAAGCTGCGAGATCATAAACAGCATCTCGCGCAAAGCGATATGGCGTTCTTCTGGCGGCAGGCGCGGGGCGATGCTCATCAGGGCGCTGAGGAACTGGCTGGGCGTAGAGAGCTGCGAGGCGCTTTCACGCGCCTGCGCCAGCAGCAGGGGCGGCAAATGTGGCGCAAGCAGGCTGAGCGCGCGCGATCGCGCGTTCTCGTTGGTGATGAACTGTGCGGCTTCCAGCATTTGCCCGTAAGTCTGCACTTTTGCGCGGTCGGGCAGCGCATCCACCAGCGCCATCAGCGCGATGACGCGCTCATAGGGGTTGGGCAGGTCAGTCGCTGCGGCCAGCGCGTCTTTCAACGCCTGACTGCGGATATGGTCTGGCGCGTAACGAGCCAGCGCAGACAGGGCATGAACCCGCGCGTCCTCCGTCTGCATCTCACGGGCAGCCGCCAGCCCAGCCAGCAGCAGGTTTGGCGGCAGGGTGGGCGCAAGCTGTGCCAGCAGGGCGGCGCGTTCGCCTTCGTCGGCCAGTTCACGCACGGCGGCGAGGGCTTCGGTTTGCAGATCAGGCGATAGATGGGGCGCAAGCGCGGTTAATGCCCGCGCGCGCAGCGGGCGGCGCGCCAGGCTGACCACCACCGCCAGCGATTGTTCCAGCAGCGCCGGGAAATGCTGGTTATTCGTCATGTATTCCAGATGTGGGGCAAAAGCGACCAGCGCTTCGGCGCGTTCTTCTTCATCAGCGGTGGCCTGTATCGCTTCAAGCGCGGCCCGGCTCAGTTCGGGACTCAGGCTGATCGGCGTGTAACGTGCCAGCGCGCTCAATGCACGGGCGCGCTCCGCCGGGTGCTGAATGGCTTTGGCGCTTTGCAGCGCGCGCTCGGCCACCTCTGGCAGCAGGTGGTCGGCCAGCGCGTTGAACGCCTGACTGCGCTGCGTGTCCTGGTGCAGCAGGTCAATTTCATCCAGTATGCGGTGCAGCAGACGCACACGCATGTTCACCAGAAGATACGGTGTGAGGCTGATAAGGGCGCGCACCCGTGCCTCGCCGCTGCCAATCGCCTGCGCCAGCGAGATGACTTCCAGCAGCGGCGCGGGGACTGCCGGCTCGTCGTGCAGCAGCGCCAGCAGCGGGGTCAGCCGGAACATCACGCGCGTATAGACGATGAGGTCTGTTAACCCGGCAGACTGCTCCCAGACATGCGTCACAATCGCCAGATAATGCTGCGGCGGCAGGCGCAGCGCCACCCGCGTGATAACCTCTAACTGTGTCTCAAGGTCGGCAAGGCGCTCAGCCTCTTCCAGCAGTTTGCTGATCTGGGCTTCGTTGAAGGCTTCGAGCATGTTGGAAAGCGCCAGCAGGCGTGCCGCTTCGGGCGATAACACGCGCTCAAGATAGGGGCGCGCTTCCGTGCTGCTGGTGTGCGTTTTGCACAGAGCCAGCGCATAGCTGATTTGCTGCGGAATGGCAGGTGCGCCTTCTTCCAACGTGGCGAGAAGTGCCTGTTGCAGTTCACGGTGCCGGGAGCGCGGCCTGTCCCCGCTGTAAGGTGGGTTAAGCATCATCGGATGTGCTGTCGTTGTAGAATATAGTTATTCTAAAGCCACCACCATGCTGAGGCAAGTTAATGGCCTGTTTATCGCCGGATAGAAACAACTTTGGAAGGTTGCGCTGGCTTTGCGCGGGTTAAGGAACTGCTGCCGCTGCCCTGTTAGCTCCTGCCAAGTTCCGTGTGATTTGATAGACTCGATTTTGCATTTATCACATCAGGAGCTGCTATGAGCCAATCCCCTGTGCTGGTCATTCTGGCGGGCGGCGCGTCGTCGCGCATGTGGCCGCTGCGTGAAAAATCCCTGCTGCATTTCGGCGCAGAGCCTTTGCTGGTCAGCCAGCTTCGCCGCTATCAGGCGCTCGGCTTTCAGGAGGCGGTCATCGTCGCCAACCCGGCCAACGTGGACGATATTCGCCCGCTGACAGCCGAAATCGGCGGTATGGAGGTGCGTGTCGTGACACAGCCAGAGCCGAAAGGTATGGGCGACGCGCTGCTGCAAACCGCGCCGCTGTTTGCCGAGCGCCCCGCTACGCCTGTTTACATCAATCAGGTGCATGATGTCGTGGATGAACAGTTGCATACGGATATGTTGAGCCTGTTCCAGGCAAACCCGGACGCGACATATCTGGCGGGTTATGAAATGGAAGACTATTTCCCCGGCGGTTATCTGGTGGTGGATGCCGAAGACCGGATTAGCGGCATTGTCGAAAAGCCCGGCGCAGCCAACCGTCCGAGCAATCTGGTCGCCATCGTCGCGCATATTCACAGCCATGCCGGGCGCTTGCTGGAGGCCATCCGCGCCGAATACGGCAAGGATATTCCCGGCGACGATCATTACGAGCGGGCGATGGATCAGCTTATGAAAGAGCAGGTCTACAAAGTGGTGCGCTATGGGGGACACTGGAGCGCCCTCAAATACCCCTGGCATGTGCTGGACATCATGGAATACTTTCTCGCGCAGATCAAAGGGCAAACCGTCGAGGAGGGGGCGTACATCGCGCCGACCGCTTCGCTGGTGGGTGATGTGTATATCGGCGCGGGCGCGAAGGTGTTTCCGGGGGCGGCGGTGGTCGGGCCGGCCTACATCGGCGCGAATACGATTGTGGGCAACAACGCCCTTGTGCGCCATTCGATGGTACTGGAACACTGCAACGTCGGCTTTACTACCGAGGTCGCGCGCAGCTATGTGGCTCGCGGCTGCCAGATGCACGCCTGCCGGGTGCTGGATTCGGTCTTTGCGCCAGAGGTCAACTTCTCCGCAGGCTGCACTACCGCCAACCTGCGGATTGACCGGGGGAATGTGCCTGTGCTGGTCAAAGGGGAAAAGCTGGACAGCGGGCGCGATAAGCTGGGCGCGATCATCGGCGAAGGCGCGTTTCTAGGTGTAGATGTGATGACCATGCCGGGTGTCAAGGTGGGCGAATACGCTCAGGTGGGGCCGGGTACCCACGTGCTGAAGGATGTGCAGGATCGGCGGCGGGTTTATGTGAAGCAGGAAGTGGTTATCGTGGATGGGAACCAAGCATGAGTCAGGTTGAGATCAACCGCAGCATTTTCAAAAAATACGATATACGCGGCAAGGCGCAGGGCGCAGACGCGCCCATTAATCCGGCGGTCGCCCGGCGGATCGGGCAGGCTTTCGGCACGTATGTGCAGCAGGCCGAAAACAAAAAACTGGTCGTTGTCGGGCGCGATAACCGCGCGTCCTCGCCAGAGCTGGCGCAGTCAGCGATCGCGGGCATCAACGCCAGCGGGTGCGATGTGCTGGATATTGGCATCGTCTCCACGCCGCTGGTCTACTGGCACGCCATGCAGCAGGGTGAAGCAGGCGGGTTGATGGTCACGGGCAGCCACCTCGCGCCGGAGTACAACGGCTTCAAGCTGGCTGTCGGCAGCCGTAACCTGTACGATTCGCAGATTCAGGAGATACGCGGCCATGCCATGAGTTCGCGCATCTATCACGGCGAGGGGACAACCGAAGTCGCCGATACCGCTTACGCAACCTATCTCTACGATCTTGAAAAGCGCTTACAGCCCGCGCCGCGCCCGTTGAAGGTGGTCATTGATCCGGGTAACGGCACCGCTGGCCTGTTCGCGCCGCGCCTGTTCTCGAAACTGGGCTATAACGTGACCTGTATTTTCTGCGAGCCTGACGGTACGTACCCCAACCATCAGCCAGACCCGCAGGTGCCAGCCAACATGATCGCGCTGGCGGCGAAAGTGCGCGAACTCCATGCCGATGTGGGCATCGCCTTTGATGGCGACGCGGATCGCATGGGCGCGGTGGATGAAAATGGCGAGATGATCACGGCGGATCGGCTGCTGGCGCTGCTGGCGCGTGACCTGCTGGCGCGGCATCCCGGCGCGGCGGTTGTGGCCGATGTCCTCAGCAGTCAGGTTTTGTTCGACGAGGTAGCCAGGGCGGGCGGCCAGCCGGTGATGTGGGCCAGCGGGCATTCGCTGGTGAAATCGAAAATGCGTGAGATTGGCGCGCTGCTGGGTGGCGAGATGAGCGGGCATATCTTCATGGGCGAGGATTACTACGGCTTCGACGATGCCTATCTGGCCGCCGGGCGCTTGCTGAACCTGCTGGCGGCGGGCGACCAGCCGCTCTCCGCGCTTAACGCCAGCATCCCCACGCTTTACAGTACGCCGGAGTATCGCCCGGCCTGCGCTGACCTGTATAAAGACGAAGTGATTGCCAGCGTGAAGGCCGCGCTGCAGGACAAGGGCGAAGTGGTGGACGTGGACGGGGTGCGGGTCAGGTTCCCTCGTGGCTGGGGCTTGCTGCGTGCCAGCAACACCGAGCCTGTGCTGAGCCTGCGTTTTGAAGGGGAGACCGAAGCCGACGCGCTTTACATCCGCAACCTGTTCGCCGAGGCGCTGCGCCAGTTCCCACAGGTGGAGGAATTCGTGTAAAAAGTAAAAATATCGTCAAAATACAGGGGTATTGTAACGAGTCGGGGTAAAATTGAAACACTCTGGAGGGATTTAACGTATGAAGCACCTTATCGCAGTTTTTGTTTTGCTCGTCTTCAGCCTGCCCGGTACTGCCTCTGCACAGAACGGCACTCTGGGGCGCGAGGACATCAACCGTATCGCCAGCAGCGTCGTGCAGATTGTCACGCTGGCCGCTGGTGAGCCGCTTGGCACTGGTTCCGGGACAATTGTGGATTCCAGCGGGCTGATTTACACCAACCAGCACGTGATTGAAGACGGCACCGATTTTGCCATCCTGATGCTGGAAGACCCCAACGAAGCCACCGTGCATCGTTATTACGCCAGTCTGGTAGGCTTTTCTGATCAGATTGACT
>CAZJSU010000175.1:0-3895 GCA_964548765.1 uncultured Anaerolineaceae bacterium
CCCCTACGCCTGAATGCGGATGGCAGACCGACGCGATATATCGAAGGTTTGAACCCTTGTGCGCCTTAAAACCATACGGGTAACTATGGACAAGCCTTACAGCGCGTCCAGCGCTAATCAAATACCACCAACCCGGCCAGATTCTCCAGCAGCGCCGGGCCGATGCCGCTCACCGCGTCTAATTCCTCCAGGCTGGTAAATGGCCCGTTTTCCTCGCGGAATTCGATAATCCGCTGCGCCAGCGCCGGGCCAACCCCCGGCAGCGTTTCCAGTTCTTCCGAATTCGCCGTGTTGATATAAACAACCGTGCCGCCGCTGGCGGTAGCAGTCGCCACCACCGCCTCGCCCATCGCTGGCACATGCACCTGATCGCCGTCTCGAAGCACCTGCGCCACGTTCACGCGCGTCATATCGGCGTTCTCGGTCGTGCCGCCTGCCGCGTCCAGCGCGTCCTGTACCCGGCTCCCCGGCGGCAGCGCTAACGTGACGAACGGCTCGTTCACCGCTCCGGTCACGTACACGGTCAGCGGCGCGGGGGTGTCTGTGGGCAAAGGGGTCGCCGTCGGCGCTGGCGGGTTGATCGTGATCTGCACAGGCTGTGGGCGCGAGGCCAGCACCAGCACCGCGCCGCCCACAATCGCCAGCGCCACAATCACAAACGCGGCAATAATCCCGCGTGAAGTCGGCTCATTTTGCGGAAGGTCGTTCATGGCAAGCCTGTCTGTAGCTGTTTAGTAGAGGCACACATTCACAGATTACAGGCACTTACCCTTTGCGACAAGTAAAGTTTCCTAACGCACTAGTTATAACCTGAAACCTAACACCTGACACCCAGTTCCTAAAACCTGTACCGCTGCGCCCGCTCATAGAGCATCTCCCGCTGCTGCGGGGCGGGCGGCTGTGGCACGATACGTGTAAAGAGGAAGGTCAGCACCAGCCCGGCCACAAACCCGCCGATATGCGCGAAAAACGCCACGCCGCCTGTAGTGGCTTCTGTCGGCACGCCGAGCGAGGCCACGCCGTTGAAAAGTTGCAGCACGAACCACATGCCCAGCACAATCCATGCCGGCCATTCCGCCAGCGTGGAGAATCGGCCAAGCGGGATAATCCCCTGTACCCGCACACCGGGAAACAGGATGAGATAGCCGCCCAGCACCCCGGCAATCGCGCCGCTTGCGCCCACCAGCGGAATAGTCGAGTTCGGGTCAATGATGACCTGCGCGGCCACCGCCACAAAACCGCTGACGAAGTACATCACCAGATACAGAATGTACCCCAGCCGATCTTCCAGATTATCGCCAAACAGGTAAAGATACAGCATATTGCCGATCAGATGCGCCCAGCCACCGTGAAAGAACATGCTGCGGACGGAATCCAGCAGCGCTTCCAGCGACAGCGGATCTGCCGAAAGGTTGGCTGGGACAACGGCCATCTCCATAAACGCATTTTGCAGTTGCTCTGGCGAGAGCGTTTGCTCCCATAAGAACACCAGCACGTTAATGCCGATCAGGATATAGGTGAGGATCGGCAGCCTGCGAGTTGGGTTCAGGTCTCGGACTGGAAACATCGTTAGCACCCCTGACAGCGATACGAATGAATAACACCAAGCTTAGCATGAATGACCAGACGCGCTGTAGGCCATCTGACCCGGTTTATACGCGCCCGGCTTGCTGAAACGCTGTGCCGCGTCAGAGTGTGGAGCGCTGCTCAATCGTCGCGCGCAGGCGGTCAACCGCTTCTGTCAGGTTTTCCTGTGCCACAATCGCTGGGTCAGGCGTGGGGTCGGGCGCTTCTTCCGGCCTGGCGGCGAAGCGTTCCATCATGTGGTTAAACGCCCGCACGATCAGGAACACGACAAACGCCACGATAAGAAAATTGATGACATTGGTAATGAACAGGCCGTAATTGATCGTCGCTGCGCCTGCCTCCTGCGCGGCGGCCAGCGAAGGATAATCATTGCCATCCAGCGCGATAAACAGATCGTTAAAATTAATGCCTCCGGTCATTTGTCCGATAGGTGGCATGATAATGTCGTTGACTAATGAGTTTACAATGCTGGTAAACGCGGCCCCGATGATGATACCAACAGCCAGGTCCAGCACGTTACCGCGCATAATGAACTTTTGGAATTCTTTAATCATGCATTGCCTCCTGTAGTGGTGCTGCGTCAAGAAAACAGAACAATACTTTTGCCAGCCGACAGTTACAATGAATGCAGGTTACAGGGCTAGAGAGCATAGGGCAGATGTTACTGCGTTTTGTAAGTAAGGCAAATTTTTTCATCACGTTTTTATTTATGACGATCATTCTCCTGACCGCGAACCCCCTACAGCCCAACCCTGCACTGGTCAACTTTCTGGCAGCGCCGGAAAACTGCCCCAACCCGTGCTGGCAGGGCATTCGTCCCGGCGTGACAGTCGCGCAGGAAGCGATGGACATCCTGCAGGCGCACCCCTGGGTGAATACTGTTACCGTCACCGCCGGGATCAGCGATAACCCCAGCCACCCAGACAATGAAGGGGTCATTTACTGGGATTGGAACGGGCAGCAGGCCCCGGTGCTGGGGGTGTTTTCTCTGGGTGGGTCAATAGACGTGCGCGAGAACACCGTGCGGGTGATTAAAATGGTGACAACTGTACCATTTGCCGAGGCGTGGCAGGCGCTCGGCTGGCCGGATGAAGGCTCGCTGCGGCCTTCGCGTTCCTTCGGCGAGCTTTACGACGTGCATCTCGCGCTCTATAAGGACGAGGGCATCATGCTGCGCTCGATCATCCCACAGCCCATCACCCCCTACAAATACTGGAACGCGCAGGTCGAAATTCACATTCAGGCCAACCTCATCGCCGACTCGCGCTACCGCCTGCCGTGCTGGATGGCTTGTTAAAGCGCTGCTGTTTCCCGGAAACGGTAGGGGAGGGCTTCAGCCCTCCCCAAAACTTAACTGCTAATGCTAATCCCCGCTCTAATACTTCCGCACCAGCGCCTTGTACACCAGCGGCTGGCGGTTCTGGATAAACTGGTAATCCTCGCGGAACTTCCGCACCTCGTCCAGATCAACCCGCGCCACTGCGAAGCCTTCCAGCGGCTCACCTGTTTCCGGGTCGGTTTCGCTCGCCAGCGAGGCGTGTATTTGCCCGCGCGGCCCCACGATCATGCTCTCGCCGCCGAAGTTCAGCGTCACGTCCTCGCCGATGCGGTTCGCGCCCACCACAAACACCGAGTTCTCGTAAGCCCGCGCCCGTAAATACGTCTTCCATTCGTCAATCTGCGCCGCTTCCCAGTTCGCCATCACGCACAGGATGTCCGCGCCATCCAGCACGAGGCTGCGCGCCACTTCCGGGAAGGCCAGATCATAACCAATCATCAGGCCGATATTGCCGATCTCGGTCGGGATGATCGGCAGCTTGAACCCCTCACGGAAGGCCATACGCTCCTCGCCGCGCAGGTGGATTTTGTTGTACGCATCCAGCAGTTCGCCGTCCGGCCCCACCACAATCGCGGAGTTGTACAGCACGCTCTCCACGCGCTCCTTCGTCACCATGCCGAAGGCGATGTACACGCCGTACTCGTTGGCGCGCTGTGCCAGCAGGTTGATCGTCGGCCCCGGTACGCGCTGCGCCAGTTCCGTAAAGCGCAGGCCCAGTTCATAGCCGCTGGTAATCAGCTCCGGGAACACGATCAGGTCAACCCGCTGCTGCGAGGCGATTTTAGAGATGGTTTCCGACATCTTGACGAGATTTTCCTCGGCCTCGCCCAGCCGGGGCTTCATCTGCACCACTGCGATAGTTACTTCGCGCATATTGATCCTCAATCTGGTAGATATGGTTGGAACGTTATAAGGCTAATTGTAGCGCTACTGCGCCTTTTCCACGACTCGCCTGAAGTCCCTCCCTAT
>CAZJSU010000175.1:3995-5429 GCA_964548765.1 uncultured Anaerolineaceae bacterium
TTAAACATTTCTCAGCTTCTCCAGCACATTTTGCAGCCCGGCGGGCAAAGCCGACTCAAACGTCATACGTTCGCCTGTCGTCGGGTGGTTGAAGGCCAGTTCCGCCGCGTGCAGGAAATGCCGCTTCAGCCGGATACGCTGCTTGCGGAAGCCGTACACCGTGTCGCCGACAACCGGCGCGCCGATGAACGCCAGATGCACGCGAATCTGGTGCGTACGCCCGGTTTCAATCGTCACCCGCAGCAGCGCCTGATCGCCGATGAAGTCTTCCTCAATCACGCGATATTCGGTGATCGCGGGCTTGCCATCGCGCGCCACCGCCATGCGCTTGCGCTGGTTTGTGTCGCGGCCAATCGGCGCTTCGATGCGCCCCACGGGCGTTTTCGGCTTGCGCTCCACCAGCGCGATGTACGCCTTTTCGACCGTGCGGCTCTGGAACTGTGCCATCAGCCTGTGCTGCGCCCGGTCGTTTTTGGCGATCACCATCAGCCCGCTGGTGTCTTTATCCAGTCGGTGAACAATGCCCGCCCGTTTTTCTTCCATGTTCATCGTGGCGATTTCCGGCCAGCGGGCCAGCATCGCGCTGACCAGCGTGCCTGTTTCATTGTTCATGCCCGGATGCACCGTCATCCCGGCGGGCTTCTCAATCACCGCGATGTCGTCATCCTCGTACAGCACCTTCAGCGGAATTTCCTCCGGCTGCACGCTCTCCGGCTCGTCCTGCGCGGGAATCGTCAGGCGGATCACCTCGCCGCCTTTGAGCTTCACCCCCGGCTTGACGCTCTTCTCATCCACCGTGACCAGCCCCTCGGCCATCAACGCCTGTAGCTGCGCGCGCGAGAGGCGGTCGCCAATGTGCGCCATGATCGTCTTGTCCAGGCGCTCACCGGGTTGTTCCGCCGTAAATTCAATCCGTTCTTCGCTCATCAGCATCTCACAAGGCATGGTTATTTTAGCACAAATGTTCAAAAAAGCAACGCTTTTGGAACCTTCTTAGCAGGCTTCAGAGTAATTATAGAGACTGGTTTGCCGAAAGCATAGCCTGACCACACAGGGAGGGACAGAAGGCGCTGCGGGCGGCCTCAATGAGTTTGCATTTCAAAAGATGGTAGGGTGATGTTTACTCAGCTAGATATGTCGCTGGAATCGCCTGCCAGCAGCGCCTGCTGCTGGGGATTGTCCTGATGTTGTTCCCGCACCCGCGCTAACTGGTCGTGCGGAGTCGGGTAGGGGAGGGAGTTTGCCGGAAGGCTGGCGGCCACGTCTCATCGGGGCGTTGTTGTCCAAACACTCGCAAAGTCGGCAAACCATTAGATGCGGGTGTTTGTGCTTATATAGGTTGTTAAGACATCATCCAGCATGGCGTGGAGGATGGGTTTTGGCGAATCGGGATTTTTGCTTATTATCGCTTCCCGTTTATAGGTACAATTTATA
>CAZJSU010000176.1:0-5402 GCA_964548765.1 uncultured Anaerolineaceae bacterium
TCTTTAGCAGGCTTGGCTTTGGTCAGACAGAGGTTTTAACCTCTGGCGATTGCTGCGGGGTGTGGGCGCAGCATCGCTGCGCCCCTACAGTATTAGGGTACAGCGCATGATGCCTTACGCCCCTGCAACGAGGTCGTCCATCTGGTCGGCGAGGGCGGCCAGCACGTGGTAGATGATGGGGCAGAGGGGCGCGCCCTCGATCGTATCGGCCAGTGTCCAGCGGAAGTCGGGCGTGAAAACCGGGTAGATGCGGCAGGCTTCGGGGCGGTGGGCATAGATTGAGCAGAGATTGCCCTTGAGGAAGGCGCAGGGCTTCGCGCGGAATTTGCCCCATTCCCCAACTTCGGCGGCGGCTTCGTGGTCTATGTAGCGGGTGGTGATCTCGGCCAGCGGGACGTGTACGCCTGCGGTGAGGCGCTGGGCATCGTCTGGCGTGAGGTAGACATCCAGCGAACGGCAGCAGTTGGCGCATTGGGTGCAGTCTATGGCGGCGATGATGGGCGCGGCGACGGCCTCAACGCGGGCATCGAGCGCGGCATCGTCTACCTCGTCGGCCAGTTCGAGGAAGTAGCGCAGCACTTCAAAATCGTCGCGGCGGGCGGCGGCCATGTGTTTGATCTGGTCGAGGTTGATGGTGAAATCGGGCATGGCGCTTATTTTACAGGCGGAAGGACTTCCTGCCCACTTGCTGATTCGTCTGCAAGGGCATAAGATTTACGCAAAACGACCATTCAGCGGCGAGTACAAAAGCATGACTGATTTTGAGCTTGAGGCACGGGACAGACAGGATAACCTTTATAAGAACGCGCTTAATGATCTGGAAAGTTTGCTGACGGATCGGCGGCAGGAGCGCGAATACATCTCCAGGCAGACGACCCAGTTCACATCAGCACTGTTCAGCGCGCTGCAGGCGGTGGTGCTGGATGCGCGACAGCGCGGCATGAATGAACTGGGCGAGCCGCGCCTGATTGACCACCCGGCAGGCGGCGGTCGGCGGGCGCTGCAAATCCCGATCGAGGACTGGAGCGTGATCTTTGTGCCGCTGGTTGGCGCGGCGCGGCCCAACATCCGCGACGAAGCGCAGATTCCCGGCACGTTTTTTAAGCAGTCGTGCGGGCGCGTGGCGGTGTTTATCGGCAACGAGCCGGAAACCGAGTCGTTCTACGACTTTTTGATTTTGCCCAACGGCGCGTGGTTTGCGTGGGGGTATGGCTGGCCGAGGCAGGCGGCGACGATTGAAGAGACCGACTTCAAGACGCTGGCGGCGGGGCTGCTGTTGAGCTTTGTAAAGGACATCTTCACCACATGGCGCACCCGTGACGAAACGAAGCTGCTGCACGCGATGGATGCCCGCAGGCGCGCCTTTACCTTCGGCCTGCCGGGCGATGAAGTCTGATGGCTTACACGCCGCTGCAAATGGCGGAAGCGTTCATCCACGCGGGCGAACTGTCGGACGCGCTGGACGCGCTGGATCAGCAGCCGGGTGATGAGGCGCGGCGGCTGCGAGCGGCGGTGCTGCTGCGGCTGGATCAGCCAGAGGCGGCGCTGGCCGAGCTTGAACAGGTCGCCACGCCGACCGCACAGGATCACGTGCAGCGCTCGGTGATGCTGGAGCGCGGGGGCGATAGGGACGGCGCGCTGGCGGCGATGCAGGCCGCGCGGGGGATGCAGCCAGAGAACGAGCGCATGACCGAGCGCGTGTTAAACCTGCTGCTGGCGCAAAATGACCTGCAAGGCGCGCTGGCGCTGGTGCGGGAACAGCCGCGCACGTGGCGCTGGCTGCAATGGGAGGGGGATGTGCTGGTGCTGCTGGGCGACGACCAGCAGGCGACCGCGCGTTACGGGCTGGCGCTGGCGCAGCTTGAAGCGCGGCACGACCCGGCAGCCGTGCGCTATGTTACGCCCGCGCTGGCACGGCTGATGCTGGCGCGCGCTCATGCCTACCGCCGCCTCGATGACCTCGACAGCGCCGAAGCCCATTACACGGCGGCGGCGCAGCTTGTCCCCGATGACCCGGCCATCCCGTTTTATCGTGGGCTGCTGCTGGCGCAGCGTGGTGATATGGCGGGCGGGCTGGCGCTGTGCCGCGAGGCGTTGGAGGTCGCGCCGCCTGTGCTGCGCGACGTGTTGTGGCGCGAGATCGCCGAGGATGGGCGCTACGAACAGCTTGCGCGCGGGCTGGCGTGATGGTCGCTCAGTTGAGGGGCGCATAACGCAGCAGCACAAACCCGATGCGCGCCCAGAAAACAGCTGCCGGGCTGAGGGTTCGCGCGGGCGCGGGAGCCTCCGGCGCGATGAAATACTGTGACCAGTCGGCTTCGGCCACCCAGCCGGTGCCAGCACCGACGACATCCACGCGCCACCAGTTATAACCGCCGTTGCAGCTTGGGCCAGAGATCACGCTGAAGCGGGTGCCGCTGTTGAGCGAGCCGACCGTCCCCGCGCCGACAGCGGGCAGCGCCCGCAAGCGCAGCCCGTTCACCCCCGGCGCGACCACGCCATCCATGCTGGGCGTGAAGCGCGCGGGCGGCGCGTCGAGGCAGGCATCCGCGTGAACTGGCAGCGCACGCATAACCAGCACAAGCAGCAAAAAGGCCAGCAGCCAGCGCAGGGTTGGGCGACGTGTCATCATGTGCGTCACTTTGCGCGGGGCGGGCGCGAGAGCGGCGGAACTCTGCGCCCTTGTGCCGAGTCTTCGATAAGCTGGTTGAGCCGTTTGAGGCGGGTTTCTTCTTTCTTCGCGGTTATCACCCACCAGATCGCGGCCTTCTGATAGGATGGGGCCTGCGTTTGAAAGAACGCCCACGCGGGCGCGTTCGCGCGGAATTGCTCCTCATAGGCGCTGTCGAACTCGACGGTGCCCTTCTGCTCGTGCGAGTAAATCCCCGACCTTTCCTCTGTCCGCGCTTCGTAGGCCTTCAACCCGGCGGGGCGCATCAGGCCCATTTCGACCAGTTCCGGGACGCGCTTGATGTTGACCGCGCTCCACGTGCTGCGCGGTTTGCGCGGGGTAAAGCGGAGCATGTGGCTTTCCTTGTCAATGTTTTTGCCCCGGCTGTCAATCCAGCCGAAGCAGAGCGCCTGATCTACCGCCTGCGCCCATGTCATGCTGGGCTTGCCAGAATGCTTTTTATAGAACCCGACCCATACCTCCTGCGCCTTATCGTGGTTTTCCTCAAGCCATGCGCGGAACTCGTCGGGTGTGGAAAAGAAGATTGGCTGCATGTACTCCCGCCTTATACTGTCCGGTTTACAGCGTCTATTATAGCCTGTTTGGGGCGGTGGTTCAGCCTGTTCACTTTCCCATTTCAGGGCTTTGGGCTACCATCTACAACATGACCTACTTACCAGAACACCAAGCTGCGCCGCCGGAGTCCCTGCTGTCATTGACCGCGCTGCGGCTGGCGCTGGAGACCCCGTGGAAGGCGCGGAACGAACTGGAACGGCTGCTGCTGCTGCCGCTGGCGCGGGCGCAGTTCACGCTGGCGGGCGTGGCGTGGGGCGTGGACTGGCGGCTGTATGGCCTGCCGATTATCCAGAAGCACCGCCACAGCATCCTGATGATCGGGCGGGCGCTGGAACTGCGCTCGACGATACGCAGCAATCCATTAGGCGCGGCGCGTCCGGTGATCCTCAGCACGCGCAGGGCAAGCGCGATCCTGCAAATTGGCGCGTACTTTGGCATGACCGGGGGGAGCATCGTGGCCGAAGAAGCGGTACGCATCGGCGATCATGTCACTGTGGGCGCGAACACGATCATCGCGGATACTGATTTTCATCCGCTGGACGCGCTGGCACGGCAGAACCTGCCCCTGGCAGGGGCGACTGCGCCGATCAGCATCGAGGATCATGTGTTCATAGGAATGCAGTCGCTCATCCTCAAGGGTGTGACGATTGGCGCGGGCAGTATCATTGGAGCAGGCAGCGTGGTTACGGGTGATGTGCCGCCGGGCGTGGTGGCGGCGGGCAACCCGGCGCGGGTGATTCGGGAATTATAAGGGGCAGCATGGCGCATCTTTTCATCAGCTACAGCAAACAGGACATTGACTTTGTGCGCTACCTGCGCGCGCTGCTGGAGGCCGAGGGCTTCGCCGTCTGGCTGGACGAAGCGCGCCTCACGCCCAGCACGCGCTGGTGGAAGGATATTGAGCGCAACATAGATAGCTGTGGCGCGTTTATCGTGGTCATGTCGCCCGACGCTTATAATTCCGACTGGGTGGAGCGCGAGATTCTGCGGGCGGAGAAGCAGCGCAGGCCGATTTACCCGGTGCTGCTGGCGGGCGAACCATGGTCACGGCTGGCGAATATCCAGTATGAAGACCTGCGCGCCGGGCTGCGGGCAAAGCTCTCCAAGCGGTTTCTCAACAGCCTGCGTAAAGCCATTGGCCCGGCCAGAGCGCCGGAAGTGCTGTTCAGCGTCGCGCATGGCGACATCATCTCGTTTGACGCGGATGTGGTGGCGCTCAAGTATACGCAAAAACATCACGGCGCGGCGCGGGTGGTCGCGCTGAAGCTGCTGGACGAGGCCGAAGTCGAGCCGTCGCAGGTCACGCCGGAGGACGGGGCGTACTCGCTGGTCAACACTGAGGGGGTGATTACGCCGCGCAAGGCGCTGTTTGTGGGGATGCCGCGTATTCATGAAGTGGGTTACGAGGGTATCCGCGCTTTTGCGACCAATGTGCTTAACATCCTGCTGCGCGAAGCCCCGGCCACGCGGCACCTTTCGATGACGATACACGGGGCGAACGCCGGGCTGGATGAAGCCGAGACGCTGCTGGCACAGTTCGGCGGCTATATGGACGCGCTGCGGGCGGGCAAGCTGCCGCCTGTGCTGGAACAGATCACGCTGGTGGAATACGACGGCGACCGCGCAAAGCGGATGCAGACCGTGCTGGAGAAATATCTTGCGGAGGAGGATTACGCCCGCAGGACGGACACGGGCTGGGGATATATCCTGACCGTGCCTGCCGAAGCGGACAAGGACGAGCCGCGCATTGAGGCGGGGGCGGTTTCTGAAACGCGGCCTTACGCCTTTGTCGCCATGCCCAATGACCCGGCTATGGATGACCTGTATTATTACGCGATTCAGGGCGCGGTTCATGCACAGGGGATGTTGTGCGTGCGTATTGAAAAGGAGCGCTTCACCGAGGACGTGCTGGAACAGGCGAAGCAGCGCATTGCAAGCGCCAGCGTGGTGATTGTGGAACTGTCGCAGCCCGACCCCATCGTTTACATGCAGTTGGGCTATGCCTGGGGCAAAGACCGCCCGATGATCCTGCTGGCGAAAGACGCTGACGCGCCTCAGTTCGACACACAGGCGTGCCTGACGTACCAGAGTATCAAAGGGCTGGAAGCCGCGCTGACACAGGCGTTACAGGCGATGGACGTGGTAGGCGGGGTGT
>CAZJSU010000177.1:0-5326 GCA_964548765.1 uncultured Anaerolineaceae bacterium
TATCGAGCAGACCCGCTACCATCCACGTTTCTCCCGCCGTTTACGCCGCTGCTCTTTTACCCACTCCACACTGTCGGTAATCCCTTTATGTTCCCAACCACCGAGCAGGCCCGCTGCAACAATTTCTGCCCCGGTCTTGCCCGGTTTACGGCGCAGAAATTCATCAATTTCAGCATTTGTTAGAGGGCGATCATCAGGTACAGGTGACGCATCCAGTTCAGCTTCGACTATGACACGCACCTCAACCTCGCCATCCTGCACGTTTTCCGGCAAGTCCAGCATTAACTCACCGTCTTTGATATAGCCTTTGATCGTCACATAATTGGCAGCCATGTTTAAACCTCTGCTTTTTCCGAATTATACACGAGTCTTTACCCAAAATAGCCGATTTTTCGCGTTCCCCGTATAATTCGGACGGGAGGAAAGCCCATGCAGACCGACATCCTCGGTGTACCTGTAGATGCCCAGCCGCTTGACGAAGCGCTTGCGACGCTGATCGCGTGGGCGCACGATTCGCACGGGCGGCGCTATGTCTGCGCCTGCCCGGTCTACACGCTGATGCAGGCGCGAGATCATGACGACGTGCGCGCGGCGCTGCGCGGGGCGGCGATGGTCACGGCGGACGGGATGCCGCTGGTGTGGATACAACGGCGCAGCGGCTATGCACAGGCGGAGCGCATCTACGGGCCGGATGTGCTGCTGGCGCTGTGCGAGCGTACCGCCGGAACCAGCATCAGCCATTATTTCTACGGCGGCCTGCCCGGCGTGCCGGAAACATTGGCAGAGAATCTGCGCGCCCGCTTCCCGGCGCTGCGTGTCGCCGGGGCGCACTCGCCGCCTGTCGCCCCGCTGGATGCCGCGCCTGATCCGGTGGTCATCGCCAGGCTCAACGCCAGCGGCGCGCAGGTGATCTGGGTCGGCTTAGGCTCGCCCAAGCAGGATGTATGGATGACACGCTACCGCCCGGCGCTGGACGCGCCCCTGCTGATCGGTGTCGGCGCGGCCTTTGATTTTCTGGCCGGGACGAAAGCACAGGCTCCGCGCTGGATGCAGCAGCGCGGGCTGGAGTGGCTGTTTCGCCTGCTGCAAGAGCCGGGACGCTTATGGCGGCGTTATCTGGTCTATAACACGCGCTTTTTATGGGCGCTGATGATGAGCCGCCTGAACACCAAGCCCCCTTAGTGTCGCGTAACCACTAACCAAGCAACCTCACGCTTGATGCAAACGCGCTTTAACCCTGGTATTCTGGCGGTTCAAAGAGGCTTTTCATGATACGCAACCTGAAGCCGGGCTATCTGCTGACGCTGCTGCTGGCCGACGCGCTCATTGTTACCGTTGGCCTGCTGCTGTCATGGTATCTGCGGCTGAATCTGGGCATTGGGGCGTTCATCCCGGAGCAGGAAGTCGCCCCGCCTGTATGGTTATTCGCTGTTGCCAGCCTGCTCTGGTTCATCGGTTTATGGCAGGCGCGGGTCTATAAGCCGCAGACCAGCATTTACACCTACATACGCCGCCTCACTGTCGGCCATACGATTGCCGCGCTGCTGTTTCTGGGGACGGTCTATATCGCCTACCGCGATTTTTCGCGCCTACAGGCGTTTTACCTGATCGTGCTGGTGTACGCGCTGCTGCTGCTGCATCGCGGTGTGTTGTGGCGGCTCTCCGACCCGGCCAGCGAGAAACGCCGCGTACTGGTCATCGGCACCGATGCCCACGCGCGTGAGGTGGGCGAAAAAGTGAGCGCGCATGAATGGGCTAACCTGACATTGGTCGGCTATCTGCGTGGAAATGGCGAACCGGAAGCCGAAACCGCGCCGGTTCTCGGCGGGCTGGCCGACCTGATCGCGGTCATCGAGCGCCAGCGGGTAGACGAGGTGGTCGTCGCGGTGCGCTGGTTTGACGACGCGGTGTACGCGCAGGTGGCGAAGATCACCCGCTTGCTTCAGGATCGCGCGGTCAATATCCGCCTCGCGCCCGATTACAGCGACCTCGCCTACTTTCACCTCTCTACCGAGGACTTCGACGGCATCCCCTTAATCGCCGTTCGCAGCGAGATTCTCTCACCTACTCAGCGACTGGCGAAGCGCCTGTTCGATATCGCCGTGTCGCTGGCGGTGCTGCTGTTCACGTGGCCGCTGCTCCTGCTCATCATCCTCGCCATTCGCCTCGACAGCCCCGGCAGGGCGGTGTTTCGGCAGGCGCGGGTCGGCCAGTATGGGAAGCCGTTCGGCATGTACAAGTTCCGCACGATGGCCTTTACCGAGCCACCCCCGCCAGAGAGAGGCCGCCCGAAGCAGCGCGATAACCCGCACATCACGCGCGTGGGGCGCTTCCTGCGGCGTACCAGCCTCGATGAACTGCCGCAGTTTGTCAACGTCCTGCGCGGGGAGATGAGCATTGTCGGGCCGCGCCCGGAACTGCCGGAGTTCGTCGAAAAGTACGAATGGTGGCAGCGCAAGCGCTTTGAACTGCCGCAGGGCATTACCGGCTGGTGGCAGATCAACGGGCGCGCAGACAGGCCGATGTTCGAGAACACCGAAGACGACCTGTACTACATCAGTCATTATTCGCTGTGGCTGGATATGCAGATTGTCCTGCGAACGGTGCTGGTCGTGCTGACCGGGCGCGGCGCGTACTGAACAACCGCTTCAGGCAGGGGCGCGCCGGGTGAAAACGCGCACGTGTACCTGATGCCCGTTGGTTAGCTCCACCACGTCCTTATGTGCCGGAATCAGGTGCGGCGCGCCCATCTCCGCGTCCGGCTCGTCACAGGTGATTATCACCAGCGAGCCGCCGGGGTTGAGATACTCGTGCGAGCGTTCAAAGGCCGCCCAGTTTTGCCAGTCGCTCTGGCCGCTTACGTGATACCACACATCAATATCGCCGATGCCCAGCCGTGACCCGAAGTACGCCGCCGCCTCTAAAACAAGCGCCTCGGCCCGTACATCGCCAATCGAAACATCCACTTTAGTGCCTGCAAGGCCGGGCAGCGTGCGCTCAAGCTGCCGGATCAGGCGCACCAGTGCGCCGCTGGCGAAGATTTCCATCAGCGGCGAAGGCGGCGGCGCGGGCATGGGCGGGGTGCTGAGCAGGCGCAGCTTGCCTGTTGTCATGCGCAGTTCGCTTTGCAGGCTTTGAATCTGCTGGTTCGTCTGGTGCAGTTGTTCTCTCAGCTCGTTCAGCGTCCCCTGAAACTGGATGTTCTCCAGCGTTAGCTGGGAAAGCTGCTGGTTGAACTGGCTGTTAAGCTGCTGGTTCGATTGTTGCAGCCTGCCCTCAATTTTATTTAAGCCCTGCTGCTGCTGGGCAATATGGTTTATACGGTCTATAAAACCTTGATACAGGTACATCTGCGCGCCCCACACCCGTCCGAGATTGCGGATACGCACCAGCGACCGAAAACCGTAGCCGAAAACCGGGATACGCGACAGATACCTGCTGATCCTGCCTTGCGCCTCCCATGTACGGGTAATATCCCAATGATGAAACTTCTCCTGAAGGGTGTTGTCTGCTGCGGGTGGAGTGGGCTTGTTCACGTTCACGGTTTTTGCCTGTGAGATGGATAAGTCAATAATTCGGCGGGCGCGCCGCTGCATAGGGTCAATGTCTCGTAAGCGTTCAGTGATGCGCTTGCCGGCAGCATCCAGACTGTACTGCCTGCGAATATCCTGCGCGGCGCGCTGTCCCTTTTGCCGCGCTTCTTCCGGGTGGTCATAAACCCGGCGCATCAGTAGCGCGGCATGTTCGATGCTTGGTTCTGCCCATACCTGCCCCTGCGCCATATAAAGCCGCCTGGCGTAGTCATGATAGGCAAAGTCCTCTTCATCAAGCGGGCGCAGGACACAATCCACAGGATAACTATTCTCCTGTGTCATAAAGTCGGTGTTTGCAGAATAATTTGTGCCGATAACGGGCTTGCCGAGGTACATCGATTCCGCAAGGCTCAGCCCAAAACCTTCGCTGCGGTGGAGCGACACATAAGCGTCTGCACAGTATAGCAAATCATTGACCTGCTGGCGCGTGTACGATTCCTCGATCAGATGTCCCCCGACGCGAGCGAGCGCCTCGCGCAGCCGCTCTCGCAGTAACGGCTGCGAGGCAAGATAATGCGCTTTCAGCACCAGCATGGCGCGATGGTCGCGGTCATTACCGAACGCTGTTTCAAAGGCTTTGATCAGGCCGAACGGGTTTTTCCGCCCGAAGGATGAGCGTACCGAGAAGGCAAACAGGAAAATAAAACGGTCTTCCGGCAGGCCGAACTGTGACCGTTGGACGACGGCGGAAACAGGCACTTCAACGGCTGGCGGGATCAATTCAACACGCGCGCGGCCAGCAGACATGCTCTCCTGGCAAAAGCGGCTCGGTGCCCAGATTTCGTCCACTTCATCGAGCAGCGGCTTAAGCGGCTCGTTCAGGGTCGCCAGTTCCCAATACCAGTGAGCCATGGTGTAGCGGCCTCGCAGCAGGTTTTGCTTTTGCTGCGGGGAGAGATTCTGAAACACATTGATGTTATACAGCAGCAGATTAAGGGGATATTGACCGCTGTCAACGATGGGCGATAATGTATTCGCCCCGTAGTTAAGTGGCATGTAATGGATAGGCACGGCCTGTCGCAGCATCGCCTGAACCAGCGACCGCGCGGCTTCCCCCAGCCCGGTCCCGCTGTTGATGTCGCCAATGACGTTAACGCCTCTTTGGAGAGAATCTATCGGTAATTGGGTCATCTTAATATGCTGTTACTCTGTTTACGGGGATAGAGGATAGGCGGTGATGCAGGCAATGGCGCTGGCTGCCGCGCCTCTCTGCCAGCCATCCCGATAGTCATGGTGCCATACGTCCGCTTCGGATACCTCGACAAAGGCACGGCCATCATAGCCCCAGTAGACGATCTCGGTCTGCCAGCCTTCAAACAGGCGGCGCAGATCATCCGGGCTGTACTGGCGATACCACGAGGTAACGCGGCTCTGGCCGACCGGAACGGTGATCAGGGCTGGGCATTGAGGCTTGAGCAGCCGCCGGACTTCGGCCAGCGTCAGCCTGTCGCCATCAGGGAAGCCGGGCTGACCGTAGGTGGGCAGGCCGATGTGTTCGAGGGTGGAGAGTACCAGCACCGCGTCGAAATAATGGTCGGGCAGGGAGCTGCCGATGATGCTTTCCTGATGGAAGATGACCTGTGGCGGCAGCCTGCTGGCGCAGTCCTGCGGGTCGAGGGCATGGAGGACGCGGTCGTTCTGGGGGATGGTCGCCAGATAGGTCGCATCACACGAGCCGACATCGAGGATCACGCCGGACTGCGGCAGGTTCTGTAAAACCCAGGGGATTTCGA
>CAZJSU010000178.1:0-5311 GCA_964548765.1 uncultured Anaerolineaceae bacterium
TATTCCGGCAGCAGCCGGGGCATGATGCGATCCATCAGCAGGGCGGTTTCTTCGATAGACTGGTAATCATCGGCATAGGACAGCACGTTTAGCTGTGGGTCGAAGCTCCAGAACCCGGCGAGATCGTACAGGAAGCGGATGTAGGTGTAACAGATGCCCAGCACCACCCGCGAATACACGCTGTAGATCATGTACGGGAAGAAAATAATCACGCCCCGGTCATGCACGTACAGCACGATGCCCATATCGCCCATCGGGTAATGCAGTTCCACGTCATCGCCCGGCCCCTGCACGGGAGTCAGCGAACGGTCCAGCCGCAGCAGCGCCCGTGCCAGCGCTTTCTGGCGCACCTTACGCACCGGCCAGAAGATTTCCGGCTGGTCGGTGCTTTGGCCGTTGGCATACAGCCACTCCAGCATTGTCGGAGTCAGCCTGCCGGTTTTCGGCACGTAAAGGTGAATCTCATACATCATGGGGCATATACCTCGGCCAGGAAGGCGCGCACCACCTGTGCATAATTATCGAACTGGTCACGGCGGACGCTGTGTCCGGCATCGCTGATGTGGGCGACACGGGCATCGGCAGCCGTTTGCCGCAGTTCATCGGCCACTTCCGGCGTAACCAGCCCGCCCCGCGCCACCTCGCCAGTAATGAGCAGAATGGGGCAGGTGATGGGCGCGATAATGGTTTTCCAGGGCGGGGACGGGGGCAGCTTGTTACGCTGCATCAACTCCAGCACCGCCATATTGAATTGCAGCTTGGACTGCGCCCAGGGTTCGTAATCTCCATCCGGCCATTGCGGATTGACCTCACGTTCCCGCGTGACCATCTCGGCGACTGTCTGCTCGCGCAGCGGGATGAGCCAGTGACCGAAAGGCGGCGCGTCGTCACTCTCTGGCCGAAACCACCCGCGCCCCGGTTGCTGCGCGTCGGCCTCGGTAGCCCAGTGCGCGAAGAAGGGCGGGTCTTCCAGCAGCGCGGCGCGCATCAGGTCAGGGTAGCGGGCGGCGGCCATCGCGGTCGTACACGCGCCCATTGAATGCCCTAATATCGCCGGAGCATCCAGCCCCAGCGCCCGCACCAACCCGGCCAGATCGTCGGCATGATGGTCGGGCGAATAACCATGCTCCGGCCTGTCAGACAGGCCATGCCCGCGCGCGTCATACATAATGAGGTCGTAATCGGCCTCCAGCGCGCGCGCGACAGGTGTCCAGCACAGGCCGTTATCGCTGAACCCATGTACCAGCACCACCGGAGGCTTATCGCCCCCGGTGCGGTGATAATGCAGGCGAATGCCGTTGGCTTCTACATAATCCTCAGGCCACATCAGCTTACTCCCCCACCGCTTCAGATACGACAAGATCATCAAACTCCACCAGCACGCCCAGGCGCGTGGCCGCGCTTGCCAGCAGGCCGACCTGCCCGGCGCTGTAGGTGTCGTCAGTTGCATCGGCCACAAACTCGCCGTTGATGTAAAAGGCCAGATAATCGCCGATACAGACCGCGCGCAGCGCGTTGGTCGCCTGCCCCTGATTGATTTTGTCGCTCTGTGTCCAGTTGACCAGCGGTTGCAGGTCACGCCCCTGCGCGCGCATGATGGCAAACGAGCCGTTGCCCTGAATCAGGAACAGGTAGCCGTTTCCGTTCGCGGCTTCTGCCTCGGTGTCTTCTTCCGGCTGTTCAGTTTCCACCGCCTCGGTCGCTTCCGTGTCAGGCGCATCAGCGGCTTCTTCCGTCGCCTGTTCGGTCGGTTCATCCGTGACTTCGGCAGTGACTTCAGCGGCTTCCTCAGTCGGCTCGGCATCATCGGCTGCTGCTTCGTCGGTGGCTTCCGGGGTCGCTTCAGCAATCGCGGCCAGTTCAGGGTCGAGCGCAGCCGCCTGCCCAACCGCGCCCGCCATACGACAGCCAACCCCGTAGGCGTTTTCGTTGCGCTCGCTCAGTTGTTCCACGTTTACATCTACCACCACGTCAGAGAGCGTATCGCCCCACTGCCCCCACCACAGTTCGTTATCGCCGCGCGTGAGTTCGATGCGATACACCCCGTCTATAATGCGCAGGGCAGCGCTGGCATACAGCCCTTCTTCAAACGTGCGGGCTTCCTCAAAATCATAAGTCGCCAGCGCCTCCCCCACCTGAAAATTCCTGACCGGGGTGTTCGGCTGGCAGGCGGCCAGCGCCAGCAAGCCAGCGGCCAGCAGCAGCGTCATTCTGGTTAACCGAGCCACAGATAATACTCCTCGTATACGCATGTCCTGAAGTAAATTTCTGCAATCTATTACGTAGACTTTATCACAATTAGACGCATGGGCGCATCACAACTTTGACAGCACACCCGGCACGGCTGTTTTTACCAGCGCGCCTTGCGTTCAGCGCGAAGTATTCGTTCGTGCTACAATGCCTTGAGGGATAAGCTACAGGAGGCGCGACTCATGGCAAGCGAACAGGACGTTTTTCAGGTGCAGGCTGCTGTACAGGACGAGATGATGGAAAAGCAGAATGTCGTCGGCGTGGCGGTGGGCTACAAAGAGGACAAGACGGCGACGGAGGGCGAAGTTTCGGTTGTGGTACTGGTGGAGCAAAAACTGCCGCTGGCGGCGCTCTCTGCGACAGACGTTATCCCCAAAACGGTGGACGGCGTACGCACGGACGTTTATGAGGTGGGCTATCTGCGCGCATGGGAAACCCCGCGCGACCGCTTCCGCCCGACCATCCCCTGCGGCGTGAGCATCGGCCATTACAAGATCACCGCCGGGACACTGGGCGCGATTGTCACCGACCGCATCACGGGTGAAAAGCTGCTGCTTTCCAACAATCACGTGCTGGCGAACAGCAACGATGCACAGGTCGGCGATGCCATCATCCAGCCCGGCGCGGCGGATCGCGGGGTCAACCCGGCGGATGTGGTCGCGCGGTTGCAGCGCTTCGTCAAAATCCGCTTCCCCGGCGATGACCTCGGCCCGCTGCCCGATACCCCGCCCGGTGATGGCGGCTGTCTGCTGGTGCTGGTCAACCTGCTCAATCTGGTTTTTGGGCTGCTGGGCGCGAACAACCGCGTCGCCACCATCACCCCAGACCAGCCCGCGCCGACCGCCGCGCCAGTGGCACAGGCGGCAGATAACTTAGTAGACGCAGCCGTCGCCAAGCCTATTGACCCCAATATGTTTACGGGCGAGATTCGCGGTATCGGGCATGTCAGCGGCACCAAACCTGTAGCGCTGGGGATGCGTGTTCGCAAAAGTGGCCGCACGACGGATTACACCGAAGGCACGATCACGCTGCTGAACGCGACGGTGAACATCGCCTACGGCACCAGGTCAGCCCGTTTTGTCAATCAGGTCATCACGACGGCCATGAGCCAGGGCGGCGACTCTGGTTCGCTGGTGGTGGACGGCACCGAGAACAAGGCGGTCGGCCTGTTGTTCGCCGGGTCGTCGCAGGCGACGATCTTCAACCCGATCGAGGCAGTTCTGGATGAACTTCAGGTCAATATCTAGGAGCAGGCCATGACAACCCCTGAGGACAAGACGAAACGCGCGCAGGAAGTTCAGGCTAAATACACTGAAGAGTTGATGGAAAAGGCCAACGTACAGGGAACGGCTGTCGGGCTGGCGAAGGTCAACGGCGAATACACAGATGAGATTGCGCTGGTCGTGCTGGTGAGCGTGAAGCTGCCGGAAAGCCAGCTTGCGCCGGAGGACATCTGTCCCCAGGAACTCGACGGGGTGCGTGTGGATGTGCAGGAAGTCGGCTTTCTGGAGGCGCAGTAAACGGGCGTTTGGCCTACGTTTACACAACAGCATCTCGCAATCTCAGCGCGGTTGCGCTAGAGTCTCCGGGTTATAAAAGTTGTAACCAGGAGTTTGTTGATGATCGGGAACATCAGGCCGGGGTACATCATCCGGCATTCCATCTGGCTGGTCGTCCTGTGGGCGCTGGCGGCCTGTAATCTGAACAATCCCGGCGACGGGCTGCCGCAGCAGGTCATCAGCGGCGCGCCCGTCGTGCAGATTGCCGCGCCGCTGCCTAACGCGACTTTTCTGGAAGGCGTGAACGTCAATATTCAGGCGCGTGTGAGCAACGCTGGCACAGACATCAGCCGTGTTGAAGTGGCCGTAGATGAGGCCAACATCGCCGACCTGACGACCCCGAACACCGCTGGCGCGCCAGCGTTTAACATCTCGCAAAGCTGGCAGGCGGCGGGCGCAGGGTCGCACACCATCAGCGTGACGGCCTACCGCGAGGACGGCACCGCCAGCGCCCCGGCCTCTGTCACCATCAACGTGGTGGGACAGGTGGGCGCGGGGGCTACGGAAGAAGCAACCAGCGAAGCGACGGAGGAAGTACGCACCGCGCCGCCTGCCTCGATCGGCAACGAGCCGGAGGCGGAAGACGAGGAAGGCCAAACCCCTGAGCAGCAGGAGCCTGCTGAACCGACCGACGTGCCAGAGCCGACCGAGCCGCCCGCGACCAATACGCCGAGTGTGCCGATGGCGACGTTTACCACAGGCGTGAACGTGCGGCGTGGGCCGGGCTTTAACGCGCAGCAGCAGCCGATCTTTAACCCGCCGATTGGCTCTTTCGCCGCCAACCAGACCGCCGAGGTACTGGGCATTAGCCCTGACCGCCAGTGGTACAAGGTCAAGTATTACAATGGCGAGGGCTGGGTGCTGGCGAGCCTGATGAGCATCGCGGGGGATACCTCTGGCCTGCCCACCGACCCCGGCCCGGCGACCCCGATCCCGGTTACACCTACGCCCATTCCGCCCACGCCTGTGCCGGTGACGAACACGCCGACCACTGATATTAATCTCGTGGCAGGCACTGTCCGCACCGAGCCGAATAATCCAAGATGTGGACAGCCATTCAATATATTTGTAGACGTTGCCAATTTTGGCTCCAGCGCTTCGCCATCGGGTTCTATTTCAATCCGCGATGTGCGTAAAGCTGATGGCGCAGAACAACAAAGCACTCGTGGCGCTTTTGGAGAGATTCAACCGGGACAGACCGTTTCTTCAGGCGCGATTCCCATGACAGTGACCACCTGGGTTGATGAGGAACATACGATCATCGTTGTGGTTAACCCGGACAGCACGATTGCCGAAACCAATCGGGATGATAACCGCAACGAATACACCTATCGTCTAAGACCCGGTTGCTAACGCACACCTCTTTGCGTGCATAACGGTTGTAGGGGCGGATGACTGAAAGGAATACTGGAAGTGTCGCCCCTACAGGTTATCCATCACAAAGGTCTGGTTTAATCCCCTGCCTCGACCGCCATTTTCACCGTATTGAGGCGGCTTTCCAC
>CAZJSU010000179.1:0-5044 GCA_964548765.1 uncultured Anaerolineaceae bacterium
GGGTCAGTTTCGGCTGCGCGGCGATGAAAATCAGGCGCGCATTATCTACCTCGCGCCGGGGCTGGAATACGGCGCGGACGATACCGCCTATCTGCACGTGCTGGACGCGATGGCCGCCGAGGCGGGCAAGCGCGGCGCGCACATGCTGACGGCGGAAGTGGGCGAGCATCTGGAACTGTTCCAGACCATGCGCGTGGCCGGGTTCGCCATTTATGCGCGGCAGGAAATCTGGCAGCGCGTGCCAGACGAGCCGCTGCCCGTACCGGATATGCCGATCACGCTGGTGGAGGAGAGCGAGGCCGACGCGCACGGCATTCACATGCTCTACTGCAACATCGTGCCGCGCCTCGTGCAGCAGATCGCCATTCCGCCCGGTCACAGTCAGGGGCTGGTCTATCGCAAGAATGACCGCATCGAAGGCTATATCGCGGTGTCCGAAGGCAAGCACGGCGTATATCTGATGCCCTACCTGCACCCGGATGTCTTCAGCGAGGCAGCCGCCATTATCGCCGAAGCCATGCGTTATGCCGCGCTGTCCCACCGTGTCCCGGTGTCGGTCTGTGTGCGCCGCTATCAGGACTGGCTGGAAGATGCGTTGGTGGATTTAGGGTTCGAGCCATTGATCCGGCAGGCAGTCATGGTGCGGCATATCGCCGCCGGGGTGCGCCAGAAGTCGTTTGTGCCGCTGGCCCATAAGCTGGAAGCCATACCCAGCCCGATCAAGCCACCCACCGCCGCCGAGCCGGTGATTGAACATATTGAGATGGATTATCAGGAGTAACCATTCTTAGGGATGACAGAACGAAGAATTACCGATGACCTCGATAAGCTGCGCCAGGTACTGCCAGCCGAGCTAAATCTCGCGCTGGACAACCTGGGGAACGTAGATAACCTGTTGGAAATTGTGCTGGACCTGGGGCGCATCCCGACCGCACGTTATGTAGACCGCGAAGTCGAACTGCTGGAACGCGAAGTCACGCGCGACGATATTGACGCGATTGTGCGTAACATCGGCGAATTTGATGCCGACAACCGCGCCGGGCTGGAGCGCACCCTGCACCGCATTTCCGCCATCCGCAACCGCCGGGGCGATGTGGTCGGCCTGACGTGCCGCGTCGGGCGGGCGGTCTATGGCACCATCACCATCATTCAGGACCTGATCGAGTCCGGTCAGAGCATCCTCATGCTGGGGCCGCCCGGTGTCGGCAAGACGACGCTGCTGCGCGAGGCCGCCCGTGTGCTGGCCGACAACAAGCGCGTGGTGATTGTGGACACCTCGAACGAGATCGGCGGCGACGGTGATGTGCCGCACCCGGCTGTCGGCAAGGCGCGCCGGATGCAGGTCTCGCACCCGGAGCGCCAGCACGAAGTCATGATCGAGGCGGTGGAGAACCATAACCCTGAAGTGATCGTCATTGACGAGATCGGGCGCGAACTGGAAGCGATGGCCGCCCGCACGATTGCCGAGCGTGGTGTGCAGTTGGTCGGTACGGCGCACGGAAATGCGCTGGATAACCTGATGCTCAACCCCACGCTGTCCGATCTGGTCGGCGGTATCGAGTCGGTGACGCTTTCCGACGACGAAGCCCGCCGCCGGGGGACGCAGAAAACCGTGCTGGAACGCCGCGCGCCGCCCACCTTTGACGTGCTGATCGAGATTCAGACTCGTGATCGCCTTGTAGTGCATGAGGATGTTTCGGCGGCGGTGGACGGCATTCTGCGCGGTCGCCCGATGCCGGTCGAGATTCGCCAGCGCACCGACAGCGGCGAGATCATCATCGAAACCGAGCAGCCGGAAACCAGCGTCATCGCCGAGCAGCAGCGCAGCACCAGCGGCAGCAGGGTGGCCCGCAGCGGCAAGCGCCCCGATAATCGCGGCAGCCGCACCCGCAGCGGCGAGAGCGGTGAACTGCGGCCAGTCGTCACCAACGGCCAGATGCAGCCGATGACCGTCTACGCTTATGGCGTGGCGCGTAACCGGATGCAGCAGGCCGGGCGCAGGCTGCATGTGCCGCTTTCGATGACCGACGACTTTAACGAGGCCGATGCCATCGTCACGCTTAAGAACTACTACCGCCGCCGTCCCAAGCTGATTGTGGATGCTGAGCGCCGGGGCGTGCCGATCTACGTGCTGCGTGCCAACACCGTCACGCAGATGGAGAACTTTCTGACCGATGTGTTCCAGTTAGACGAACAGGGGAATACCCCCAATTCTTTTAGCGATGCCATCCGTGAAACGGAAGATGCCATCCGCCGCGTGAACGCAGGCGAGGACGCGGTGGATTTAGCGCCCCAATCAACCGAAGTGCGGCGCTACCAGCACGAGATGGCAACCAGAGCGCATCTGTTTTCACAAAGTTTTGGCAAAGAGCCGCTGCGTTACGTGCGCATCCTGCGCGAAGACTGATCGGGGCTGTCCCATGTTCATTACCTTCGAGGGGCTGGATGGCAGCGGTAAGACCACCCAGACCCAGCAAGTTGCTGCCTGGCTGCGGGAGCAGGGCTATGATGTGCTGCTGACGCGCGAGCCGGGCGGCACCGCCATCGGCGACCAGATTCGTGTGATCCTGCACAGCCTTGACAATACCGCCATGACCCCCGGCGCGGAACTGCTGCTGTATAACGCCTCGCGCGCGCAGTTGGTCAGCGAGGTGCTGCGGCCACATCTGGCAGGCGGCGGCGTGGTCATCTGTGACCGTTTTTACGATTCGACGCTGGCCTATCAGGGCTACGGCCATAACCTCGACCTGTCCATGCTGCGCTCGGTCATCGGCGTGGCGACGGGCGGCCTGCGCCCTGACCTGACGCTCTATCTGGACATCACGCCGGAGGACGGCCTGCAGCGCCGCAGGCAGGCCTCGCTGTTTGGCGAGGAATGGACGCGCATGGATGATATGGAACTGGCCTTTCACCAGCGCGTCTATGCCGGCTACCAGCAGTTGATGCAGGCCGAGCCGCAACGCTGGGTGCGTATCGAAGCCAGTCAGCCCGTCGAGCAGGTGACACAGGCCATTCAACAGGCACTGCGCGAACGGCTCATTCGCCAGCCTTAGCCGGTCCTTTTGTGCTGGTGTCCGGCTTTGCCGGGGCGGGCGACGCGCTGCTTTGCAGGTCGGCCTCGATGCGCTCTGGCTTGTCGCCCCCCAGCAGGCGCTCGGTCACGTCGTTGAACTGCTGATCCATGCCGCCGGGGACGGTCTCGCCCACCTGCCGGAACAGCTCGCCCATCTCGCGCGAGTCGCCGCCTTCCATCACCGAGAGCATCTCCTGTGAGGACATATTGGCGAAGTCGTGGGTGGGCGCGGGGCGGCCAATCGCCACCCGGCTGATGAGGCGCGTCAGATCGGTGCTGTCGCAGTAGGTGCAGGCGGGCGTGGCCGCGTCGTAATCCTTGTAGGTCTTGTAGGTGAGCGTGACCTCACGCCCACAGTTCTTGCAGCGATATTCGTAGGTTGGCATTTTGAATGTTGTTCATCGTTAGCAGGTTAGGTGATGTTGACATTTGACCGTCCGGCGCGTCCGACAGTATCACCGAAACACAAACATCAACACAACCTAGTATAATGCGCCAGTGTTATTTTTCCACAAGAGCGCGCCTTGCCGGATAGAAATTGAGTATCTGATGAGATGCGCCCGTTTTCGGACAACATCTGACATAAACTTGCGTACTGGTCTTTAACCCGATACCTGGTACCTGACAGCGAATACCCAGAGGCTAAACGCGCAATGACCTTCAACCAACCACCAGACCGGGAGGAAAACTCCCTGCCAGAATCGCCACCCCCGCGCAAGCGGCACCCACTGGAGGAAGGCCCGCCGCCGCCACCCTCGCGCCCGCCCGCGCCAGAACAGCCGCGCCGCCAGATCACGCTGCGTATCCCCATCGTCCAGCCATCGCTGACGCTGGCGCTCATCACCATCAACATGTTGGTGTTCGTGCTGGGCTTTATCTCGCCAGAGTTGGGCGAGACGCTGTTTGCACGTGGGGCCAGCCGCGCGTTTGAGGTGCTGCGCGGCGGCGAGTATTATCGCCTGTTTACGGCCATGTTCCTGCACGCCGGGCTGGCGCATATCTTCTTTAATATGTACGCGCTGTACATCCTCGGCACACAGCTAGAGCCGGTCTTTGGGCATCTGCGCTTCGGCCTCATTTACCTGTTTGGCGGGCTGGCCGGGTCAGTCCTGAGCGTGGTCATGGGGCTGGCCGACCTGCGCGGCGCGGCTTTCTCGGTCGGCGCGTCTGGCGCGGTCTTTGCCATCTTCGGCGCAGAGATGATCTACCTCTACCGCCACCGCGAGATTATGGGCGAGCGTGGCCGGGCGCAGTTTCGCAGCCTGCTCTGGCTGCTGGGGCTGAATTTCATGGTTGGCATCGCTACCAGCTTCGGCGGCTCGCGGATACGCATTGACAACTGGGCGCATCTGGGCGGCCTGTTGGGCGGGCTGGTGCTGACATGGATGATCGGCCCGCGCTACCGCGTGACGCAGGACCCGCAAAACCCCGACCGCTTCTTTGCCGACGATGTGAACCCGGTCGAGAATAAATACTGGTTTATCTCAGTCTTTCTGATGGGTCTGGTGGGGCTGCTGGCTGCTGCCAGCCTGCTCGCCCGCTGACGACTGGCGCGCCTGCTTTAGCTCATAACGCAGCAGCGCCACCTGCTGCGCGATCTCCTTGTTTTCCTGCGTCAGCCGGGTAACGACCATCGAGAAGTGCAGCAGGATCATCAGCACGAACAGCATCGCCACCACAAACAGCGCGCTGGGCGGGTAAAAGATGCCGATCGCGCTCGCCAGCACGTCCAGCAGCGGGCGCGACACGCTCAGCACCAGCAGCACCAGCGCCGTCGCCAGCCACAGCAGCGAATATTCCTCGCGCAGCTTGCGCCGCCGCACCATCTCCAGCACGAACAGCAGCGCCGCCGCCGAGCCGATCAGCCCGACAATCATCGTTCGATCCAGCATAGCTCTCCAACTCCACATTTTCACGCGCCTATTATACTACGCGCGAACGATACCCCTAAAGGCGCGGAGTCGGTAAATG
>CAZJSU010000180.1:0-4993 GCA_964548765.1 uncultured Anaerolineaceae bacterium
AATATCGCCAAACAGGTTAATCACCGGGAAGCCCAGCCAGCCCTCTTCGCCGTTGAAGTCAATTCTGATCCACTGGTTATCCGGGCTGCGCCCGGTAGCAGGGGCGCGATAGCCCGCATTGACGAAGCCGATCACTTCTGCGCCAATAGCTGGAAACAGGCGCACGTTAACCCCGTCGCGGTTGACCAGAATTTCTGCCCCCTGCGCCGTGACGGTGCCGATCAGCAGGCTTAAGAATGTCATCAGCGCTGCGAATGCCGATTTACGCATCGTCCGCTACCCCTGTGTGGTGCGATAATGACGTAGTATATATCCAGCATGGGAATAGCGCTACCAGCAGGCAGCAAGCTTTACATTCAGTTGCCGTGCTTCTGTAGGGGTGCGGCACGCTGCGCCCTTCACACAACCGAAGGGAACAGCAGCTTGCCAGAGGCTCAAGCCGTCTGGCTGATGAAAAGCCAAGCCTGCTAAAGAGGCTATCACCATCAGCGCCTTTAGTGTGACCGTAGGAAATCCTGGAAGGGCGCTTGCTGCTATTCAGCGGTATGGCTCATCGTCCCCGCAGGGGGTTAGCCTGCCGCAGCCAGCTTATTCCGTGCCGGAGGAAGTCGGCACTGTGGAGGTCGGCGGCGTTTCCGTGTCGGAGGATGAACGCTCACGCAGCGTATTGGGCTTAAGGGGTTCGGTATCGGGCAGGCGCGCGGTCTGCGCTTTCGGGCTGACCAGCGCCCCGGTATCCGGCAGCACCTCGGTCGTGCCAATGCGCTTGAGCGCGGCGCGGGCTGTCCGCCGCACGAGGTCATGCTCATCGCGCAGGCAGTCCATCAACGGCCCCACCGCCCATTCCGCCTGCAACTGGCCCAGCACAGCGGCGGCGTTGCGGCGGATGGCCCATTCCTTGCTGCGCAGCGCGGCCAGCAGCGTCACGACAGCGGGCGCGCTTTCCAGTTCGATCAGCGCTTCAGCGGCGGCCAGCCGCACTTTACCGGGCATGTGCGTATTATGGAAGACCATGACCAGCGCTTCGACAGCGGTTTTATCCTTCAGCACGCCCAGCCCGCGCGCGGCCTTGATGACCAGCCCGAGGTCTTCGCTTTTAAGCTGCTCGATCAGGCGGCGCGTTTCTGCCCGACGCGCCGGCCCCTGCTCCGCCAGCAGGCTTTCCAGCACAGTCGCGAATACGGTACGCACTTCTGCGTCCTGCTCGGTGGTCATTTGCTTTTCCAGCGCAGGGATCGCCTGCACTGCGCCGAGTGTGCGCAGCGCGGCGGCGGCACGCTTGCGAATGCCTGCGTCGCTGTACTGCAACGCGGCAACCAAGCCATCCACATCCGATTTAGCCTGCAACTGCCAGATATTGGGGGCGCTGTCGTCCACGGTGGTTAATTTTTTATGAAATGCGCGTATGTATATTTTAACCCGTTTTACCTTCCGAACAATAAACAAAACTGTGAGCCATGCAGATAGAGGGAATTTATGCGTATGAAACACAACGACTCGCGCCATTTAACCGCCGCCATGCTCAGTGTATGGCTGGCCGCCGGGCTGCTGGTGCTGCTGGTCGCCGCCCCGCTGCTGACCCCGCCGCCAGACGAAGCCCTGCAACTGGCGCTGCTCATGGGCGTGTCCGGGACGATCACCACGCTAACCGCCTACCTACTCTATCGCTCTGGACTGGTCAACCGTCTGTACAGCCTGCGCGCGGTTTTCATCGTCGTCACCGTGTTAACCATTAGCGTGATCTTCTTTAATGTGTGGACATCGGCCAGAGCCATGTTCATCAATGATTATCACGACCTCAACCTGAGCGTCGTGCTGCTGCTGTTCGCCGGGTGGACGGCCATCCCCTGCGCCTATTTTGTCGTGCGCGCGCTCAACGAGCGTATTGAGGCGCTGTGTGTGGGCGCGGGGCGCTTAGCCGAGGGCGACCTCGGCACGCGGGTGATGGTCGGCGGCAACGATGAACTGGGCGGGCTGGCGGCGGCTTTTAACATGATGGCCGCGCGCCTGCAGGAAGCTGCCGAACAGCGAACCCTGCTGGAACAGTCGCGCCGTGATCTGATCGCGTGGGTCAGCCACGACCTGCGCACCCCGCTGGCCGCGCTGCGGCTGGTGGTGGACGCGCTGGCCGATGGCGTGGTCGAGGATGATGCCACCCGTCAGCGCTACCTAACAACAGCACAGGCCGAAATCAACAGCCTCAACAGCCTGATAGACGACCTGTTCGAACTCTCGCAGATGGACAGCGGCCACATGGGTCTGAAGCGCGAACGCGCCTCGCTGAGCGATCTGGTTTCCGACACACTCGCCGCGCTGCGAACACTGGCCGCGCGGCGCGGGATACGCCTCAGCGGCGAAGTCAGCCCGGCAATAGACCCGGTTGAGATTGACCCGGCCCGGATTCAGCGCGTGCTGTATAACCTGCTCACCAATGCCATCCGCCATACGCCGGAAGGCGGCGAAGTCCTGCTGGAGGCGGTGCTGGCGGGAGATAACGTGCGCGTCACGGTCAGCGACAGCGGCGAGGGCATCCAGCCGCAGGACTTGCCCCACATCTTCGACCGTTTCTACCGAGGCGAACGCGCGCGCATCCGTGACCGCGACGGCCAGCGCGGGGTCGGGCTGGGGCTGGCGATTGCGCGCGGGCTGGTCGAGGCGCACGACGGCACCATCGAAGTCAGCAGCACGCCGGGGCGCGGCGCGGTGTTCACCTTTACGCTGCCGCGTTTCACAGCCAACGTGTAAATATGCTGTAAAAAAATCTGTAATACTCAGCACTGAAAGACTGGTCTTAAGACTTCTCGATTGACAGCGCTCGGCGCTCTCAATACACTGAGAAAAGCGTTTATTACTTTGCACGGAGCAACAAATGCAAATCAAATCACGGTTGTTGATTCTTTTCATCCTGGCGGCACTGCTGGCCTTCGCGCCCGGCGTGCTGGCACAGGAGGACACCTTCGGCCTGAGCGGAGACGACTACGCCCTGTTCACCGCTGCCAACGAGGCCAGCAGCCTGGCAGCCGCCGATTCGCTCGGTTTTAACTTCACGGTTGAATTCACCAGCGCTGACGGCTCCGCCAACCTCAGCGGGACGGGCGTAACGGGCATGGATGCCAATGGCGCGCCGCTGGCGCTCATTACCATCAACGGCAGCGGCACGTCCGAAGGCGAAGAAACGCCGGTGAACATCGAAGCGCGTATCGTGGGCGATATGATCTACGTGAATGACCTCACCGGCACCAACGGCTGGGAAGGCGCGCAGTTGGAAGATTTGCTTACCGGGGTAGCAGGCGCAAGCGGCGTGCCGCTGGACCCGGCAGACCTCATGAGCGGTGACCCCGGCGCGGTGGCTGGCGGCGCGGATATGGGCCAAATGATGGAAGCGATGGATGGGCTGATGACCTCCGGCTTCATCACCATGAGCCGCGCTGGCAACGAAAACGTCAACGGCGTGGATACCGCCCGCTTCACCACCTCCATTGACCTGACCAAGCTGGTCGAGTCTGAGGCGTTTGGCGCGATCTTCATGATGGCTGCGGGCATGGGTGCTGCGGAAGGTGCCGAGGTGGACAGCGCCGAAATGATGCAGCAGATTCAGATGATGCAGCCGATGCTGGTCTCGATGGTTCAGGGCATTAACATCACCTTCGACCAGTACATCAGCACGGCGGATAACCTCATCCAGCGCGGCGCGCTCAACCTCGACGTATCCATCCCTTCACTGACGGGCGAGGGCGAGCCGATGACACTGGGGCTGGCCGTCACCATTGACATCACCGATTACGACCCGGTTGTGGACGTGACCGCGCCGGAATCGTTCACCGAAGTCGAGATGTAGTTCGCCCGCTAAAGCAGGCATTCACACGGCGGCTGTGGTATCATGGCCGCCGTTTTGTTTTGGCAGTTGATAAGGGCAGACCAAGCATGTTGGCATTCATCCTCGCGTGGCTTGTGCTGTTGCAGCCAGTGACCCCCGATACGCCGCAGGTGGTCACACTGACAGCCTACGCGGGCGCGGTTGATCTGGAATACACCACCACGCAGCCCGTTTACCTCACGGTGACGGCGCGCAGTCTGGCCGAGGAGCCAGTGGACGTGACGCTTGAGATTCTGGCCGGGACGCGCCGCCTTGCCTTCAGCGACGATCACGCCAGCGAAGCAGCCTCCCTGCTGCCCACCGACGCGCTGGTGCAAAGTCTGCGTCTGCCGGAAGCGCAGACGTACACCCTGCGCGTGCATAGCTTCAGCGGGGCGCAAAGCGGCGAGGTCGAAATCACCGTCCGCGAGGTGCCGCTGCTCGCTCCCTGCGAAACGCCCGCGCAAACCGTCGAACTGGCGCGCAGCCGGGCTTTCACCTGTACGCTTGACCTGCACGCGGGGCAGTCCGTCCACCTGACCGCGCGTGCCGAGTCCGAGGCGTTCGATCCCGTGCTGGCGCTGCTGGATGCCAGCGGTGCGCGTGTGGCCTTCAATGACGACCACGACACCACCGACCCGGCGCTGAACACGCTGGATGCCGCCGCTGGTTTCACGGCGGACTCAGACGGAGTTTATACCGTTCGCGTCAGTGATTTTGCTGGCCGGGCGGGAATTTTTAATCTGCTCATCACGATTACACCTTGACCCGCGCCAGCCGCTATGATAATATAACAGGCATAATCATTGTGCCTGTAGCTCAGTGGATTAGAGCGATTGTCTACGGAACAATAGGCCGGGGGTTCGAATCCCTCCAGGCACGCAATTGCAACAAAAATCCGGCGAAATGCCGGATTTTTTGTTTCCTGCGGAAAAGATCAATCCTTGAATGTACCAGCCTCATTTACAATAAAGATGCTTAACCGACTTGCTGGTAACAACCTACAATGACTTTGAGATTACCGCGTTCCCGACCGTATTACCCGCTGATGCTGCTCATGCTTGTCATCCCCCTTATCTTCGGGCCGGTGCTGATTCACATGATTACGCAGCGTGGAGCAGACTATCAGCCACATCT
>CAZJSU010000181.1:0-4820 GCA_964548765.1 uncultured Anaerolineaceae bacterium
GGGCGCTGGCGCAGAAGACTTGTCGGTTTGGCGCACTTGGATTATGCTTTTACCAGCCCCGTCAGCAGGGGCGCTGCCACTGGCCGGAAGGGAAATTCACCGCGTCCGGCACACAAGCGTAAGAGGGATAAAACGACGATGGGCGCTCTGGCATGGGCAAAAGGGTACACGACACGCAGCACAGGTGACGTGGACAACACGTACACCGCCACCTACAGCCTGCGTAAGCTGGTGCGCGAGGGGTATCTGCCCGTTGAAGCGACGAACAACCTGCTGCTGGACAGCGGGCTGGACGACATGCGCTGGCAGGTGACATGGGCGGAAAGTTACGAAACCTTTGACGAAGAACTTGAAGACCGCTTTAGCGAGGCCGAGGGCTTTGTCGTGTTCGTGCATGGCTGGACAGGCGATTACAGCATCTGGGAGACGCTGCCCTCGATCATCGCGCAGGCCAACCGCCGCTTAGTGGCGATTGCCATTGACCACAACGGCTTTGGCGGCTCGCGCTTCGTGACCGACCCGGACGTGGAGCAGTGTAACCCGCCCGCCGCCATGCGGACGTTGCAGCGCTGGGTAGACCTCATCAAGATCCGCCGCCAGCTTGGCGACCCGCGCCTGAAGGTGATTAATTTTGTCGGCCACAGCATGGGCGGGGCGACGCTGTTTTACTGTGACCCGCTGCAATGGCGCTATGGCGAATACACGCGCTATTCCATCGCGCCCGCGCTGCTGCTGGAAGACGAGATGAAGCAGGCGTTTTACACCACGATGGGTGTCGGGCTGAGTCTGGTGCGGCGTATCCCGGCGTTTGAGATCGTCTATCAGGCGGTGAAGCCGCGTATTCTGAGCATTCTGTGCGCCGGGGCGACGGACACGGTGAAGGAAACGCATCGCGTGCAGAGCGATGTGGTGGGGCGCGGCACGACAGGCGCGACCATTATGGCGATGGGCGTGCTGCGCGACTGGGAAATCCCGCGCAACTTCGACCTGCACCGCATCCTGTTGGGACATCGTGACCCGCTGGTCGGCCTTAACCCGGCGCTTGACCTGATGATGAAGCTGGAGTTCCCGGCGGCGCATATGCGCGTGGTGCCGGGGACGCATTATATGTTCAGCGTCGGGCGCGACTACGCCTTCCAGCACGCGCAGAGCCGCGAACTGGTGGTCGAGGACATCCTGCAACTGCACAGCAAAGCCTACCAGATGCAAAAGACCGGGCAGCGCATCGGCGGTTCGGCGGGGCTGGGTTAGCCGAAGCGCTCCGGCGGGCGCGGGTGCGCGGGCGCGAAGTCGTAATAGATGTTGAACGGCCCCACCTGCGCGAACTCGTATTCGTAATCATTGGCGGCGAACCACGTTGTTAACACGTCATCCAGCGCGGGCAGGTTGGTGGTGATGTAGGCCACGCGCTCCGCGCCTTCCGCCGCGCTGGTCAGCGGGGGGTAGCGCTTGTCTGCCGCGTTGTAGCTCAGGTCGGTTTTATAAGGCAGCGCCGCGCTGTACTGCATTCGCTCCCCACTCAGGAACGCCAGCCGGAAGGCCACCCAATAATTGCTGTAACCGTGATGCAGGTCGTGTTCGTCCAGAAAGGCGATGAGCGCGTCGTCGTGGTCGTTGGCGATGTGCGAAACCGGGTCGAACTGCGTCGTCAGCCCGCTTGGGCTGCTGACGGCGGCGACCTGCCCGGCGGCCTGATAACCGATGACCAGCGCGACCAGCACCCCCGGCAGCAGGCGAACCAACGCCGGCCTGCCCTGCCATTCGATACGCAGCGACTCAACCAGCGCGCCCAGCACAATGCCCAACGGCAGCGCCAGCGGCAGGAAATAGCGGCCTGTCGGGTCTGCGCCGAAGGTGGAGGCGACGAAGATGAGGCAGAACAGGCCGAGCATCCCCAGTACCAGCCCGCGCGCCTCCGGCTTGAGCGGGTTATGGCCGCGCAGCAGATAGAAGATGGCAAAGGCGTAAATCAGCAGCACGGGAATGCCGATCAGCGGCAGGAAGTAGCCGGACTCCCAGGGGAAGCGCAGGCCGACCAGCGCCGGAAGGCCGATCAGCAGCAGGCCGAGCGCGCGCTGGCCGGGCGGCACGTAGGGGATGCCGATGCCCTCAAACTCGCCGACCTGCTGGCTGCGTAAAAACATCGCCAGCGCGGCGTGATCGTGCTGGAAGTCGAACACCCACCAGGGCGCGCTGCCCACGATAAACCCGGCCAGCGCCAGCAGGATGTACGGCAGGGCGGCACGCAGCGGCAGCACCCGCCGCCACAGCCCGTGCAGCACCAGCAGCGCGACAGGCAGCGCGTAGGCCACGATCAGCGCGTTGGCCCACCAGCCGACCCCGGCCAGCAGGCCGAGCAGCACCCAACGCGGCCATGAGCGGGCGTGTTCGTGGGTGACATCATAGCCGAGCAGCAGCAGCAGATTGCCCAGCAGCAGCGTTTCGTTGTACCCGCCGAGCGTGGCGGTGGTATAAAGCGTGGTGTTCACCGCAGGCACGGCCAGCAGCAGGCCAGCCACCACCGCGACGGTCACGCGCTCCGACAAGCGCCACGCCACCACAAAGCCGCTCGCCACCACCAGCAGGTACAGGACGCTCTGCACGATGCGGATCGTCTGCACCGAATCGCCCAGCGTGGCGAAGCCGAGCGCGACCAGCCACGCATCGAGGCTGCCCATGTACGCCTGCCCGTAGAAGAACGTCGGGCGCGCGCCTTGTAGGATGTGCCGCGCCATCAGCCCGACCACCGCTTCATCGGCATGGAACGAGACCGCGCCGCTGGCAAGCAGCGCCGCGCGCGCGCATAATGCCACCAGCAGCACCAGCAGCAGCGCGCGCAAAGGGAATTGGGGCGTGGGTCGGGACATTCACGTTTCCTGTGGTATCAAGACAGCCTGCCCTTACGGGCTGCCCCATTGTAACATTCGATATGGCGGGCGGTGCGTAAAGCCTGCATTCTCAACCGCGCGTTTTGGCGCATAATAGGGGTTAATTGCAGAGTGAGCAGGCAGACAACCATGCAGAAGCGCAAAAACAACAGCGATTTACAGTCCGAGATTGAATCGGAACTCATGCCGGATGAAGACCTGATGTGGGTGGGCCAGCCCGACCCGCTGCGGCTGGCGCTTGCGCCGCGCCACTTATGGCCCGCGCTGATGGGTCTGCTGTGGCTGGGGTTTATCGTGATATTCTTTGGGGGCTTCTTCGGTGGCTTCGGGTTTTTCAGATTCAGCGGGTTTGGCGGGATGTTTACGCTCATCCCGTTGATCTTCCTCGGCGTGGGCGTGTGGCAGGTGGCGCACCCGCTGCTTGAGTATCTGAAGGCCAGCGGCACGGTCTACGCCGTCACCAACCGCCGCGCGATCATCGCTTCCGGCCTGTTCGCGCGCTCGGTACAGTCGTACAGCCCCACCCAGATGCAGTTCATTGACACGCGGGTGCATGGCAGCGGCACAGGTGATATTATCTTCCGGCGGGAGGAACGCCCGCGCCGCGTGGTCACGGTGTCCACCTTCGGCTATTCCGGGCGTTACTACACGGCGGAAACCGGCTTCTTCGGCGTGCGTAACCCGCGCGAGGTCGAGGCGCTGATGCTCGACCTGTTCATGACCACGCGCGACGAGTTTGAGAAACCGAAGCGGTAGTACCGCGCTTCATTTTTGAATTTACCAATATGCCCTGACACTTAATCCCTGACCCCTGACTGTGAAAGGCTATGTCATGCCCACACATCCGCCCATGATCCGCACCGACAGCAGCAACGCCTTCGCGCATAACACCATGCGCGTTCGTGTGCCAGAGATCATCCGCCAGACGAACAGCCTCAACCCGGACTTTACGCCGGGCATCCGGGAAGCGCTGGAAACGCTGGCGAGCGAGATTGAGAACGACGCGCCCATCCCGCCGCTGCGCCTGCCCGCGCCGGATTATGACGACTGGCAGCGGGCGTATGCCCCGCACGCGGGCGAGACATGGCAGAACACCGAATGGTTCTATGCCGAGGTCTACACCTACCGTCTGATCATGGAGGCGGTGCGCTGGTGGGAGACAGAGCGCGACCCCTTCGCCGCCAAAAAGCACGAGGAATACAGCGGGGAGCGTCCGTGGCTGCTGGTGGAGGAGGCGCTTGCCGCCGAAGGCGGGCGCGAGCAAAAGCTGGCCGAACTGCTGACCTTCGCGCTGTGGGGCAACCGCATTGACCTGAGCTTCGCCGCGTCACTGGCGCACGGCAGCGAGGCGGGCGACGATGACCTGCTGGCGGATGACCGGGCGCGCATCGTGGAGCATCTGCTGGCGACGGATGGCACGGTGCATGTGATCGCCGACAACGCCGGCACCGAACTGGCGCTGGATATGGTGCTGGTGGACGGGCTGCTCGATGGCGTGGCCGACGAGGTGATGCTGCACCTGAAGCTGCATCCCACGTTTGTCAGCGACGCGACGGTGCGCGATATATGGGATTTTCTCGCCCGGCTGGACGCGCAGCGCAGCGCGGCGATCAATGCGCTGGGGCGGCGGCTGCGGCAGGCGGTGAATGCCGGACGGCTGCGGCTCGCGCCGGATGCCTACTGGAACAGTACGCTGGTGCTGGAGGACATGCCCGCGCGGATGCACACGCTGTTTGCCGATGCGCGGCTGGTGCTGGTCAAGGGCGATGCCAATTACCGCCGCATGGTGGGCGACCGCCTGTGGCCTGCCGATACGCCGCTGGCGCAGGTGGTCGGCTTTTTCCCCGCGCCCATCGCCGCCCTGCGGACGCTCAAGAGTGACGCGGTGGTTGGGCTGCCGCCGGGCATGGCCGGGGCGCTGGACGGGGTAGA
>CAZJSU010000182.1:0-4552 GCA_964548765.1 uncultured Anaerolineaceae bacterium
GCGCTCGGCTTTACCGTCCGCGTCTGCGTCTCGCGGTCTACGCCGATCAGCCCGAAGGTCATGTCATAGCCCGCCATCCACTCGAAGTTATCGAAGGCCGACCAGTACGTATAACCGCGCACATCCACGCCGTCCTGCAAACAGCGCGCCACCCCCGCCAGCGCCCGCTGGATGAACTCGACGCGCCGCGTGTCGTCGGCGGTCGCCACGCCGTTCTCGGTCACGATCACCGGAATCTGCGCCACCCGCGCCGCCTGCCGGATGGTCGCTTCCAGCGCTTCCGGCCAGAATTCATAGCCCATCTGCGTCAGTTCCGCGCCTTCCGGCGCGCGCATCATCCCCTCTGGCCCCACCCAGAAGCGCGAATACGTCTGCACGCCCACGAAGTCATCGCCGCGCAGCGCTTCCAGATAAACCGTGTTCAGCGCCCGGTCAATCGCCGCCGCGCGTGCTTCCCCGCCTTCGACCGCGTGAATCTCGGTCAGCGCCAGCGTGATGCCTACCGGGTAATCCCCCGGCGCGGACTTGATCACCTCGACCGCGCGGCGGTGCGCGTCCAGCATCACCTCACGCCTGTGCGATTGCAAAAACGGCCTGAACTGCTCTGGCGGCACGTTCAGCGCTTCGGCGGCGGCCAGCGTCGCCGGGTCGGGCGCTTGCCCCGCGCCACCCCCGAACAGCAGCCCGAACATCGTCGGCAGGTTGATCTCGTTCAGCGTACAGGCCGCCCCGGTCAGATCGCCCAAGTGCCGCGCCGCCCGTTCACAGAACCGCGCGAACAGTTCCGGCGTTTGCTCGCCTTCCCAGCCGCCGTAGCGCATCAACCAGCGCGGCGACGTAAAGTGATGATACGTCACCATCGGCGTGAGGCCGTTCTCATGACAGGCGGCCAGCATCCGGCGGTAATGCTCCAGCGCCGCCCGCGAGAACTCGCCCTCTTCCGGCTCGATGCGCGACCATTCCAGCGAGAAACGGTACATATTAAAGCCCAGTTCCTTCAGCAGGCGCAGGTCGTCCGGGTAGCGGTGGTAATGGTCTACCGCGTCGCCCGACACGTCCTTAAAGCGCGACCCCGGCACATGCTCCATCAGCCAGTTGTCGTTATAGACGTTACCGCCCTCGACCTGATGCGCCGCCGTCGCCGTCCCCCACCAGAATCCGTCCGGGAACTGATACGCCATTTTTATAAAACCTTTCGTTGCTCAATAAGAATTGTAACAGGGCGACCCGGCGGGTCGCCCCTGCGAATGACTGTGGACTATAGACTGCCGACTGTTCAGTCACCGCCCGCGCAGGCCACGGAAATAGCCGTACACGTAGCGGTAAAATTCCAGCGTGCTTTTTGGCTGCTGCTTCCCGCTGTCCAGCCGCTTGCCCAGCGGGCTGCTGCCTTCCAGCGCGCGCTCGTCGCCCTGTTCGGTGATGTGCAGCACAAGGTCGGCCAGCCGCTGGAAGTCAATCGCCAGCGCGCGCACGACTTCGCGCTGCTGCTCCAGCGGGATATTGCCCCAAAGGCTCTCGACCTCGCCGAGGATGGCCGCGCTGGTCAGCGTCACGTCCTTATCCGGCGGCAGCGCCTGAATCACCCCGCGCAGCAGTTGGTTGGTGATCTGCGCTTCGTCGCGCAGCATCGGCGCGGAGCGCTCCGCCAGCGGGAACTTGGTCGCGCGGTCGAGCTTCGTGTTATAGCGCTTGCCTCTGGCGAAGTACCCGCCCATCACGCGCAGCACGTCCAGCCCGCTTTTGGGCTGTGCCTTGCCCGCCAGCAGCGCGTCAATATGCTTGTCGTGGTCGCGCGGCGCTTTGCTGCGCGCCTGCTTGCCCAAAATCAGCACCGCCCGCCCCATACCCAGCACCTCTTTCGTGACCGTTTCGCGGTCTTCGCTGGTCAGGCTGCCAGACATACTCTGCATCACGTTAATCAGGCCGCCCAGCGTCGGCATGGTGGCGCGGTCAACATAGGCCAGCGTGGTATCCTGCAACAGTTCAGCGGCCACGCGCAGGAAGTCGGCATAATCGAGAAAATCCACGCCGCCCATCAGCCGCTTCAGCACGATGGTCGCTTCCAGCGACTGGCGCACGTCCAGCCCAAGCTCGCGCCCGAACTGCACGACCGCCCGCCGCGCGAGGCCTGCCTCGGACCCGCGCACATAACGCCGCAGCAGTTCCATCGCGGCGATACGCAGTTCGTCGTCCCAGCCGAGCGCCTTGTGCAGCCGGATCATCAGGCCGATGCCGCTGCTGCCCCGGTTAAGCGCGACCTCCGGGAACAGGCTGGCGACTCTGGCCGTGTTGGGGACATCGCGCCGCTGGGTATGGAAGCGCAGCAGCGCCAGCATCGCGCGCGGGTCAATGACCTTCAGGATGTTGCGGTTATCGCTGATGTGCTGCGTCACCTTCGCGGCCACGTCGTCCAGCACCTCTGCCCATTTGTGGCCTTCCAGCGCGCCGATATAGGCCATCGCCAGCGGCAGCGACCGGATGCCCCCCTGCTCGATGCCCTGTAATGCGGCAGGCACATCTTCGGTGGGGATGCTCGTCTCGGCAAACAGGCTCTGCACCATCTGCGCGTACTTCGGCTGTGCATCGCCGGGGTACAGCAGGCGCGACTGGTGGATCATCTCGCTCGCCAGATCGCCATACGCCCCGCGTGCCAGCAGGATTTGCAGCAGGAAGCGTGGGCCGGGGTCATCCAGCGCCAGCAGCATCTCATCGGTCGAGAGGTTCTCGACGATCCAGTGCAGCACGCCTTCGTACTGCGCGCCCCAGGGCGAGAGCGCGACCTGTGCCAGCCCGGCCAGCGCACTGGTATCGAGCAGGTCGCTGCGCCCGTTGAGCAGGGCGGCCTCGCTGAAGCGCATCAGCACCAGTGGCCGCCACGTGTCGCCAAAGGCCGACGACACCTCGGCCAACAGACCGGGCGGCGCGGGCGCGGGGTCGGTATTATCCAGATACGGCGCAAGCCTGCCGACAGGCGGGGGAAGCTGCACCACAAACTTGCGCGATTTAAGCAGGCGCTGGACGAACTCGGTATCCAGTGTATTGACCGCCAGCAGGAACGTGGTTTCGGCCAGCGGCTTGTGGTTGACCGCCAGCGGCAGCGCGGTTTCGACCATGCGCGGCACGGCCTGCCCGATGTCTACGCCGGGGTGGGCTTCGTGCGCGGCTTCCAGAAAGGCGGTCGCGCCTTCGACATCGCCCGCCTGCACCAGCGCCTCCATCTGCCGGGTGGCCGCGCGCTGTGCAAGCTGCGCCCAGTCCTCGCCATGCGGCCCCAGCGGGTTCGCCAGCCAGCGCGTCAGCGCGTCGTAAACCATGCCCGGCTTCCCATCGTCCACGGCCTGCCCCAGCAGGCGGCGTGTCTCGGCCTCCAGCGCGTCATCCTGCCGCAGCAGCAGCGCGATCGGGTCAGCGCGGGTCATGTCCTCCAGCGCCAGCGAGAAGTTGAGCAGGTGGCGGGCATAGGCGACGCGCACCTCATCGCTCAGCGTGGGGTCTTCGGCCAGCACTTCGGAAACGTCGTCAATCTCGACAGGCAGATTGTTCAAAATCGAGTTGTCCACCGCCAGACGGCGCGAGGCATAGCCCAGCGCATCGGCCAGCCTGTCCCCGCGCTTGATGCGCCACGCGGCGACAGCGGTGAGCGCGCGCGTGCGCTGACTGACCAGTTCGGCATCCAGCCGAAGCTGGCTGATGATAAAGTGGCTGTATTCGTCCTCGACCAGCCTGCCGCTGACCTCGCCCTTCGGCCAGTAGTAGACCAGCGTTTCGGCGGGCGGCTCGTCGTCGGTGTAGAAGCGCACCTGCGCGTCCAGCCTTGTCGAGGGGATGCTGTGCGTGGTAAAGGTCACGCCGAAACGGGCGGGCGGCGGCAGCAGCGCCAGCAGCCCCTTGATGAACCCGGCGCGGCTGGCAAGGTCACGCGGGGCGCTCTGCACAATTACCTGTACGCCCTGTACGATGGCCGCCAGCAGCGACTCGATGACGTTCAGGTTGTTCTCCGTATAGTTCATCAACTCAAGGATATGTTCGATCTGCTGCTCGCCTTCCGGCGGGCCAGCAAGTGTGAATGTCAGCGGCTTGAGCGCGTCGCCGAGGCGGTCATAGGTCGGCATCTGCTGCTCGACCAGCGCCATCAGCGCGTCAAGATTACCGCCCAGCGTCCGCAGCGCCTCCGACGGCATGAGGATGTAGTGTGCCATCGCCTGCCCCGCCGCGCCCGCCTGCGACTGGATCAGCAGGAAGGGCGACTTTTTACCGCGCACCAGCGCCCATGCGCCATCCGGCACGCCCTTCAGCGGGGGCAGCAGCGCGCCTTTGGCAATCTCCGCCGCTTCGTCCATCTTCACACCGGGCGAAGTCGCCAGTACGCGCAGGTCGCCTTCCGGCTTGCCGCTGCGCGCAAACTGACCGTAATAGAAGTGTTCTAGCGAGTATGTCTCAGCAGTCATGGTTGAGCCTTTAGCGATTAGCCTTCAGGTATCAGGTTTCAGGTATCAGGTGGGTATACAAACAGATCATGTTATTCAGGCGAAAACGAAAAAATCCTCAT
>CAZJSU010000183.1:0-4227 GCA_964548765.1 uncultured Anaerolineaceae bacterium
GAGGTAGAACAGTGCTTCATTCCTGAATTTGCGAACACGTGCTGAATATTTCGGCGGCATTTCATGCCGTCCGCCGACTGTAGACTGTGAACTGACGACTGAGGACTTTAACATGCTTGTACCGCTAAGCTGGTTGAGAGAATTTGTAGACATTGACGTGCCGCCGGAACTACTGGCCGAGCGCCTGACGCTGGCCGGGCTGGAAGTGGCCGCGCTGCAATACATCGGCGTGCCGCAGAACCACGTCGAAGGCGTGCGCTGGCCGAAGTCCGACCATCTGGTATGGGACCGCGAAAAGCTGCTGCTGGGCGCGATCCGCGAAGTGAAAAGCCACCCCAACGCCGACCGTCTGGTGCTGGCGTTGGTGGACTATGGCGCGGGCGAGGTCGAGCAGTGCGTCACCGGCGCGCCGAACCTCTTTCCTTATAAGGATGAGGGGCCGCTGTCCACACCGCTGTGGACGGCCTTCGCTGCCGAGGGCGCGGAAGTGTGGGACGGCCACAGCGACACGCCCAGGCGCATGATCTTAAAGGAGAAGCCCCTGCGCGGCATCCCCAACCGCAGCATGGTCTGCTCGGAGAAAGAACTGGGCATCTCGGACGAACACGAGGGCGTGATCCTGTGGCAGACCCAGCCGCTGAACAACCTCACGCGCCAGCCCGCCGCGCCCGGTACGCCGTTGCAGGATGTCTGGGGTGATGTGCTGCTGGAAGTGGAGCTTACGCCCAACCTCGCCCGCGCCTTCAGCATTCTGGGCGTGGCGCGCGAAGTGGCCGCGCTGCTGGACAAGCCGCTGCGCCAGCCGTCTTACGACTATCAGGCCGAGGGCGCGCCGATTGCTGGCGCGGCCAGCATCGAGATTCGTGAGCCAGAGCTAAACCCACGCTTCACGCTGGCACTGCTGCGTGGCACGACGGTGCAGGCCGCGCCGGAGTGGATGCAGTGGCGCTTGAAGCTGGTCGGCCAGCGCCCGATCAACAACATCGTGGACGTGACCAATTACATCACCTTCGAGATCGGCCAGCCGCTGCACGCCTTCGACTATGACAAGCTGAAGGCGCGCGCCGGGGGCAAAGCACCGAAGATCATCACGCGCCTGCCACACCCGGGCGAGACGCTGGAAACGCTGGACGAAGTGCGGCGCGACCTGCACGATTTCACCATCCTCGTCTGCGACGAAGCCGGCGTTCTCAGCCTCGGCGGGATCATCGGCGGCGCGGAAACCGAGATCACAGCCGAGACGCAGAACGTGCTGCTGGAAGCGGCGAACTGGAACTTCATCAACGTGCGCCGCACCATGCAGGCGCAGAAGGTCTTCACCGACGCAGGCACGCGCTTCAGCCGGGGCGTACACCCCAGTCAGGCCATCCTCGGCGTGCAGCGCGGCATCGAACTCATGCGGCAGGCCGGGGGCGGGCAGGTCGCGCAGGGCATCGTGGACGAGTACCCGCTGCCGCCCGCGCCTGTCGAGGTTGACCTGTACACCAGCGAGATCGAGCGCCTGCTGGGCATCCCCATCAGCGCCGACGATGCCGCCGCCATGCTGCGCCGCTTACAGTTCGAGGTCAGCGTCCGCGATGAGGCACTGCGCGTGACCACGCCCGATTTCCGCATGGACATCAGCGACGACCCGGTGATCGGACAGGCCGACCTGATCGAGGAAGTCGCCCGTATTTACGGCTACGACAACATCCCCACCACGATCATCGCCGACGAGATGCCGCCGCAGCGCCGCAACACCGCGCTGGAACGAGAGGAACGCGCCCGCGATATTCTGGTCGCGCTCGGCCTGCGCGAGAACATCAACTATCGCCTGACCACGCCAGAGCGCGAGGCGCTGCTGACCAACGGGAGCAACGGGCAGGCGGGTTATGTCGAACTGCTCAACCCGATCAGCGCCGACAAGACGGTGATGCGCCACACGCTGTTGGCCGGGATGCTGGAAACCGCCCGCAGCAACGCCCGCTATACCAACCGCCAGCAGGTCTTTGAGATCGGCAGCGTCTACCTCAAGCGGGCAGGCGAGCCGCTGCCGGACGAGCCGCTGCATCTGGCGCTGCTGCTGACCGGGCCGCGCCGCCCGACCGACTGGGCAAACGATGACGACGGCGGCAACGTGGACTTCTTCGACCTGAAGGGGCTGATCGAAGAACTGCTGCGCCGCCTGCATATCACGGGCGAGGCAGGCTACACCCGCGCCGCGCATGACAGCTTCCATCCGGGGCGCTCGGCCATGCTGCACATCAACGACACCGCTATCGGCGTGTTCGGCGAGCTGCACCCACAGGTCGCCCGCGCCTTCGAGCTGACCAACGCGCCCGTGCTGGCCGCCGAGTTTGACCTGAACGCGCTGCTGGCGCAGGTGGTCGAGATGTACCGTGTCCAGCCTTTACCGCAGACTCCGCCCGTGCTGGAAGACCTCGCGCTGGTCGTGCCAGCCGACACGCCCGCCGAAGCGGTGCAGGCGGTCATCGTCAAGGCCGGGGGCAACCTGCTGCGCGAGGTGCGCCTGTTCGATGTCTACACGGGCGAGAGCATCCCCGCCGGGCATAAGAGCCTCGCCTACAGCCTGACCTACCAGACCGACGAGCGCACGCTGAAGGATGCCGAAGTCGCCAAAGTGCGCCAGCGCATCATCCGCACCGCCGAGCGCGAACTGGGCGCGAAGCTGCGGTCGTAACGGTGTTTTTCCACCCTGTAGGGGCGCAGCACGCTGCGCCCCATAGGCGTATGCGGTTTTTCGTAGGGCATGATGCATCATGCCCCCGCACGGTGTTATGGACGTTGGGGAAAATCTACAAAATGTTAACGTTTTCCTACTATACAAAATACAGTTTTGTCCCATAATCAATGCTTGTGCGACAGCACAAAACCTCGCCCATTTTAGAAAACCCATGAATGGAGAAATTGTATAGATGAACACCGTCCGCATGGACACTGTACTGCACGACTCACTCACCATCACCCCGAACCTCATTCTCGATTTCGATGTCATTAACCATACCTACGACCGTTTCCTGCAGGCGTTCCCCGGCGGGCAGGTCTACTACGCCGTGAAAGCCAACGCCAGCATGGACGTACTGCGCTTCGTGGCGCAGCGGGGTGGCGGCTTCGAAATCGCCTCGGTCGCAGAGCTTGACCGGGTGCTGGACGCTGGCGCGGCTGGCAACCAGATCATTTGCAGCAATCCCATCAAGAACCCGTTCTTTCTGGAGCAGATGCACCTGTATGACGTGTACGCGATGGTGGTGGACTCGACTTACGAGGTCGAGAAAGTGGCGCGGTATGCGCCGGGCAGCCGTGTTTACGTGCGGCTGGCAGTGGACAACACAGGCAGCGTACTGCCCCTCGCCGGCAAGTTCGGCGTGGATGGCGAGGACGCGCTGGCGCTGTTTGATATGGCGCGCGAGATGGGCCTGCGGCCTGTCGGCCTGTCGTTCCACGTGGGTTCACAGTGTTTGTCGGTCGGCAACTGGGCCAATGCCATCGCCGCCTGCGGCGACATCTGGCGCGAGGCCGAGGCACGCGGGCATCACTTCCATTTTCTGGATATTGGCGGCGGCTTCCCGGCGGGGCATTATCACAACCCGGCCATTCCCACCGTCGAAAGTGTGGGCGAGGTGGTCATGGCGGCCATCGAGCAGCATATCCCGGTACGCGACGACTTCATGCTGGTGCTGGAGCCGGGGCGCGGGCTGGTGGGCGAAGCGGGACGGCTGCTGGCGGGCGTGGTGGGCAAGGCCAAACGCGGCGTGGATATGTGGCTGTATCTGGACGCAGGCGTGTTCAACGGCCTGATGGAGACGTATGAGGGCTTCCCGCCTGTGGTGCGCCTGCTCAGCCCGGACGCGGACGACCGCCCGCTGGTGACGTACACACTGGCCGGGCCAAGCTGCGATAGCTGCGACGTGATCGCGCGGGACATCGAGCTACCGGAAGTGCATATCGGCGATCGGCTGGTGTTCTATGACGCGGGAGCGTACACCAACGAGTACGCGGTGCCGTTCAACGGCTTCCCGATTCCGGTTGTTACCGCGCTGCATGTCGAGCGCGACGCGGCGCTGGCGTAGGTTTCAACACGTTGTCATCACGGGGACACCCTGTTTGTGGTGCTGTTGGCGAATTCATCTTCGTAGGGGCGCAGCGTGCTGCGCCCTGGGCAAGTCAGCGATTTGCCCCTACAGGTGTTATCGTTTCATGAGTTGACCAACACCATCGTTTGTTGGG
>CAZJSU010000184.1:0-4212 GCA_964548765.1 uncultured Anaerolineaceae bacterium
TTGAAATGCTGCAACCTTTTTTCTACACTGCCCGTATATGTTGTTGCATATATGCGAAAGTGCATAGTGATGTCACTACCTCATCTTATTCTTGGTTTGCTGGAAGCGCAGCCGATGACGGGTTACGACCTGAACAAAGCCTTTGAGCAGACCGCACAACACTTCTGGATGACTGATCAGAGCCAGATTTACCGCGCGCTGTACCGGATGGAGGAAAATACATGGGTAGAAGTTGAAACGATTATTCAGGCAGACAGTCCCAACAAAAAGGTGTACCGGGTCACCGAGGCGGGACGCGACGAACTGCGGCGCTGGATTGTCACCCCGCTGGCCGAAGCCCCGGTACGCGAGGGGTGGCTGGGGCAGGTGTTCTTCGGCGGCGAGGTGGAGAACGCGGACATCATCCAACTGCTGGAAACCTACCGGATGGAGGTGGAGGCGCGGCTAAAACTGCTGGAAGCCATCCAGTCTTACCAGTCCAGCCTGGAGGTGCCGCGTCGCTACCAGTTTCATTTTTTGGTGGCGGAGTACGGCGTGATCGCCCACCGGGACTTTATTAAACAGCTTGACTATCTGATCGAACGCATTAGACAGTTTCCTGATAAGGAAGCTGGCGCATAAGCAGGAGGGGAAAACAGACCATGGAAGTACTGGTCGAGGCACGTGGATTAACGAAAGTCTATAAACGGCAGAACGGCGCGGAAGTGCAGGCGGTGAAAGGCATTGACCTGGACATTCGCCGGGGCGAAATTTTCAGCCTGCTGGGGCCGAACGGCGCGGGCAAGACAACGCTGATTTCGATGATTAGCGGGCTGGTCACACCGACCAGCGGCGACGCGAAGATCGGCGGTTGCTCCATCACCAAGCAGCCGCTACAGGCCAAAGCACAGTTGGGGATTGTCCCGCAGGAGATCGCGCTTTACCCAACCCTGTCCCCACGAGAAAACCTGCGCTTCTTCGGGCAGATGTACGGCATGGGTGGGGCGGAGCTTTCGCAGCGCATAGACGAAGTGCTGGAATTCATTGACCTGAAAGACCGCCAGCATGATCGGGTGGAGACGTTTTCTGGCGGCATGAAGCGGCGGGTGAATATCGGCCTGGGGTTGCTGCACAGGCCGCAGTTGATCTACATGGATGAACCTACGGTGGGCATTGATCCGCAGAACCGCCGCCGCGTGCTGGATACCGTGTTCCGCCTGCGCGATGAGTACGGCATGACGGTGCTGTACACCACGCATCTGATGGAGGAGGCGCAGGAACTGAGCGACCGGGTGGGCATTATAGATCACGGCGAGATCATCGCTATGGGGACAGTGGGCGAACTGGTGCAGCAGGTGGGGCAGGAAGACCGCCTCGTTTTCAAAACGGAATTGCAGCAGGTTGAGGACAGCCTGATCCAGCGGATGCAGACGGCGGTGGATGGCATCAACCGCGTGCTGTATGACCCACCGGGGGCGCAGGGCGAAGACCATCACAATGCCAGCGGCACGGTGACGGTTTACGCCAAACGCGGGCGCAGGGCGCTGCCCCACCTGATCCAGCTTATAAACGAGGCCAAACTGGAAATCTCGTCGGTGGAGGTGCGCGAGCCAGACCTTGAGGCCGTGTTCCTGCATCTGACCGGGCGCGCGTTGAGGGACTGAGCGATGCGAAAAATATGGATTATCGCTCGAAACAACATCATCGGAGTCTTTACCGACCGTAACCTCATCCTGATTATGCTGGTCACGCCGCTGGTGCTGGCGACGATTATCGCGCTGGCCTTCAGCAACGTGAGTACAACCAGCGCGCCCATCACCGATGTGCCGGTGGCGTTGGTCAACATGGACGAGGGGGCAGAGAACGGCTTTAACGCCGGGCAGATCATGGTGAGTGCGCTGCTGCCGGGGGAAAGTGACAATCAGGACACGCCCGGTATGGGAAGTTGTGAGCAGGCCAGCATGACCGCCGCGACCGACGACAGCGACACCCCCGCGCCCTTCTCGCTGGAAACACTGACCGAGGCGACGCTGCTGGAGGATGCCGAGACAGCACGTGCCGGGGTGGATGCGGGGGACTATGCCGCCGCCATCATCATCCCGCCGGACTTCAGCCAGCGGATGAGCTACACGCAGGATCAGCGCGAGATTGACCCGGTGCCGCTCGAAGTTTACGGCGACAGCGCCCGACCGATCAGCGCGGGGATTATCCGCAGCATCGCCGAGGGCTTCACCAACCAGTTCATGACCGGGCAGGTGACGGTGGCCGCGACGATTGAAACTCTGGTCGCCCGCGCGCAGGAAGACTCAGCCTTTGGGCTGGCGTTTCTGGCGGCCAGCACCAGCGGCGAGTTTCAGCCGGACTTCGCCTGTGCCTTCACCGGCGGATTCAACACACTCAACGTTGAGCAGCAGACGATCGGCGGCGAAGAAGTGCAGTTTAGCCCGCTGATCTTCATCGGCGCGGCACAGGCGATCTTCTTCGCGCTGTTCACGGCGATGGGCGGCGCGGGGGATATTCTGGAAGAACGGCGCAATGGAACACTGCAACGCCTGATCGTCACGCCCACGCCGCGCAGCCATATTCTGGCGGGCAAGGCGCTGGGGACGTTTGGCATGGTGCTGGTGCAGCTTGTCTTTCTGTTCATCGCCTTTACGCTGATCGCCAGCCTGCTCGAAGGCCGGATTCAGTTCATCTGGGGGACGGACTGGGTTGGCGTGGCCGCGCTGGTGCTGGCCTCAGCACTGGGCGTGACAGGCATAGGCATGATGGTCGCGGCGCTGTCGAAGACGAACGAACAGGCCAATATCATCGGCGGTGTAGTCAGCATGTTTATGGGCGTGCTGGGCGGGGCGTTCTTCAGCGTGAGCGCCATCCCGATCCTGGAGCCGCTGACGCGCCTCTCGGTCGTGCGCTGGGGGTCAGAAGGCTTTACCAAGCTGGCAACTGGCGAGGGCGATGTGCTGGTCAATGTGGTGTTCCTGCTGCTCATCGGCGCGGTCACTTTTGTGGCTGGCCTGTGGATTTTTAATCGGCGCGAGGATGTGTAACGATGGCGAAACTATGGTATACGGCGCTCAATGATCTGCGCCTGACGTTTAAACAGAAGGACATCTGGCTCAATCTGGTGATTATCCCGATTGTGCTGATCTTCGTCATCGGGCTGGTGAACGGCGGCTTCGGTGGCAACGGCACGGTCGTGCTGCGGGTGGATGTGTTCGACCACGACCAAAGCCGGCTTTCGGCGCAGTTTCTTGAGGAACTGCGGGCGGTGAATGAGCTGATCGTCCTCTGCCCGATGGAGAACGACGAGGAGAACGTCTGTCGTCTGGAGGAGGCGGCGCAGCCGCTGGACGAGGAAGCATCGGCAGACAGAGTAGGCGATAACGAGGTCAACGCCATGCTGGTTATCCCGGAAGGCTTTGGCGAGGCCATCCTGAGCGGCCAGCCTGTGAGCGTCCTGTATCGCGCGGGAGACCAACCGGGGGAGCCAGGGCCGGTGCTGCAAGCGGCACAGGCGGCGGCGCAGCGCGTCGGCGCGTCGGTGGTGGCGGCGCGGGTGGGTGTTGATGTTGTCGGGGATTCCGGCCTGCCCATCCAGCTTGACGGAGCCGAACGCGAGACTTTCCGGCAGGCGGTGTATGACCGCGCCAACGACATCTGGGCAGACCTGCCGGAACTGGTCACGTACAACCAGAGCATCCCACAGCAGACCTCCGGTAACAACGGCTTCACCCAATCCATACCGGGCATGGGCAGCATGTACGTGATGTTTACCGTGCTGGCCGGGGCGTTCATCCTGCTGCGCGAGCGCAAACAGTGGACGCTCCAGCGCTTAATCACGATGCCTGTCGCCCGCTGGCAGGTCATCGGCGGCAAGATGCTGGCGCGTTTCATCATGGGCATGATTCAGTACGGCGTGGCCTTTGTCTTTGGCGCGCTGGTGCTGGGCGTGAGCTTTGGCAGCAACTTTGCCGCGCTGCTGCTGGTGATGGTGGCCTTCGTCGTGTGCATGACCGCGCTGGCCTTCCTGCTGGCGACGTTTGTACAGTCGGAGATGCAGGCTTCCAGCGTGGTGACGCTGATGGCGCTGACGCTTGCGCCGCTGGGCGGGGCGTGGTGGCCGCTGGAAATCGTGCCGGAGTGGATGCGGGTGGTCGGCCATATCTCGCCTGTCGCGTGGGTGATGGATGGCTTCTCGGCCATCATTTACCGCAACGGCGGCGTGGCGGA
>CAZJSU010000185.1:0-4104 GCA_964548765.1 uncultured Anaerolineaceae bacterium
CCCGTTTTGCAGGCGGCGGCTTCTAACGGCCAAGCGTCAGGCTTCCGTAGGGCAGGGGTGTTGAAGCACACGGCGATTTAATGGTAGGGTATAAACATCATCGTTCGTGACGTTATCACCGGAGCTTAACCCTATGCGCCCGCACCGCCTTGCTGCCCTGTTTATGATACTGTTGATGATGCCTGCTTTCGCCGCCTTCGCGCAGGAAGGTCAGGAAGTCGCCGATGCAGGCGCGGCCTACGGCCTGAGCGAGGCCGAGATTCTGGCCTATGATGTGCCAGAATTTGACCAGCTCACGGTTGACCCCAAACTGCTCCATGATCGCAACTACATGCGTATAGATGGCGCGCTGAACATCCACGACGCGCCGAACGGGAACGTCATCCGCACGCTGGACGCGGGCTTTAACTTCCTGACGACCATCGGCCAGCAGGATGGCTGGGTGGAGATTAATCCGGGCGAGTGGGCCCCTGCGTCCTCCCTGAAGAACAGCAATTATGTGGTGTCGGAGTTTACGGGCGTGTTCCTGCCGGAAGAACCGCTGCAATACCCGATCGCATGGATGCTGATTAATGCCTATCCGAGCGAGTACCCCGGCGGCCCGGCGCTGGAAACGCGCGACCTGCTCTACCGCTACACGCTGGTGCATATCTACGCGACAGAAGTTTTAGACGGCTGGAACTGGTATCAGGTCGGGCCGGATATGTGGGTGGAGCAGAAGGGCGTGGCGATGTTCAAGCCTGTCGAGCGCCCGGCGGAAGTGGACACTGAGCGCTGGATCGGCATTGACCTTTACGAGCAGGTGCTGACGGTCTATGTGGATGAAACGCCGCTGTTTACCACGCTGATTTCGTCCGGGCTGCCGCGCTGGCCGACCTACGAAGGCACGTTCAACATCTACTATCGCAAAACCCGTGAGCAGATGTCATGGGGGACACCGGGCGACGACTTCTACATTCTGGAAGAAGTACCCTGGACGATGTACTTCGATGAAGGCCGCGCGGTACACGGCGCGTACTGGCACGATGGGCTGGGCTACCGCCGCAGTCACGGCTGTGTCAATCTGTCCATCACAGACGCGCACTGGCTGTATCGCTGGGTGGCCGAAGAATACGAGACGCTCAATTCGCCCAACGTCGAGGAATACGGCCCGGCGGTGCATGTCTACAGCAGCGGCCAGTACGCCGAATCGTAGCAAAATCAGCGCTTGATGTTTGCAGGGGCGACCAGATGAGTCGCCCTTGTGCTGCTGGTTTGAAAACTATAACCACAGCGTCAGCTTTGCGTCGTGCAGATGGATTCCGCACGTCACGCATTAAAACCTGTTCTGTCGTACACTAGAGTTAAGAAGTATTTTATTTCGGGGGAGCCGCATGAAACGCCTGACATTACTGACAATCATCACTCTGGCGCTCCTCGTTCTGGCTGGTGCCGGCCTGCAAACCGCAGCCGCCCAGAGCGCCGCCTGGACGGTGGAGTATTTCAACAACCCATCGCTGGCGGGCATTCCCACTGCCATCCTCTCCGCCAGCCAGCCGGGCGGGAACTGGGGCTATGGCGCGCCAGTGGCCGGGCTTCCGGCGGATAACTGGTCGGCGCGCTGGTCAACAACGGCCAATGTCGCCGGGGGGAATTACGAGATCACGATCCGCGCTGACGACGGTGTGCGGGTGATTGTGGATGGCATCGTCTATCTGGATCGCTTCAGCCCGGCCACCGGGCAAACCTACCAGATCGCGCTGACGCTGGCGGGGGGCAATCATACCTTCGTGGTCGAATACTACGAGGCTTACGAAGTCGCCTTTCTGGAGTACAGTTTCGTCCAGATGGGCATTCCACAACCGCCCACGCCTGTACCGGGCGGCGCTTCGGTGACGGTGACGGCCTCGCGGCTGAATGTCCGCAGCCAGCCGAACGCCTTCTCCACCATTCTGACGCAAATCTCGCTGGGGCAAAGTTACCCGGCGCTGGGGCGCAACGCCGATTTAAGCTGGGTGCAGGTGAACGTGAACGGCACGGTCGGCTGGGTGAGCCGCGCGTATGTGCATGGCTTCGGGCTGGAGGCGCTGCCGATCACCGACGGCGGCACGCAGCCGCCACCGCCACCCCCGCCCGGCAGCGTCTTTGCCACAGTGACGGCCTACGCGCTGAACGTGCGTAACGCGCCGAACCCGTTTACCGGGGTGATCCTGACGCGCATTTACCGTAACCAGACCTACGCTGCCATCGGGCGCAACGCCGACTCAAGCTGGCTGCAACTGAACGTGAACGGGGTGATCGGCTGGGTGAACCGTTCCTATGTGAACGCGCCGAACTTCCAGACGCTGCCCATCACCGATAACAGCACACCCGTTCCGCCGCCCGTAAGCTCGTCGGCGACGGTGCTGGCCTACTTCCTGAATGTACGCAGCGCGCCCAATGCCTACGCGCCGATCCTCACTGTGATCGCGCGCGGGCAGGTGTACCCGGTGGTCGGGCGGAACGCCGCCGCGTCGTGGGTGCAGGTTAACGTGAATGGCACGGTGGGCTGGGTCAACCGGGGGTGGGTCGCTGTGACGAACCTTAACGTGCCGGTGACGGGGTAACTGCCGTGAATGATGCAGGGGCGAAGGTGCTTCGCCCCTGCAGGTTAAAACTTGCCGTTGCGCTGGCGGGTGGTGATCGGCCCCAGGCCGATGGTGGTACGCTTGTGGGCGGTGAGGAAGTCGTCCTTCGCCTCGATCTGCTTCTCCAGCGTATCCAGCGACTCGCGCAGCAGTTCCAGCGGCACGCCGTCCATGTCCTGATAGGCGGCGATGGTGAGGGCGTAAAGCGCGACCTCGCGCACAAACGCGCCGGGCTTGCCGAGCAGGTCTGGCACGATTTCGCGGTGTTCCTCGCGCCACTGGTCGCCCATGTACGCGGCCAGCATCCGCTCTGCGTCCTGCTCGTCGGTCAGCTCAGGGATGATGAACACGCGGTCAACGCGACCGGGGCGCTTCATCACCCGGTTATCAATGATCTCCGGGTGGTTGGTGGTGGCGATCAGCACCGTCCCCTTAGGGTTGTTCGGCGTTTCGCTGCCATCCAGCACGTTAAGAAGCTGCGCCTTGGAGTCGTCATCCAGATAGGCATCGAGTTCTTCAACGATCACAATCGTCTGCGCGTCGGAACTGGCGGCCATATCCAGCGCCTGATGAATCTTCCAGAACTGCGCGCCGTGATGGTTGGAGCCGGAGACATAGACCACGAAGCGGCCTTTCGACTGTGCCAGCCGCGCGATGGCCGAGCAGAGCATGGTCTTGCCCGTACCGGGGACCCCAGCCAGCAGCAGCTTGCGGAAGGGGTTGATATTCAGGCGCTGGTAGATGTTCACACCCTTCTCGAAGAAAGCGTCAATGTCCTTCAGGATGCCCTCTTTAAGCTCGGCGGGCAGATGCACATCGTCCCAGCCTGTTGTCGCGTCGAAGGTGACATCCTTGCCGCCGACGATATACACGCGGTCGCGGTAGGCGATGGCCGAGCGCGCGATGCGGTTGCACTCGTCCTCAAACACCAGCCAGCGCTCGATATGCTGCGCGTCCAGACAGGCAATCGCCATCATGTCCACGCCAACATTGTCGTCATCCGTCCATGCGGAAACCAGCAGCACGTGGAAGCTGTCGCCGCCGGGCTGCTCGAAGCTGAAGCGCAGCGCCCCGGTGCGGTAGATCGGCTTGTTCTCCATATAGGTGACAAACGATGATACCGCCGGGCAGGGGTACTCTTCATAGCCAGCGTAAACGTAGTCGTCGCCTACCGGAAAAGCCGCCGCGAGGTGGTTGAGCGCGGTCAGGTTGCAGCAGGCCGACTTGGAAAGCGCCATCACCATCTCGCCTGTATGCTGCGGGATGTAATCTTCGCGCAGCCACTGGCACAGTTTTTCGTGTACGGCGACGGTGTTCGAACGCATTTTGTGATCCCTCTTCCATTCCGTAAATTTCATCAGCGCGGAGTAAATACCTCAAGTAAACCAGTTGTTTTACTATCATACTGGTAAATATCAAAAAGATGGATTTAGAACGGGTGGAGCAGCAATTATTGTAAACCTATAGGCGCATAAAAAGATACCCCTGTATTTAGGGG
>CAZJSU010000186.1:0-4012 GCA_964548765.1 uncultured Anaerolineaceae bacterium
TGTGCCGCTGACCTGATCGCGGTGGCGGAGGCGCTGCAAGCGGGGTGATGCGGCGGTGGTTTTCTCATCACACGCCTATGTATGGCTGTGGGGCAGCGGCGTTATAATGGCGAGACGGGCTGGCGGTATGGCCTGTGGCTGATGTTCAGGATAAACCGGATTGCGAGTCTGATGTTCGAACTGCCATTATTCCCCCTCAACAGCGTCCTCTTTCCGGGGATGACCAATTCCCTGTATATCTTTGAAGAACGCTACCAACTGATGATAAACACCTGTCTGCAAAAGCAGCAGCCTTTCGGCTGGGTGCTGATCGAGGAAGGGCAGGAGGCGCTTGGTCCTTTGGCGCGCCCGTTTCGCGTTGGCTGCACCGCGCAGATCGTCCGTGTTCAGCCCCTGGAGCAGGGGACGATGAACATCCTGATTATCGGGCAGGAACGGTTCGAGATTGCGGCGCTGAACGATGACCTGCCGTATCTCGTCGGCAGTGTTCAGCTTAGCCCGGTGGCTCACAGCAGCCCGGACAGGCTGCGGCGGCTGGACGGGTACTTGCGCCCGCTGGTCGAGCGTTATTTAATGGTGCTGGCAAACAGCGAAAATATAGATTTCGACCCGCTGCAACTGCCGGTTGACCCGGTGGCGCTGGCCTGGCTGGCCGCCGCCATCGTGCAGCAGTTATCCAACCCGGAAAAGCAGGCGCTGTTAAGCGTGCCATCTGCCGCGCGCCTGCTGCGGGAGATTTATGCTATTTATCATCGGGAGGTCGCCCTGCTGGACATGATGATTGACAGAGGGAACGACCCGGTCAGCGAGCCATTTTCGCTGAACTAACGCTTTGGGGGAAAACTAGAGCATGAAACGTATAGCGGTTTTGACCAGCGGCGGCGACGCGCCCGGTATGAACGCGGCGATTCGGGCGGTCGCGCGGACAGGCATCAGCAAAGGCTGGGAAGTTTTTGGCGTGCGGCAGGGGTATGCTGGCGCGATTGGCAACAGCATCATCCCGCTGGGCGCGCGTGATGTGGGCGGGATTATCCAGATCGGCGGGACGATGCTGGGCAGCGCCCGCTGCCCGGAGTTTAAAACCGAAGAAGGCCGTACTCAGGCGATCCGCAATTTTAACCGTCGCGGCATCGAGGCGCTGGTGGTGATCGGCGGGAACGGGTCGCAGACCGGCTCTAACGCGCTGTGCGAGATGGGCTTTCCGGTGGTGGGCATCGCCTCGACGATTGACAACGACCTGTACGGCTCGGAGGTTTCGATCGGCGTGGATACCGCGCTGAACGTGGCGCTGGAAGCGATTGACCGCCTGAAGGTGACGGCATCCTCGCACCAGCGGGCGTTTCTGGTGGAGGTGATGGGGCGCGACTGTGGTTATCTGGCGCTGATGTCGGGCATCGCTGGCGGCGCGGAGGCGGTCGTGATCCCGGAGAAGGAGATCAGCCCGGCGAAGGTGGCCGACGACCTGCTGGCGGCTTATGAGCGCGGCAAGGCGCACGCGATTGTCGTGGTGGCCGAGGGCGCGAAGTATAACGCCGACAAGATGGTGGAATACTTCGACCAACATGCCGAAGAACTGGGCTTCGAGCTGCGCGCTACCCGGTTGGGGCATATCCAGCGCGGCGGCGAACCGACCGCGTTTGACCGCATCCTGGGGACGCGCTTCGGCGCAGCCGCCACCGACGCGCTGGAACGCGGCGAGACAGGCGTGCTGGTGGGGCTGAACGGCGGGAAGATAACGACCACGCCGTACAGCGAAGTGATCGGGAAGAAAAAGACGCTCGACCCAGAGATGCTGGCACTGGCCGACATCTTGGCGAAGTAGGCCAGTTTCTACCTTGTTTTACCGAGGATCGCCGCGTCTTCGGCGCGTGCCACGCGGCGACCTTCCTCCACATCCACGCGCGTGAGCAGGTAGCCGCCGATGATGAAGAAGGCCACCAGCGCGACGATGGCCGGGCGGCTGCTGCCGAAGCTGACCGCCGCCAGCGCGAAGATCAGCGGGCCGACGAAGGCGGCGAATTTCTCCATCACCCCGAACAGGCCGAAGAACTCGCCGCTTTTGGACGCGGGCGACATGCTGGCGTACAGGCTGCGGCTGAGCGCCTGACTGCCGCCCTGCACGACGGCGACCATCCACGCCAGAAACCAGAACTCAAAGGTTGAATTGACGAAATAACCCCAGATGGCAATGATACTGTAGATGACCAGCGCCAGCAGGATGCTGCGCTTGGTGGTGAGTGTTTCTGCCACCCGCGCGAGCATGTGCTGGCCGATGAGATAGGCGAAGGCGAGGCCGACCAACTGCGTAGCGATCACCGCGCCTAAGATGATGGGCAGGCTGCTCTGGCTGACCGGAGTCAGCACGTCAAGCTGGGTGATGCTGATGATGCTGCCAGTGCTGGCCGGGTTCGGGTCGGCGGGGCGCAGCGTGAGCGTGTGCTGGCCGGGGCTGTTCGCCGAGATGGTCTGGGCGACTCCGTAGCGCGTGGTCAGGCTGTAGGCATCAATAATCAGCGGGATTTGCTGGTCGTCCTCGCCTGTGAGCATTACTGGCGCGCCATCCAGCAGCACTTCCCAGCGGCCATGATCCGGGCCGATGCTGTGCGTCAGCGTCACGTCCTGCCCGTTGAAGGGAAAGTCCAGCCGCGCGTCCGGCTCGGCGCTGTGGATGTAAACCGCGTCGCTGTCTGTGCCGAGGGTGGCGGCGGAGATGGTTTCTGTCTGCCAGTCGCCTTCCAGCAGCAGCACGTCCCCTGCGGCGGGGTAAGCCCCGGTGCCGACAAAATCGCCGACGGACGCATAAGGCGGCAGCAGCGTTCCGGTCACTTCCTGTGGCAGCAGGCGCGACCCGATGATGCCCACCAGCGGCAGCGCGACCATGTTGAAGGCGATGATCGCAAAGAACAGCGGGCGGCGCTTGTTTTCCTTGCTGGGCAGATAGCCGAAGACGATGCTGAAGGGGATGCCGACAAACTGCACCAGCAGCAGCGCCAGAATCAGCTCAATATCGCCGAAGCCGAGTTCCGCGCCGTAGATGGCGGCCACGCCGATGATCGTGCCGATGGCATCGTTGTAGACTAAAAACGCGATCAGAAACTTGAACAGTTCACGATAGCGGCGAATATCGCGCATGGTTTGCCCGATGCGCTTGAAGCTGGCCGAAACCACGTTTTCGCCGGGGGCAAGCTGCTCGGTGGCGGCGGGCGGCTCTGGCACGCGGCGGAAGATGGGGATGGAGAACACCGCCCACCAGATGGCAACTGTCAGGAACGACCAGCGCGCGCCTTCGGTAAAGCCGAGCGCGAAGATCATGGCGGCGTTGATCGCCAGCAGGATGCCGCCGCCGAGATAGCCGAAGGCGTAGCCGAGCGTGGACACCCTGTCCTGATCTTCTTCCCGCGCCACATGGGGCAGCAGCGCGTCGTAAAAGGTGATTGAGCCGGTAAAGCCGATGCGTCCGACGATGGCAAGCGCCGAGGCCAGCAGCCAGTCGCCCGTGTTGACGAAGATCAGCGCCGCCGTCGCCAGCACGCCGATGGTGACGAAAACCGACAGGAAGCGCTTTTTGCCGCGCATGATGTCGGAGATGGTGCCGAGGATGGGGGAGAGGATAGCGGTGATGAGCAGGGAAATGCTGAGGCCGAGGCTCCAGTAAGAGGTGGCGATTGCCGCGCTGGGCAGGGTTGCCCCAGCGACCTGACTGTAGTAGATGGGCAGTACCGCCGCCAGAATGGTGGTAGCAAAGGCGGAATTGGCCCAGTCGTACATCGTCCATGCGCGGATGCGCTGCCTGTACTCGCGCTCGTCTGTAGGATAAGCCAGCCCGCCCTGCTCAACTGCTGCGTCCATGATGCCCCCTTGCCTGCGGTAACGTCGCCAGCGGGCAGTATACCGCGTCTGCGGGTTTTTGGGGGTGGTTATCCCTGTATCCAGCCAATGGGGATGGTGTACCACACGTCGTCGCCCAACTCAGGCACGTACTCCTGTACCGCGCCCGTCGCGCCATCCACAA
>CAZJSU010000187.1:0-4008 GCA_964548765.1 uncultured Anaerolineaceae bacterium
CGGGGCGGCGGGATTCGAACCCACGACCTCACCGACCCGAACGGTGCGCGCTACCGGGCTGCGCCACGCCCCGAACTAGGCTAAAGTGTACAGATAAAGCCTGTGGTTGGCAAGAGTAAATTGTCATGCAAAAATCATCGCTTACATTTACCGACCAGATGCGAAAGCTCACGGCTAATGGGCTGGCGAGAATCGCCTCTGTATTTCACCGGGCGGGCATCCATCCCGACTACATTACGGTGGTTGGGCTTATTGTCGTTGCCATCGCCTCGGTGCTGATCGGCATGGGGGAAGTGCAGTGGGGCGGCGTGGTTTTGCTGCTGGGGCTGCCGCTGGATGCGCTCGATGGCGCGGTCGCGCGGGCCATGCAGCGGCGCGATAAGTTCGGCGGCCTGCTGGATTCCACGCTCGATCGTTATGCTGACGGTTTAATTTTCGCGGCTTTGGGGTATTATTTTGCCAGCCAGAATCAACTGGGTTATCTGCTGCTGGCGCTGGCCGCGCTGATGGGCAGCTATACCGTGAGTTATGTACGGGCGCGGGCTGGCGAGGCCGGGCTGTCGGTCAAGGTTGGCCTGTTTACCCGGCTGGAGCGCGTCGCGGTGCTGCTGCCTGCGCTGCTCATCCCGCCGCTGCTGATACCGGGCATGTGGATTTTGGCGATTGGCACGAATTTCACAGGCTTGCAGCGCGTCTGGTTTGTGTATCGCAATACTGAATTTACCGAAATGTGAGGCGTTTTTCATTATGGAGTTCGAAAGAGAGTTAGTTGTCATCGCGGATCGGCTTCAGATTCGCTATTACGGCATCATCATCGTGCTGGCGATGCTGGTTGGCGCGATGGTGGCCGCGCGGCTGGCAAAGCGCGCTGGCCGCGACCCCGATCACATCTGGGGCGCGCTGACATGGGCGATCATCCCGGCGATTGTCGGCGCGCGCCTGTGGTTCGTGCTGTTCCCGCCTGCGGCGGTGGTGGATGCCGGGCGCAATACCATGTGGTATCTGCAAAACTTCTTTAATATTGAAAACGGCGCGATCGCCATCTGGAGCGGCGGCCTGAGCATCTTCGGCGCGGTGATCGGCGGCTTTCTGGGGGCGTACATTTACCTGCGCCGCAACAAGCAGCCCGTGCTGCCCTGGCTGGATATCGCGGCGGTCGCGCTGCCGCTGGGGCAGGCTATCGGGCGCTGGGCGAATTTTGTCAATCAGGAGCTTTACGGGGTGCCGACCACGCTGCCATGGGGCATCACGATTGACGCATCGCATCGCATCGAGCCGTACACCAGCATGGTACAGTACCCGGCGACCACCACGTTTCACCCGTTGTTCCTGTACGAATCGCTGTGGAGCGTAATCGCGTTTATCGTGCTGCTTCAGATATTCCTGCGTTACCGTCACCGCCTGCTGCCGGGCGACATCTTCCTGATGTATCTGATGCAGTATGCGTTCATCCGCTTCATTCTGGAAGGAATCCGCGTGGAAGTGACGCTGATCGGCGAATTGAACCTGTCGCAGGCGTTGATGGCTGTGGTGTTCGTGGTCTCGCTGTTAACGCTGATTTATCGCCACCGCCCCGGCGCAGTCCGCGCCACGCCAGAGCAGCCGCAGACGGTGACGGATAACTCCTGATCTGGCGATTGCCTGCAAATGAAAACTAAAAGGACGCGATGCTTCGCGTCCTTTTGTTTGGGGCATGTCTCCACGCCGCAGGCGACGTAAGCGCGAATGCCCGTTCAGCCAGCGCGGGAGCGCAGTTTGAGCAGCGCTTCCCGTGCCGCGCGGGCGACTGCTTCGCTGGGGTCTTTGACCAGCGGCTCAAGCGCCGGGGCGGCGCGCGCGTTGCCCACCTGCCCCAACGACCAGATCGCGCCGAGGCACACGCCATCGTCCGGGTCTTGCAGCGCGTCAATCAGCAGCTCGAAGCCGTCCGCCGACTGTACCCGCCCCATGTAGTACACGGCGATCTGGCGCACCAGCGGCAGGTCATTGCGCGCCGCCTCGAACATATATTGAGTGGCGTTGAGGAATTCGAGGCTGCGTACCGCCAGATAGCGCACCTGCTCGTCCTCATCATACAGCGCCGCCGCCAGCGACCCGGCGGAAAGCGCGCCGTAGGTCAGGTGAATGACCGCGTAAGCGGCGGCGTACTGCACGCTGTCGTTGCGATCATGCAGCGCGGCGCGCAGCACAGGCAGGACGGTTTTGTCCCCGGTCAGGCTCAATGCCTCGATCACACGCCGCCGCACGTCTGCGTTCTCGTGTTCCAGCAGCGGCGTGAGCCAATCCACGCCGTGACGGTGACGGTGCGCCAGCAGAATACTGACCAGCACTTCGGCAAAGGTGTCATGCGCGTAGGGGTCCAGGTCTGTCCGCCAGAGAACGGTAATAAGCGGCTGGACAGCGCCCATGCCACAGGCAGCCAGCGCCTGCACATTTTCTGGCACGTATTCCTCAGCGAGGGATTCGATCAGTTCCTGAATACGACGCGGGTTAGACATTGGCCGAGAAGATTTTTCCGGGATTAAGGATGCCGTTCGGGTCTAGCAGGTGCTTAATATCGCGCATGACATCCAGCGCCTGCCCATGTTCATGAACCATATAAGGCGCTTTGCCGATGCCCACGCCGTGTTCACCGGTGGCGGTGCCGCCCAACGACAGCGCCTTCATCACGATCAGCTTGTTCATCTCCTGACTCTGGCGATATTCCGCCTCGTCGCCATAAGGGAACTCGACATGGACGTTGCCATCGCCCGCATGACCGATCATGTACGCCGTGACGTTGTGTTCGCGCTTAAGCTGCTCGACATAACCGATCAGTTCGGGATAGGCGCTGATGGGGACGGCGACATCGTTAATGAAGAAGCCCTTGTTGGGGTGGCTGCGTACCATAATCTCGTAAGAATGGTGCCGGGCGTGCCACAACTGGCGGCGCTCTGTCGGGTCAACCGTAAAGCGGAAGCTGACCGCCCCCAATTCCTCGCAAATTTCCTGCGTCATCGCCAGCCCCATCGCCAGCGATTCCTCATGTGACGAGTGGAATTCCATGAACAGCGTCACATGATCGCTCAGGCTGACCCCTTCCGCCTCGCGCAGCATCTTCGCGTGGGCCGCGTCAATCAGTTCGAGCGCCGCCGGGTCTAACCCGCTGCCACGCACCGCCACCACTGCCTGCACCGCATCCTCTACGCTGACGAACGCCGCTAACGCCGCGCCCATGTACGGCGCAACCGGCACCAGCTTCAGCGTCGCCTCGGTAATCACGCCCAGAGTCCCCTCGCTGCCGACGAACAGATGCAGCAGGTCATAGCCTGCCGACTGCTTGATGGAGCGCGACCCGACGCGAATCAGGCGGCCATCGGCCAGCGCGACCTGCATTTGCAGGACGTTATCCTTGCTCGCGCCGTATTTCACGGTGCGGATTCCTGCCGCGTTGTTGGCGAGCATCCCGCCGATGGTCGCGTTCGCGCCGGGGTCTGGCGCGAAGAACAGCCCCTGCCGCGCGAGTTGGGCGTTGAGGTCTTTATGGCCGATGCCGGGCTGCACCGTCACCTGAAAATCGTCGGCGTGAACCTCGATAATCTGGTTCATGCGCTCGAACGACATGAGGATGCCGCCATGCAGCGGAATAGGATTGCCTTCCAGCGATGTCCCCACGCCCCAGGGCGTGACCGGGATGCGGTGTTCATTGGCAAGTCGCAGCACCTCCGCCACCTGTTCCGCCCGCTGCGGCCAGATGACGACTTCGCTGGGATGGGCTGGGTGTTGTGACTGGTCGCGGGCATGGAGGTCAATATCGGCCTGCGCGGTGCTGACGTTGACGCTGCCCAGAATGTCGGCCAATTGGTCGAGGATCGCGGGCGACACTTTTTCGTATGGGAAGTCGGTTATCATAGAAAAACGAGCGCGGAGACCCCCACATCACTTGCCCAGTACGCAAGTACGGGTTATGCGGGGGAGGAAGCGCCCTCTCCTTTCGCACTGATACACGAGCAAAACCCCGAAGGGGGG
>CAZJSU010000188.1:0-3841 GCA_964548765.1 uncultured Anaerolineaceae bacterium
ACATCGAGGATCACGCCGGACTGCGGCAGGTTCTGTAAAACCCAGGGGATTTCGACCATCTGTCTAGCGGACACTGTCTCCGCCTTTTGCGGCAGAAGGCGCTCATCAAGAAAAACGACCCTGAACTTCTTCGAGTTTAAATAGTCCTGATAACGTTCACGAAAAACTTTGCTGGCATATTCGTAAAGCATCAAATCATAAGTATTGCGTTCTTCAATGGCTCTGATAATTGAGGGCAGGATTTCTGACCGCCGAGGACGGTTAGGGGTAATGTTAATGGCCTGGTACGTCCTGGGGCGTTCCCACCCAAAAGCGTCAAACATCAATGATAAGGATTCTTCGAAATATTCTATAAGGCCAAAGACGGCACAATCATCAAGCTGCTGTTTAGCTTTTTGAAACCGGTTTTCATTATCGGCAGGTTGCCGCTTGGTGCTTTCCTCCATACTAAGCCAGTAACACTGGCAATTGTGTAAATCAACTTTGATTTTGGTCGATTCAGGATCGCAAATAAAAGTTGTTAAATCGGTTTCATAGGCTCTTCGTGGTCCGGGGTTATGATGAACACTGGCTTCAGGATGGGCGGCAAGCCATTTTATAACCTGGGTGCGGAAATAATAGTATTGTGATATGACCTGTTCAACCGGATGCCGCAGCATAGTGATGGTTAGTGGTTCTGCTGGCAGCAGACGGTGTGGATATAACCCGAAATGCCCGCGAAAGAGTTGGTAACGTGTAAGTTCCTCTGGGGGTACGCTCAACAACTTAGGGATTAACTTGGGCTGGAAAATTTTTTCCTTCTCGAACTGCCCGTCAAGGATGTGACTAAGTGTGCTTCCTGCCGTTTTAGGGATATGCAGAAAGTAGAGGCGTTCATCTGGCTTGAGCATGATATCAACCGTTTGAGCAGGATAGGCCGTTAATTAGGTTCTGCTGACGTTCTGTGTTTGGTGTTGTTCTTGCAGCGGACGTGTCCCTACACACACGCTGCGTTTCGACGGTTCAATTTTACAGGTCGTAGACATCGCTGAACTTGCGTTCCAGATAGGCCACGTAATCACGCGATTGGATCCCCTCACCCGTGATGCGGCGCGTCAGTTCGTCGGCGTTGTATTTGCGCCCGTGCTGGTAGATGTTCTCGGTCAGCCAGCCGCGCAGCGTGTCGAACTGCCCGCGCGCGATCTCGTCCGGGATGGTCGGGTGCGCCTTGAGCGCCTGATTGTAATACTGCACCGAGAGCAGATTGCCCAGCGCATAGCCAACGAACGCGCCCATGCCGCCCATGCTCCAATGCACGTCCTGCAAAATGCCCTGCGCGTCGCTGGTCGGGCGGATGCCGAAATACTGCTCGAAGGTGTCGTTCCATAACTCCGGCGCGTCATGCAGGCTGACCTTGCCCTCGACGATTGCCAGTTCAACCTCGAAGCGCAGCATGATGTGCAGGTTGTAGGTTAGCTCGTCGGCTTCCACGCGGATAAACTGCGCCCGCGCCTTGTTGACCGCCTTGTACATGCCGTGCGGCGTGGTGCTGGCAAGCTGATCGGGGAAAATCTCCCGCGCGATGGGGAACGCCCATTCCCAGAACGCCCGGCTGCGCCCGACCAGATTCTCCCACGTGCGCGATTGGGACTCCGCGACCGCGTGCGAGTAAGCGTCCATGTCGGACAAAAACGTGCCGTCAATGTCCTTGCCGAAGCCATGCCCGTGCAGCCCGTGACCGGTTTCGTGCAGCGTGGCGAAGAAACACGGGTTAAAGAAATGCTCGTTAAAGCGCGTGGTCAGCCGGATGTCATCCACCGCGATCTGCAGGCAGAACGGATGCGGCGCGACATCAAACGTCGCCCACTGGTCGTAATCGAAGCCGAAAGCGCTCGATACCCGTTTCGCCAATTCGCGCTGCTGTGGGATGAGGAAGCGCTGGTGCAGCACCGAGTCGTCCACGCGCTCTTGCACCGCGCTCACCGCCGCGACCAGTTCCACTAATGCCGGGCGGTGCGCGTCGAAGATGTCGCGGACTTCCTGTGTGTTCAGCCCGCGCTCCCAATGACTGAGGAACACATCATACGGATGCACCTCGTAGCCGCGAATCTCCGCCTCGCGCAGCTTGAGGTCGAGTACGCGCTGCAAGGCAGGCACAAACGCGGCGTAATCGTCATTCGCTTTGGCCGCGCGCCAGCTTTCAAAGGCATCGGCGGTCGCCTGTGTGTAGTCGGCCACGAACTCGTTCGGCAGCGCCGACGCATACTCGTAATCGCGCCGTGCCACGCGGATCATGCTGGCCGGAATCGAGTCGAAGTCGTCGGTATCCACTTCCTGCGCGGCGGCTTCCAGCAGGCGGGCAGTCGTGTCGCTGGTCAGCATCTGGTGGCGCAGCCGTTGCAGCGTGGACATCTGCGCTGCGCGTGCTGCCGCGCCGCCCGGCGGCATCAGCGTGTTCTGATCCCATTGCAGCAGCCAGTAAGCCATGTTCAGGTTATGCAGGTCGGTCAGGTGCGCGTTCAGTTGGTCGTAGGCGGTTGGCATGGGGTTCACCGTGATTTAGCAGTGTGTTTTAATTTTCCGTGATTATAGTAGATATAAACGAATATTTCACCAGAAAGCGGCAGTTATCAGCCTGTAGTGTGCTATAGTGAAAATGTATATCGCAAGTTGGTGGTAAAGACAAAATCATGAGTAATACCCTGAAAAGCTCTCCGACGTTAACGGAATTGCGCGCCCGGCGCGATGAAATCCTGAAGTTGGCCGAGCAGCACGGTGCCTACAACGTGCGCGTGTTTGGCAGTGTGGCTCGTGGGGAGGCAGCGCCTGACAGTGATATTGATTTCCTCGTGGATGTGAAACCCAAAACGTCCATTTTTGAATTGGTCGGCCTCTGGTTGGACTTGAAGGATTTGCTGGAACGCGAGGTTAGTTTGAGTACCGACGAAGGACTTGAGGGGCGCTTCAAGTCCAATGTTGAGAGGGATGCCGTACCTTTATGAGAGCGATCCGTGATTACCTGCAAGATATACTTGACCAGATAGAGCGTATTGAAAGGTTCACCAGAAAAGGACAGGAAGCGTTTCTGAGTAATGATGAAACCCAATACGCTGTAATCCACGCCTTCGTAATTATTGGAGAGGCAGCCAAAAACCTTCCTGATGCTTTGCTTAAGTCTCAAGAAGCTATTGATTGGCGGCAGATCAAAGGCTTCCGTGACTTCAATGAGTGTGAAAATTAGAGAGGTTAAACCATGATCGAACAAACCCGTACCCGCATGACCGCTGCCGAGTTCTTCGACCTGCCAGAAGCCAACACCTCTACCGAACTGCTCGAAGGAGAGTTGATCGTGCGTCCGTCCCCGGCGATGCTGCATCAGCGTACCAGCCGTCAGTTGGTCGCTTTTCTTCTCAATGCCATTCCCAATGGTGAGGTGTTCTACGCGCCGATGGATGTGTATTTTGATGAGGAGAATGTGCCGCAGCCGGCTATTGTGTGTGTGGCGGAGGGCAGCAAGTGCGTCATCGCAGAGAAGCGGCTGGAAGGCGTGCCTGATCTGGTGATCGAAATTTTTTCGCCGGGGACAACACGACAGGACAAAATCACAAAGTTCAAGCTTTACGAACAGCATGGTGTGCGCGAATACTGGATGGCTGATCCCATTGAGCAGTATGTTGAGGTTTACCGTCTGGAGAATGAGCGCTTTGTGCTGCAAGGCGTTTATGGCCCTAGCGACAGTTTCGAGACGGCGGTGCTTGGGAGGAAAATGGTAGATTTGAAGGCTGTATTTAACAGCTAAGCCAACCTGAACCCCGCCAGGAATCAAAACATCCGGCGATGATGCCGGATGTTTTAAGTGGTG
>CAZJSU010000189.1:0-3706 GCA_964548765.1 uncultured Anaerolineaceae bacterium
ACCTGCTGGTATCGGTGCGCGGCGGCGGGCATAACGTCGCCGGCCACGCGACCAATGACGGCGGCATCGTCATTGACCTTTCGGAGATGAAGGGTATTCATGTTGACCCTGAAAAGCGCATTGCCCGCGCACAGGGCGGTGTCACATGGGGGGAAATTGACCGCGAAACACAGGTCTTCGGTCTTGCTGCCCCCGGCGGCGTGGTGTCCACCACGGGCATCGCCGGGCTGACACTTGGCGGTGGCCTGGGCTGGCTGCGGCGCAAGCACGGCCTGACCATTGATAACCTGCTGTCGGTTGATCTTGTCACCGCTGACGGGGAATTCCTCACCGCCAGCGAGACCCAGAACGCCGATCTGTTCTGGGGACTGCGCGGCGGCGGCGGGAACTTCGGCATCGTCACATCGTTTGAGTACCGCCTGCACCCGGTCGGGCCGACCGTCATGCTGGGGAATGTCTGGTTTCCGGTAGAGGAAGCGCGGGAGCTGCTGCCCAAATGGCGCGATATTATGGAAAACGCGCCCGAAGCGCTGTCTTCCAGCGCTTACGTCTGGTCAGTGCCGCCGCTGCCCAATTTCCCCGAAGCCTACCACAACAAGCGCGTCGTATGCTTCGGCGCGGTGTATGCCGGACCGGTGGAAGAAGGTGAACGCGCGATTCGCCCTCTGCGCGAGATGGGTACGCCCATGATGGATTTAAGCGCTGAAGTCCCGTGGACAGCGGTGCAGGGCATGTTCGATGTCTTCTTCCCCAGTGGTGAGCGGCTGTACTACTTCAAGTCGCGCTATCTGCAGGCGTTCGATGATCGGACGATTGAGGCGCTTCTTCCCAGAGCAGCCAATCCCCCGTCGCCCGCGGTGCTGATCGTGATCTGGCACTTAGGCGGCGCGATGCGGCGGGTAAACCGCAGCGCCACCGCGTTTGCAGAGCGCGATGCCACTTACCTGTTCAGCGTGGATGCGATCTGGGATGACCCGCGCGAAACCGAGGACGTTCTGGCTTATTCACGCGCGTTCCTTGCCGAGATGGAGCCGTATTCCACAGGCAGCCTGTACATCAACTTCCCCGGCTTCGGCGAAGAAGGTGAGCAGTTGGTCAAGGACGCTTACGGCGCGAACTACAACCGGATGGTCGCGCTGAAGAACCGCTACGACCCGAACAACCTGTTCCGGCTGAACCCGAATGTGCGGCCAACCCGCGCGTAGATGATCTACCGCGATCATAATCGTAAGGGCGACCCGCCGGGTCGCCCTTACAAGGTTACGCATCATTGAGGGCTTTCTCGAAGAAGACGCTTAGCGGATCATCGCGGTAAGGACCAAACGGCGGAATGCGCCGGAAGCCCATCGCTTCGTACAAGCCAATCGCCACGTCCTGATAAATGCCTGTTTCCAGCCGCAGCGTCGTGATGTTATGCTGGCGGGTATACTCGGCCAAATGCGTCACCATCTGCTTGCCGATCCCCAACCCGCGATACTGAGGCCGCACAAACATGCGTTTGAGTTCGCCGTACTCCCCGCCGAAAAACTGCACCCCACCGCAGCCTGCCGGGAGGCCATCATACCGCGCCACAAAAAACGCGACCCCCTCGCGCAGCAGCTTCTCCACACTGTAGCCGTGGCGGCTTTCGGTTGGGTAATATGGCTCAAGCACGCTTTCAAGCTCGGTAATCAACAGCGTCGCGTCCGGGCTGTCTGGCTGTTCGGGGATGATAATGGTGGTCATGGTTCGTCTCAAATAACAGAATAGCACACCGTCAGAGTCACTTAAGCATAAATCACCACTTCCGGGATTTCATGGTGGATTCTGCCAAAGAATGCTGGTCTGAATTTGGTGAACTCCTGCGCTGTGACCTGCTCACCCTATTAACCTTCAGCAAATATGTCCCCATACCCACCCTCACTACAACAGGCAAATCAGCATACGGTCATAACAATTACAGTAAACTATGCTCCTTAACTTTGCTGGACTAACTTTAATCAAGGCTTTGTCCCGCAAGCCAGCAAGGAGGGTCCAGCGGTAAGCCTGCTGGGGGCTTTATGCTCGCCTTTGCCAGAAGTAGTTACCGACTATTTGCTATTCAATGAGGTCAGTTGTCCAGTTAATTTCCTGAATTCGTGTGTCCAGCTCTCGATAGCGGCGTGAGAGCGTGTCAATCATGGATTGTAGTTCACGAACGTTAACGGCGCTGAAAGATTTGATCTGAGAAAAACGAGCCATTCGACTGCCATCTGCGCCAGTAGCGGCCTGAATCACGCCTTCAAGAATTTGACGGTGAAGCAGAATTGCATCACGCTCTGCAAGTGCTTCTGTGAGTGTGCGGTTACTGTCAAACTGGGTTCGGCTGTTTGTCTGGTTAATCTGGGCGACCAGTGTATTAAAAACACTGATGAGCTGCGCTAATTCGGTGAGGAGTTCCTGAGGGTCTTCCGGCACTTCTTCGCCTTCCTGAATGCGCGCACTACGCTTCAGGCGACTGTGGAGTTGTTGAATTCGCTTCTGTGTATCAGCACGTTGGATTAATGCTTCTGATAACCTCATTTTTTTCCCTGACTTGTGGATAATGACCCAAAGTGTAGCAAGCTGGCAGAGCTACAACAAGGCTTAAAAGCCAGCAGCAAACTTTATCATGTTGTTCATAAGCCTCATATAACGCCCGCGCCACCTACCCAATCACGTGCCTGCGTGATAAAGTCTTAGTCAAGGTATCCATCCCCATGACTACACAGCAAAGCACGTAGAACAGGACAGCAATGGCATCCCTCAAAGATCACATTCGTTCCATCCCCTACTTTGAGGCCGCCACCGAGGACGAACTAGCCTATATTACGGAAAACACCTTGCAGCACACGTTTACCGCCGGGGAGATCATCTTCCTCGAAGGCGACCCAGCGCGCGGGCTGTGGATTGTGGAGCAGGGCAACGTGAAAATCTTCAAGCTCAACCCCGACGGCGGCGAACATATCCTGCACCTGCGCGGGCCCGGCAACACCTTTAACGACATCGGCGCGCTGGATGGTGGCAATAATCCGGCCAATGCCTCCGCCTTAAGCCCGGAAACGGGGGTGTGGCTTGTGCCGTCAGAAGTCATCGCGCAGATCGTCACCCGTAACCCACAGGTCGCGCTCCGGGTGATCCGTCTGCTGGCGGTGCGTATCCGGTCGCTGGTCGGCCAGATCGAAGACCTCGCGCTCTATTCCGTGATCGTCCGGCTGGCGCGCTTCCTGCTCAAGCAGGCGGAAGACCCCTCGCTCAGCGGCCCCGGTGTTACCCGCACCGCCATCGCCGCGCACATCAACACCACTCCACAGACGGTCAGCGTCGCCCTGCGCGAACTGGAAACCGCCGGAGCCATTGAGTTCGACCGGCACCAGATCGTCATCATCAACGAGTCAGCGCTGCGCTCCATCGCCATGCTTTAAATTGCTCTACCAATTTCTGCCAACTTAAGCCAGCTTAAATACAACCCCGCCATACTGCCGTATCCTTGAGTCAAAGTTCACAAACAGACACGCTTGAGGGCGGTAAGGAGACACTATGGCACGGCAAACAGCAGAGAAATTTCTGGAACTGCTGACGATAAACCGCAACCTACAGACACATCTACAGCTTGCAAACGCTCGTACAATCCCGGCGCTGACCCGTTTCGCTGCGGGCAAGGGCTTTATTTTCACCGAGGCCGACCTGAAGGTCGCCCTTGAGAAAA
>CAZJSU010000190.1:0-3677 GCA_964548765.1 uncultured Anaerolineaceae bacterium
TGTAGGGACGCGCAACCGCGCGACCGGCAGATGACCTACGCCACAAGCGATTATTCCAGCGGCTTCAGTTCCCCCAGCAGCGTCGGCAGCATTTCCGTCACCGTCGGATGAATATGCACCGCCTTCTGCATGACGGTGTACGGCGCTTTGGCGTACATCAGGTCGGTGATGGTGTGAATAACCTCGTCGCCGCCAATCCCCAGCACCGCCGCGCCGAGGAACTGCTCGGTTTCCGCGTCTACCAGCACCTTCATTAGCCCCTGCGTTTCGTCCGATTCCTGCGCCCGCGAGACGCGGCTCATCGGCAGCGTGGCGATCAACGCCTCGCGGCCATCTTCGCGCACCTGCTGCTCGGTCATGCCCACGCGCCCCAGCGGCGGGTCTATGAACAGGGCGTAAGTCATAATACGGTCAGAGACTTTGCGCTTTCCGCCGTTGAGGTTGTCCAGGATGATCTCGTAATCGTTATACGAGGTGTGGGTAAACGCGCCCCTGCCGTTGACATCGCCCAGCGCCCACACGCCTTCCACGCTGGTTTGCAGGTGATCGTCCACCACGATATAGCCGTGATCGTCGGTTTTGATGTCCGCGTCCGCCAGTTCCAGCCGTTCGGTGTTGGGCTGGCGGCCTGTCGCCACCAGCAGATGCGTCCCGTTCAGGGTTTCGGTCTGGCCGTCGTGCTGCACCGTCATGTGCAGGCGACCATCGGCCTGCTGCTCGATCAACTGCGCCTCGGCGTTGAGCAGCACACGGATGCCCTCGGCCTCGAAGATTTCCAGCGCGGCCTGCGCGATGTCGGCATCCTCTTTCGGGAATAACTGCGCGTCGTCGCTCACGATGGTGACTTCGCTGCCGAAGCGCCGGAAGGCCTGCGCGTATTCGCCGCCCACATAACCGCCGCCCAGAATCAGCAGATGCTCCGGCAGCGTTTTAAGCTGCAACAGGCTGATGCTGTCGAGAAAGTTCACCTTGAGCAGGCCGGGGACGCGCACAGGCGTGTCGCATTGGCCGGTGTTGATGTAGATGCGCTCCGCCTCAAGCAGGTGATCGCCCACCTGCACGGTATGCGCGTCCTCAAAGCAGGCGTAATCGCGGTAGAGGGTGAGGTTTTCGGCCTCGGCAACGCGCCTTTCGTTATTGCCCCGAAAGCTGGTCACGATGTCCTGCGCGCGCTGCATCACTCTGGCGAAGTCCACCGTCACCTCGCCGGTCTGCACGCCGTAATCCGCCGCGCGGCGGGCCATGTGCGCCACACGCGCGCTGGCAATCATCGTCTTGCTGGGGGAGCAGCCGTAATTGACGCAGGAGCCGCCCAGCCAGCGGCCTTCGGCCAGCGCGACCTTCATGCCCTTCCCGGCCAGCGCGATTGCCAGCGGAATCCCGCCCTGCCCCGCGCCGATCACCAGCGCATCGTATTTCATCGGCCCGCATCTCCTTCACAGATATGGCCTGTTAAACAGGTGAAAAACAGGCAGTATAACGTTAGAAATTACAATGAGTGTACCAGCAATAAACCGGTCAATGGGCGAACACTCAGGCATTCTTAAGTTGGGATTGTTATACTGGATATTACGGGGATGGAGTATGGAGGCGAAAGCATGGTACAGAAAACCGAGGCCGCACCCCCTGCCAGCGAGGACCCTTATGAACAGTCGGTGCGCGAGCAGGAAAACCTGTCCGAGGTGTGGACGTATCGCGGCTACAAGATGCGCTCCAGCGAGTTTAACGCGGCGATGGTGCATCTGTTCCGCGCCGAGGTCAGCCGGGCGAACGCATGGCGAGGACGGCTGGACACCACCACCAACTGGGCGGTGATCGCTACCGGGGCGGTGCTGTCTTTCGCCTTTGGGGATCGCTCTGCTCACCACAGCGTAATCATCCTCAATACGCTGCTGGTGACGCTGTTTCTGTACATCGAGGCGCGGCGTTACCGTTATTACGAGTTGTGGAGCCTGCGTGTTCGCCTGCTGGAAACCGACTTTTTCGCGGCGATGCTGGTGCCGCCCTTCCGCCCCAATCAGGGCTGGGCGGATAAAATGGCGGCCAGCCTGTTAAATCCACAGTTCCCGATTTCGATCTGGGAGGCACTGGGACGGCGGCTGCGACGTAATTACATCTGGCTCTACGCGCTGATGGGGATCGCATGGCTGCTGAAGGTGTGGCTGCTGCCAGAGGCGGCGACCTCGTGGGAGCAGTTCCTGCTCCGCGCGCGCATTGGCGGTGTGCAGGGCTGGGTCATTCTGGCGGTTGGCCTGATCGTGAACGGCACGCTGTTCGTGATCGCGCTGGCGACGCGCCACCTGAACCAGGCGACAGGCGAAGTGCTGCCACGTCATGCCAGCCTGACCCAACGCGACGACGGCAGCCTGAGCGACTAGAATGGCTAGGCGACCACCCGCGCCGCGTGCCGCGCGACAAAGCGCTGTATCCGCGCCAGCGCCTGCTCGATATTGGCGGTGCTGGTGGCATAACTGACGCGGATAAAGCCCGCGCCGCTGCGCCCGAAAGCGCTCCCCGGCACCACCGCGACCCGTTCCTCGTACAGCAGGCGTTCGCAGAATTCGGTATCGGCCATGCCCGTGACGGCGATGTTGGGGAAGGCGTAGAACGCGCCGCGCGGCTCGAAGCAGAACAGGCCGATCTGGTTAAAGCCATCCACCACCAGACGGCGGCGCTGGTCGTACTCGGCGCGCATGTGGCGCACGTCGTCCTCGCCATGCTGCAAGGCTTCCAGCGCGGCGGCCTGCCCCATCGTGGGCGCGGACATGATGAGGTACTGGTGCAGCTTACGCATGGCCTCCATAATCTCGCGTGGGGCGGTGGCGTAGCCGATGCGCCAGCCAGTCATGGCGAAGGCTTTACTCATGCCGCTGAGCAGGACGGTGCGATCACGCATCCCCGGCAGCGCGGCGAAGCAGATATGCTCCGTGCCGTAGACCAGTCGCTCATAAATCTCGTCAGAGATGACCAGCAGGTCATGCTTTTCAGCCACCTGCGCGATCTGTTCCAGATGTTCGCGCGTGAGGATCGCGCCGGTGGGGTTGTTGGGGTAGCTGATGAGGATGGCTTTGGTGCGCGGCGTGATCTTCGCCTCAAGGCTCGCGCCTGTCACCTGAAAGTCGTCCTCGACATACGAGTCCACCGTCACGGCCACGCCGCCCGCCATCTCGACCGCCGCCGCGTTGGCGACGAAACACGGCTCGACCACCAGCACCTCGTCGTCGGGGTCAAGGATGGCCTTCAGCGCCAGCCACAGCGCTTCGCTCACGCCGACCGTCACCAGAATCTCGCTCTCCGGCGCGTAGTGCAGCCCGTATAAGCGCTCGATATAGGCCGAGATCGCCGCGCGCAGTTCCAGCGTGCCAGCATTGGATGTATAGCTGGTGCGCCCGGCCTGCAGGCATTCGATGCCCTTCGCGGCGATGTGGCGCGGCGTGGCGAAGTCCGGCTCGCCGATGCTCAGCGAGATCACGTCGTCCATCGTAGCGGCGATGTCGAAGTAGCGGCGGATACCGGAGGGGCGGAGGTTCTGGACGCTTTGCGAGACGAAGTTGCGCACGGCGGTGTGTCCTTGTGGGATTAAACAACTACGCCTGATTATGCCGTCAACGTGTCCAGCGCACATCGGCCAGCCTTCACCAAAATGGCGGCGGCTTTTCCGACAGTGTGTAGGAAAG
>CAZJSU010000191.1:0-3550 GCA_964548765.1 uncultured Anaerolineaceae bacterium
TATATTGACATGCGTAAAGCGCGTGACCTGCTCGGCTGGCAGCCTAAAATCACGCTGGAAGAAGGCATCGCCAGTTGTGTGCCGTACCTGCGCGAAAAAGGCTTACTCCAGTGAACGATCTGCTGACCACGTTTCTGGTCGTCATTATCGCCGGGGCGCTGCTGGCGCTCGGCTGGTGGCTGCTCATCGCCAGCGAGGGGGTGTATCTGGGGCGGCGCGTCGTCGTCTGGCTGTATGATCGCTTCGCCGACCGTTACGACGACGTGAAGAATTACCAGAGCATCTACGAACACGCGCTCATCGCCCAGCCGATTATGGACAACATCGCGCCGCACAGGTCGCCGCTGGTGCTGGATGTCGCCACCGGGACAGGCCGCCTGCCGCTGGCGCTGTTCAATCACAAGCAGTTTCACGGCCATGTGATCGGCCTCGACCTCAGCCGCGAGATGCTGCGCCGCGCCGCCCACAAACTTCACGGCTGCGGTGATCGCGCGCCGCTGCTGTGGTGTCCAGCGGAGAACCTGCCCTTTGCCGATGGCACCTTCGATGTGGTCACGTCTCTGGAGTCGCTGGAGTTCATGACCGACCCGGAAGCGGTACTGCGCGAACTGGTGCGGGTGCTGCGTCCGGGCGGGCTGCTGCTGGTGAGCAACCGCATCAACACCCGCCTGATGCCCGGCAAGACGTGGACGACCGAGCGCCTGACGGCCATCCTCGCCAGCACCGACATCGAAGATGCCGAAGTCGAAGTATGGCAGGAGGATTATCAAAAGGTCTGGGCGGTCAGGGAAGGCAGCGCGCCGCCCACAGGCGCGCGCCCGCTGGGCGAAGTGCTGCGCTGCCCGTGCTGCCGCGAAAGCCTGATGCTGCACCGCGATACAGCGTGGGTGTGCGAGGCGTGTGGCGGGCAGGCGCGCATCGCGCCCGATGGCGTGATTGAGTTGTTTCCACTGGTACGGCGCTGCTCGTAGCGGCGCAAAACCTTGCGCCACCATGCGCGTCTGCTACAATGCAGCCCACATCAGACAGGCCGCACCATTGTAAGGATATATGCCCTTGATCGTCTTACCCAACGCCCACGCGAAACTGGTCACGCAGGCTATTACGGCGGCACAGGCCGCTGGCGAACTGCCCGCGTTCGACATCCCTGCTATCGAGATCAAGCCGCCCAAGCGCGCGGAACAGGGCGACTACGCCGCCTCGATAGCGCTGCAACTGGCAAAGACCGTCGGCTTGCCGCCGCTGGAAGTCGCCCATCGCATCGCGCGGCACCTGCCAGAAGCCGAGTTCGTCGCCAGCATCGAGGTCATGTCACCGGGCTTCATCAACTTCCGGCTCAATGCTGACTGGCTCAAGCAGCAGGTTGAGGCCATCATCAGCGAAGGCGACAGGCTGTTCCAGCTTGACATCGGCAGTGGCAAACGCGCACAGGTCGAATTCGTCAGCGCCAACCCCACCGGCCCGCTGCACATCGGGCGCAGCCGGGGCGCGATTGTCGGCGATACCATCGCCCGCCTGCTGGCGGCGGCAGGCTATGACGTGCAGCGCGAGTATTACTTCAACAACGCTGGAACGCAGATGCAAAATCTGGGCATCAGCATGAAGATGCGCTATCAGGAAGCGCTCGGCCTGCCTGTAAACCTCGACGAAATCCCCTACCGGGGCGAATACCTGAAGGACTTCGCGGGCGACCTGGCGGCAGAACACGGCAGCGCATGGGCGGATAAGGACTGGCAGCCGTTTAAGGAATACGCCGAAAAGAAGATGTTCGAGATGATCCGCGCCACGCTGAAGCGGGTCAACATTCATCATGACGTGTTCTTTAACGAGAACAGCCTGTTCGACAGCGGCGTGATCTGGGACATCCTGAAGCAGCTTGACGAGCGCGGCTGGGTTTACAAAGCCTCGGAATGGGAAGGCGCAAGCGACGAAGAGAAGGCCAAAGCCGCCGGGAAAGAAAGCGCCACCTGGTTCCGCAGCGCGCAGTTCGGCATCGAAAAAGATCATGTGCTGGTGCGCGGCGACGGTACCCCCACTTACACCCTGCCCGACATCGCCTACCACGTGGATAAGCTGTCGCGCGGTTTTGATCTGGCCGTGAACATCCTCGGCTCAGACCATTTTGTGCAGCATCAGGTGGTCAGGGCGGGCATTAAGGCGCTGGGGCTGGATGCCGAGAAGATTCGCGTCATCATCCTGCAATTCGTGCGGCTGATGCGCGACGGCAAGGAAGTCAAGATGAGTACCCGCCGGGGCGATTATGAAACGCTGGACGACCTGATTGACCAGACCAGCGCGGACGCGGTGCGTTATATCCTGCTGGCCCGCAGCCCGGATTCGCGGCTGGACTTCGACATGGGGCTGGCTGTGGCACAGAACAACGATAACCCGGTTTACTACATCCAGAACGCCCACGTGCGCTGCGCGGGCATCTTCCGGCAGGCGGCGGAAGCCGGCTTGAGCGACGAAGGCGCAGACCTGAGCCTGCTGGACGAGGCGGAAATGCGCTTCCTGCGTAAAGCGCTGGAACTGGGCGACACGATTGAATATTCCGCCCGCACCTTAGAGCCGCACCGCATCGCCTTTTACGCGCACGAACTGGCAGGCACCTTCCACCCGATCTACGACAACGTGCGGGTGCTGCACAGCGAAGTCTCGCCAGAGATGGCAAAAGCCCGGCTGCGCTTCTACCGCGCCGCGCAGATCACGTTCCGGCGGGTGCTGGAACTGATGGGCATGTCTGCGCCGGAGTATATGTAGGTTTTGCAAGCACTGTCAGGGCGGCTTCGTTGGGTCGCCCTGCGACCACCACGAGAGGACGCACGATGGGACTGAAACCCGACCACTGGATTCGCAGGATGGCGCTGGAACACGGCATGATCGAGCCGTTTGTCGAGACGCAGATGCGCGAGGGCGTAATCAGCTACGGCCTGTCGTCTTACGGCTATGACATGCGCGTGGCAGACGAGTTTCGCATTTTTACCAACGTTTACAATACGGTGGTAGACCCGAAGAACTTCTCGCCACAGTCGTTTGTCGAGTTTGAAGGCGAGGTGTGCATCGTCCCGCCGAACTCTTTCGCCCTCGCGCGTTCGGTAGAATACTTCCGCATTCCGCGCAGCGTTTTAGCCGTTACACTCGGTAAATCAACGTATGCCCGCGCGGGTGTGATTACGAATATTACGCCCTTCGAGCCGGAATGGGAGGGCTACGTCACCCTCGAAATCAGCAATACCACCCCCCTGCCCGCCAAAATTTATGGCAACGAGGGCATCGCGCAGGTGCTGTTTTTCGAAGCAGACGAAGAATGCGAAACATCCTACGCCGATAAAAAAGGCAAGTATCAGGGGCAGACCGGAGTCACGCCGCCGCGATTGTGATTCCGCTATTGATAAACCGGAGCGGTTGGGATAAACTATCCGGTAGCGGGTGGTTAGCTCAATTGGCAGAGCGTTTCGTTTACACCGAAAAAGTTACAGGTTCGAGTCCTGTACCGCCCATGACCGTCCCGCTGGCAGGCTATCAGCGGGATTTTTGATTCTCTCCGCTG
>CAZJSU010000192.1:0-3335 GCA_964548765.1 uncultured Anaerolineaceae bacterium
TTATCGCCAGCCCCTTCAGCGGGCTTGGCTTTTCATCAGCCAGATGGCTTAAGCCTCTGGCGCAAAACAGGCATATGAGGTTCCGTAGGGGCGCAGCACGCTGCGCCCCCGACAGCGTTACGCCCGGATGACATAGGTATTGGCGATCTTGTCGTGCCAGCCCTGATGATTGCGATCAAACAGCGCCCATAGCCAGCCGATAAAGAACACGATGGTGTTAATGTGGTAGCCGATGTAACGCAGCACCGCGTCGGCATCGGTAATCGGGCCGCCATCGGCCTTGATGACACGGATGTTCATCACGCGCTTGCCCAGCGTCTGGCCGTCCTGCCGTGTCCAGAAATACCAGTAATAGATACCGCTGATCAGCCAGCCAATCGCCCCGCCGCCCCAGCGCGATGAGCCAAAGAGCAGTCCCATGATGATGCTGACGATGATGCCGTCAATAATGAACGCGATAAAGCGCGCGCCGGTATCCGCCAGTTCGTATTCATGGTTTTTGCGCTTGCGCGCCCCAGGTTCGTAATCGTAAGCGGTCATTTCTCGTTCTGGTTCCTCTGTCGTCTATACTGAGCTTCTGTTAACTATTACGCAAAAACAGGCGCAGGGTTGCGTTTAAAGCGCCGCGATGACCGCCTGCGCCTCTGGCAGCGGCAGGCCGGTGCGATCCTCAAGCAGCGCGTGAACCTTGTGCAGCAGCGCGGCCTGCTGGCGGATGATCTGCGCGGCTTCCGGGCGCATCCCTAACGACTGCCCGCCCTGACTGAGCGACACGACCATATCAAACAGCCGCCACAGCGCGACCAGCGTATCAAAAAAGCCCATCTGCTCGCTGCTCACCCCGGCCACCCGGTCGTATTCTGCCAGCAGCAGGTCATAATGCGCGGGGTCGCCATGAGTGCTGGAAAGCAGCAGCGTCCATGCGAGATCGGCACGGTAATCGCCCACTTCGAGGCTGCCCCAGTCAATCACGTAGAGGCGATCATCCGGCGTGAGCAGCAGGTTGAAGGGGTGGAAATCATTATGCAGCACCGACAGCGGCGCGGGCTGGACAGACACGGCCTGTTCATCCAGCCAGTCGAGAACGGGCAGCGCCCACCGCTGGCCGAAGCTGTCGAGCATGACGTGGCGCGTCGCGGCCAGCTTGCGCGGCAGAAACTCGGCGGGGGTTGTCGGCTGCTGGCCGAAGGCCATAAACGGCGTAGGGTCCAGCCTGTGAAGCGCGACATATGACTGGCAGAAGCGCGTGATGTGCTGCGCGATCTCCTGCGGCTGTTCGAGCAGCAACTGGCCGAACGGCCTGCCGTGAATGCGCTCCATGAGGACAAACGGCTTGCCGAGCCAGCGCGCGTCCGGGCAGTGATGGAACACTTCCGGCACCGGGTAGCCCTGTGCGTGAAGCTGGCGCATCACGCCGAATTCGTGTGCCGACTTGCTGACGCTGTTCTGGCCGGGGTACATACGCAGGATCAACGCCTGCGGCGGCTGGCCGTCCTGCCGCAGCGTGTAGGTGTATACTTCGGTTTCCCACCCGTCGCTGATGGCGGTCAGGTCGCTTACCTGTGGGCTGGCGACGTGCGGCAGGTTTTCATGATAATAACGCAGCAGGTCATCGTGCAGGCGTTGGGTCTGGTTGTCCATGATGGGTGCTTTCGTTTGGGCCGATCTACTGACTACTACGCAAAAGCGCCCGGTGAAGTTCTTCAGCGCAAAGAAAAACGCCCGGCGCTCTGGCCGGACGTTTCCGGTTGATGTTCAGTCGCCTGCCGGGTCGGGCATGGAGGCGGGCTTGCCGTGACGCTGTGCCAGCGCGTTGAGCATTTCCTCAACGCGGCTGAACTTCACGCGCGGGCGGTTGAGCGCCTTGCCGCGCTCCTGCTCCATCTCGTCCAGCGCCAGCCAGTCGGTATAGGTCACGAAGTCCGGCTGACGTTCGCGCAGCAGGTTCAGCACCGCTTCGCCGCTGGGCGTGGCGGGCTGCCAGACACGGTTGGCCTGCACATCTTCCAGCAGCGCCTCCACCGTTTCCACCGCGTCCGGCTTGTTGGTGCCGATCACGCCGCTGGGGCCGCGCTTGATCCAGCCCACGACGTACTCGCCAGTGACCGGTTCGCCGTCCTGCATGGCCGTCTGCACGCGGCCTTTTTCGTTGGGGATGATGCCCCACTTGTCATAGAACGGCACGTCGGACAGCGGCACGCCGCGATAACCGACCGAGCGAAACACCAGCCCGACCGGGATCGTCTCGTACTCGCCAGTTTCGCGGGCGCGGATTTCGCCCTTGTCGGTGGCGTACAGCTCGTTTTTGGCGACCTTAATCGCCTCCACATGGTCAGTGCCGATCAGTTCGACGGGCGATACCAGAAAGCGCATGATGATCTTGCGCGGCTTGCCCTCGTCGCCCTTCTGCGCGTACTGGTTGAGCGTCTGGACGTTCTTGATCGCCACCTTGTCCTCGCCAGCGTCGAGGAACGCCTGACTGTACGGGTCAAGCTGCATCTCCTCCGGCGCGACGATCACCTCAGCTTCGGCCAGTTCGCCCAGTTCCTTGATTTCGGGGTTGGTGAAGGCCGACTGCGCCGGGCCGCGCCGCCCTAGCACATAGATGTTCCGCACGCGGCTGTCCTTCAGCGCGTCGAGCGCGTAGTCGGCAATATCGGTTTCGTAAAGTTCGGTGTCGGTCTGCGCCAGAATACGCACCACGTCCATAGCGACGTTGCCGAGGCCGATCACGGCCACGCTCTCCTGCGTCAGGTCAAATTGCAGGTCACGGTAATCGGGATGGGCGTTGTACCACGCGACGAATTCGGTCGCGGCATGGCTGCCGGGCAGGTCTTCGCCGGGGATGCCGAGCGGCTTGTCGGTCTGCGCGCCGACAGCGAAGATCACGGCATGGTAATACTGCTGCAGGTCGGCCAGCGTGATGTGCCTGCCGAACTCGACATTTCCAAAGAAGCGGAAGTTCGGCTTGCTGGCGATACGGTCATAGACTTTGGTGACGGATTTGATCTTGGCGTGGTCTGGCGCGACCCCGCCGCGTACCAGCCCGTAAGGTGTGGGCAGGCGGTCGTACATATCAATTTCGACAACCAGACTGGCTTGTTTTTGCAGGTGTTCGGCGGCGTAGAAGCCAGACGGCCCGGAGCCAACGATAGCCACCCGCAGAGGATGTGTCGTGATGCCCAGTTGTTCGGTCATGTTGCGTGTGTGTCTTTCAACTCATACGGACGATGTTTTGCAGGGCGAAGTGGCAGGCCGCCTCCGCAAACCTGCACATAGCCCTAGTTCAGTGTATCACTGTTTGTCTATTAGACGCAGTGAGATCGTGAATTCTG
>CAZJSU010000193.1:0-3317 GCA_964548765.1 uncultured Anaerolineaceae bacterium
TAGGGGGTTAGCGACTGGCAACCCACATCAAAAAGAGGCCTTGCGGCCTCTGTGGTCAATCAATTTCGATGTAGTGCTTCCAGGCATCTGGCCCGCTGCCGATCGCAATCACCAGATAGCTGGTACGCGGCATCTTCGGCTCCCAGCGCAGCTTCATGCCCGCTTCATTCGGCAGGCGGTTGCCTTTGCGGTGGTTGCACACGTAGCAGGCACAGGCCGTATTCGACCAGTGATCCTTGCCCCCGCGCGACCGGGGGATGATGTGGTCAACGGTCAGGTCGCTTTTAGCTACAACCTTGCCACCCTGAATCGTCCCCGGCTTCACGCCGCAGTAGATGCACGTGTAACTATCGCGCACCAGCACGCCCTTCCGGCTCCAGTTCGCCCGGCGGCGGGGGACATTGATGTAAGTACGCAGGGCGATGACGGACGGAATGGGGTACTTGTCCCGCACCGTGCGTAAGAACTCCCCGCTTTGTTCCACAACAATCGCTTTGCCAGCCAGAATGAGATTGATGGCACGCGGTACGGTGATGACGGACAAGGGTTCCCAGGTGCTGCCGTTAAGGAGTAAAACACGACTGTGAGACATCAAAACTCCTGAACAAAACCCTTCCTCAAACCCAGAGGAAACTCGTTCACCTGTTTGAATTTTTATTCACAACCTCACATTATATCGCAAATTTGTGCGTTGTGCTTTTAAGAATTTGTTAGGGAACGGATTATTTAAGGATGGGAAAGCACGCCGAGCCAACACCCATCGCGCACGAGGCGGCTCTCCCAAACACGATTATGTTTTTATGACGGTCGCGCTATTTGACCAACCGCAAATGTGACGCAGGGTTGGCCGCGCGTTCTCCGTTTCTGATCTCGCTGATCGTCTCCTGCGCCGTGAACGCCAGATCGTTCAGCCAGCCGACAATCTCGCTGCTGCTAAGAGTGGTGATGTTCTGTAGCTGCCCATCGCTGGCGGCGGAGTGGAGTTCATCCAGTACCTGAAACAGATAGGCAAGGCGCATTTCGTCGTAAAGAAGGTGAAGATTCGGCTGGTGAGACTGTCCCATAAGTGAGTGACCTCTGTATGTATGGTCCGAGACAAAATAAAAAGGGCGTGAGATGCTTTTTCGATCTCACGCCCTTCCTCAGGAACGGGGTTGGTTGCGGGGTTATGGCCGTCGCCAGAGCGGCGGGTATAACCTTCGCGTGTGAGACCGAACTCGTTTACGGCCATCAGGGCCGTCGAACACGGGGGCGCTCGCGCCAATGCCGAGAGGCGCGTTGAAACGACCCACCAGAGAATCGTTAAGGAAGGCCAGAACTCCCGTGCCTGCGCCAGAAGCAGACAGCCGTAGGCTATGCCTATTCTGGGCATGGCCGGAATCCAGGCGGAATCCGAGCGCAAGCTGCTGACGCAGCCACCGCAGATGCCACATGGCTATTGGGTTGTAAACGCCAATCAGCCGACGGGACAACATGCTACGCGCTCCTCTCCACAGTCGTGTCGTCAAGCATCGCTAAAATGCTCTCACCAGTAATGAACACTCGGCGCATCCCGTTCGGTTTACTCACCCGTAAATGTCCGTTCTTGATGAGGCGTTTCAGCGTGCTGAGGCTAATGCCCAACGCTTCTGCGGCTTCCTGCCGGGAGTACACAGCTCCTGCCTCTATGAGTTGCTTGGTTTTATCGGACATATTGGTCTACACCTTTCACAATCCGTACCACGTTAACATAGTTCTCAAAAGTTGTCAAGAGATGTAAGGGGGTAGTTATTCACGCAGACAGCTACTTAAAGACCAGCACGGTTCAAGCCTTGACAGGGCGCGGCGGGCGGCTGCATAATACCCCTTCATAAAGGCATTGACGGAGACAGTTCGCGGTATCCGCTGCCAACAGGGAGCCTACAGGCCATAGATTGCGAGCCTCGGCAGGCCAGCCGCCGCGAAATTCCCTCCAGAGCCGACAGGTGAACATGGCTGAAGCCACCAGTAGTCTGCTCCGCGCGCCCGGCGTTATCGGGCATTAATGAGGTGGGCTGTGGCGTGTACACGGCCAACCAGGGTGGTACCGCGGGAGATTATTCGACGCTCTCGTCCCTGACATGATGGGATGAGGGCGTTTTTTGTTGGGATTGAACCGCCAAGACCCAAAGAACGCAAAGAAAAAACTTTGCGCCTTTGCTTCTTTGCGTTGAGTTTTTAAAGGGCAAACCATGCTAAACCAACTCGAATCACAATACGACCATGCACTGGCCGAGCTGCAAACGATTACCGGCAGCGACACGCTCCACGAATGGGAGATTCAGTACCTCGGCAAGAAGGGCAGCGTGACGCAGCTTGTCCGCAGCACAGGCCAGCTTCCGCCCGAAGAACGCGCCGACTTTGGCCGCCGCGCCAACGAGATCAAAAACCTGCTGACCGAGGCTTACGAGCAGCGCGCGCAGTTGATCGCCGAGCAGGAACTGGCGCGCGACCTCGAAGAAGGCGAGATTGACATCACCCTGCCCGGACGGGCGCGCACCGCTGGCGGGCTGCACCCTGCCACCCAGACGCTCCGCCTGTACGCCGACGTGTGGGCCGAGATGGGCTTTCAGGTGTTCCGCAGCCGCGACGTGGAAACGGACGAGTACAACTTCCAGTTGCTCAACCTGCCGCCGCATCACCCGGCGCGTGATATGCAGGACACCTTCTACACCACCGAGCCGGGCGTGCTGCTGCGTACCCACACCTCGCCGGGGCAGATTCACGCCATGCAGCAGTTGGGCGAAGGCGGCACAAAGCCCATCCGCGTCATCCTGCCTGGCATGTGCTACCGCTACGAGCAGATCACCGCGCGCAGCGAAGTGCAGTTTAATCAGGTCGAAGGCATCGCCATCGGACGCAATATCCGCATGAGCGACCTCAAAGGCACCATTGCCGAGTTCGCCCGGCGCATGTACGGCGATGATGTGCGCGTGCGCTTCCGCGCGTCGTACTTCCCCTTCACCGAACCGAGCATGGAAGTGGATGTCGAGTGCTTCCTGTGCGGGGGCGAGGGCTGCCGCATCTGCAAGTATGCGGGCTGGCTGGAGATCGCCGGCAGCGGCATGATCCACCCGGTCGTGCTGCGTAACGGGGGCTACGACCCGCGCGAGTGGAGCGGCTTCGCCTTCGGCATGGGGCCGGAACGTGCCACCCTGCTCAAGCACAGCATTGACGACATTCGCTATTTCTGGAGCAACGACCTGCGCTTTTTAGAGCAGTTCTAGCAGAAGTGCTGAGTTCCTAGTGCTGAGAGCGTGCTTATAAATGCACACGACACGACATCTTTCGCTAAACCT
>CAZJSU010000194.1:0-3257 GCA_964548765.1 uncultured Anaerolineaceae bacterium
TAAGCGTGAAGCAGCTTACCAACAGGGTTGTGAAGAAGCGCCTGAATTACTTAAAAACCCAACTTTTAGAGATTTCGTCGTGTTATATATGGCGGAAGGCTATAAACGTGATCGTAATCATGTCGTGTTGGGTAACTCTGACCCTAGGATTGTTAAATTAGCTCACGATTGGCTGCAGGCGCTCTCTACGAAAGAATGTAGTTATCAATTGCAATATCATACGGATCATGATGTAGCAGAATTGCAAGATTATTGGGGAAGTGTGCTAGGTGTCGCACCAAGTAAAATAAAAGCAAGCCGTAAGTCAAATAGTAACCAGTTAACAGGTAGAAAATTTCGCTCGGTGTACGGGATTATTAGTGTAGGCGTAGGTGACACTTACTTGAGAGCCAGGCTTCAAGCTTGGATGGATTACGTAAAAGCACAGTGGTAAGTTAGGGTAGCAACGGGGCGTAGCACAGTCTGGCAGCGCGCCAAGTTTGGGACTTGGAGGTCGTGGGTTCGAATCCCGCCGCCCCGACATTAATAGAGCAGTATGCGGGCATAGTTTAGAGGTAAAACCTCTGCCTTCCAAGCAGATGTCGCCGGTTCGATTCCGGCTGCCCGCTAGTAAAGTGTATTTGAATTGATAATAAAATTGTGGGACTGTAGTTCAGCGGCAGAACATCCGGCTCATAACCGGCTAGTCGAAGGTTCGAATCCTTCCAGTCCCATCTGAAAACATACAAAAGTAAACATTATCTTATTAGAAGAAGGAACCCTCTACCGGTTGACCTCCCCGCACCCACAGTAAAAGCTACTCTATACTCCCCTAAAGCCGTCCGCAGTTTTGCTTATACACGCATGACAGAGGTTATACCTGGCATCTTAGAGAACATTTGCCCCGGCTATCTGTGCTGTGGTATTGTTGAAGCGCTGTACAAGCGGAGTGTTGAGCATGAGCGATATTGAATTTGATGAGGTGATGGAAAAGGCGCTTCGGCTTTCCCCGGAAGAACAGGCACGTCTGATGGAACGACTGGCGGTGTCGGTACGGGCGGTGCTGGATAAGGATACAGCGCCAGAAGCACCAGAAGCGACATGGACACCGGAAGAAGTCGCCGAACTGATGAAGGTTGAGCCATTGCCTCCAGCCGAGGTTGTAGCGCTGGGATTACTTGGCACATGGGCTGATCTAGGTATCACCGATGGCGCTGACTGGGTGAATGAGCAGAAGCGCAAACGCAGAGCGCGCAAGAAATTCACATGGTAAAGGCTCTTCTTGACACTTCTGTTATCGTTGATATGCTGCGCGGTTATCCACCTGCGCAGAGTTGGTACCTGGAGCAAGATAATCTAGGTGTATGTCAGGCTGTTTGGCTCGAGATCATTGAAGGGAATACGGACAACCGCAGCAGACGAGATGCGCTGAGATTACTAAAGCGTTTTGAGTTAGTAGAAGTTACCACTCATGATGTGGCGTGGGCAGTGGAAAAACTTCTTATATTTAACCTGAGTCACAACATCGATGGCTATGACTGCATGATTGCAGCAGTGGCCCATCGCCTGCATCTGCCGCTGTATACTCGAAACATGAAACATTTTGCGCCGTTGGTAGGCAAGTTAGCGATTAAGCCCTATTAAAGTCTCGATGAACCCCATACCGACTGTCTAAGCCTGGCTGATAACCCACAAAACTGCCCATTTCCCTGCTATCCCCATAAAAAGCGATAGGAAAGTCTAACTATTATCAATGCTTGCGCCTGCCGCTAAGATGGGACAATGAAAACAGCGCGGCACCTCCGCGCGATGGTCGTTGGCTTAATGGTATGGAACAACAATGCGGCAGACTTTATTGTACGTACTGCTCAGCGCGGGGCTGCTGGTCGCGCTGGGGCTGAGCTTCCCCCAGCAGGACACCCTGCACGCGCAGGCCGACAGCGAGTTTGAACTCGGCGGCCAAATCCTCGACTTCAACCCGCACGCCGAAGAAATGCACAGCGCGGGCATGACATGGCTGAAGATGCAGATCAGCTTCCGGCGCGGCGGCACCACAGGCGACGCGCAGAACGTGATTAACCACGCGCGCAGTCATGGCTTCAAGGTGCTGCTGAGCATCATCGGCGACAGAGCCGATTGGGATGGAATGAAAGCCAACCCCAACCGCTATTACCGCGATTACGCCAATTATCTGGGCGAGGTGGCAGCGCTCAACCCGGACGCGATCGAAGTCTGGAACGAGCCGAACATAGATCAGGAATGGCCTGCGGGCATGATTAACGGCACGAATTACACGCAGATGCTCAGCCGCGCCTATGCCGCCATCAAACAGGCCAACCCGGATGTCATGGTCATCAGCGGCGCGCCCGCGCCCACCGGCTTCTTCGGTGGCACGTGTCAGCATAACGGCTGCGACGACAACATCTTCATCCAGCAGATGCGCGACGCAGGCGCGGCGGAGCATTTCGACTGTACAGGCATCCACTATAACGAGGGCATCCTGCCGCCTACGGCGACCGAAGGCGACCCACGCGGCAACCCCAATCACTACACGCGCTATTACCCGACGATGGTGAACCTGTATCGCTCGGTGTTTCCCAACAAGCCGCTGTGCTTCACCGAACTGGGCTACATCACGCCGTCCGGCTTAGGCAGCCTGCCCGGCGCGTTCTGGTGGGGCGAGAACACCTCGGCACAGGAACACGCGCGCTGGCTGGCGCAGGCGGCGGAAATCTCGCGCGATAACGGCGTGGTGCGGCTGATGATCGTCTGGAACGTGAACGCGCCCTTTATATCGAGCAACCCCTTCGCGGGCTGGGCGATGATCCGCCAGGGCCGCCGCTGTCTGGCCTGCGAAACGCTGGGCGCGGTCATGGCTGGCACGACGGACGCGCCTGTGCGGAACGTCTACAGCACGCGCACGGTACGTCTGCTGTGGGGGCCTGTCTCATGGGCGACCAGCTACCAGATTCAGGTGGATGACCGCCGGAACTTCAACAACCCGCTGGCCTATAACGCCACTGTCCCGGCCAACACGCTGCAGGCGACGACCAGCGCGCTGGCAGACGGCACCTATTACTGGCGGGTGCGGGCGCGGCGGGAGGATGGCACGTGGGGCGCGTGGAGCGCGGTGGACAGCTTCCACGTGGACGCGCCATAATTAACACGACGTAGGGACGCGCAACGGCGCGTCCGTCTGCCACCCGCATTCAGGCGTAGGCCACCCGTGAAACCTCACCCCGCCGGGCCTGCGGGCGGGTCACAGACCCTCCCCTACA
>CAZJSU010000195.1:0-3209 GCA_964548765.1 uncultured Anaerolineaceae bacterium
AATACAGGAAGCCAGAGGCTAAAGCCATCTGGCTGATTAAAAGCCAAGCCCACTGAAGGGGCTGGAATTGGAATGCAGGTATAAAATTCGATTTCTATGGATAAACGAGTATTTGAGGTATGAGTGACTATACCTCTTTCCATTCTATCTAAGCGGGGCAAAAACGGCGGGGGACACAACCATTGCAGCCCATGCATGTTTACAAACCCGCGCTTTAGTGCGATACTAAAGGAAGGCGGACGCTGATTCACGCCCTCCTAATGTGCCACACTGGTGGAAACCGCCACCGCTCCCCCCGCCCCACGAGCCAGAAGGTGAGTAAAGATGAACCTCGACACCGCTTCCGATAAACACATCCACGAGATTGAACGGCTGGCGCGCGAACTGTTAAACGCCATGCGCCGCGCGAAGTATGACGACAAGGCGCTCATCAGTGCGCTTCAGGACCTGGAGACCGAGACCTCGAAACTCCGCCGCGCGCGCTACGATGCGGTCAACTCAGAGTTTAACAGCTACTAGACCAACGCCACGCGCCGATCATGCACGCAGGTGAAGCCGTAATACCCCGCGTTTTATAAACACTCAAAATTGCTATGTGACTGCTACTGACGTTTGCCGCGCTGTTGACGCGGCTTTCTATCCACTTCTCCCACGCCGCCATCCCCCGTTTTTCCCACACCAAAATCCTGTTTTGCTCTCATGTATGGTTAAACAGGATTGCCTAGAATGAGACATACACTTCTTTTAGAGTGAATGCACCCGCCGCAAAGGGACATATATAATGAAGCAGCCGACCAACACCTACGTTCAGGCCGCCAGACTCGGCGCGGTCGCCGGGATGCGCAGTATGATCGCCATCACCGTTTTAAGCGACTACCTCGCCAAAAGCGACCCCAAAGCCTTGCAGGATACGCCGCTGGCGCTGCTGAAAACGCCCGCCGCCTCTACCGCGCTCAAAGCCGCCGCTGCGGGTGAACTGCTGGCCGATAAAATGCCCTTCACGCCCGCGCGCATCACGCCGCCGCCGCTGCTGTGGCGGGTCATGTGGGGGGCGCTGCTGGGCGCGGCGCTGACGATGGACAAACGGCGACCGAACCCGCTGCCCGCCGCGCTGATCGGCGGGGTGGCCGCGCTGCTGACCACGTATCTGGCCTATTTCGTGCGGAAGCAGGTGGGGGAACGCCTGCACATCCCCGACCCGCTGCTGGGCGCTGCCGAGGACGCGCTGGCCGTCGCCCTTAGCGCCAGCGTCAGCCAGGAAATCAGGTAATGGCGAACCGTTCTGGCCGCTGGAAACTGGCGGCGCTGGCCGCCTCGGCCATCAGCGCGCTGGCGGCGGGCGGCTGGTTCATCCGCCGCTGGTCGTTCCCCAAGCACAGGCGCGAGGTTGAAGTGAGTGATGTCAGCACGATGCCGCCGCCTGTCCCGGCGGAGATGGACACGCTGGACGAGCCGCTGCGCCTGACGCACGAAGGCACCGGGCCGCTGTTCCACCGCCGCTACCGTGCCGACATCGCCAACCCCAGGCTCAGCGCCGAGGCACTGATGCAGCGCATCCAGCAGGATGTTAACGCCTTCTGCCCGCCGGAACTGGCGCATTTCGAGAAGATCACTGGCGCGGGGGACGGCCTGCACGTCGGCGATGAGTATTACATCACCATCACCGGCCCGTGGAACGGCCACGTCCGCACGGTGGATGTCACGCCCACGTCATTCTGCTTCGTCACGCTCAAGGAGCATCTGGAGCGCGGCGAGATCACCTTCAACATCGAGCCGCACCCCACCCGCCCGGACGCGCTGCGCTTTGAAATCCGCTCATGGGCGCGCAGCCAGGACGATCTGGTGTCGTTCACTTACGAGAAGCTGGGCATCTCCAAGTTCGCGCAGGAAAGCCTGTGGGCGTACTTCTGCAACGCCGTCGTCAAGGCCAGCGGCGGCGACCTCATCGGTGACGTGGACATCAGAACCGAGAAAGCGCCCTATCACGGCGAGATCATCCAGAAAGAGATGACTCCGCAATGGCAGCAGTACCAGTCGCGCTTCGAGCGCTATCGTCAGGCGCAGGTCAATTACGACCCCGACAGGCAGCACGAATACACCGAGGCGCAGGGCTGGCGCTTCGACGATTACAGCGTGGAGCTGCCGCCAGAGCCGCCCGGCCCACCCATCGAAGGCGGCTCGTGGCGTGTCGCACAGGAGGTCATCCGTAACTACGAGTTCCCCGACCCCGACCTTGTGACGGGTATCTTCGTGCCGGATGACCCGCTCGATCAGCGGATTATGATCCTGCGCGCGCGCTTCCTGTGCTTCACCTTCTTCTTCGGCACGCGCATCAGCCGCGTGATTGACGAGGTGCGGCATCAGGGCGACGAGGACGTTCACGTCTGGGGCTACAGTTACCAGACGCTGGAAGAACACTTCGAGATGGGCGAGATCACGTTTGAGGTGTGGAAGCACACGTCCAGCGGGCAGGTGAAGTTTCGCGTCCATGCCTATTCCAAAGTCGCGCCCATCCGCAACCCATTCTATCGCTTCGGCTTTAAGCTGTTCGGGCGGCGCTTGCAGAAGCGCTTCGCCGACACGGCCATGCAGCGCATGGTGCAGTTTGTCGAGGAGCGCACGGGCTACGACCCGACGCGCGAGCAGCCTGCTCCGCCGCCGCTCATCCAGCCGACCAGCGCCGAACCCGCCGCCGAGGATGCGCTGGAGGACGCGACAGAGCAGACCGAGGGGTAGCGCCCGGCCTGCTGCCAACGGCGGTTACTTCGTGGGGATGGCCTGTCGCAGTTCCCAGATCGTGCCTTCAGGGTCGGCAAAGTAGGCGGTGCGCCAGCCCCAGTGCTGGTCAACAGGCGGCTTGATAAACGCCACGCCCTTCGCCGTCAGCGACTGGTACACCGCGTCCACGTCGTCCACATCGGCGCACAGCATCACCCGATGCCCCGCGCCCTCCCCTGCGCCCAGCACTTCCGCGTTGAGCATCTCCACCCCCGCTGACACATGCACCAGCGCGAAGTCCTGCCCCTCCATCTGGAAGGCATACGACACATCATCGCTGAAGCCCACATCCAGACCGAGCGTGTCGCGGTAAAACGTCATCGCCTGCTCTAAATCCTCCACGTACAGCACCGCCGCGTTGACCTTGCGTATCATTCGTTGGTTTCTCCCGTTGCATCGCGCATCAACGAGAGTATAGCACAAGAGTTCTG
>CAZJSU010000196.1:0-3156 GCA_964548765.1 uncultured Anaerolineaceae bacterium
GGATAAGTAGTGACCATGTGGATATAAATTGCCGACGATGATGGTCAGCGGCGCAGCAGCCCGCGCGCCCGGTAGACCTCGGCGGCCTGGCGGATGAAGCGCGCGGTTTCCGCCGCGTGGTGGGTGGTTTCCAACCAGTCGGCCAACTGGGTTAACTGCTCGAAGCTGGCGCGACCGGGGCGCAGCAGGTCGTACATTCGCAGCAGTTCGGCGTTGGGGACGGCGGTTAGCTCGGCAGCGCGGAGCAGGTTGGCGGCAAGCTGTGGGTAGCCTGCCTGCCGGGCGATGTCGGCCTGCGCGCGCAGCGTTTCGGCGCTGACCTGAAGGTCGACAGGGGAGAGGTCGTCGAGGGTGTCCAGCGTAATCTCAGTTAATGGTCGTCCGCTGGCGGCAGAGATGTCATGGTCAATCAACGGGTAGTCTTTGCTCATGAGTTTCGCTCGGTATCGCCTTACTAAAAGTTTGCGCGCGGTTAGAAAAATGACGAGTTCCAAACCTGATATTCAAAGATTGTGAAGACACGTCAGCGCTGAATCGCTTCTAAGATAAATATAAAGGTACATTACGTTCGGTTATGGGCTGGAGGATTTGCACTCATGCCCAACACACAGGCTATTTTCGCGCATTATGTAGAGGCTCGCAACCGGGGGCTGGAAGGGCAGGCCGCGCTGCAACCTCTGCGTGCATCTATCATGGAACTCCCGCCAGCAGAGCGACAGACTCTCGCCCGGCTCATTAATTCGCATGAAAACAAACAAGCTCAACCAGCGCCGCCCGCCACGCCGCCTGTGACGCAGGCCGCAGACGCGTCTGCCGCGCCAGTACAGGAAGCAACGGGCGTGGTTGTCAAGCGTATCGTGGCGACTATGGTGAAGTGTCCGCGCTGTGGCAAGGCCAATCATCAGGACGAGGCGCTGTGTGCTGGCTGTGGGAATGTGCTGAAAGTGGAACAACTGCGGTGCAGCACCCGCGCGCTGCTGCATACGGATGACCTGTTCTTCAGTGACGATTACTTCGGCGGCGACTCGACCCTTTCGCTGCATGTGCGCGGCTCGACGGATGCCGACCTCAACCACAGTTACGATGTGCGCCCACAGGACGCAGGCCACGAACTGGTGATTGGCCGCAGTAACGCCGAGACGAATGTGGTGGTGCCGGATATTGACCTGGCACCGCATTATGCCGAGAAGCGCGGGGTTTCGCGGCTGCATCTCTCGCTGCGGCATGACGCGAAACATAACACCGTCAGCGTGATGGACATGAACAGCGCGAACGGCACGTTCATCAACGGCCAGCGGTTATACCCGAACGAGATTCGCATTCTACGCAGCGGCGACGAACTGCGGCTGGGCAAGCTGGTGCTGAAGGTGACGTTCTATCACACGACGGACTTCAGCGAAGCCGATTTTTCGTAGCCGGGTCAGGCTGGCTCCCAATCAAAGTACAGCTCTACCGGAAGCTGATCGGGGCGCACGGCCTCGGTTTCGCGGCGGTGGAGCAGGGCGGTCTTGACGATGAGGCGCAGGCGCGCGCCGTTGTCCACCTTTACGGCGACAGGCGTAGGCGAAAGCCCTTTCGTGTAGCGGGCGGCGTTCTGGCCGATGGCGTGATAGTGGGCGAGGGTGAGGCTGGGAGACTGCGGGAATAGCTCAAGGTTATTGAGCGGCGCAAGCCCCTTCTTCTGGATGACGGTGGTGCCGCGCGATTGCAGGCCGATGCCGATGCCACCGCCGCTGAGGCGGGCAGCGACATGGCCGATGGCGGCACAGTCGGACGTGTGATAGACCCTGACCACCCGCGCGACCATCCCCTCGGCGGCGATCCCGCTGAGGATGGCTTCTAGCACCGCTTCATGTTCCAGCCCGCCGATGGTGCGGGTGAGGTCATGCCCGAAGGCCGGGCCAACCCCGACCACGACTTCCTGCGGCGTGCTGCCGGGGGCGGCGGGGCCAAGCTCGACGAGGCGCGGGGAAGGCTGGCCGAGCTGGTCTTTGATGAAGTCGCGCGGGGAACGCGCCTGCGGGATGCGCTGAATCTCTGCCCAGCGTTCGTTGTTCACGCGGTAGCCTGTGCCAGGGCCGGTGTAGTCGTTGGGGTCGTTGATGGCGCTCTGGACGCGGAAAGCGCGATCGAAGATGGCGGACGGCTGGAGATAGTCGCCCGCGACACGCTGCCGCCCCATCTCCAGAATGTTACGCGCCACGTCCTCGAAGCCGCCCGTTTGCAGGGCTTTGACGACCGCCAGCATGGTTTCGTCGCTGGCGAGAAAGTGGTCAGCGGCGTTGAGGTCGGCCACAAGGTCGCGCTCTGGCATGTCGTCGCTGCTGTGGGCGCAGACCGCCGCTTCAATCTCCGCGTCGGTGATGGGCGGTAAGTTCATGCCCGCATAGACCGCCTGAATCGCCTGTGCGCCCCGGCGGCGGATCGCCAGCACGTCGTCCTCGCTGACCGGACGCAGACCGCCGTCAATCTGCATATCGCGCTGAAGCACGTTGTAATCGTCGAGGTCGTCAGCATCAAAATTGCCACCGCCGAACATATTGTCGCGCTTGGGGACGGCGCTGTAACCGCTGAAGATGAAGTCTGCGCCGGGGATGAATTGCAGCATGAGCTTGGCGGCTTTGCGAATCTCGGAGTGGGAGGCCAGCGCGTCGTTGCCAGCAGCGACCTCAAGGCCGAGCATGGACGCGAGCAGGTTCTCGGCCAGCACCGCGCGCACCCCGCCGGGCAGCGCTTCGGGCAGGGCGATGCAGCTAATGGAGCCGTTCTGTACGCCCTGACTGCCCGCGCCGACGGTGACGAGCAGGCAGCGCGCCTCAAGGTAGAGCATGGAACACTGCTCGGCATGACCCATAAGCGCTTCAGAACCGGTGCCGCTGGTGAAGCGAATCTTCACGCCGCGCGAGGCATAGGCCGAGGCGAGAAAGGCCTTTGACCACGGGGTATCGTCGCCATCCACAAAGACGCGCTCCGTGCCGTAGACCGAGAGTGTCTCGGCATAGGTGGTCAGCCCTTTCATGGCGATCTTCAGGCCGAGCGACTCCTCGACCGCGCACTGGGTCAGCACGCCGCCGCGCCCGGTCTGCGTGCCGACGAGGATTGCCAGCGCGTTGAACGGGGCGGCACGGGCGACGCGCACGGTGGTTTCGACCTCGG
>CAZJSU010000197.1:0-3128 GCA_964548765.1 uncultured Anaerolineaceae bacterium
ACCTGCTGGTATCGGTGCGCGGCGGCGGGCATAACGTCGCCGGCCACGCGACCAACGACGGCGGCATCGTCATTGACCTGTCGGAGATGAAGGGCATTCATATAGACCCTGAAAAGCGCGTCGCCCGCGCGCAGGGCGGTGTCACATGGGGCGAGCTTGACCGCGAAACGCAGGTTTTCGGCCTTGCTGCCCCCGGCGGCGTGGTCTCCACGACGGGCATCGCCGGGCTGACACTGGGCGGCGGCATGGGCTGGCTGCGGCGCAAGCACGGCCTGACGATTGATAACCTGCTCTCGGTTGATCTCGTGACGGCTGACGGGGAATTCCTCACCGCCAGCGAGAGCCAGAACGCCGATCTGTTCTGGGGGCTGCGCGGCGGCGGCGGGAATTTCGGCATCGTCACCTCGTTTGAGTACCGTCTGCACCCGGTCGGGCCGACGGTCATGCTCGGCAATGTCTGGTTTCCGGTAGAGGAAGCGCAGGAACTGCTGCCCAAATGGCGCGATATTATGGAAAACGCGCCCGAAACGCTGTCCTCCAGCGCTTACGTCTGGTCAGTGCCGCCGCTGCCCAACTTCCCGGAAGCCTACCATAACAAGCGCGTGGTGTGCTTCGGCGCGGTGTATGCCGGGCCAGTGGAAGAAGGCCAGCGCGCCATCCGCCCGCTGCGAGAGATGGCTACGCCCATGCTGGATTTAAGTGGCGAAGTCCCGTGGACAGCGGTGCAGACCATGTTCGATGTCTTCTTCCCCAGTCATGAACGGCTGTACTACTTCAAGTCGCGCTATCTGAAGGCGTTTGATGATCGGACGATTGAGGCACTGCTCCCCAGAGCGGCTAATCCGCCCTCGCCCGCCGTGCTGATCGTGATCTGGCACTTAGGCGGCGCGATGCGCCGGGTAAACCGTAACGCCACCGCGTTTGCAGAGCGCGATGCCTCTTACCTGTTCAGCGTGGACGCGATCTGGGATGACCCACGCGAAACCGATGACGTGCTGGCCTATTCACGCGCGTTCCTTGCCGAAATGGAGCCGTATTCCACAGGCAGCCTGTACATCAATTTCCCCGGCTTCGGCGAAGAAGGTGAGCAGTTGGTCAAGGATGCTTACGGCGCAAATTACAATCGGCTGGTCGCGCTGAAGAACCGCTACGACCCGAACAACCTGTTCCGGCTGAACCCGAACGTGCGGCCAATCCGCCTGTAAATACGCTGCCTTTGGTAAGCAATCACACTCATAATCGTAGGGGCGAAGCGATGCTTCGCCCTGGGCAAGTCACCGACTTGCCCCTACAGCACGAGTTCGCCAGCATACAGGGCGCAGCACCCTGCGCCCCTACAAGGTTACGCATCATTGAGGTCTTTTTCGAAGAAGACGCTTAGCGGATCATCACGGTAAGCGCCAAACGGCGGAATGCGCCTGAAGCCCATCCCCTCGTACAAGCCAATCGCCGCGTCCTGATAAATGCCTGTTTCCAGCCGCAGCGTCATGATGCCGTGCTGGCGGGTGTACCCGGCCAGATGCGTCACCATCTGCTTGCCGATCCCCAACCCGCGATACTGAGGCCGGACAAACATCCGCTTGAGTTCGCCATACTCCCCGCCGAAAAGCTGCACCCCGCCGCAGCCTGCCGGGAGGCCATCATAACGCGCCACAAAAAAGGCCACGCCCTCGCGCAGCAGCTTCTCCACGCTGTAGCCGTGACGGCTTTCGGTTGGGTAATACGGCTCAAGCACGCTTTCAAGCTCGGCAATTAACAGCATCGCATCCGGGCTGTCTGGCTGTTCGGGGGTGATGGTGGTGGACATGGTTCGTCTCAAATAACAGAATAGCATACCGTCAGAGTTGGTTAAGCATAAATCACCGCCTCCGGGATTTCATGGTGGATTCTGCCAAAGAATGCTGGTCTGAATTTGGACGGTATTTGCTGTTATGGACGCGATGTATCGCGCACGTCTGCCATCCGCCCCTACGCATACGTATCGCTTGCTCTGCTAACGACGGACAAGCCTTACATGCCGTCCGTTAGGCAAAACACTAGACGAAAAGGCCAAATGACAACACACCCTGCTTACTGCGCTATAATCGGACGGTGGCTTTTATTGACGCGCCCTAAAGGCAAGCTCTCTATCCTGCATGGATGTATGACAAAGCACGTAGAACAGGGCAGTAATGGTATTACTCGCAGACTACATTCGTTCCATCCCTTACTTTGAGGCCGCTACCGAGGACGAACTGGCCTACATTAGGGAAAACGCCTTGCAACACACGTTTACCGCCGGGGAGATCATCTTCCTCGAAGACGACCCGGCACGCGGGCTGTGGATTATCGAGGAAGGTAACGTCAAAATCTTCAAGCTCAACCCCGATGGCGGCGAACACATCCTGCACCTGCGCGGCCCCGGCACCACCTTTAACGACATCGGCGCGCTGGATGGCGGCAATAACCCGGCCAACGCCTCCGCCTTAAGCCCGGAAACACGGGTCTGGCTGGTGCCGTCAGAGGTGATCGCGCAGATCGTAACCCGCAACCCACAGGTCGCCCTCCGGGTGATCCGCCTGCTGGCGGTGCGTATCCGGTCGCTGGTCGGCCAGATCGAAGACCTCGCGCTGTATTCCGTGATCGTCCGGCTGGCGCGCTTCCTGCTCAAGCAGGCGGAAGACCCCTCGCTCAGCGGCCCGGGTGTGACGCGCACCGCCATCGCCGCCCACATCAACACCACCCCGCAGACGGTCAGCGTCGCCCTGCGCGAACTGGAAACCGCCGGAGCCATCGAGTTCGACCGTCACCAGATCGTCATCATCAACGAGCCAGCGCTGCGCTCGATCGCCATGCTTTAAATTTCCCTCCCCCCAATTTCCGCCCAACTTAAGCCAGCTTAAATACAACTTCGCCCTTCTGTCCTATCCTTGAGTCAAAGTTCACAAACAGATGCGCTTAAGGCCAGTAAGGAGGCAACATGGCACGGCAAACAGCAGAGAAATTTCTGGAACTACTGGCGGTAAACCGCAATCTACAGACCCATCTGGAGCTTGCAAATGCCCAGACAATCCCGGCGCTGACCCGTTTCGCGGCGGGCAAGGGCTTTATTTTCACCGAGGCCGACCTGAAGGTCGCCCTTGAGAAAA
>CAZJSU010000198.1:0-2830 GCA_964548765.1 uncultured Anaerolineaceae bacterium
AACCCAAAATACTTCTGCCCCAGCTTATCACTCGCCCGCTTCGCAGGCTTGTTCGCACGCTCAACAGCAAGAAAAGCATCCATGTTGTAGTAATAGGTGTCCGATTTGGCGAAGTGGAAAAACGGCTCGGTACTACTCACCAGACGACGCTTGAACTGGCGCGGCGTGGGGTTGCGCTTCACCCAGGTAATCGTATTGACGAGACGCAAGGGGAATTTCTGTGTAGCCTCAATCGCAAAACGATAAGGCACGAGCAGCAAGCTGCTTTTTTCGTACTTATCACCCAGATTAAAGACGATATTTCCGTCCGGTTTTAACACCCGTACACATTCCTCCAACACGTGCATAAGGTTAGCGAGATAGGTTTCCACATTCTCTTCGTTGCCTATGCCGCCACCATAATCCCGCTGTTGAAAATAAGGAGGTGAAGTTATTACCAGATGGATGCTTTCATCGGGCAATTCACGAATAAGCTCGAAGCAATCCCCACAAACAATCTGATTCAAATATCGCATCCTGCCTACATCCTTCTAGCGTTTCACTCAAACACTCACGGGCGGGCGGTACTCGCCGAAGACCCCACGCAGCGTATGGCAAATTTCGCCCAGCGTCACCTCGTTTTCCACACATTCGATCAACAGCGGCATGAGGTTATCGCTGCCACGCGCGGCGCTTTCCAGATGCGCGCGCAGTTCGCCGACGCGCTGGTTATCGCGGCTGGCACGCAGCGCGGCCAGTTTCGCCCGCTGCGCCTGCTCAATGGCCGGGTCTACGCGCAGGATGTCCGGCTCGTGGTCTTCTTCCGCCGTGAACCTGTTCACGCCGACGATAATCTGTTCGCCGCCTTCCACCTGCCGCAGATAATCGTAAGCCGCGTCCTGAATCTCGTTCTGGATGTAACCCTGCTCAATCGCCGCCAGTGCGCCGCCTAATGCGTCAATATGCTGGATGTATTCGCTTGCGCGCTGGACAATCTCGCCCGTCAGCGCCTCGATCATATAACTGCCCGCCAGCGGGTCTACACTGTCGGCCACGCCGGTTTCATGCGCGATGATCTGCTGCGTCCGCAGGGCAACCTGTACCGCGCGCTCAGTCGGCAGCGCCAGCGCCTCGTCCATGCTGTTAGTATGCAGCGACTGCGTACCACCCAGCACCGCCGCCAATGCTTGCAGCGTGACGCGGACGATGTTGTTCTCCGGCTGCTGCGCGGTGAGCGTGCTGCCGCCTGTCTGCGTGTGGAATTTCAGGCGCAGGCTCTCGGCATTCTGCGCGCCGAAGCGCTCACGCATGATCTGCGCCCACAGCTTACGCGCGGCGCGGAACTTGGCGATTTCTTCCAGAAAGTTGTTGTGCGCGTTGAAGAAGAACGAAAGCTGCGGCGCGAAGTCATCCACCCCCAACCCGGCCTGAACAGCCGCTTCGACATAAGCGATGCCGTTCGCCAGCGTAAAGGCCACCTCCTGCACGGCGGTGCTGCCCGCCTCGCGGATGTGATAGCCGCTGATGCTGATGGTGTTCCAGCGTGGGACGCTGGTTTTGCAGTAGGCGAACAGGTCGGTAATCAGGCGCATCGAGGGCTTGGGCGGGAAGATATACGTGCCACGCGCGATGTATTCCTTCAGAATGTCGTTCTGCACCGTGCCGCGCAGCTTGCTTTCCTCCACACCCTGCCGCTTACCCACCGCGATATACAGCGCCAGCAGCACCGCTGCCGGGGCGTTGATCGTCATGCTGGTCGAGACTTTATCCAGCGGAATCTGGTCGAACAGCCGCGCCATATCGTGAATGCTGCTGATAGATACGCCCACCTTGCCGACCTCGCCCTCGGCCATCGGGTCGTCCGCGTCGTAGCCGATCTGCGTCGGCAGGTCGAAGGCGACCGAAAGCCCGGTCTGCCCCTGCTCCAGCAGGTAACGATAACGCGCGTTAGATTCTTCAGCGGTGGCATAGCCGGCATACTGGCGCATCGTCCACAGGCGGCTGCGGTACATGGTGGGCTGTACGCCGCGCGTGAACGGGTAGTCGCCGGGAAAGCCGAGGTCGGCATCATAGTCCGCTTCGACATCATCCGGGGTGTACAAACGCTTTACCGGAATGCCGGAGGAGGTGGTGAACTCCGGTTTGCGCTCTGGGAAGCGCTGCAAGACCGGCTCGACTTTCTCCGCCTCCCATGCCCGCTTCGCCTCTTGAATGCTGGATTTTACAGTGGTCATAATCTGGCACTGCTCCCTAAATTTCAGCCCACAGAACATACAATGCGCCCTGTAAAACAGGGCAGTAACAGGTGACAAACGCTTCGTCAGCCTGTATTAAACGATACACCAACAACATAAACGCCCGATTTAAAAACGCTGCCAAACGCCTTTCGTCACGCTTGCGGCGGCAAAAAAGCGCTCTGCGGCACATCAATGCCTTCAAAATTGGCAAAGGTTAAATCATTAAATTGCAGCCCCAACGCACGCTTCACCCGTTCAAACAGCGCGGTATAACTGCTGGCGAAACGCGGCGCTTGCGTCAGGTGAAGCTGCTCAATCGCCCGTTCAATGGTGGGCATGTCCCCCTCGATCTCGACAAAGTGTCCATAGGGCAGTTCGTCCAGCGTGATCTCCGCGCGGTTGAGCGTGTAGGTCGCGCGGTACTTCTCATAACGCATGTATGGGTGATAGCCGAGCTTGTCCAGAATAACCTGCATGGTCTGAAAATCGCTGACCTCGACCTCGGCCTCGAAGCGGCTGACGATGCCGTTCTGCGCGTGGCCGCCGTCTTTATAAGTCAGGCGGGCGCGGGTGTCCTGCCGCAGCCGCAGGCCGATGCCCTCAGCGGTCAGCGT
>CAZJSU010000199.1:0-2829 GCA_964548765.1 uncultured Anaerolineaceae bacterium
GGGTTTGAAACCCGCCCCTACGCCTGAATGCGGATGGCAGACAGCCTAACTATCTTTTGGCTGTTCCTCTGGCTGTTCCTCGCGCGGCGGCACTTCGAGCGCGATAAGCTGCTGGATGAGGTCGCGCAGCGCGCTTTCTGGCAGCGCGCCCGGCTGGCTGAACACAATCGTTCGGTCCTTGATGAGCATAATCGTCGGAATGCTCATGATCTGGAAAGCCTGCGCCAGACCGGGGTTTTCGTCGGTATTGACCTTGGCGATACGAATCTGCCCGGCAAACTCTGCCGCCAGTTTATCGAGAAGCGGCGCGACCATGCGGCACGGCCCGCACCAGGGGGCCCAGAAATCCACCAGCACGGGCAGGTGATAATCAATCACTTCCTGCTGGAAGGTGTCATCCGTCACTGTAACAGGCGTGGTATCTACCGCGCCATCCAGCGCCTTCTCCTGCGCGATCTCGGCAATCTCCTGCTCGACCACTTCCGGCGCGACATCGTTCAGCTTCTGCTGCACGGATTCCAGCGCTAAAGGCAGGTCAGACCCCCACGGCTTGCTGCGGCGCACCACCTGCTCGCCACAGTACCAGCCCACCAGCAGCGGCTTGCTGCCCGCGTCGAACAGCTTGGCGGCCTTCGGGTTCTGCGTCGGGTCGAGGTGGGCAAAGACGATGTTCTTATGCTCGTCCACCGCGCGCTTGAAGGCGGCGGAGAAATCCCCGCGCACGCCATCGCCGTTTGTCACCAGCACCATCACCGGCTGTTCGCCAGCCAGCACGGTGTCAAGGTTATCATCCGTCAATACAATTGGTTCAGTCATGTTTCCCCACTTATTTTTCAAGTTTGATCTGATACGGTAAATCGGTCAATGGAACAGTTTTTGTTTCTGGCCCCTGCAGCACCAGCCGCACGGGGTAAAAATCGGCGATGCGGCCATTCCCGGCGAACCAGGGCCGCCCGTGCCGCACAATGATAAAAAGGCCGTGATCGTCGCCCAGCGCGGTAAAGACCTCGCCATCGCCCGCGTCCCATACCGGGATGCCCCCTTCTTCCTGAAGGGTGCGCGCAAGCTGGCTCACATCCGCCGCCGCCAGCCCGATCTCGCTCACCTCGCGCAAGTGCGCCCCGCTAAACGGCACGTCGCTGTCGTTGGGCAGGTTGTGGCGGGCGATAAATTCCACAATGTTGCCTGCCGGATCGTAGAAATACACGGCGTGAGCGTTCCACGCTTCCCAGTGGATTTCGTCCTGACCATCCCACACAGCCAGGGCTGTGCGCTGCTTCAGCCAGCTTTTCGCTTCGTCAAACTGATTGCGCGGGATGTTAAAGGCGAAGTGATAACAGGCGGGCGCGCCCTGCACGAAGTTTAAGCGGGTGGCCCCGGCCTGTAAAGCGATAGAGTCGTCGTCCTCGGCCAGCAGCGGCAGGCCGAGCAGGTCTACATAGAAGGCGCGTTGTTCCGCCAGTTTATCGGTTTGCAGCGTAATGTCATGGATGTGCATAAAAACTTTCCGTATATCCTTTAGACGTGTCTCAGGCGTGTAACCTTACGAATCTTTTCCGAGGGCATTTTAACAAAATCGTGACACTTTTCCACTTGAGCCTAACGTTACGTCAGCCCTTAGACTGGACATCGAAACCACTTTGACGGAAAAGAGGGGAAGTCATGAAATTCAACATCATTGATACCGAGGCCGTCTACCGTCGTCTGCTGGCGGCGGAGAGCGCTGCCGCGCGTGAAGCCATCTTCCGCGACGAACTGGTCGCGCCGTTTGCCGGGCTGGTGCAGGTTTTCGGCGGGGGCGATGCGTTCGCCATGTTTAAGCAGTGGGGCATGTCGCCGGAGCAGTTCGCCGACGACGGGCGGGCGCGTGTGCTGGCCGGGCTGGAACAGTTCGCCGCGCATGATGCGTGGAACAGGGCGGCGCAGGCGCTGGAAGATGGCCGCCGTGCCTTCGCGCCCTATCTCGACCGCATCCCGACGGAAATCATTCACTTCGCGCTGGTGCTGAACGCGCCCAGCCAGTTTGTCCCGGCGGCGCTGGATCACGGCTACAGCGGTTTCGGCGCGATACCGGGTTACATCATGGTCACTTACAGCAGCCCGACACCCGCAAATCTGCGGCACCTGCAAGGGGCGACAGTCCACGAGCTGCACCATAACATCCTCAGCGCCGCTATGCCCGGTTCGCCGATGATCGCCTCGTTAGGCAATTACATCGTGGGCGAGGGGCTGGCCGAATCGTTTGCGGCAGAATTATATGGCGAAGAAGTCATCGGCTTTTACGTCACGGAGTTTGACTCGGCGCGCATGGAAGAAAGCCGCCAGATCATCGGCAGTGCGCTGGATGAGTCCGGCTTCAACGAGGTACGTGGCTACATCTTCGGTGATGCCATCGCCGGGCAGATGGGGCTGCCCCAGGCTGGCGTACCCGCTTACGCAGGCTACGCCATCGGCTACCATGTCGTGCAGGCATACCTGAAGCGCACAGGCCGATCTGTGGTGGAGGCAACGTTCGTCCCCGCGCGGGAGATCATCGCGGAGTCCGGCTTCTTTGACTGAACGTGTTGGGTGGGTGGATAAGCCCGCCCTATAAGGCTTGTCCGTAGTTAGCAGAACAGCGACGTGTTATGCGTAGGGGAGGGTCTGTGACCCTCTCGCAGGCCAGACGGGTGAGGTTTCACGGGCGGGTTTGAAACCCGCCCCTACACCTGAATGATGATTGCAGCCGTACGCGATACATTGAAGCCTTACTTGATCTTAAAAATCATAAGGTCAACGACGGACAAGCCTTGTATGCCGTCCGCTGCCAGAACGCGCAAATGCGTGCGT
>CAZJSU010000200.1:0-2728 GCA_964548765.1 uncultured Anaerolineaceae bacterium
ATGCCCGTAGACTCGATCTCCCTCGAAGTGTTCAAGCACCTGTTCGCCAGCGTGGCCGAAGAAATGGGCGTGACGTTACAGCGCGCCAGCTTTAGCCCCAACATCAAGGAACGGCTGGATTTTAGCTGCGCCGTGTTCGACGCGCAGGCGCGCATGGTGGCGCAGGCGGCGCACATCCCGGTGCATCTGGGCAGTATGCCCGCTTCGGTCGAGTACGCGGTTCGCGCGTTCGAGTCGCTTCAGGAAGGCGATGTGATCGTCCTCAACGATCCCTATCACGGCGGAACGCACCTGCCCGATATTACGATGGTCTCGCCCGTGTTCGCCGGGGGCGACCTTGTGTACTTCGTCGCCAGCCGCGCCCATCATGCCGATGTCGGCGGCATGTCGCCGGGGTCGCTGCCGCTGAGTACCGAACTGTATCAGGAAGGCATCATCATCCCGCCGCTGAAGCTGATGTACAGCGGCTGGATGAACGACGGCGCGCTGGCACTCATTACCGCCAACAGCCGCGCGCCAGAGGAACGGCTGGGCGACCTTGAAGCGCAGTTGGCCGCGCACCGGGTCGGCGCGCGCCGCCTGCGCGATATGATGATCGAGCATGGTGTGGAGCGCGTGGCCGCCCATGCCGACGCGCTGCTGGATTATTCGCGCCGTATGACCGAGGCGGTCATTACCGCCATCCCCAACGGCAAATACAGCTTCGAGGACGCGCTGGAAGGCGACGGTCAGCGCGAGTTCCGCATCCCGATCAAGGTCACGATTACCGTAAAAGGCGCGCAGATGACAGTGGACTTTGCCGGGAGCGCGCCGCAGGTCGTGGGCAACCTCAACGCGGTCGAGGCCATTGTGCGCTCGGCCACGTGGTACTGTGTGCGCCTGCTGGCGGAGGACGATGTGCCGGTTAATCATGGCTGCTTCCAGCCTGTCACCGTGCGCACGCCAGCCCACAGCCTGCTCAACCCGGACTTCCCGGCGGCGGTTGCGGTCGGCAATACCGAAACCGGACAGCGCATCACCGACGTGGTGCTGGGCGCGCTGGCGAAGGCGCTGCCGGGGCGCATCCCCGCCGCCAGTCAGGGGACGATGAACAACTTCACCTTCGGCGGCCTGCGCGATGGGCAGCAGTTCGTGTATTACGAGACGATTGCCGGGGGGCATGGCGCGGGGCCGGAGGGCGACGGCCTCAGCGGGCGGCACAGCCACATGACCAACACGCGCAACACGCCTGTCGAAGCGCTGGAATACGCGCTGCCCGTCCGCGTGACCGAGTACGCGCTGCGCGAGGGCAGCGGCGGCACGGGGCGGCATCGCGGTGGGGAGGGGGTGCGCCGCGTGTACCAGTTCCTCGCCCCGGCGACCATCACCCTCAACAGCGAACGCCGGATTTACGCGCCCTATGGGCTGAACGGCGGTAAACCCGGCGCGGAAGGGGTGAATCGTGTGCGACGTAACCCCTCACCCCCGTCCTCGCAGTCCGAGCGGGGAGAAACGGATGTTGTCAGCGGGAAGTACACCACACAGGTCAGCGCGGGTGATGTGGTCGTGATCGAGACTCCCGGCGGCGGCGGTTGGGGCAAGGGTTGATTTGAACCGCCAGGGTGCGAAGAAACAGGCGTTATAATAATTTTCTGCGTCTTTGCGTTGCGCTTTTCTACTTTTAAAGGGATTTTATGAGCAAAGTCATTCTCACCGCCGCGCTGACCGGGGCCATGACCGTCCCCACCCAGACCCCGCACCTGCCGCTGACCCCGGAGCAGATCATCGCCGACGCGGTGGCCTGTGCGGAGGCGGGCGCGACCGCCGTTCACATCCACGCCCGCGACCCACAGACCGGCCTGCCCTCGCACGATCAGGAAGTTTTCGGCCAAATCCTGAAAGGCATTAAGGCCGAGACTGATCTGGTCGTCTGCCCGACGACAGGCGGCGGCATCTATATGTCGCCAGAGCAGCGCTTGCAGGTGGTAAGCACCTGGAAGCCGGAGATCGCCACCTGTAACATGGGTTCGATCAACTTCTCGATTCACACCATTGCCAAACGCTTTAAATCCGAAGATTACCGTTACGATTGGGAAGAAGAATACGTTAAAAAGACCGAAGACTTTATTTTCCCCAACACCTTCCGCAGCATCAAAATCTTCGCGCAGACCATGTACGAAGCCGGGACACACCCGGAGTTTGAACTGTACGATGTCGGGCATATCTATAATCTGGCTTACCTGATTGACGAAGGCATCATCAAAACCCCGGTGTGGATGCAGTTCGTGATGGGTGTTCTGGGCGGCATCCGCGCGACGGTCTACGACCTGACACACATGCTCAACACAGCCGACCGCGTGATTGGCCGCGAGCATTATCGCTGGTCGGTCATCGGCGTGGGCTACCCGCATGAGTTCCACATCAACACCGTCGCCATGATGATGGGCGGGCATGTGCGCGTCGGGCTGGAGGATAACCTGTTCGTCCGGCGCAGGCAGTTCGGCACAAACGCGCAGCTTGTGGAGCGCATGAAGCGCATCGCGGAGGAGTTCGAGTACGAGATCGCCACGCCTGCCGACATGCGCGCGCTCATCGGCCTTAAGGGGCTGGAGAACGTGGGCTATTGAGCCGTCCCGATTGTCCTACTGCACGCTTGCCTCAAAGAAAGTATACTATTTAGAGTAGCAGGTTTCAGCAGTCAGGTATCAGAACATACCTGTAACCTTCTTGATGTTACAACGGTGTTTAA
>CAZJSU010000201.1:0-2660 GCA_964548765.1 uncultured Anaerolineaceae bacterium
GAAATGCAGCTTGAGGTGCTGCGCCTGATCGAAGAAAGAGGATTGTAAAATTATGGTCGTAAAGCAGCCATTTCTATTTCCAGCCCCAGCGATTTCTAACGACTTTAATCACGATAGTTCAATCACCCTGCACACTGGTGACGCGGAACAGTTTCTAGCGTCGCTGCCATCCGGTTTTGTGAATCTGATAATCACCTCGCCCCCATATAACCTGGGCAAAGCGTATGAGAAGCAGCAGGATTTACGGCAGTATTTAAAACAGCAGGCACAGATCATTGAGCAACTGGCGCGCGTGCTGGATAACCGTGGAAGTATCTGCTGGCAGGTGGGGAATTTTGTGCAGGATGGTGAAGTTTTTCCGCTGGATATCTACTACTATGACATCTTCAAGGAGATGGGCTTAAAACTGCGTAATCGCATTATCTGGTACTTTGGACATGGCCTTCATGCTTCCAAACGCTTCTCAGGGCGTTATGAAACTATCCTGTGGTTTACAAAGAGCGACGACTATTATTTCAATCTCGATCCGGTACGTGTCCCCTCAAAGTACCCCGGTAAGCGCCACTTCAAAGGGGCGCAGAAGGGTCAGCTTTCGGGTAATCCGTTAGGGAAAAACCCGTCTGATGTGTGGGAGTTTGTGGCTCAGGAATGGGACAAGGAATTATGGGATATTCCTAACGTCAAGTCTAACCACCCGGAAAAAACCGCACATCCCTGTCAGTATCCCATTGAACTAGTCGAACGCTGCGTACTGGCCTTGACTCGTGAAAATGATTATGTGCTGGATCCATACGCTGGGGTCGGGTCATCATTAATTGCAGGGCTGCGGCATAATCGTCGAGTCATCGGGTGCGATTATGAGCCAGACTATACTCGTATTGCACAGGAGCGTATCGCCGCATTTTATGCAGGGCAGCTTAAAATCAGGCCATTGGGAAAGCCGGTGCATCAACCAAGCGGGCGGGAAAAAGTCGCGCGTGTGCCGGACGAATGGAAGCAGGGCGAATAATGCGCGTGGTGGGGGCTTATTCGTTCAACGGTGGGCAGGAATTCATTAAAGCACATTACTCAGAACTGCTGGAAGAAGTTGAGTTCGCTGTAAATCGCGTAGATGCAAACCAGCATAGGCTGAAACTGAGTAAAGAAAAAACCATGATGGGGCGATCCTTGTTCAGCCCGCCAGCTTTAAACCGGGCATTTAAGCAAGAGTTTCTCAATCTCGGCTGGCAAACAGATATTCGCATTAAGTGTGATTACCCAACACAGTATTATGTAGATGACTACGAGCCGGAACAGGTGAGCAAAGGCGCTTTCCGCGAACTGGACTTTCTAAAGCAGGCGCTCGGTGTCGAAGTCCAGTTTGGGAAGTATGCCTTCATGGTTTATAACGTCTGCGCCAAGATGACTATTTTTCACAATCAAGGGTTTATCAGCGCCGGAATCGAGATTGTGCCTGTGCGCGAATTCGCCAGAAATATGTCTACAGGCGTGTCATACTTTGAGCAGTTCGTCTGGGACCTGGAGCAGCGTGGGGTTTCTGACATTGATATTCCGGTTTTGATTCTTGGCATCCTGTGAGGTGGCTATGTACGATCTCCCCAAAGCGCACCAGTTATTGCAGGCAGCGTGGATGCATCTGGAGCAGCAGGTCGCGCCACAGCTCAGGCAGGATCGCAAGCTGTACTTCCAGACGCTGGTGGCGATCAACGTGATCAAAGTGGCCGAGCGTGAACTGCAATACGCGCCCGCCCACCTGAAAGCGCAGTGGAACCGCCTCAACGCCATGCAGGACGTAGACCTGCCGCTGCCCGGTGACTGGGAGGAGGCGGTCGCCGCGCTCGACATCCGTAACCGCGAGATGTGCTACGACATCCGCGCCGGGCGCTACGATGAGCCGTTCCTGAAGGCCACGCTGTTCGAGCATCTGCTGGCGACAACGATGGAACAGCTTCAGGTGGCAAACCCACGCCATTTACAGCGCCTGGCAGAAGAAGACGGCCAAAGATAGCGGGGGATCATCATGCAGCAGCCAGCCACCACCACACCGCCCGCCTTTCACCTGATGACCAAGCCGCGCGGCGCGATCTGCAATCTCGACTGTAAATACTGTTACTTCCTCTCGAAAGAGCGCCTGTACCCCAACAGCGAGTTTCGGATGTCGGAGAACCTGCTGGAGGAATACACGCGCCAGTATATCGAGGCGCAGCGCGTCCCAGAGGTGACGTTTGCCTGGCAGGGCGGCGAACCCACGCTGATGGGGCTGGCCTTTTTCCAGCAGGCCGTGAGCTACCAGCAGAAGTATAAAAAGCCGGGGATGCGGATTTACAACGCCTTCCAGACCAACGGCGTGCTGTTGGATGATGACTGGTGCGCCTTCTTCAAGGCCAACGATTTTCTGATCGGCCTCAGCGTGGACGGCCCGCGCCGCCTGCACGACGCTTACCGCGTGGACAAAGGCGGCCAGCCGACCTTTGACCGCGTGATGCGCGGGCTTGAAGTGCTGAAAAAGCACGGCGTAGACTTCAACATCCTGACGACTGTTCACGCCGGAAATGGCGATCACGGCCTGGAGGTGTATCGCTTTCTGCGCGACGAGATTCAGACGCAGTTCATGCAGTTCATCCCGATTGTCGAGCGCGCCAACGACACCGGCTTTCAGG
>CAZJSU010000202.1:0-2549 GCA_964548765.1 uncultured Anaerolineaceae bacterium
TGAAGGCGCTGTGTCATCAGGCGGGCGTGACGATAAGCTGCCTCGGCAGCCCGGTTGGTAAGTCGCCCATCCTCGACCCGGTTGAGAACGAACTGGCAAATTTGCAGCGGCTGATGGCGATTGGCGCGGCACTGGGGACGCGCAGCGTGCGGATTTTCTCGTTCTACCCGCCAGACATCAGCAGCAGCGCGAATTACGACAGCTACCTGCCAGAGGCCGCCGCGCGCCTCCGCCACCTGACCGCGCTGGCCGCGCAGGAAGGCTTTACGCTGCTGCTGGAGAACGAGAAGGACATCGTGGGCGATACGCCGGAGCGCTGTCTGGCGCTGCTGCGACATGTGGACAGCCCGCGCTTACGCTTTATCTGGGACCCGGCCAATTTCGTGCAGGTGGGCGTGGCGAATCAGGTGGACGACTACTGGGACGCGCTCAGCCCGTACATTGGCTGCATTCACATCAAGGACGCGCTGCTGGAGGGCGGGCAGGTCAAGGCGGCAGGCGAAGGTGACGGGCAGGTCAAGGAACTGCTGACACGCCTGCGCGACAGTGGCTATGAGGGTGTGCTGGCGCTGGAGCCACATCTGACGATCGCTGGTCACAGCGGCGGCTTCAGCGGCGTTGAGGGCATGACCTACGCGGTAGCGGCGCTGCGCGGCCTGATGCAGGAAGTCGGGGTAAGCGATTAATTCTGTTGACGCTTGTGTCTGGGGTGTATTTCACATCGCGCCTGCCATCGTCATGGGTCCGTAGGGGCGGGTTTCAAACCCGCCCGCCCGTTGGTGATCGTTGGTCTGGCGAGAGGGTCACAGACCCTCCCCTACATGATACGAATTGTGGACTGGTTGTAAGCCAGGAGGGGGTGAGGTAGAGCGTCTGCCTACCCCACCCCCTGATTTAGTTAATGGTGAAGCTGAATATTTCTGACCATTCGTTGCTGTTGCCCGCCTTGTCGTAGGGCTGCACGCGCCAGTAGTACGTGCCATCGGGCAGCGCGGCGGGTTTATAGTTGGTCTTCTTGACCGGGAACGCATTCACCAGCGGGCTGCCGAAGGCCGGATCATCGTCAATCTGGATGCGGTACTGCGTAGCCTGTACCGCCTTCCGCCACTTCAGCGCCGGGCGCGCGGTGGAAAGCGTCGCGCCGGTGTTCGGCTTCAGCAGGATCGTCGGGCCGGGCGGGGTCAGGTCAACGTTGAAACGCCACTTGGAACTCCACGGGCCGGGGGCACCCAGCGCGTTGAGCGCGCGCACACGCCAGAACCAGCGCCCTTCCGTCAGGCCGTCGAAGGTGTGCGACAGGCCGCCAACGGTTGCCGAGTAGTTGACAGTCTTGAAGTTGGCCGCGTCGTCTATCTGCACCTGATAGGTGACACCGTGCTGGGCTGTCTTCCATTCCAGAGTGATGCTGGTCTGGTTGGTGAAGTGGTTGTTGCGCGGTTCAGCCAGCTTGACGCGCTTCGGCTTGGGCAGCAGGCGGGCAACAGCATCATCCACGTTAATACGCGGGATGCGCTTGCCGCCAGTGATGGTGATCGGCGTACCTGTCTGCCGCAGCGCGTTGAGCATGGCCGCCGGGCTGGCATTCGGTTTGGCCTCGCGCATCAGCGCGTAAGCCCCGGCCACGTGCGGCGCGGACATGGATGTGCCGTTGTAGGACTGGTAAACGCCGGGCAGCACCGACGAATCAACGAAATGCCCCGGCGCGAACAGGTTCAGGAAGTTCGCGCGGTTGGAGAAGCTGGAGATGGTGTCGTTGTCCATCGTCGAGCCGACGCTGACGACGGTCGAGAGGCAGGCGGGTGCGCCCAGCGCGTTAATATAGCCGCTGTTGCCAGCCGAAACGACGGTGGTGATGCCCGCCCCGCGCAGCTTCTTGGTGATCTGGAAGCGGGACTGATTCTGCGCCTTGCACTGGTTGGCGCTGGTATAACCACCGCCGCCCAGACTCATGTTGATCGCCACGATGTTGTAGTTATTGCGGTTAGCGAAGACCCAGTTCAGTGCGTCTACCTGGTCGGACACCCACGACAGCGGCTGTGAGTTGCTGCCGCCTGCGGTTGCCGGAATGTAGCTGAAAACGTTGACGGCGATGATGTGGGCTTCCGGCGCGACACCGTACAGCGGCTCGACACCGGACGGGCTGGTGTTGTTGCCCGCGATGATGCCCGCCACGTGCGTCCCATGACTGCATGAGGCGTTGCCGTCATAACCATTATCGTTGAATCTTGGCACACAACGGGCTGTCGGCGAGGCCGCGCCCGTGCCGACCTGCTGCTCGTTTCCGTTGGGGCAAAGCGAGGTGGAAATCCCGCTGTTGGTACCAAAACAGGCTTCGGCGATGACCGCGCCTGTGAGGAACTCATGATTGGACTGAACACCGGTGTCCAGCACAACTACAGCCTGACCGCTGCCATCAAAACCGTTGCTGCGGGTCACGTCCGCGCCGATCACGGGCAGGCTGCTCGCCAGATGCGCTTCTTCCAGACGGTCTTCTTCAATCGAGATCACATCGCGCGAGCTGAACAGGTACAGCAGCCCGGCAGCGTCCA
>CAZJSU010000203.1:0-2549 GCA_964548765.1 uncultured Anaerolineaceae bacterium
TGGACGCTGCCGGGCTGCTGTACCTGTTCAGCTCGCGCGATGTGATCTCGATTGAGGAAGACCGTCTGGAAGAAGCGCATCTGGCGAGCAGCCTGCCCGTGATCGGCGCGAATGTGACCCGCAGCAACGGCTTTGATGGCAGTGGTCAGGCGGTGGTCGTGATAGACAGCGGTGTTCAGGCCGATCACGAGTTCCTTACAGGCGCGGTCATCGCCGAAGCCTGCTTCGGCACCAACAGCGAGATTTCCACCTCGCTTTGCCCCAACGGAGCCAACCAGCAGGTCGGCGCGGGCGCGGCCTCGCCGACGGCGCGTTGTGTGCCGAGATTTAACAGCAACGGTTATAACGGCAACGCCTCATGCAGTCATGGGACGCACGTGGCGGGCATCATCGCGGGCAACAACACCAGCCCGTCCGGTGTCGAGCCGCTGTACGGTGTTGCGCCGGAAGCGCACATCATCGCCATCAACGTCTTCAGTTACATTCCTGAAGCATACGGCGGTGCCGATGACCAGCCGCTGGCGTGGGTGTCGGATCAGGTAGACGCGCTGAACTGGGTCTTCGCTAACCGCAATAACTACAACATCGCCGCGATCAACATGAGTCTGGGCGGCGGCGGTTATACCAGCGCCAACCAGTGCAAGGCGCAGAATCAGCCCCGTTTCCAGATCACCAAGAAGCTGCGCGGCGCGGGCATCACCACTGTCGCTTCGGCTGGCAACAGCGGCTATGTTAACGCGCTGGGCGCGCCCGCCTGCCTCTCTACCGTCGTCAGCGTCGGCTCGACAATGGATGATGACAGTATCTCTTACTTCTCCAACCGCGCGAACTTCATGAACCTGTTCGCGCCGGGGCATTTCATCGATTCGTCGGTGCTGGTCGGCGTTTACCAGTCCTACAACGGCACATCCATGTCCGCGCCGCACGTGGCCGGGGCTTACGCGCTGCTGCGCGAGGCCAAGCCAAACGCTACCCCGGCGGCCATGCTCAACGCGCTGCGGCAGACAGGCACGCCGATCACCATCACGGGCGGCAAGCGCATCCCGCGTATCAACGTGGATGATGCTGTGGCCCGCCTGCTGCCCAAGCCGAAGCGCGTCAAGCTGGCTGAGCCGACCAATAACACCATGACCAACCAGACCAGCGTGATGCTGCAATGGCACGAGGCACAACACGGCGCGACTTACCAGATTCAGGTGGACGACGCGGCCAACTTCAAGTCTGTCAACCACACGGCCATCGTTGGCGGCACGTCGCATGTCGTGGACAGTCTGACGGAAGGACGCTGGTTCTGGCGCGTGCGCGCGCTCAACGCGCTGGGTGCCCCCGGCCCGTGGAGTTCCAAGTGGCGCTTCACCGTTGACCTGACCCCCCCCGGCCCGGTGACCCTGCTCAAGCCGAATAACGACGCGGCGCTTTCCACCGCACGCCCGACGCTGAAGTGGAAGAAGGCGACACAGGCCGCGCATTACCATATCCAGATTGACGATGATCCGGCCTTCGGCAGCCCGCTGGTGGACGTGATCCCGGTCAAGAAGACCAACTATAAACCCGCCGCGCTGCCCGATGGCACGTACTACTGGCGCGTGCAGCCCTACGACAAGGCGGGCAACAGCAACGAATGGTCAGAAATATTCAGCTTCACCATTAACTAAATCAGGGGGTGGGGTAGGCAGACGCTCTACCTCACCCCCTCCTGGCTTACAACCAGTCCACAATTCGTATCATGTAGGGGAGGGTCTGTGACCCTCTCGCCAGACCAACGATCACCAACGGGCGGGCGGGTTTGAAACCCGCCCCTACGGACGCATGACGATGGCAGGCGCGATGTGAAATACCCCCCAGACACAAACGTCAACAGAATTAATCACTCACCCCGACCTCCTGCATCAGGCCGCGCAGCGCCGCCACCGCGTAAGTCATGCCCTCAATACCGCTGAAGCCGCTGCTGTGACCCGCGATCGTCAGGTGCGGTTCCAGCGCCAGCACGCCCTCATAGCCGCTGTCGCGCAGGCGCGTGAGCAGTTCCCTGACCTGCCCGTCACCTTCGCCCGCCGCCTTGACCTGCCCGCCGTCCAGCAGCGCGTCCTTAATGTGGATGTAGCCGATATACGGGCTGAGCGCGTCCCAGTATTCGTCCACCTGCTGCGCCACGCCTACCTGTACGAAATTGGCCGGGTCCCAGATGAAGCGCAGGCGCGGGCTGTCCACATGCCGCAGCAGCGCCAGACAGCGCTCCGGCGTATCGCCCACGATGTCCTTCTCGTTTTCCAGCAGCAGTGTAAAGCCTTCCTGCGCGGCCAGCGTGGTCAGGTGGCCGAGGCGCGCGGCGGCTTCTGGCAGGTAGCTGTCATAATTGTCGCTGCTGCTGATGTCTGGCGGGTAGAACGAGAAAATCCGCACGCTGCGTGTCCCCAGTTCAGTGCCAATCGCCATCAGCCGCTGCAAATTCGCCAGCTCGTTTTCAAGCGGGTCGAGAATGGGCGACTTGCCGACCGGGCTGCCGAGGCAGCTTATCGTCACGCCCGCCTGATGACACAGCGCCTTCA
>CAZJSU010000204.1:0-2488 GCA_964548765.1 uncultured Anaerolineaceae bacterium
CAGTGTTTTTTCGTTCATTTCGCCCAAAACAGACCCGCTGCAAAATCAGGCAGGGGTCTGCTGCGGACGCGATGTATCGCGTTCGTCTGTCATCTGCATTCAGGTGTAGGGGCGGGTTTGAAACCCGCCCGTGAAACCTCACTCCTCTTGGCCTGCGGTCATGTCTCTGCGGGAGGGTCACAGACCCTCCCCTACGCATAACGACGGACACGCTGTATCGCGCCCCTACAAATACCCTGTAGGGGCGCAGCGTGCTGCGCCCACATGCCGCCCGCACACCAAAAGTCGAATGTCAACACAACTAAAAGCGCTTCCTTATAAATTGGAGTACAATATATGCAACGTTGTCATCCCGTTTGTGCCACAAATTTATAGGAAGGAGTTTGAGCAATGGCGAGAACAGAAAGCACCTATAGCGAAAGGGTGGGCGCGCGCATCTCGCCAGAACTCAAGGCCAGCCTGAAGGACATGCTGGACGACCAGCGCTTCGACAGCGAAGCCGATGTCGTCCGCGAGGCGCTGTGGCATTATGTCGAACGTCACAGCGAACTCGTCTCGCCAGAGCTGTCCCCCTCGGTGCAGACGGTGATGCCCGTCACCGCCGACACGCCTGCTGTGGATGGGCATACCGCCCCCATCCGCGCCATGCAGGATCAACTGGAATGGTCGGTCAGTGTGCTGATCGTGCTGCTGGCGACTATCGGCAGCCGCTTGCTCGGCACGCGCGGCGATAAAGTCAAACCCGCCGACCTGGTGGACAACGCGATACAGGAAGCGGTCTACAACCATGACCTGCTCTGGTACAAGCTCCGCATTGGCCGCCGCGCCCTCCGCCAGCAGGACGAGGAAGAAGCCAAAGGCTGATGCGGGGCGTTCATTGATATTGTGCCGTTGTTACCTGACACCTAATACCCAGAGGAATGACCATGCCCGACCATATCCTTGCCCTCGATCAGGGGACGACCTCTTCGCGTGCCATCATCTTCGACCACGCCGGGCAGATCATCAGCGTCGCCCAGCAGGAATTCCCGCAGCATTACCCCCGCCCCGGCTGGGTGGAACACAACCCGGCGCACATCTGGGACACGCAGTACACCGTCGCGCAACAGGCGCTGGCCGGCGCGAAGCTGGCGGCGGGCGACATCGCCGCTGTCGGCATCACCAACCAGCGCGAGACCACGCTGATCTGGGACAGGCACACGGGCGAGCCGATCCATAACGCGATCGTCTGGCAGGACAGGCGCACCGCGCAGTTCTGCGACCAGTTGAAGGCCGAAGGCTTTGACCAGATCATCCGCGAAAAGACCGGCCTCGTCACCGACGCTTACTTCAGCGGCACAAAGGTCGCGTGGCTGCTGGAGAACATCCCCGGCGCGCGCGAGAAAGCCGAGCGCGGCCAACTGGCCTTTGGCACGGTAGACACCTTCCTGCTGTGGAAGCTGACAGGCGGGCGGCTGCACATCACCGACGTGAGCAACGCCAGCCGCACCATGCTGTACGACATCCACAAAAACTGGTGGTCAACCACCATCACCCAGCACCTCAATATCCCCATGTCGCTGCTGCCGCAGGTCGTGCCGAGCAGCATGGTCTACGGGCAGACTGACGCGGCGCTGTTCGGCGCCGCGATCCCGCTGGCGGGCATCGCGGGGGACCAGCAGGCCGCCACCTTCGGCCAGGCGTGTTACCAGCCGGGCATGGCGAAGAACACCTACGGCACAGGCTGCTTCCTGCTGATGAACACCGGCGACGCGCCTGTCGAGTCGCGCAATAACCTGCTGACCACCGCCGCGTGGAAGCTGGAAAACGCGCGCCAGCAGTACGCGCTGGAAGGCAGCATCTTCATCGCGGGGGCGGCGGTGCAGTGGCTGCGCGACGAATTGCAGATCATCCGCAACGCGGCGGAGACGCAGGCGCTGGCCGAGAGCATCCCCACCACCGACGGCGTTTATCTGGTGCCAGCCTTCGTCGGGCTGGGCGCGCCGCACTGGGATCAGTACGCGCGTGGCACCATCGTCGGCCTGACGCGCGGCAGTGGTCGCGCTCATATTGCCCGCGCCGCGCTGGAGAGCATCGCCTACCAGACGCGCGACGTGGCCGACGCGATGCGCGCCGACAGCGGCATTGATCTGCAAACGCTGCGCGTGGACGGCGGCGCGGTGCGGAACGACTTCCTCATGCAGTTTCAGGCCGACCTCCTCGGTGTGCCTGTCCAGCGCCCCGCCGTGACCGAAACGACCGCGCTCGGCGCGGCGTATCTGGCCGGGCTGGCGACCGGCTTCTGGGCTTCGCAGGACGAAATCGCGCGGCAGTGGCAGGTGGAGCGCACCTTCGAGCCGCGCATGTCCGCCGATGAGCGCGACACGCTGTATGCAGGCTGGCAGCGCGCGGTCGAGCGGGCGAAGGCGTGGGCGCAGGGGTAAGATTTGGCTCAATACAGGAAGCCAGAGGCTAAAGCCATCTGGCTGATTAAAAGCCAAGCCCACTG
>CAZJSU010000205.1:0-2478 GCA_964548765.1 uncultured Anaerolineaceae bacterium
CTGAGTGCTGAGTGCTGAGTGCTGAGTGCTGAGTGCTGAGTGCTGAGTGCTGAGTGCTGAGGGGTCGGCGCGTGGAGAGGATAGAGGTCAGAGAATGAGTGAAGGCGTACAGCCAGAAGTGCCGGTCGAGCATTACAGCCGGGAATATTTTGCAAAGTGGAATTACGCAGACCGGGGGTTGGGCAAGTACAGCATGTACTGGTTCGCGCGGCGCTATTACGCGGCGCTGGCGCGGCGTTATGCCCCGGCGGGCGGGGGCAGACTGCTGGAAATGGGCTGCGGGCTGGGGCATCTGCTGGGGCTGCTTCAGGATGATTTTGAGTGCATTGGCATTGACCTGATTGATTACAGCATTGAGCAGACGAAGCTGAACGCGCCAAAAGCACAGGCGTATCAGATGAGCGCGGACGACCTGAGCGCGTTTGAAAGCGGCTCGTTCAGCGTGGTGGTGGCGCTGCATCTGGTCGAGCATCTGCCTGATCCGCAGCACACGATTGCGGAAGTGAGCCGGCTTCTGAAGCCGGGCGGCCTGTGGCTGTTCGCCACACCGCACCCGGACTACAGCCTGCGCCGCTTTAAAGACCGCGATAATGACGCAATCGGCAAAGACAAGACGCACATCAACGTCCACCCGCCGCAGCAATGGCGCGCATGGTGCGAAGCCAGCGGCCTGAAAATGGAGAAGCACTTTGGCGACGGCCTGTGGGATGTGCCGTATGTGCCGTTGATTCCGAAGGCGGTTCAGTTCGGAATTTTTGGCCTGCCCGCGTTGGCGCAGGTGGTCACGCGGACGACGTTTACGCCCCTGAGCATGGGGGTGAATCAGATCGGGATTGCGCGTAAGCGGGGGTGAGTTTAGGCGCGCATCTAAGCGCATGGTTCGGGTGTTATTACCAGTAGGGGAAAACTTTAAAAGTAAATTTTTGGAGGGGTTATGTGGCGGCGAGTGGGTTTGCTTTTGCTGGTTTTATCGGTATTCCTCACGGCCACAGCGACAGCCTTTGCACAGGAGGCTGTTGTCGAAGAGGTGTGGTACTGGGGCATTGAGGCGGAGACGGCGACTCTGGTGGCCTATAACGTGCAGGGGGTGATTAATCATCTGGACGTGCCGCTCAATCCGCTTGATCCGCAGGCGCTCATCTGGCGGGTGGACGCGAGGACGGCGCTGGCGCTGGTGGATGTGGATGGCAAACTGGTGTTGTATGAGCTAAGCGCAGAATCGGCGCAGGCAGTGGCGGCTTTCGGCAGCTAGGCGCGTCAGCCTATAACGACTCGCCACAGCAGGAACACGCCTATGCCAATCACGATGGTGAGGAGCAGGTTTTTCATGCGCCACGAAACCAGCACAGCCGTAAGCCCGGCGATCAGATAGGCATTTTCCAGCCGCAGGTCAAGCTCGCCCTGTGGCATGAGGACTGCGGGAACGATGATGGCGGTCAGCACGGCGACAGGCACATAACGCAGCGCGCGGATGACACGCTCTGGTAATTGCAGGCGGCCCACCAGCGCCAGCGGTGGGTAGCGCACGGCGAATGTCACCAGCGCCATGCCGAGGACGAGCAGCGCTTCGTTCATTGCGAATGACTCAATGCAAAGATGCGGAGGCGCAAAGATTTAATTCGGGGCATCGGCTTTTTCCACCTGTTCATGCGGCTGTAAAGATTCGGCGAGCAAGCCAGCGGCGATAGCCACCACCGCCGTGACCATCAGGCCGAGCTTGTTGGGCATCGCGTTGGTCAGCAGGCTGACGATGCCCGCCGTGACCGCACACACCAGCATCGGGCGGGTGGCGACCAACGGCACAACGATACCAATAAACGTAACGACCATCGCCACATCCAGCCCCAGGTCGGCCAGCCCTTCCAGTTGCTGCCCGGCGACAATGCCGATCAACGTACAGAGCTGCCAGTTGACATACATCGCCAGCGACGAGCCGAAGTGATACCAGTGCTTGTAGGGCGAAGCGTCGTCCTGTGGATAGCGGCGGATGACGACGGCGTAGGTTTCGTCCGTGAGCCAGAAGCCGAGCGGCAGCAGCCAGCGCTGCGCCAGATGCTGCATGTAGGGCGCAAGCGAGGCGCTGTATAGCACGTGACGCAGGTTGACGATGAAGGTGGTCACGACGATGATGCCGAAGGCCGCCCCCTGCGCGACCAGCCCGGCAGCGATGAACTGTGCCGAGCCAGCGTAGACAAAGAGCGACATGCCCAGCGTGGCGAGGGGCGACAGGCCGCCCGTGACCGCCGCCGCGCCGTAGATGATGCCAAAGGGAATCGCGCCGATAATCAGCGGGAAGGTGTCTTTCGCGCCAGAGAGAAACTCGCTGCGGCGTGTGGAGTGGGGCGGTGTATTGATCTGCATGACTTCAGGATAGCACGGGTGCTGCCCGCGCAATAAGTCCAGCTTTGACCATCGCGGCGGGTTAGAGGTCGTGGGCGAGCCAGCGGCGAACGATCGTCTGAGTGGGCAGGAAGGCGA
>CAZJSU010000206.1:0-2297 GCA_964548765.1 uncultured Anaerolineaceae bacterium
AGAAATTCTCTGCCAGCCACGCCAGCATCCGCGACCAGAAGAAATAGGTGTTCGGCCAGTCGAACAGGTGGCCGTGACCGGGCAGCCGCATGGCTTCGACCGTTGGCGGTAGCTGCGCGATGAGGCGCTCGAATGCCGCTGCCGGGACATCAAGCGTGGTGTCGTAGTCGTTGTAGGCGATGAAGATGGGAATCGGTGGCACACGCGCGGCGAAACGCAGCGCGTCGAGATACGGCTTGCGTGGTGAAACGCGCATGTAGCGCGAGGCCGCCGCTGCCGCCGCGCCGGGGATACGCAGCAGCGGAATCCGCCGCAGCAGGCGCAGCAGTTTGTAATCGGCCAGCGTGACCGGAGGCGGCGCGCCCGCCACAATCGCCGCAATCGGGCTGCCATTGGCCGCCGCCAGCAGCGCTGTCGTCCCGCCCACTGACCAGCCGAACACCGCGATACGCTCGAAGCCCGCCGCCCGCACATGAGCGATCATCGCATTCAGGTCATGCTCGGTCGCCTCGTCGGCGTGGTACAGGCCGCCGCTTTCCATGTGTCCGCGAAAATCGAAGGTAAAGACCGCGTACTGCGTCGCCAGAATGGTACAGGTCTGCACCATCGCCATCGTGTTCTTGCTGCGCCCTGCGCCATGACAAACGATGATCGCCTTCTCGGCCTCGTCGTTGGGCAGGCGCAGCGCCTGCAGGCGCACGCCGTCGTCCGTCATCAGTGTGAAGCGCTCATGCCCATCGGGATAGCGCACAAGGGCGCGGTTGGGGCGGTGAATCCAGCGGTATTTGTTATCGGTATCCAGCAGTAACTTAAAGCCGAACAGCCCGCCATGATACAGCGTCAGTGCCAGCGCGACCAGCGCCAGCGGCAGGCTGCTACGCCACAGCGCGGCGGTCAGCCCCGCGCCGGATGCCGTAACCAGCAGCAACCCCGCGACCTGCAAATAGTAGCGCGTGCTGAAAAAACCTGTGCGCCATTGCAGCAGCCAGTAAATGCTCAGCGCTGCGACAAGGAATAGTCCAAAAGTAAGCCGTTGATCCGCCATTCATCCTCCCAAGAGAGGATAGCATGTGCGCCAGCCTGTGGCAAAATTAAAGGTTTTGTAAGACAATGCACGTAACAATTGTTACAAAAATGCTATAACACCATGGGGAATTAAACGATGATCTCTGATGTGATTGTGGTCGGCTCTGGGCCGGGGGGCGCGGTCGCTGCGGCGACACTGGCTGAAGGCGGGAAATCGGTGCTGCTGGTAGACCGCCAGAGCTTCCCGCGCGACAAAGTTTGTGGCGACGGCCTGCCTGTCGAGGTCATGGCGCTGCTGCACGAGATGAAGGTGGATATTCGCGCGGCAGGGCTGGAATACCGCCGCATCTCGTCGCTGTCTATCACCGGCCCCGGCGGGCGCACCGTGACGGTGAACGAAAGCCCGCGCGAACTGTTCTCGATGACCGCGCCGCGCTTCAGCTTCGATCACGTCCTGCACCAGCACGCGCTGAAGCAGGGCGCAAGGTTCGAGGTGATGAACGTCCATGCGCCGCTGCTGCATAATGGGCGCGTGGTGGGCGTGGTGGAACGGCGCAGTGGGCAGTTGATCGAACACGAGGCGCGGGTGGTCATCGCGGCGGGCGGTGTCGGCTCGCCTATCGCCCGCGCGCTTAAGGGGCGCAATCATGACGAAGCGGGTTCGATGGCGGTTGCCATCCGCGCTTATGTCCATCTCAAACAGCCGATGCCTTCATGCGTCCATTTCTTCTTCCAGCGCGACCTGCTGCCCGGTTACGCCTGGATTTTCCCGGTAAGCGACACACGCGCCAATATCGGCGTTTACCTGCACAACGACACCTACAAGCAGCGCGGGCGCAATCTGCGCGAATGGCTGGCGGATTTTGAGGATTGGCTTGTTGAACAGGGTTATGATTTCGAGCTGGAGCCGGACTCGGCCAAGTCGTGGCCGCTGCCCATCTACACCTCCAGCGAGAGCCGCACGACAGCAGGCGTGCTGTTCGTGGGCGACGAAGGCCACTTCACCAACGCGCTGACCGGGGGCGGCATCTATACCGCCATGCTGACCGGGCGTGCGGCGGCGCGGCAGGCGGTCAATCTGCTGGATGGCAAAGCGATGGATTATGACGCGGCGTGGCGGTCGGCGGTCGGCACGGACTTACAACGCGGGCGCATGGTGCAGCAGCACGTGGCCGGGAACGCGCGCCTGTTCGATGCGTTCCTGGCGGCTGCCTCTGCCCCGCTGCTGCGCTACCCGCTGATGAAGGCCATCGCGGGCGATCATTATTGAG
>CAZJSU010000207.1:0-2290 GCA_964548765.1 uncultured Anaerolineaceae bacterium
GCCTTCACCGAAGCCTACCGGGGCAAAATTCGCAAGAAGCTGCGAAGCGCCGCCGATGCCGAGTATCTGCTGGATGTCGCCTGCGAGCTGGAAACGGCCTACAGGCTGCTGGCGGATAAGCGGCTGGAGGTGACTTATGAGAAGTACGCCGCCGAGAAACAGCGCGGGCCAGATTTCACGGTCGCCTACCGCGTGAACACCCTTTTCAACCTCGAAGTGACCCGGCTGCGGGTGACTGCGCCGGCTGAACTTGTGCCGAAGCTGGCGGAAACCGTGTGCGAGAAGCTCGGCCAGATGCCGCCGGGCGCGGTCAACGTGCTGCTGATTGTTGGCACCAGTGACGCGGCGGCGATAACAGATGCGGTGAAGGCGCTCAAGCTGCTGGCCGACCAGAAGCAGGAACAGGTCTTTACCCGGCGAGGCTTCAAAAACGCGCGTGATTTCCTCAACCAACTGGCGCGGCTGAGTGCGGTGCTGCTGCGTGATGGCCAACAAACCGCGCTGTGGCATAACCCCACCGCCAAACACCCGCTGCCGAAGGACATCGCCAACCTGCTGCCGCGCCTGTAAGTCGGGTGAATATTCGCGCAGGAAAACACGAATTTGAAAAATTTGTGCTATGCTAGGGTGAACATGATCCGGGCGACCTGCAAGCCCACAGAGAAGGAGCGCTGTGATGCCCCTGCCCCCGCTGAGCAATTTTGACGAGACACGCGCCAGCCTGCAATGGGCGGCGCAGGTGCTTTCCGCCGTGCGGAAGGCGGTCACGCCGCCGCTGCCCAACGCGCTGCGCCTCAGCCTGCATGTCGTGCCGCATGGCCTGACTACCGGGGCGCTCAGCTTCGGCGGCAGCCTGCTGCTGGACTTTACAGAGCAGGCTGTGATCTACCAGCAGCCGGGCGAAGCGCCAGTCAGCGTGCCGCTGGTGGGCAGCAGCCAGGCAGCGCTGGCGGGAACGGTGCTGTCGCTGCTGGAGGGCGAGGGGCATGTGATCGAGATTGACCGCGCCAGTGTGGGCAACCAAACGCCGTTCACGATAGACGCGCCAACGGCCAGCGATTACGCCACCGCGCTCTACCGCATTTTTACCGCCTTCGCGCGCTTTCGGGCGCGGTTATTCGGCCAGCAGTCGCCCGTGGTTGTCTGGCCGCACGGCTTCGACCTCTCGACCATCTGGTACACCGGGGCGGGGGCGGATGAACACAACGACCCGCACATCAACTTCGGCTTTTCACCGGGCAGCCCCGGCTTCGACCGGCCTTATTTTTACAGTTACGCCTACCCGCTGCCAGAGGGCTTCTACGAGCTGACCCTGCCGCCGCTGGTGCGTCCGGTGCGCGATCCGTGGAGGGGGCTGGCGGTGCAGTACGATGATCTGGTGAACTCGCCCGACCCGGAAGCAGAGATTGAAGGGCTGCTGACGAAGATTATCGCGGCGGTATCGCCGTTGATGACCCCGTAGTTTTGAGGAAAGGTTTATCGTATGAGTGAATTAAGCGTTGTTTTGCTGGCGACATGCGGGCTGGGGCTGCTGTGCGTGGCGCTGATCGGCTTTGGCGCGTTTATGCTGGTGCGCTATACCGGGTTAGGGTTGAGCATCTTCGAGAACTTCGGCGGCATCGGCGCGCTGTTCGGCGGTGATGAGGACCCTGTCCCCGGCCCTGATGCGGGCGTGCGTGGTAAGCGCCGCAGGCGTTCCACCGTCAGCGCACAGCGGGCAAACCCGCTGGATTTCGACGCGGCGCTGGCGCGGCATCGCAAGGACAGCACGCCCGCCGTCAGCCAGCCCAACCCGCCCGTGCCTGATACACCGGGGCTGCACCCGGAGATGTTCGACACCAACGCCTCCTCGCCCATCAGCGGGCGCATCATGCGCGATGGCCGCTATCGGCGGATGACTGGCGGCACGCCGGGGCGCACGAAAGATCAGAAGTTCCGCCGGGTGGAGGCCGATGGCGAACCCCCCGCCGCAGGCCGCCCGGAGGTCAACATCGAGCCGCACGTCCCCCGAGCAACCAGCCCGCTGCGCCGCAGGCGGCGTGATCGCAATCAGGACGAGATTTTCGGCAGCAAGCTGGACGAGGACGAAGACGGCCTGATGGATTTTTAGGTTGTGTTGACATTTGACTGTTGGTGTTGTTTTTGCAGCGGATGTGTCCCCACAGCGGCCATGCGTAGGGGCGGGTTTCAAACCCGCCCGTTGTTATATACTTTCACGATGGTGTTGGCGAATGCATTTTCGTAGGGGCGAAGCGGTGCTTCGCCCAGGGCAAGTCGGTGACTTGCCCCT
>CAZJSU010000208.1:0-2165 GCA_964548765.1 uncultured Anaerolineaceae bacterium
GGCAGCGAAGGAGTCGGTGTTGGCGGGGGCGGGTTAGCGATCTGCCACAGCAGCGGCCAGAGGAGCGTCGCCAGCAGCGCCACGATAAGGATGATGGCGACAATCAGGTAAATCACACGGCGCAGCGTCCAGTACGGCGCTTCGTCCTCCTGGGGTGGCAGGTAGATGGTATTCGGGTTTTCGTCGGGGTCGTCGTACATTATTCGACCAGCGCCCGCTGCGGAAACACCATCTTGTCGAGCGATTGGGTGTTGCGCTGCAAGGCCATGCGGTTGGCGCGTTCAAAGTCGGAATGCAGATCACGGATGCGGTTTAGCTGCGCCGCCGAAGGTTCCAGCATGAACATCACGATCGTGACCGCGTGTTCACCCAGCGCCAGCACCATCCACTGCCCTTTGCCCATCGCCTTACGCGCCAGCCCAATGCGTGGGCGGTTCGGCATATTGATGAGCGCCCCTAACGCTGGCTCGATCTCGGCCATGACGGGTTGCTGCTGGCCGCCCATCATCAGCAGCGCGGGCATGTTGATGCGGTAGACCACAAAGTACAGGATACGCGCCTCAAAATGGCTCATCAGGAACGAGGTGTGGCCGGGGGTGGCGACCTGCTGCCACGCCTGATTCTCCGGGTTGCGTTCGATCAGGCGCTCGATAATCGTGCGCTGTTCGTTATAGCGCCCGTAGATGGCGTTAAACTGCGCCCGGTTAATCACCCCTGCCGCGAACTGGTTGGCGACACGCTCCATCTTGCGCCGCAGCGCGTCCAGCGCGGCCTCCGGGTTATCGGCAATTTCCGCCTGCGACAGCGGTTCGCCATCCTGCTCATAGGCTCCCGGTGGTGTCGTGGCATCAGATTCGGGGTGTGATGGGCGAACAGGAGAGCGCAGCTTGCCATCACCGGGTTTACTGGATGGAGGTTTTTGTGAATTATCGCTCATGCCGCCCCGCCATGTGTTCTCAGGTTTTGATAATCGTACCATACAATTTTGTGACGTAAAAATACGCTATACTTAAGCATTTGCGCTTGGCAGCAGGTCATCAACGGATGTTTCATCATTACGGGCTTTTCTTTACACGGGAACACGTCCAGCAGGCGCGGGAAAACCGCGCGGGCGACCCTTACGCGGCGGCGTGGGCGCTGCTGGATACTTACCAACCGTCCGACGCGCTCTCGCAGGCACAGCACAACGCCCTGCGCTATCGCTTCGCGGACGATGTACAGGCGGGCGCGCAGGCGGTGCAGGGTTTGCAGCGCCTTAACATCGGCGCGCCGGATGACCGCCCGTACATTGAGCAGGCCGCTGCGCTGGTGACGCTGGCGCAGTGCTTCGAGATGCTGCGTGACCATCCAGCATGGAACAATCAGGCGGCATGGCTGGCGGCTTTCGATGCACGTTTGCACACGCTCCAGCGCCCGCTGGATGACCTGCCGTTTGTAGATCAGGCGTGGCTCAACACGCTGGCTCTCATCAGCGCGATTGTGCTAGAGCGCGAAGATGCTTTACAGCAGGCGGTGGCGGTCTTTAAGGGCATCATTGACCACGACATCCACCCCGAAGGCTACATCCTCAAAACCGTGCAAATGCCAGCGGAGCAGCAGGGCTACTATGGCGACGGCCTGTACCGGATGCTGCTTACGGCGCAGGCGTTGATCCTCGCCGCCGAGGCCGCGTCGCATGTCGGCGCTGACCTGTGGGCGTACAACAATCGCGGCGTGTCGGTCATGACTCCGCTGCCCTATCTGCTTTACTATTACTACTTTCCTGATAAATGGCGTTGGGATGAAGGGCTGGAAGTTGAGCCGACGCAGGCGCTTTACCGCGCTCACGCGGGCATGTGGGATATGGCGCAGCGGCAGGCCTTCTCGCGTGATCGCAAGGTGCTGCTGGATGAGCTGCGCCCGATTTACGATGTATGGGGCGGCGGCCTGACCACGCTCACGCATGGCGGCACGGGCGAACCGCGCAAGCGGCGCGGGTGGTTTGGGTAATTACGTCACCTGCGTTGAAGGTAACGGTTTATGCCAAGACGTATATCATTAAGTTGAGCATACCACATTTTACGGTCTTCACTCGACGGTTACGCACACAGCGCGTTATGATTGTTAAAATTACCTCTGGGAGATAAACGCGCGTCAGCGACCCCCGGTTAAAACCGGGAGCTTGT
>CAZJSU010000209.1:0-2156 GCA_964548765.1 uncultured Anaerolineaceae bacterium
CTACACCGTCACGTTGTACAGCGCGCTTGCCACGTCGTGATCGAAGTTGACGAACGCCAGCCGCACCGTCGCTGTCAGTTGGTAAGCGTCATAGTACGGCAGGTAATCCACCGTGACCGCGATCCGGCGGCGGTAGCCCACAAACCAGCCCGGACGATACACGCACAGCGCCGTCCCCTTCGTGTTATTGCCCGGCGTATTGCTGGCCTTGCCATCGGCCTCGGTCAGCGGCATCTCCGCGCTCACCAGCACCGGCGCGCCGTCCATAAAGCCGATCTGCCCGGTCATCGCTGTCGCCAGCGACCCGGCCTTGTCCATCGTCAGGAACTCGTCCAGCCCCAGCAGCTTGGCATACGTCGCCCCGTCCACAATCCACGCCAGATCACCCGGACGCGCCGAGTAACGGCTCGGCATCTTAAAGCGTGCCGCCCGCAGCTTGGTCAGGTCGGGCGCGCCTGCCGCGTTTTCGCCGTTCGCCGTTTTCGTCACCAGCGGCAGATGGCGCAGGCCGTCGAACGCCAGATAACGCGAATTGGCGGGCGGGGTCGCGTCGTCCAGGTTGATGTTGCCCGTCGCCGTGCCGGTCGTGTCGCCATTGAGCAGCACATGGTCAATGCTGTCGGTGATGGCACGCATCGCCTGTTCGCGGTAGATATTCAGCACCGGGACGATGGCATCCTCCACCAGTTCCGAGCTAAAGCCTACGCGCAGCGCCAGCTTTTTGGCCGCGAGCTGTACCTTGCCGCTGCCGATCTTGCTGTCGGGGATCGGGTTACTGGCCGCGTCCAGCGCCAGTTGGTTCTCGCTGGTCGTCTCCGGCACGAAGTAAACTAAAGGATCGGCCCCCTCCACAGGCAGCTCAAACGGATTGCTCGGCATTTCTACCGAGCGAAACAATGGCAGAATCACGTTTTCCAGCCGCGCCTTCTGCCAGATTTGCGCGCTCCACAAATCCGGCACCCACTCATCACCGTAGCCCGCCTGCGTGCTGTAGCTCAGTTCGTCGGCCTTGATGCCGCTCAGCCCGGCCTTGTTCACCTTGTGCGCCAGCGCGTTGGCATAACGCTCGCTCACGCCCTGAAAATGCTTGCCAGAACGCAGCAGCATATACCCGTGCAGCATGTCCAGCGCGTTCAGCGGGTCATACGCGCTGCTTACCTGTATGCCCTTGAACGCATCCGCGCTGCTGCCCACCGGCAGCCGCTTGCGTGCGGGCGCTTCGTTCATCGTAATCTCGTCAGTCATGGGTGCTTCTCCCTCGTTGTGTCGTGTAGGGACAGCATACATGCTGTCCGGCTGTTCGTCGTCAATGTCCAACCGCCCCATGTCCAGCCCCAGCGCCTCATACGCGCTCTTGATCGTGCGGACATCGGTACGGCGCGGCTCGGCGGGCGTGGGGGTCAGGCTGCCCTCGACAATCGGCCAGTGCTTGATCTGTCCATCACCCGCCACCTCGACCAGATGCGGCAGGCTCCCGGACGACCAGCCCAGCACGCCTTTATCCACCAGCTTCTGCACCACGCGCACATAACGCTGGCGCAGGTCAAGCTGCGCCTCCGCCCATAAGCCCGTGTCATCTGGCCGCAGCGTGTCTATCACGCCGATGACCGCTGCTTTCAGGCTGCCATCCAGCCCATGCTGGTACAGCACCGGGCGCTGGGCGTACCAGTCCAGCCCCAGTTCCGTCTCCGGTGTGAAGTATTCGCCCTGCAAGTCGCGCTGGTCAGGCCCGCCCCAGATCACCAGGTAGCCCCCCACGCGCCCTTCTTCGGCGTTCAGCGTCTTTAAGGTTGTGGCGACATTCGCCATTTCACTTACCTTTCCCTCTAATAGTTCCCGGCTGGTCCCTGTGGACGGTTTGTGTTTGATGTGCCGGACGCGCTGTTGCGCGTCCCTACAGCTCGCATGTTTCGTAGGGACGGCATATATGCCGTCCGCTGACCATCCCCGGAACCCGCCGCTTTCCCTTGACTGCCTCTGCCCGTCCACACGCGGCTGTCGAGTGGTGCAAACGCGGGCAGTCATGCAGGCCGCGCCCTTCGTCCGCCGTCCGCCCGTGAGCGCGGCAGCCACCCGCGCGGGGCCGTTGGTAAGCTGCAACGCACTCACCATAGCACAAAAGTTCTACCAAAAGGTGGACATATGTCCCTATTTTC
>CAZJSU010000210.1:0-2149 GCA_964548765.1 uncultured Anaerolineaceae bacterium
GTTTCAGTACCCTCTGCGGGTCGAGTGCTTCGGAAACCCGTTATAGTTTCCAACGCACGAAGATCAAAAATGACCTAAAGAGACGGAAAACGCTTCTAAAGGTCATTATAACGCGGGGTTTGTTTTTATACCTAGCGAAATCCATAAGGATTTCCAAACCGGCGACGAAACCCCTCATTTGCACGAAAACATGGGGGAGTTTCGTCAGACATCGTTGCAGAAACGCCGAAACTCACAGCTTACGCAGTAGCTTGGTTTGACCGCTGGTGCAGGCATGAGTTCATGTATCACCATCTCCTGCATATGAGCCAGCAAAGTCACGACACGCTGACGAAGGGAATCGGTGATGGCCACTTCGACCATCTGGCGCGACGGGATGAGATAAATATAGCCCTTCTCGACGGTGACACCTTCCGCATCTTCCAGCAGCAGGCTGTAAGCGGCCAGTTGAACCCGATAATGAGGGCTGGCCTGCTTCGCCAGCTTGTAATCCACCGGGAACAGCCGACCTTCCGTTGTGCGAACCACTTCATCCACAATACCGGTCAGCCCCAGCCGTGAACTTGTCAGGGGAACATCGAAGAATCGCTCGCCAGTTGTTTCACTATACTGAGACAGGTTGCGCCGTGCCGCGCGTTTGGCCTCGGCCTCATGCGCGTCACGCCCGGCATCCATTTTATAGGTGCGAGGTCGTACGTGTGGCAGGCACTGCTCATAGAACAGCACGCGCGGGCAGTAAGTAAACTGCTTGAGGTCGGTCACTGTAAACAGGGGCGCATCATCCAACATAGGAGCCAACCTCCAGACGCTTCGCCCAATCATCGCTGGCAATCGGAATCAACTGCACTCGTCCGGCCTCGTCTCCCAGCAGATGGGCAATATACAGCATCAGTTCTTCCTGTAAGTTGCGGTTCAGTATGCCGTAAAAAGCTGAATACTGAATGCGATCCAACCCGTAATCCTCGCAGGTCATGGCTACTTTGGTGCGGATGCGGTCGTTCGTGATGTCGTACATAAGTAAAAGGTGCATCTCACCACTCCGCCTTGTAGGGCGCATAAGCCTCGACCTCACCGCGAAGGAAGCCTGCCAGATGACGCGCCTGCATCTGGATAACATGACGAATCGGGTAGCGCTTGCTCTCATAGCGCACCCCTGTTTCCAGATGTTGAAGAATGTGATCGGCAAAATGGGTACGGGTTTCTTCGGTCATGCGCCCGTACTCATCTAGCTCGGCTCCATAACCGCGCGTGACCAGCCCCAGCACCACACGGTCTACCACTACCTGCCGGAATTCTTCGATCAGGTCTAGCACAAGGCTGGGTTTGCCGGGGCGATCCACATGGATGAAGCCCGCGAAGGGGTCCAGCCCGGCCAGTACCAGCGCGCGTTCTACCTGACCATAAAGGATGCCGTAACCGTAGTTGAGCAGGCTGTTAACGATGTCTTTTGCCCCGCGTCCCTCCCGCCCCGACCAGCCATACTGTTCAGGAATCAACGCGCCCCACGCCCGCCAGTATACACGGGCGGCGTTGCCTTCTGCTGCCAGAATAGTGCCGCGCGCCTCATCCACGCATTCGGCCTGTAACTTATCGAGCCATGCGAGATGATCCAGCACCTCGCCCGCGCACAGGCGCAGCTCATCACCGAGGGGGGTGTCCTTTCGGGTTTTTGAGAGATATTTCAGCGTAATAGACTGGTTAGTGATCTTGCCTGCGGCGAAAGCCAGACCAAGCATCAGACCACGACGGTCATCGTAGGCGCGAAGCTGTTCCCGCCGGGTAATGACCGTCCCTGCCAGCCCGGCAGCATAAATGCTGGCGTAAGGTGTTCCTTGAGAATCCAGAAAAAACACGGGGATACCGCGTTCCGCGCAGGCTTCAAGAGCGTCAGCAGAGATACTTACGCCACGACTAAGGACGGAAACTGTTTCCAGATGTAACAGGGGAGCCTGTGCGAGGGTCTCCCCCTTCTGTGTGACTTTGAGCCGCTGACTATACTTGCCGATATGTGAACCGAAGGTATCGGCGATGAGGTGCTGAACGATGGGCATGACCTGCTCCTTTAATGATCCCGTCAATTATCCTCACCATACAGGATAGGTGTCGCAGGTAACGCGAATCATGCCAGCAGGGCAGAGATTTGTACCCT
>CAZJSU010000211.1:0-2147 GCA_964548765.1 uncultured Anaerolineaceae bacterium
ACCATCGCCCCACCCGGCGACGAGGCATAATCCCACACACTCGTAGGGGCGCAGCGTGCTGCGCCCGTGCTGCGCCCCCTATGCCCACCCCGCTTACTTTCTTATCCAACACAAATCCCCAATCTACCCTATAATAAACTGTAACACACCACCCTACAGAACCCGGAGCGAAGGATGACCGACAAGCCGCGCCTTTTCCTCTCATACGCCCGCGCCGACGACGAGCCATTCGTCCGCAAGCTCTACCACGACCTGCAAAAGCTCGGTTTCGACGCATGGTACGACCGCGAAAACATGACCAATGACGGCGCGCCGTTTACACAGGCCATCGGCGATGCCATCCGCGCCAGCCAGCGCTTTCTGCTCATCGTCGGGCCGCGCAGCGTGAAATCACCCTACTGCATAGGCGAATGGGAACAGGCGCAGCAGTTGTGCATCCCGGTGATTCCGCTGCTGCGTCTGGCAGATTTCGACATCATCCCGGCTGAAATCGGCAAAGGCCACGCCATTGACTGCCGCGAATCGCGCGATTATGCCGAATTCATCACCGAACTCGGACGCATCCTGCGCGACCCGGTGCGCCCGCTGACACCCATCACCACCGCCCCGCGCCTGCCAGAGCGCTACGTGCCGCGCCCGCAGTACATCGAGCCGCTGAAAGAGGCGCTTCGCAGCGGCGACCCGCTGCTGGCGATTACCTCCCGGCAGGAAGTGGCCGCGCTGATCGGCATCGGCGGCATCGGCAAGACCACGCTCGCCAGCGCCCTGTGCCACGACTGCGAAGTGCGGCGCACCTTCGACCAGATTTTATGGGTCGAGGCCGGGCCACAGCGCACCAGCGCCGACGCGCCCGCGTTGATGCGCGCGGCGGTGGGCGGCGCACCGGAAGAATACGCCGACCCCGACAACGCCCGCGCCAGCTTCGCCCGTGCGCTGCAAGGCCGCAAATCGCTGATCGTGCTGGACGACGTGTGGGATAACGCGCTGGCGAAAGCCTTCCAGTTCGCCGGGGAGGACTGCCGCCTGCTGCTGACCACGCGCCAGAAGCGCATTGTGGACAACCTGAGCGCCACAACGCAGGCGGTGGACAAGCTGACCGACGATGAAGCGCTGGCCGTGCTGCATGGCTACGCCGGGCGCGAACTGGACACAGACGACGCGCGCGCTGTCCTGCGCCAGTTGGATAACCACGCGCTGGCGGTGGCGCTGGCCGGGCGCTGGCTGGGCAAAAACCCGGCCAAAGCCGGCGCGGACCTGCTGCGCCGCCTGCAGCAGCGCCCAGACTTCCGCGACCTGAAGCTGGACGAAAACGACAAGAACCTCAATCTGGAAATGGCGCTGCGCCTGAGCTACGACGACCTGAGCGAAGCCGCGCGCGGCCACTTCCGCGCCCTCGGCGTATGCGCCCCGGCCAGCATGATTGATCTGCCGCTGTTGCAAGCGCTGTGGGGCATCCCCGACGACCTCGACGCGGAGGACGCGCTGACCGTGCTGCTCGATGCTGGCCTGCTGACACGCGAGGAAGGCGAGCTATACACCCACCACCCCCTGCTGCGCGCCTACGCCCGCGCCCTGCTGACCGGCGCGGGCGAAACCGAAGCCGCCTTCAACCGCTACGCCGACCACATCATCGAACAGGCCGAACAGTTCGACACCCTGCCACCGGACGAATGGGCGCGGCTGGAGCCGCTGCGGCCGCATGTGCATGAGGTGGGGGATGAACTAATGCGTCAATGGCATCATTCCGCAGGGGCGCAGCGTGCTGCGCCCCTGTTACAGGATGATCCCCTGACCACCCGCGCCGGGGACTTCGCCTACAACATCATAAGTTACGTACACCACCGCCCACAGGCCATCCAGACGGCTGACGGCACCCGGCTGCGCGGCATGGACTGGCTCGAAACGGGCCTGGCCGCCAGCCGTCTGGGCGGGAATCAGAAGCAGGAAACGTTGTTCCTCAACCAGATCGCTGTGGCCTGGGATGCACTGGGCGAGAAGCGCAAGGCGCTCGACTACTACCAGCAAGCCCTGCCCATAGATCAGGCGTTGGGCGACCGGGGCGGCGAAGCGGCCACCCTCAACAACATCGGGATGGCCTGGTCTGCGCTGGGCGAGAAGCGCAAGGCGCTCGACTACTACCAGCAAGC
>CAZJSU010000212.1:0-2047 GCA_964548765.1 uncultured Anaerolineaceae bacterium
AATACCCCCGCCCACGATCTAAACGGTTGAACAGTGGTTGGTTGTTCAGGTAGCGCTCAAGGTTTTCGGCGAAAAGCGCGGCGGCTTTCTCGTCGTAGCGCGTGGTGTAGCCGGAGATGTGCGGCGCGATAATCAGGTTATCCAGCCCCCACAGCGGGCTGTCAGCAGGCAGCGGTTCCTGCTCGAACACGTCCAGCGCCGCCCCGGCGATCTTGCCCGAAGCCAGCGCCGACACCAGCGCGTCCTCGTCTATCACGCCGCCGCGCCCGACATTGATCAGCACAGCCGTCTTTTTCATCGCGCTCAGGACTTCTTCGTTGAACAGGTGATAGGTGTCCTTCGTGCGCGGCACGGTAATCACCACGTAATCGCACACGCTGACCATCGAGGCTACCGCCTCCGACGGATACAGCCGTGTCGGGATGTCGCCCGCCGGGTCGCCCGTGCCGGCTTCGGTATAGCTTTCTTCGTCGGCGGTCTGCTTGACATTGCGCTTGCTCGCTACCACGACCATGCCCAGCGCGTCAGCGATGCGCGCCAGTTCGCGCCCGATGCTGCCATAACCGACAATGCCCAGCGTCTGCCCGCGCAGCGCCTGTGGCGAGAAAATGTCATAACGGTTCTCCGGCCATTCCGCCTTGTGCTGAAGTTCCAGCATCTTCGGCAGTCTGTATTCAAAGGCCAGCATCATCATCAGCGAGAACTCCGCCATCTGTGTCGCGTGCATTCCGCTGGTGGAGGTGATCTCTACGTCCTCCGCCTGCACAACCGGCAGGTCGAGGATGTGGTCTAACCCGGCGCTGAACGTCTGGATCCAGCGCAGGCGCGGCGCTTGTGCCGGGTCGGGCAGGTTGCTCCCGCTGATGAACAGCACTTCGGCATTCGCCCATGCCGATTCCGGCACGTTGGGGTAATAACGTTCGATGTGCAAACGCGGTGATACCGCCCGCAGTTGCTCCACAATCGTGTCGGTAATATCAGCGTTGATAATGACGTGAATCGTGTTTTCAGCCTCAGTCATGCAGGTTGTCCTTGAGGTAGCGTAAACGGCGGAAGCCCGAATATTAGGCATTTATGCGCGCCCGCGCAAGTTGTTTGGCATAGCTTCAGGCCAATTGGGGTGTTACATTAGTGAGGTCGCTGGATACGGCAGTTGATTAAACGGATGTTATTTCCAGAAGTCGGAAGAAAACAACCCGGTATCCGTGGAACGAACACTCAGGAGGAACACAAAATATGGGGTTAATGGACGGCAAGGTCGCGCTGATCTTCGGCGTAGCCAACAAGAATTCAATTGCATGGGGCATCACCCAGCGTCTGCACGAAGAAGGTGCGACCATCGCCCTCAGCTACGCGGGCGAGGTGCTGCAGAAGCGCGTGCTGCCACTGGCGCAGGAGATCGGCTGTGACTTCGTGGAAGAATGCGACGTGACCAGCGACGAGCAGCTTGACGCGCTGTTCGAGAAGGTGCGCGAGCGCTACGGCAAAATTGACACGCTGGTTCACTGTGTCGCCTTCGCCAACCGCGACGACCTCGGCGGACGCTTTGTGGATATCTCGCGCGATGGCTTCAAGCTGGCGCTCGACATCAGCGCCTACAGCCTGATTGCGATGGCAAAACGCGCCGAGCCACTGATGGCCGAGGGCGGCAGTATCATGAGCCTGACTTACTACGCCGCCGAAAAAGTCATGCCGAAGTATCATGTGATGGCGGTTGCCAAAGCAGCGCTGGAGACGATCACGCGCTACCTGGCAAACGACTTGGGGCCGAAGGGCATTCGCGTCAATGCCATCAGCGCCGGGCCGATCAAAACACTGGCGGCGGCGGGGGTTCCCGGCTTCCGGCTGATGCTCAAATACTCAGAGAAGGCCGCGCCGCTGCGGAAGCTGGTGTCGCAGGAGGAAGTGGGCAACGCCGCGCTGTGGCTGGCTTCAGACCTCAGTAGCGCGGTCACAGGCGAGGTGCTGCACGTGGACGCGGGCTACAACATCCTCGGCCTCACCGCCACCGAGGACGAACTGTCGACTTTGGGGTAGTTGAACAGGT
>CAZJSU010000213.1:0-2027 GCA_964548765.1 uncultured Anaerolineaceae bacterium
CCGAACACCTATTTCTTCTGGTCGCGGATGCTGGCGTGGCTGGCAGAGAATTTCTGATTGTTTGAAGCGCCAGGATGTGGAGCAGCGCGGCAGGCTAAAGCCTTGCCGCTGAGACAAAACAAGCGCACTAAAGGCGCTTCAGGTTGTCAGACTTCTCTCAGCCTCTTCAGTGGGCTTGGTTTTTCATCAGCCAGATGGCTCATCGTCCCCGCAGGGGGTTAGCATCTGGCGGCTTGCTACGCTCACCCCGGGCCGCGCAGGAACGCATCCACCGCGTCCCGCTTGGGCAGCGCCGGGATCGCGCCGCGCATCGTCGTTGCCAGCGCGCCGACCGCGTTGGCGAAGCGCAGAATCGGCTCTAGCTGGGTCAGGTAATCCTGCGGGTGCTCCAGAATGCCCACCAGCAGCCCGGCCACGAAGCCATCCCCCGCGCCGGTCGTGTCTATCGGCGCGACGGTGTAGCCGGGGAAGTGGCGCTGCGTCTGCCGGGTGTGGATGGTCGCGCCGCCCGCGCCGTGTGTCACCACGATCAACTGCATCTCGTCGCGCCACAGCGCCGAGACACTGCCGCCCAGGAATTCGAGTTCCTCGTCGTTGATCTTCACGAAATGCGCGTAATTCATCCCCGTCAGCATCCCCTCGCGCGCGGCTTCCGCGCTCGGCCAAAGCGCCAGCCGCAGATTGGGGTCATACGAGATCAGCTTGTCGCGGGAACGGGCGTACTGCGCGGCCATCAGCGTAGCGGAGCGGGCGGGTTCGTTAATCATCGTGATCGAGCCGAAGTGGAAAATCCGGTGCGCGTCTATCACATCCAGCAGCACATCCTCTGGGCGCATGAGCATATCCGCGCTCGGATGGCGGTAGAAGACGAAGCTGCGCTCGCCGCCCTCCGCCAGCGCGACAAACGCCAGCGCCGTCCGCGCTTCGCTGGTGAAGCGCAGCCCGCGCAGGTCTACGCCTTCCGTGTTCAGGGTGTGCTTCAGGTAATGGCCGAAGGGGTCATCGCCCACCTGACCCAGAAACGCGCTCGGATGCCCCAGTCGCGCGGTGGCTACGGCGACGTTGGCGGGCGCGCCCCCCGGCGCTTTCTGGAAGCCGCTGGCCTCGCCCACAGTCACGCCGCTTTCCAGTGCCACAAAGTCAATCAGTAACTCCCCCAGAGACACCACGCTCATTGATCGCTCCTTCTATGCTGTAGGCCAGATTGTAGCGTGTTTGAACTTGTCCGGCACGTTACGTTGGGGAGAGGTATGCTATAATTGAGACAAGGGTTAAGGAGAAGTTTCGTATGGCAGTCGCGGAATCCAGCATCCTCTTTCATGAGGTCATCGAATTTTTAACCTCATCGCCCACGCCGGAAGAAATTGTGACATTCCAGCCTTCAGAACAATTACGGCAGCGTTCCCATTACCTGCTAGAGCAGAATCGCCACGATGCTCTTACGCCCGAAGAAGCCCATGAATTAGATGAGTTTGTTCGCATGAATCATTTTGTGAACATGCTTAAAATTCGTGCGCGGCAAAAGCTGGCAAACACATGACCTACATCAGTACGGAGCTGCGTCGTTTTGTCGTGGAAAGAGCGGGAAACTGCTGTGAGTATTGTTTATTGAGCCAGGAAAACAACTTTTTACCCTTTGAAGTTGACCATATCATTTCTGAGAAGCACAGCGGCGAAACAAGCAGAGACAATTTGTGCTTAAGCTGTGTTCTACCTGTAATCGTTTTAAAGGCAGTGATATTGGTTCTTATGATCGGGCGACAGGTCGGTTTGTAGGGCTTTTTAACCCGCGACGACAATCATGGTCAGAGCATTTTCGACTAAACGCAGCCCTGATCGAACCACTCACGCCCGAAGGGCGGGTTACGGTTTTTCTCCTCAAGCTAAATCTTCCTGAACGAATAGAGGAAAGGCAAGGGCTGACTGAGTTAAATCAATACCCTTGCCACGCCGATTGAGAACACTGCGCTGCTGTCACTCCACGCGCACGGTCGCCAGCTTGAGCAGGTCGCCGTTACTGCTCGTTT
>CAZJSU010000214.1:0-1983 GCA_964548765.1 uncultured Anaerolineaceae bacterium
CCTTTGCGTTGAGTTTTTAAATGTCCAACATAGACAAACGCAACACCTTCGATGAAGAACCCTTTGACTACCACGCCACCAAAGACGGGCGCGTGCTGATTTACTGGCGGGGGAAGCACGTGACCACGCTCAAGGGGACGAAGGCGCAGAAGTTTCTGGCGCAGGTCGCCGGGCTGGATGACCGCGCGGCGCAGTTGGTGATGGCGAAAGCGACCGGTCACTTCAAGCATGGCAATGAACGCCGGGGCAAAGCCTGACCACTCCCCGACGCGGGTTTACATTTTCTACCTGACACACATGGCCGTCCCGCATATACTATAGGCAACAATGCAAACCTAACACATCCTCCATGCCTGTATATGAACACTTGTGCTATACTTATTGACAGACAGGGTGCTTTGCACCTGCCCTCGCAGCAGGGTAAAAACTTCAGTTGTAAACGGAGATCACGATGATTAATCTGCCGCCTAACGCAAGCCTTGATGACTGGTTCCCCCGTGACCCGCTGGCTTATGTGATTGATGACCGTCTTGGGGTGGTTGTGGGTGGTTCTTTGAGTAAGGGGCTGGTTGTCAAGCTGGATCGCGGGCAGAGTGTGGAAGATTTGGCGGTGGGGCGCTATGTCGTGGTGCATGGCAACAAGCGGCGCTTCTTCTGCATGGTGAACGATATTGCGCTCGGCAATACCAACCCCTCTATCCAGAACGACCCGCCAGACGTTAGCGACCCCTTTCTGGCCGAGGTCTACGGCGGCACCGCTGCTTACGGCACGGTGCATGTCGCGCCGATGCTCTCGATTGAAGAGGACAACAAGCCCAAGCCTGTAAAATCCATCCCCAGCCACTTCATGTCGGTCTTTAACGCCAGCGTGGATGATGTCAACGATGTTTTTGGCTATGAGGACGCGACGCACTTCAACGTTGGCGTGCCGCTGGAACTGGAAGAAACACAGGTCAACCTCGACCTCCGGCGGCTGGTGGAGCGCTCGGTCGGCGTGTTTGGCAAAAGCGGCACGGGCAAGAGCTTCCTCACGCGCGTGCTGCTGGCCGGGACGATCTCACGCGGGATCGGCGTGAACCTGATTTTCGACATGCACAACGATTACGGCTGGGAAGTGACCAGCGAAAACGGCTACAGCGTGAAGGGGCTGAAGCAGCTTTTCGACCAGAAGGTGGTCATCCTGACGCTGGACGCGGAATCGTCGCGCCGCCGCAACGCCAAGTACGACTTTGAAGTGCGCCTCGGTTACGACGAAATCGAGCCGCAGGACCTCGAACAGCTTCGCGTGACGATGAGCTTCTCCGACGCGATGATTGACTGCATCCACACGCTGCACAAGCGCTGGGGCAAGGGCTGGATTCGCCGCCTGCTGCGGGGCGATGTGGATGATCTGGAGGACATCACCACCAACACCCCCACCGCCGAGGGAACGCTGATCGCGGTGCAGCGGCGTATCGAACGCTTCGAGCGCTGGGGCTTTCTGGTGCCAGAGACTCCCGACGACAGCGTAAAGCAGATCATCAACATTCTGGTTGACCAGCAGAAAAGCGTGGTGCTGGAGTTCGGGCGCTACGGCAACTCGCTGGAAGCCTACATGCTGGTGGCGAACTACCTGACGCGGCGCATTCACGAGTCGTATGTCGAGCGGGTGGAGCGCGCGCTGGGCGATAAAGCCTACGAGCCGCCGCAGCTACTGATTACCATCGAGGAAGCGCACAAATTCCTTGATCCGAAGATCGCCAACCAGACGACCTTCGGCGTGATCGCGCGTGAGATGCGTAAGTACAACGTGACGCTGCTGATCGTGGATCAGCGTCCGAGCGGCATTGACGAAGAGGTGATGAGCCAGATCGGGACGCGGGTAACAGCGCTGCTGGATAACGAGCGCGACATCAACGCGGTGCTGAACGGCATCAGCGGCGCGGCGGGGCTGCGCGAGGTGCTGGCGCGGCTGGATACCAAGCAGCAGGCGATCATCATGGG
>CAZJSU010000215.1:0-1975 GCA_964548765.1 uncultured Anaerolineaceae bacterium
ACGACGAAAATCGTCTCGCCGTTCGGCCCTTGCTCAAACGCGACGGGCGGCGGAGCCTGCGCGATGGCGACTTCCGGCGTGGCTTCCTCGGCGGGCAGCGGTGTCGGCGCGTCGAGGCGGTTGACCACGATGGTATCGAAGGCCAGCGCACCGCCGCTGCGGATGCTCAGGCCGCCGCCTGCCAGCGGCGCGGGGTCGGTCACGCTGAACTGGATGGCGCGGTCAACGGCGACGGTGAACAGGCCGCCAAGCGCCTGTAGGTTGACCTGTCGCCATTCGGACGTGGACTGCACTGCCGCGCCCTCGGCCAGCAGCGTCCCCGCGCGGAACAGACGCGCCTTGCCCGAAGGCCGGATCGTCAGCGTGTAACCGCCGCCGAAGTCCAGATGCGCCGCGCTGCCTTTCGGAATGCGGAAATTGCCCGCAAAAAGCAAATTCGGCCAGTCAAGGCCGGTCACGGTCGCGCCCTCGTCGGCGCTGCTGGTTTGCAGGAAGTGATTATCCCCCTCGCTGCCCACCTGCCAGCCCGCGCTCAACAGCCAGTTGGCGTTGATGCCGCTCTGGAAATCGTCCTGGAACACGTCGGCCAGCGGCGCGGGTGTCCCCTCGACCTCTGGCGTGGGCGGGGTCGTCGCCTCTGCCGTCGGTTCAGCGGTTGGCTCAGACGTGGCCTCGCTGGTCGGCTCTGGCGTGGCCTCCACCGTCGGCGCGACGGGCGCTTCCTCGGTGGGCTGCGCGGTCGGCTCCTCGGTGGGAACCGCTGTCGGTTCTTCTGTCGGCGCAGCAGGCGTGACTTCGGGGATGACTTCCGTAGTCGCTTCCGCTGTCGCTGCGTCCTGTGCCAGCAGGGATGCGCCGGGGAGGATGCTTAAAAGCAGCAGACACAGGAAAACGGTCGTAAGCAGGCGCGTTTTCGTCATTTTTACTCCTGAAAAAGAAGTGATAAAACCAATGGCGAGGCATGAATGAGGGAGAATGGTCGCCACTATATTTGCGTTATTTTCATTCTAGTAGTGTTCGCATGAAAATTGTCTTGACGTGGATGTTTTTTATGAAAATTTCGTTTTTGTTAACACAGTCTGTAAAGTGTTATGAAAGCGTGGATGATCTTTATGCTCGCGCGGGGCTGGCAAGGGGTGGATGGCGCGCGGGTAAACGAAGCATGTTACACTGGCGTGTGTTTTGATCGCAGCAGGAGAACGTACAGTTATGGAACTTTATATCATCCGTCACGCGCAGTCCACGAACAACGCCAGCGACGTTAGCCAGCGGGTGATGGACGCGCCGCTGACCGACCTCGGCCACCAGCAGGCGGAGATCGTCGCGCGGCATCTGGCGAGCGCAGACTTCCCGGAGGCCGGCCTGGCGCGGCTGCCGATGCAGGACGTGCAGGAACACGCCACCACCGCCCACAGCCAGCGCGTCAACTACGGGCTGACGCGGCTGTATTGCAGCGCCATGCACCGCGCCCTGCAAACCGCGCGGCCTATCGCGCAGGCGCTCGGCCTGAAGCCGGAGGTGTGGGTAGACCTGCATGAACACGGCGGCATCTATATGGAGGAGGAAGGCGTTTATGTCGGCTATCCCGGCATGACGCGCGCCGAGATTCTGGCGCAGTTTGCCGACTATCACCTGCCGGAAACCATCAGCGACGCGGGCTGGTGGGACAGGGGGCGCGGCATGGAAGCCGAGGCCGACATGCTGGCGCGGACGGTGCGCGTGGCGGAGGAGCTTCGGCGCTGGGCGACGGAGCCTGACGGGCGGGACGAGCGCATCGGGCTGGTGACGCATGGCACTTTTGCCAGTTGGCTGATTAAGGCGCTGTTTAACCAGCTTCCGGGCGAGACGATGCGCTACAACCATTACAACACGGCCATCACGCGCATTGACCTGCGGGCTGACGGGATCATCAGCCTGCGCTACCTCAACCGCATCGCGCACCTGCCGCTGGACATGATCTCGTACTGAGGCGGGG
>CAZJSU010000216.1:0-1761 GCA_964548765.1 uncultured Anaerolineaceae bacterium
GCAGCAATTATTGTAAACCTATAGGCGCATAAAAAGATACCCCTGTATTTAGGGGGCGTGTTTCGGCGGTAAAATGCTTGCTCCCCACATATAAACACATGATAATAGAAATCTAGCCATAGGGTGAACCTAATATATGCCGCGCATCTTTATCTCTTACCGTCGTGCTGATAGTCGTCTTGTGACCAACCGCATCCACGATCGGCTGGTGCAGGCATTTGGCGAGAAGGACATCTTCAAGGATGTCAACGACATCCCACCCGGTGAGGATTTCCGTACAGTTCTTCAGCAAGCCGTAGAGACTTCCGATGTCATGCTGGTTATCATCGGCCCACAGTGGACGAACATCACCGACAGTCAGGGCAAACGGCGGCTGGGCGATCCGAATGATTTTGTGCGGATCGAGGTGGAAAGCGGCCTGGCCCGCACCGGCACACTGGTGATTCCGGTTTTGGTGGAGGGCGCTGTCCCGCCGCCTGCCGAGCAACTGCCCGGTACGCTGCGCCAACTGGCTTTTCATCACGCCTTTGTCATCCATGACGATCCATATTTTCATCGAGACATAGACAACCTCGTTGCCTATATCCATAGGGCGCGACGTACAGCGCACCGGATGCTCTGGCGCTGGCTCATCAGCGCGGTAATGGTGCTGGCCGCGCTGGGAGCAGTGCTGCTTATCCTGCCGCGCCTGAATGTCCCGACCGCATCCGACGTGCCGCTCAGCACCCAGCTAACAATATCATCAGTCCCGGCTGCGCCCACACGAGCGACAGCGCCTGACCTGCTGCCTGCCGCGCTGGAACGTGCCCGCAGCTTCAGCGGCGGTAACGCTGACTGGCAACCGTTTTCGCAGAATTTCGATAGTGTGCCGATGATGCTAGTTCCGGCAGGCTGCTTCATGATGGGCAGCACCGATGAGCAGCTTGCCTACGCGCTGTCTCTAGGGGGCGAGCGCGACTGGTACAGCGATGAACAGCCTGTGGAACAAACCTGTTTCGATGAACCGTTCTGGATAGATCGCTACGAAGTCAGCAACCAGCAGTTCGCGCGTTTTGGCGGTGTGGCCGGGCGCGTCAGCATCAACCAGACCGCCAGCCATCCACGCGAATACATTACCTGGACAGAGGCGCGCAATTTCTGCATGAAGCGCGAGGCGCAGATGCCGACAGAGGCGCAGTGGGAATACGCCGCGCGTGGGCCTGACGCGCCGGTATTTCCATGGGGACAGACATTCGAGCCAGAGAGGGTTACCTACAAGGGCGCGTCGTCTACCGCCAATGTGGGCAGTCGTACCGGGGGCGCATCGTGGGTGGGGGCGCTTAATATGAGTGGCAACGTGTGGGAGTGGGTGAACAGTTTGTATGGCGTTTATCCCTACACGGCGGACGATGACCGCGAAAACCCGGAAACAGCAGGCTGGCGGGTGCGGCGCGGCGGTTCGTGGTTTGAAGAAAACTACCTGCTTCGGGCGGCCTTTCGCCAGAGCAGCCCGCCCGATACCTATCTCGCCGATCTCGGCTTTCGCTGTGCGCGGCGGGTCTAGCCCTTAGCTTTTACGCACGATCTCCCATGCCAGATGGTTGATTTCGGGAATGATGAGCTTCTCCAGCGCGGTCTTGACGGCGTTAGTGCTGCCGGGCACGGAGACGACAAGTGTGCTGCGGTATACGCCCGCTGTCGCGCGGCTGAGCATGGCCGCCGCGCCGACTTCCTGATAGCTCAACATGCGGAACAGTTCGCCAAAGCCGGGGAGCGTCTTTT
>CAZJSU010000217.1:0-1513 GCA_964548765.1 uncultured Anaerolineaceae bacterium
AAGCAGGCTTCCTGATTGCTCCGCAGGAAGCGTGTCGCCAGTGTGATGGCCTCGCTCTCGCTCAGCAGCCCCTCGCGCACTTCGGCTTGCAGCGCGTAATTCAGCCAGCGGCGCATCTGCTTAGAATAAGCGACCGACGCATTCGGCCAGAAGGTGTCACCGCCAAAGGCGAACAGCTTGTTCGTGGGGACGGTGTGGATCATCTTCCGCACGAAATCCGCCGCGCTGTACGGGTCAATGCTCCACGACCAGCACATATCCACCCACACATTGGGGTAATGCTTGGCAATCGCCACCAGTTCGTCATTGTACGGATAGGCCATGTGCATCAGCACGAAGCGCGCCTGCGGGTAATGCTGGAGCAGGCCGCACAGGTGGCCGGGCTTGATGCGCTCCACAGGCATGGAACTATGTCCGGCATAGTACCCGGTGTGCATCTTGAACGGCAGGTTATACTCAGTCGCCAGTTCCACCCCGCGCGCCCAGCCCCAATCACCCAGCAGCAGCCGCTCCCCTTCGTTCAGTTCTTCTCCGCGCAGGTGCCTGTTCAGCACCGCCGCCGCGTCAGCATCATCGCGCTTCTGCCAAAGCAGCGTGCGCTGGTAGGCGTGCTGCGTCTTGACCGCGATGGCATAAGGCGCATATTTGGCAAACAGCACCGCCATCGCCTCGCGCAGGCTTTCCAGATCAGTCACTTCAACCTGCGTGTGACGGTAAATCCGCGCGACATCCATCTCGCCGTTGCAGAAGCTCACCCACGACAGGTCGTACAGGAAGAAATCCAGCCCTGATGGGTCGGGCGCGCATTCCCACGTGAAGCTGTCCACCTGCACATGATCGTAATTGCCCTCATCACGCAGAATCCGCAGCCGTTCTCCCGGCTCGCGCAGCTTCTGGTTCATTTCGCCCGCCGCCACAATTCCGGCTGGCGTAATCTCGTCCATCTCATAGACGTTCTTCGCAATCCAGCGCACCGCCTCGCCGTAACCGGTGTGCTGGCACTGCCGCCATGCGGCCTGTACGCCCGCCCAGCGCGCTTCAATATCCGGGTTGCTGCGATCCAGCAGCGCGTTCACCGCTTCCTGCGACGCGCCCGCCACCACCAGATCAGTGGTGATGTAGTTGGCGAACAGATCGGCCAGCACGTCCGGCCCCTGTTCCACATACTCTGCTTCTTTGCTCAAATGCTCGTGTGTATCAATTATCTTGATCGCCTGAATATACTCCGATAGCTCGGTCATTTATCCCCTCGGCTTGTGTGGCTGCGGCGCAGGACAGTGATTCTATGACTTCGAGCGCCTTTTGGGTCGTTTCGCCTATGAACAGGTATACTTCAGGACTATTCACAGGTCGCCTTTAGTATACCATACCCCTTTCAAACCTATCATAATATTTCGCGCCCAAATGCCAAAGCGTAGGGTAAGCGTCGGGTGACATCGAAGAACCACTGTGATATACCCAACACAAATGCCGATTTAATCCAATGTATTTGGCTCCTGATTAAGGAGAGGCA